>NZ_JBSGWE010000003.1:0-201505 GCF_053608825.1 Nocardia sp. NPDC055002
GATGACCCAAACGACGCGCATCCGACAACCGCTCCAACAACACCAAACCAACCCCCTCACCCCACCCCGTCCCATCCGCCGCCCCCGCAAACGACTTACACCGACCATCACCCGACAAACCACCCTGACGAGAGAACTCGAGCATCAACGCCGGGGTCGACATGATCGTGACGCCCCCGACGACGGCGAGGGAGCATTCCCCGCTGCGCAGTGCCCGGGCACCGAGGTGCATGGCCACCAGCGAGGCAGAACAGGCAGTGTCCACCGTGACGGCCGGCCCTTCGAACCCGTAGGTGTAGGCGATCCGGCCGGAGGCGACGCTCATCAGATTGCCGGCGAGCAGATAGCCACCGGCTTGGTCCGGCTGGTCGAGCAGATCGCCCGCGTAGTCCCGGCCGGACATACCGATGTAGACACCGGTTCGACTGCCCCGCAACGAATCAGGCGCGATACCCGCCCGCTCGAACAACTCCCACGACACCTCCAGCAACAACCGCTGCTGCGGATCCATCGCCAACGCCTCACGCGGCGAGATCCCGAACAACTCAGCATCGAAATCCGCCGCGTCGTAGAGGAACCCACCACGGTCGGTTCGTGACGAACGCACATGCTCGGCGTCCCACCCGCGGTCCTCGGGATAGGTCGAGATGACGTCGTCGCCCCGTTCGACCAACCGCCACAACTCTTCGGGTGTCCCGACGCCGCCTGGGTATCGGCAGCTCATGCCCACGATCGCGATCGGCTCGTCCGACACGTCCGCTTCCGGCTGTGCCTCGGGCTCGCCGGCCGCGCCGGTCTCGGCCGCGACGATGTGGCGGGCCAGCTCCGCCGGTGTCGCGTAGTCGAAGATCACCGTCGTGGCCAGCGTCAACCCGGTGGCTGTGTTGAGCCCATTACGGAGTTGCACCGCGGTGAGGGAGTCGAAGCCGATCTCGCTGAACGTCCTGTCGGGATCGCCGGACTCCGTGCGACCCAGCACTGCCGTCATCTGCGCCTGGATCAGGCCCATGACCTCGCGCAGCCGACGACCGTCGCCGCGCGCGACAGGCACCGACGGTACGTGGACGGTCTTCGCGGCCGGTGGACGCTCGGTCGGCTTCGGCAGTGAGATCCGCCGGGCTCCGGTCCCGGCGAAATGGTGTGTCCAGTCGACCGGCACTCCTTCGACATAAGCCGCGGCCACGGCCGCCTGAAACCGCCGCGCACTGGTGTCGTCGCGACGCAGCGTGCCCAGCGCCACGGCCTGAACGCCGGCGTTCTCGAAGATGTCGTGCATCGACATGGTCAGCGCGGGACGCGGGGCGATCTCGAGAAAATGCCGATACCCGTAATCGAGCATTCGGCGCATCGCGGCCTCGAACTGAACGGTCTCGCGGAGGTTGCGGCCCCAATGGCTTCCCGTCAACTGCTCGGAATCGAGCAGATCGGCGGTGACGGTGGAGCAGAACGGGATCCGCGCGACGCGTGGGCGAATCGGCGCCAATGCCGTGCGCAGCGATACTTCGGAGCCGTCGAACTGCGCGGTGTGCACCGCAGCACCCACCGGCACCCGTTGTGCTCGGATACCACCGCGAGCGAGGTCGGCCAGCACGGCCGACACCGCGTCCGGATCGCCCGCCACCACCGAGGAATTCGGACCGTTGTGCCCTACCACCCGCGCCCGATCGGTTATCTCGGCGAGCCGGCCCGTCAAGCGTTCGGCGGAGAGCGCGGCGATCATCATCGCACCCTGTCCATCCAGACTTGCCTGTTCCACGCTGAAATGAGCCACCGTCCGCGCGATATCCGACAGGGACAACGCGCCCGAGACATGCGCCGCGGGGATCTCGCCGAGGCTGTATCCCAGCACGGCGTCGGGCTCCACACCGGCCTCGCGCCAGAGCGCGGTGAGCGCGATCGAGACTGCGCACGACACCGGTTGCGCCACATCCAGACGGTCGAGGGACGGGGCGCCGGGACGCTCCAGCAGCACATCGGTCAACGACCAATCCGTGAAGGGCGACAGCGCCCGCTCGAAGGCAGCTATCTCTGCCCGGAAGGTGGCCGACGAGTCGAGCAGCTGCCGCGCCATCCCCGGCCACTCGATTCCGAACCCGGGATAGACGAGGACGACACCGCCGCCCGTCTTCGCCTGGCCCACGCAGATGTCCGCATGCGGTTCACCCGATGCCAGCTGCCCGAGCAGGGTCATCAGATCCGCGTTGTCCGCCGCGATCACGGTCGCGCGATGTTCGCCCCGCGGATCTGTGCCTGCCAGCGAATAGGCGATGTCGAGTGGCTCGTGTTCGGGGTGCGCCGACATGAACTCGCGCAGCACGACGGCACGTTCGCGCAGGCTGTCCGGGTCGTCGGCAGACAAGACGAACACTCGAGAAGTCGCGGTATCCGCAGGGTTCATCGTCATCGCGCTCATTACTCCCGACCAAAATTGCACAAAGGTTGGCACCGAAAACGTAGCCGCAATTGCCCCTAATAGAGCACCCCTGCAATACCCCTAACATGTCGCCCGTTATTCGGCCGCAAGTCAGCGGTTGACAGCCATGGCCGCGCCGCGAATACTGACCGCAAGTGGCATGGTTGCGACCATTCTTGACAACCGTTCACGATCCCATCAGACGATCCATCCAGTCGGAAAGAGAATATGTATGTCTAAACATTTCGGGCGATTGATCTCATTCGAGATCGGCAGTAGAGATGTGGCAGCGACTCAAGGATTCTACGAGAAGGCCTTCGGGTGGACATTCACCAACGGCTCGGAGGGGCCCGGCAATCCCGCCGGTTTCGCGAATACCCCGGCCGGTAGTGTCACTCCCTTCGGCACGACGTGGGATACGCATCTCACCCCCGAGGGGCGCGAAATCCCCGAAGAGTATTTCGCGGTAATCCTGGAGGTCGACGATCTCGCGGAAACCTGCCGGCTCGTCGAGGAGGCGGGCGGCAAGGTCACCGTTCCGCCGACCACCAACGAGGACGGTACGTGTGATGTCGCGCATATTCACGACAATCGCGGCGTCCTGATCGGGCTGTACTCCATGAACATGAGCGACGACTCGCTGCCGAGCCCGAACCCGGTCCCGCTCGACCAGATCGGAAAGACACCACTTCCCGATGCACTGGCCGACAAACCGCGAGCCAAGAGTCGCTGGACAACCGAAAACTGAAGAAACCACACAGGCGCCATTCCAGATCCAGGGAATGGCGCCTGTGATATTTATGGCTACATCGGATTCAGGAGTATTGAAATGACAATACAGAAGAAGTTCGACAGCGACGGATTCGTACACATCGAGGGATTTCTCGACGGCCGCGAGATCCGCACCCTGCTCGAAGTGGCCGCGCAGATCGGACACGGGACGGGGGCCGGATATTTCGGTAAGCGACTCGCCTCCGTGCTCGACGATCCGTCACGCATCGACCCCGCCGTCCGGGGAAAATTGAAGGATGTTCAGCGGGAGCTGTTCGGATGCGACATGCTCCTGACGCAGAGTGCGTTCTTCTCGGTGGATCCGGACGATCCCGAGCACTCGGTGAACTTCCCGTTCCACCAGGAGCACGGCTCCTACTACGACTTTCGAGAACATCTGCGATACACGAACCTGTACATGGTTCTCGACAAAGCGGACCCCACCGAGTCGAACGTCACCATTATTCCGTTCTCCGAGCTGGCGGCGGCCGACCAGGAACTCCATACCTTGGCGGTCGGCTCCGGTGCAGCCCGCTACACGGGGCGAACCCGCCTCGATGACGACTCGGGAAGTTCGGTTCAGTTCCAGGCGGATCTGGAGGTGCTGGCGCACACGCCCCTGCTCTCCCCCGGTGACCTGCTGCTCCTGCGCGGAGACATCATTCACCGGACGCAGAACCAGAAGTGCCGGCGGACCGCGATCTCCATCCGGTCCGTGGCTCCCGACGTCGTCTGCCACCGTGAGCAATTCGAGAAGCGCGGCGGTCAGAAGTTGGCGTTCATGCTGAGCGACCTCCCGTATTACGGAGGACGGGACTACATCTTCGAGATGATGGGCAAGGATCGGATGTCGGCGCAACAGTTGCAGAGCGCCCGCGGCCAGCTGACGAAGGCCGGCAGCTCCCCTGCCCTCGACAAGCACATCGCGTCGTTCTCGGCGAAGCTCAAAGAACTTCAGCGCAGTTTGCGAATGGATGCTGCTCACGGGTGACGCCGGAGCGAAATTCGTCCCACTTCCGGTTGTGGCCGATGCTATCGGCCACAACCGGAAGTGGGACAGCTCCTAATCCGCCGATTCCCCACCGGCCGTGGTCCCCCTGGAGAACACGATGGGAATCCATGGCAAGGAGCGCGGGCCACCCGGCGCGAACTCGACAACCATATCTGGCGCAGTGGCATCGCCCAGTGCTTCGAAGGCTGCGCGACTGTACGCACGGAGCGTGCCGATGAGGGAATCGTGGAGAAATGGCAGCACCGCTGACATCGGTGAAACCATCAGTACCGCGATCGCGGTGGGTATCAGCATCACAGGAGCGAGCAACAACCCCAGAGTCGACGGGCGCTCCAAGTCTATGACCAGGAACTTCTTACCCACACGTGTCGCGTCGGCGATTACCCGGCAGGCGTCCTCCGGTGGCAGGTGGTGCATGGAGACGGCAAATACGACAAGGTCGAAGCTGTCTTCCGGGAAATCGATCTCGGTGGCATCGATCAGCTTTACCGTGCAACGCGGGTGCGCCCCCAGAGGACCTGCTGCGATATTGTCCACCGATGCCGGATCGATATCGCTGACGGTCACTTCGGCCGAGGAATGCAGGCTCAGAATTTCGGCCGTCACCCCGCCATGGCCTGCACCGAGCTCCAAGATTCTCGGCTTGTCGATGCCCGCGACCTGATCCAATACCATCTGCGCGTTGAGCGTATGAAGCCCGAATCGATCACCGAACCGGTCGAGGGTCCCGATCACTTTCTGCTTCAGTGCGTCGGAAATATCGTAGCGGTCAGTCAATTCTGGTCTCTGCGTTTGGAATCGGCGATTCAACCATGACGCATCCGGTCCGCCACGCGGCATCCGAGCGATCTCCGCAGCGGTGAGTTGAGCACGCATCATTTTCCCTCTCTTGCCCCGACCTCGGTGGCCGACAGCTGTATCCCCCGACAAGGAATGTTTTTCATCGAGTCCCCGGCTCCGCGCCGCGGGCAAGTTCGGCGTCCGACGCCACGCGCTTGTCACCGACGGTCTCGCATATCCACCGCTCGACCGATGCAGCGGTCTCCAGTGCGTATTCCTCGGCCATGCTGAAATGGTCGCCCGCCACCGTTATCTCGTCATGGGGCAGCGTCCAGATCGCCGATACCCCGGTGTCGGAATCCGGCTCGGCGGCCGCGACGAACAATGTGGGACAAGCCAATTCCCGGCGCTCCCAGTTGGCCAGCAGCCGGTAATAACCGGCCATCGCGGTGAGCCTGATGTCATCCATTTGGCCCACCCGCGCTTCGTGCCCCTCCAGCGCACGGAGCGCACCCGGTTGGACCCGTATGGTCTCGTCGGTCCCGATCTCGAACGAATCGAGCAGTACCACCGCCTCAGCCGGGCTCGCGATCTTCTCCAGACGGAGTTCGACAGCATGGGCGATGGATCCCCCAGAGGAACGGCCCATCAGCACGAAACGTCGGCCATCGGCGATCTGGACGATCTGATCTGCCAGCATCTCCACAAACACTTCCCAGGTTTCCGGAAGATTCTCGCCATCGTGAAAACCAGGTAGCGGCAACACCCAGAGGTCACGCTTACCCTCGAAATGCCTTGCCATTCGCGAGAATTCGTATTCTCCTGAGAGCGGACTGGTCGCGGGGATGCCGATGAGGACAACGGGATCAGAGCCCGAAGCGAGTTTCACCGGCGGCCGTGTCATGTTCATCTCCGTCGCCGCGCCGAAGGTCGGTCGCAATCTCGCCGCAGCCATGGCCATTTCGTTCGCTTCCACGAAACGGCCCGCGGTGCAGGCGGCGCGATAGAGCGAAGCGATGCTGAGCGAGCCCGGCGATGCCGCCGATCGTGGCTGTTCCTCCTCGGCCATCAGCTCTCCCACATGCTCGGCCAGCAACCGCCCGGTGGGGTAGTCCATCGCCACCGCGGAGGGCAGAGCCAGGCCCGTCAGGCTCTTGAGCCTGTCGCGCAGTTCGATCGCAGTGAGCGAATCGAATCCGAGCTCGATGAAAGGGCGGTCCGGCTCGACCCCACCACCGCCGGCGATTTTGAGCACACCGGCGACCTCGGTGGAGATCATCTCGATCAAGTTCGCACGCTGCTGCTCGGCGGGTAGCTCTGCCATCTGCGCACGCCAGGCGGTCCGATCGGGTCCCTCTGTTGCCGGGGTCGTAGACGCCGCCTTGATCGCCGGAATCTCCGAGATCAGTGGACTCGGCCGGGCGATGGTGAAGGTCTCCGCCCACCAGGCCCAGTCCACATCGGCGACGGTGACGACGGTATCGGCACTGGCGATCGCGGCGGCCATGGCCTCGGCGGCGACGTCGGGCGGCATCAACCGCATGCCCCGCGGCCCCATGATCTCGATGGGCGCGCCCTCGGCCATACCGCCACCGTCCCAGCCACCCCAGGCCACCGATGTGCCCGGACGGCCGGACGCTCTGCGTTGCAAGGCCAACCCGTCCAGATACGCGTTGCCGAGCGCATATACGGCATTGCCCGCACTACCCCAGGACGAGGCACCCGAGGAGAACAACACGAACGCGTCCAGATCCAGCTCTCGGGTGAGCGTGTCCAGATTGCGCGCACCAAGGACCTTTCCGGCGGTCGCCAGCGCCACCTGCTCGACCGTGGTCTCGGGCAGCATCCCGTAGTAGGCGATCCCCGCGGTGTGCACCACCGCTCGCAACGGGAATTCGGCGGGTATCCCCTCGATGGCCGAGGCCAGCGCGGTTCGGTCCGCGATGTCACACGCGACGAAGGAAACCTCGGCGCCCAGTTCGCGCAGCTCCGTCTCCAGCCCGGGGGCCGAGGCGGCACGATCGCCGCTCCGGCTGATCAGCATGATGTGGTCGGCGCCGTTGGCCGCGGCCCACCGGGCGACGTGTCCACCGAGCGCCCCGGTGCCACCGGTGATCAGGACGGTGCCGCGGGGATTCCACAAACCGGCGTCGGCCTTGTCGGCGATCAACCGGCGCCCGAACACATTTCCGCCGCGGATGGCGACCTGGTCCTCACCGTGCTCACCGGACACAACCGCCATGAGGAGCGCTCCGAGATCATCCCCGATCGTCTCGGGCAGATCGATCAGGCCTCCCCAGCTGTACGGCTGCTCCAGCGCGACAACTCGCCCCAGCCCCCACAACTGTGCGTGCGCGGGCACCGGCGCCGGATCGTCGCTTCCCGTCCCCACCGCGCCGCGGGTCAGCCACCACGACTTCGCTTCGACGCCGAGGTCGGACAACGCCTGATTCAGGATCAGATTCCCGGAAACAGCGGCCGCGACATCGGGGTAGCCGGGGTCGGCGGATTCGGTGAAGGCCAGCAGCGACAACACCCCGTCGAACGCGGGTCGAGATCCGGCTACCACGCGGATCTTCTCCGCCAGACCGGCCCGATCATCGGCCGGCGCCGCAGTCACCACCACGCAGTGGTCGGGGTCCAGACCTGACAACACCGCATCGGTCGCCGCCGCAGCGCTCTCGTCGGCGTATCGCACCACCAGCCATCGGCCGGCCGGTCCCGCAGAAGGAGCCTGGAACAGCCGCCACTCGTCCACATAGCGACAGGCATCCGCCAGTTTGCTCCGACGAGCGGCGCGACGCCACCGCACCAGCGCCGCGAGCAATTCGCTCGACCCGGCCTCGGGGTCGGCACCGACCACGTCCGCGAGTCTTTCCGGCCGGCCGCTTTCGATGAGATCCCAGAGTTCCGCGTCGATCGGATCGACCGTGCCGGTGTCCGCGTCGGGCGAGCTGAGTTCGAGCCAATAACGTTCCCGCTGAAAGGCGTACGTCGGCAACGGCACCGGCTCGGCGGTCGCCGCGTCGGGCAGCGCGGCGGACCAATCCACTGCGAGTCCGTGCGTCCACGCCTGCGCCAATGCCTCCACCGTGCGATGCCTGCCGCCCTCACCACGGCGCAGGGTGCCGAACGCGACGACCGGTACGCCGCCATGGTCGGCGGCCTGCTGCACCGCGGGCACCAGCACCGGATGCGAGCTGACTTCGATGAACAACCGGTATCCCTGCGCCAGCATGCTTTCCATCACCGGGGCGAAAAGCACTGAGGCCTGTGCGCTTTCGGCCCAGTAGTGCGCGTCCATCTCGCTGCCATCGATCAGCGCGGCGCGGACCGTCGAGTAGATCGGGATCCGACCCGGTCGAGGGTTGATCGTCGTCAATTCCTCGATCACGCGTCGCTGCGTCGCCGCGTCGACCTGCGCCGAGTGCCCGGCTCCGTCCGCATCGATCCGCCGGGCCCGCACACCGATTCGCGCACATTCGGCGACCACTTCGTCCAGGGCCGCGAGCTCACCCGAGATCACCGTTGTCGCGGGACCGTTGAGTGCGGCGATCGACAATCGGCCATCGAATCGAGCGATGATCTCGCGCGCTCGCGCGCAGGGCACGGCCAGCGAAACCATGCCGCCTCGGCCGGCCAGACGCTCGGTCAGCACCCGGCTGCGCCGGGCAACCACCATGGCGGCATCCTCGAGTCCGAGCGCGCCCGCGACACAGGCCGCGGCGATCTCCCCCGACGAATGACCGACCAGCACATCCGGAGTCACACCGCACGCCTCCCACACCGCGGCCAGCGATACGGAGACGGCGAAGCTGATCGGATGTATGACATCCACCCGTTGACGCGGCTCGGCGACGTCGGCTCCGAACACAGTCAGCAGCGAACTGTCGTCTCCCGAAACGACATCCAGCAGCGACCAGCCGGTGAGGGGATCCATCGCCTCGGCGCATTCCCGCATCCGCTCCGCGAACACAGCGTCGGCCGCCAGCAACTCCCGGCCCATGTCGAGCCATTGCGAGCCCTGCCCCGGAAAGACGAACACCGCCCTGTCGTCGGCGACACCACCGGTGACCACACCGGGCGCACCGCGCCCATCCGCCAGTGCCGCGAGCCCGTCCAGTAGACCCGCACGGTCGGCGGCGACTACGGCCCCCCGGTGCTCGAGCGCTGCCCGGGTGGTGACCAACGAGGTCGCGACGGCTGCCGGTGACAGTTCCGGATTCGCTCGAATATGGGCGTGCAGCCGTGCCGCTTGCGCGCGCAGTCCTGACTCGTTGTGCGAAGACAGGACCCAGGAAACGATGCCGGAAGCCGACGGGTTGTCCGGCGCTTGCTCGGGTTGCTCCGGTGCCTGTTCGAGGATGACATGCGCGTTGGTGCCCGAGACTCCGAAGGACGACACCCCCGCCCGCCTCGGACGACCGGTCACCGGCCACGGCACCGCCGCCGTCACCAACTCCACCCCACCCGACGACCAATCCACCTGCGGCGTCGCCACATCCACATGCAACGTCGCAGGCACCACACCCCGCCGCAACGCCTCCACCATCTTGATCACACCCGCCACACCCGCAGCAGCCTGCGTATGACCAATATTCGACTTCACCGACCCCAACAACAACGGCCGACCCACCGGCCGATCCCGACCATAAGTCGCCAACAACGCCTGCGCCTCGATCGGATCACCCAACACCGTCCCCGTCCCATGCCCCTCCACCACATCCACCTCAGAGGCCCCCAACCCCGCACTCACCAACGCCGCACGCACCACCCGCTGCTGCGCCGGACCATTCGGAGCCGAGAATCCATTGGACGCGCCATCCTGATTGACGGCGCTACCAGCCACCACCGCCAACACCCGATGACCCAGACGACGCGCATCCGACAACCGCTCCAGCAACACCAAACCGACGCCCTCACCCCACCCCGTACCGTCCGCCGACGCGGCGAATGCCCGGCACCGGTTGCTCGGCGACAGTCCGCCCTGACGCGACAATCTGGTGAAGACGCTCGGTGACGACATGATCGCGACTCCGCCTGCGACCGCCATCGCGCATTCGCCACTACGGACCGACTGCGCGGCCAGGTGCAGGGCAACCAGGGAGGACGAGCACGCGGTGTCGACCGTCACCGCCGGCCCCGAGAGGCCCAGCTCATAGGAGATCCGTCCGGACAAGGCGCTGGCCGAACTTCCGGTCAGGACATAACCTTCGGTGTCGGCACCGCCGAAAACCGCTTTGATGGCGTGGTCCTGCGGTGTACCACCCACGAAGACACCGGTAGCGCTTCCCCGCAGTGACAGCGGATCTATCCCGGCGCGTTCGAACAGCTCCCACGACACCTCGAGCAGCACCCGCTGCTGCGGATCCATCGCCAACGCCTCACGCGGCGAGATCCCGAACAGACTCGCGTCGAATTCAGTGACGCCGCGGACGAATCCACCCTCGTGTTTCGGTGGAGCGCCCGCATCGCCCCGACCGATGGCCGACGACAGTTCGAGTTCCCAGCCGCGGTCATCAGGTGGCGCCGAGATCGGATCCCGGCCGGATATCAGCAGAGACCAGAGATCGTCCGGCGATTCGACGTCACCGGGATAACGGCAATTGGCCGCGACGATGACGATCTGCTCGTCGGTGCTCGCCACCGCCGACATCGTGGCGGCCTCGCTGTGGGAACCGAACAGCTCGTCTCGGAGAAAGGCACCGACGGCGGCGACCGTGGGGTGATCGAATACCAATGTGCTGGGCAGGCGTAGTCCGGTCGAACGGTTGAGCCGGTTGCGGAGATCGATCGCGGTCAGCGAATCGAATCCCTGCTCCGAAAACGCGGCGACCGGATCGATGGCCTCGGGCCCGGCGTGTCCGAGCACCTCGGCAGCCTGGGCTCGCACCATGTCGGCGAGGTGGCGCACTCGCTCGGCATCCGACTTCGTCGCCAGGCGGCGCAGCAGTTCCGGATCTCCGGAGGCATCTCGCGCCGCGTTGTCGCCGGCGCCGACACCCGGCAAGCCGCCGATCAGCGGGCTCCGGCGGGCGATGGTGAACATTTCAGCGAACCGCGCCCAGTCCACATCTGCGATGGTCACGGTGGTGTCGGCGCGGCCGACGGCATGGACCAGTGCCTGCACGGCTACATCCGGGTCCATCTCCCGAAGTCCTTGGCGCAGAAGCAGTTCCTTCGATCCCCGCTGCACCATTCCGCTGCCGCCCCAGGCACCCCACGCGATCGACGTCGCCGCCAGGCCGAGCGCCTTTCGCTGCCGGGCGAGGCCGTCGAGGAAGGCGTTGCCCGCGGCGTACACAGCATTGCCCGCACTGCCCCAGGTCGCCGCGGCAGAGGAGAACAACAGGAACGCCGCCAGCCCGTGGTGTCGGGTCAGTTCGTCGAGATTGCGTGCGCCGAGTACCTTGCCGGCGTTGGACTCTCCGAAGCTGTCCACTGTGCAATCGTTCAGCGGCTCGAATCGCGCCGCACCTGCGGCGTGCACGACCGCGGTGAGCGGAAATTCCTCCGGAATGTCGGCCAGCACCGCGGCGAGCGCGTTGCGATCGGCGGCATCGCACGCCGCGATCGTGACCAGCGCACCGGATTCGCGTAGTTCGGCGGCCAACTCGCGGGCGCCCGGCGCCCGCTCGCCACTGCGGCCGAGGAGTAGTACATGGTCAGCTCCGTGCGCGGCTACCCACCGGGCCACCCGCCCGCCCAGCGCACCGGTACCGCCGGTGATCAGGACCGTGCCGGCCGGCCGCCAGCCCTTCTCGGGCTCCACGTCGCCGAGCGCCGGATCCAGGGCGAGGCGACGGCCGAAGACGCCGTCGTGTCGCACGGCGAGTTGATCTTCGTCGAAATCAGCGGCCAGTACGGCGGTCACGCGGTCCGCGACATCGGAGTCGACGGCACCGGGAAGATCGATCAAACCACCCCAGCGCTGGGGATACTCCAGTGCCGCCACCCGCCCGACGCCCCACAGCTGACTTTCCATGGGGTCGCCGACGGTTCCGACGGGGACCGCCGCACGGGTCAGACACCACAGTCGCGCCTCGATGCCGGCATCGCCGAGCGCCTGGATCAACACTATCGACGCGCCGAGACCGATCGTCAGTTCGGGATGCGCGGGATCGATCCGCCGGTCCAGCCCCAATACCGACACGATGCCGGAAATAGGCTCCACTGCAGGAGGATTCGTCGTCACAGCACGGAGCGAGTCCGCCATCCGGGCGCGATCGAGGCTGTGGGTGGTTACCCGGATCACGGTGGCGCCCCGCGCGGTCATCGAGGCGGCGACGGCGCACGAGTCGTCCGTATGATCACCGACCAGCAGCCAGGTACCGGACAACGCGCCGGCCGGAATGTCGAGCCGCTGCCAGTCCTCGCGCAATCGCCACGCGTCCGAGCGCGATCGGTCCCGGTGCCGCTGTCGCCAGGACAGCAGGCCGGGCAGCAGCCGCTCGACGAGCTCGGCCTCGACGTCCCACAGGTCGGCCAATCCAGCGGTATCGCCCTCGTCGACGGCGGCCCACGGCATGGCGTCGGCTGAATCCCCGGGCGCCCTCGGCACTTCTGTGCCGGTCAGCCAATAGCGCTGCCGCTGAAAAGCATAAGTGGGCATCTCCGTGCGCGCGACGGGCAATCCGTCGAAGGCAGCCGACCAATTCACGGCAGCTCCGTGAATCCATGCCTGCGCAAGCGATTCCAGAAGCCGCCGACGGCCGCCCTCACCGCGGCGCAGGGTCTCCAACGCCACGGCCGCGGCATCGTCAGCGTCGATGATCTGCTCGATGGCCGGCACCAAGACCGGATGTGGGCTCACCTCGATGAAGAATCGGTGATTGTCCGCCAGCAGAGCCTGCACCGAGGTACTGAATCGCACCGGTTGGCGCAGGTTCTCCACCCAATACCGCGCATCCAGCTCCGACCCGCTCAGCAAACCACCGCGCACCGTGGAATACATCGGCATCCGGCCCGTCGTCGGCGCCACCCCCGCCAAGGCACCGGCCAGCTCCGCTGCCACCGCGTCGACCTGCACCGAATGCGACGCGTAGTCCACCTCGATCCGACGCGCCCGCACACCAGCTGCCGCGCACTCGGCGAGCAACTCCTCCAGCGCCGCCGGTTCGCCCGAGACCACCGTCGCCGCGGGACCGTTCATCGCAGCGACCGACATCCGGTTCCCGAACCTGGCCACCAGCTCGCGCACTCGATCCTCGGGCAGGCCCACCGAGACCATCCCCCCGACGCCCGACAACCGCCGTGCGATCACCGCACTCCGCGACACGACCACGCGCGCCGCATCAGCCAACGACAACGCGCCCGTCACGCACGCCGCCGCGATCTCGCCCTGCGAGTGCCCCACAACCACATCCGGTACCACACCGAACGACTCCCACACCGCCGCCAACGACACCATCACGGCAAACGAAACCGGCTGCACCACATCCACACGGTCCAATCCCGGACCATGTTCGCCTGCGACGGCATCCAGCAACGACCACCCCGTCATCGGGTCCATCACCACCGCGCACTCGCCCATCCGCGCCGCGAAAACCTCGCTGGTCTCGAGCAGCTCACGCCCCATACCCACCCACTGAGCGCCCTGGCCCGGAAACACGAACGCCACCCGGCCGACGCGAGCGGCAGCGCCGGTCGCGAGTACCACCCGGTCCTGAGCTGTCGGGTCGAGCAGGTCGGCGGACGGATCCGGGAAACCATCAGCGAGCACCACTGCTCGGTGTGGCAGCGTGGCCCGGGTCGTAGCCAGCGAGTAGGCCGCGTCCGCGAGTGTGATTCCGCGGTCATCGGACAGAAACGAGGCCAGTCGGCTCGACTGCGCGGCGAGGGCCGCCGTCGTCCGTGCCGAGACGACCAGCGGTACCATCGGAGCGGGCGCACGCACGTCATCGGCCGGTTCCGCCGCCGAGACCGGCGCCTGCTCGAGGACGAGATGCACGTTGGTGCCCGAGGCGCCGAAGGAAGACACTCCAGCCCGGCGCACCCGCCCCGCTTCCGGCCACACCCGCGACCGCGTCACCAGCTCCACCCCGCCCGACGACCAATCCACCTGCGGCGTCGGCGCATCCACATGCAACGTCGCAGGCACCACACCCCGCCGCAACGCCTCCACCATCTTGATCACACCCGCCACACCCGCGACGGCCATCGTGTGACCGATGTTCGACTTGATCGAACCGAGCAACAACGGCTGCCCCACCGCCCTGTCCCGACCGTAGGTCGCCAACAGCGCTTGCGCCTCGATCGGATCACCCAACACCGTGCCCGTGCCATGCGCCTCGACCACGTCCACATCGGCGCAGCTCAGGCGCGAGTTGTCCAGTGCCTCACGAATAACTCGCTGTTGCGCTGGACCGTTCGGTGCGGTCAAGCCGTTCGACGCTCCGTCCTGGTTGACCGCGCTGCCGCGTATCACGGCCAAGACCGGGTGCCCGTTCCGCCGCGCATCCGACAACCGCTCCAACAGCACGAGGCCGACCCCCTCGCCCCAGGCCGTTCCGTCAGCCGACGCCGCGAACGACTTGCAGCGGCCGCTGGAGGACAACCCCTCCTGCGCCGAAAACTCGGCGAACACACTGGGTGTCGACATCACCGCGACACCGCCGGCGATCGCAAGTGAGCATTCGCCGCCGGTCAGCGCCCGCGCTGCCAGATGCATGGCTACCGCCGACGACGAGCACGCAGTATCGATGGTGACGGCCGGGCCCTCCAGGCCGAAGGTGTAGGAAATACGTCCCGACAGCACACTTCCCGCGCTCCCGGTCAGCAGATAGCCCTCGGTGTCCGCGCCGCCGAAGGCGGCCTTCACCGCGTGATCCTGTGAGGTCCCCCCGACGAACACGCCGGTCCGGTCGCCGCGCACGGACAGCGGGTCGATGCCTCCGCGCTCGAATACCTCCCAGGTCGCCTCGAGCAGCAGGCGCTGCTGAGGATCCATCGCCAGCGCTTCTCGCGGCGAAATCCCGAACAGCGCCGCGTCGAAATCGGCCGCGTCCTCGACGAAGCCGCCAACGATGAGATCGGCTTCGTCGGCGTCCCATTCGCGGTAGGCGGGCGGCGAGCCGATCGCGTCCACACCCGAGGAGACCAGCTCCCACAGCGCCTCCGGCGAGTCGGCCCCGCCCGGCAACCGGCAGCTCATGGCGATGATCGCCACCGGCTCGGCCGAGCCGGATTCAACCTCTTGTAGCCGCTTGCGAGTGGCTTGCAGATCTGCCGTCACGCGCTTGAGATACTGACGCAGCTTGTCCTCGTTGTGCACCGCACAGTCCTTTCGAGATTGCTAGATAGCCCGGACCGCGCCGGTCTCGGTAGAAGACGACAAAAGCTTCAGGTCGGACTCGACCATCAACGCCACGAGGTCCTCGAAGGGCATGGAGGGCTGCCACCCCAGCTCCCGTTGCGCCTTTCCGTAATCCGCGCACAGCAGATCGACCTCCGCCGGGCGAACGAACGCCGGATCAACAGTCACATGGTCACGCCAATCGAGCCCGGCGCAGGAAAAGGCCAGCTCGACGAATTCGCGCACGGTGTGCATGCTGCCGGTGCCGATGACGTAGTCCCCTGGTATGTCCTGCCGCACCATGAGGTGCATGGCGCGAACGTAGTCACCGGCGAAGCCCCAGTCGCGTTGCGCATCCAGATTGCCCAATCGCAGCTCACGCTCGAGCCCCAGCTTGATGCGGGCGACCCCCAACGTCACTTTGCGAGTCACGAACTCCGGTCCGCGCCGCGGGGACTCGTGGTTGAACAGGATTCCCGACGACGCGTGCATTCCGTAGGACTCGCGGAAGTTCTGGGTGATGTAATGCCCGTAGGCTTTGGCAACACCATAGGGACTCCGCGGATGAAATGATGTCAATTCATTCTGTGGAGTTTCACGCACCTTGCCGAACATTTCGGAGGAGGAGGCTTGGTAGAAGCGAATATCGGGAGTGGCCGACGGCTGAGAGGCTCGCACTCCACTGACAATGCGAATGGCCTCCAGAATCCGGAGCACCCCTACACCGGTGACCTCGGCGGTGATTTCCGCTTGCTGCCAAGAAAGCGGAACATAGGAAATGGCACCGAGGTTGTACACCTCATCGGGCACTACCTGCTCCATAGTCGAGATCAGGCTTCCCTGATCCAGTAGATCACCACGCGCGAACCGCACACTGGAAGTCAGATGCGGTGCAAGCGGCAGGCGTGGTTCCGCCTGCCCACGCAGCACGCCCCACACCTCGTATCCCTGTTCGAGAAGATATTCAGCCAGATAGGAGCCATCCTGGCCGGTGATCCCGGTGATCAATGCGCGTTTGGTCATGGCCTTCTTCGTCTCCCACCATCGATACGAGTTAGGCCGAAACTTAGCGACTTTCACCCCTAACATGACACCCCTGCCGTCCCCCTACCTCAGCCGGTGGACGAATTCTCCGATAAGTTCGAAAACACCGCTCGGACCGCCGGAATCTTCGGATCATTCCGGCGGTGGACGAGATTCAGGTCCGACTCGATACCCGCCCGCGTGCGGCGGCGATCAGATCACCGCCCCGCGCCACCCCGCCCAGCTTCCGATGACTTTCGGCCAGCTCGGCGGCGCGGTCAGCAAAGCTGCGCTCCGTCAGCAGCCGGATCAGCTTGCCGCTGATCTTCGTCGCGTCGAGAGCGGGCACATTGGGTACGGATAATCCGGTACCACTTTCGACAACGCGTGCCGCGTAATCGTGGCAGTCGACCCAGAACGGCAATACCAGAAGCGGCTTGCCGAAGTACAGACCTTCGTTGACCCCATTACCGCCACCGTGGTTGAAAAAGACCTTCACATGTGGGTGCGCAAGCACGCCGAGTTGCGAGGGAACCCAGGATTCGATGCGGAGATTGCCCGGTAGCGCATCGGGCAGCAACGCCTGTTGATCGGCCGGCAACTTCCACAGCACCCGATGCTCGGACCCTAGAGCCTCGATGACCTCGACAATGACACCGAGCTGCTCTCTGCTCAATCGCATAATTGTGCCGAACCCGATGTACACGATCGATTCGTGCGCGTCGAGCCATGCGGTCAGATCATCGTCCGCAGGGTTTCCGTCCGTATCATCGGTCACCATCGCACCGATCATTGTGACGTTGTCCGGCATCCCGGGGAAAGGTGGCTCCAGCTCAGGAACAGCGAAGCTCAGCACTTCCTCGGCCAGATCAGCATATTTTGATGGCAGTGCGTTGGGGTTCGGAACCCCGGCCGCCCTCCGGCGACGCGCGAGTGGAGCCGCCTTTTTCAGTCTGGCGGGTTTGAACAATGCGATACGACTACCGATATAGAACGATAGGTTGGCGATCCACAGCGAAAACGACATCTTGATCGGAAGGCCACTGAACGGCACTGGATACCTCAGCGGCAACCGCTCGAAATATACGCTGCTGAGCGGAATCGGAACCGTCATGATGTAGGGGATCCCGTGCATGAGAGCGGCATCGATCGCCCAGGGACTCGACGAATCGGCCACCACCAGCGCAGGCCGAATCCGTGCCATCTGTTCCATCAAATTCGAATACTTCTTCCACGCATCCTCGGGATGACCCACGGTGTCCAAGAACGCGTTGAAACGGTCGAGCATGGAACCTGTGCACAGCGACCGATAGGTCTCATCACTCCAATTCACCGGGTCGAGTTCGGGCTCGCGCGGACCGACCGAGACGAAGCGAATCGGTTCGAGCCCACCCTGATTCTCGACAACACTCTGCCGGTCGTCGGTCGAGGCGAACCACAGGCCGGGCTCGCCCCGCCGGGCCAGCTCGCCGGCCATCGTCAGCAAAGGGTTGATCAGGCCGGAATCGGGATTGGCCGCGAAGAGGATTCCCCCGGCTGTCGTGTCGTTCATATTTCTCTGCCCTTCAGATCGTCTTGCGCGAACCCGCGGTTCACGACACGCCCAGGTCGTTGTCGATGAGATCGAAGATCTCGTCATCGGTAGCGGCGTCGAGGCCGGCCACGTCTTCGGTCTCGTCCCCCTCGGCCTCGCCGAGTTTCGCCAGCAGCGTCTGCAGCCGCATCGAGAGCTTCGCCCGCGTCTCGGCATCGCTGTTCACCGCGACTTCCCTTCCGAGCCTGTCGAATTCGTCCAGAATCGACAGCTCCCCCGACCCACCGTCGAGCTCGGCCACGAGGAAGTCGGCAACGGCGGTCAGCGTCGGGTAGTCGAAGACCAGGGTCGCCGGCAAGGTCGTTCCGGTAGCGCTGGACAGCCGGTTGCGCAACTCGACCGCGGTCACCGAGTCGAACCCGAGGTCGGTGAACGGCCGATCCAGATCGTCGGAATGCGCGCCGGAATACCCGAGTACCGTGCCGATTTGATCGCTGACAATGGTCGACAGCAGTTGGCGGCGCTCCGTGCGTGGCAGTCCGGCCAGGCGCTGACGCAACTCCGACCCGGCACCGGATTCCAGATCGCCGTCCTGATCCTGCAAGGCCCGTGCCGCTTCCGGGATTCCACTGATCAGTGGGCTCGGCCGGGTGAAGGTGAACGGCCCCGCGAATCGCTGCCAGTCGATGTCGGCGACGGTCAGCTGGGTCTCGCCGTGCTCGACGGCGTGCAGCAGCGCGCCGAATGCCAGTTCCGGGTTCATCGGACGAACGCCGCGGCGTAGCAACGCTTCCTGCGCGGAGTCGTTGGCTGTCATGCCACCGCCGCCCCAGTTTCCCCACGCGACCGTCGTCGCGACAAGACCGGCTGCCTTGCGATGTCTGCCGAGACCGTCGAGGAAGGCGTTACCCGAGGCGTAGGCGGCGTTGCTCGCACTCCCCCACGATGCCGAGCCGGAGGAGAACAAGACGAAGGCCGCCAGTTCGAGCCCGCTGGTCAGGTCGTGCAAGGCGAGCGCGCCGTCCACCTTCGCCGACACGGCGTCTGCGAATTCGGGGATTGTCGTATCCGCGAGCATGCCCTCGACCGGCACGCCCGCGGCATGCACCACCGCCGTGAGTGCGTGTTCCGGGGGAATCGCAGCGAGCAGCGTGGCCAGTGTGTCCCGATCGGCGGCGTCGCAGGCGGCCAGTGTGACTGTCGCACCCGAGTCGCGCAGTTCGGCCGCCAGTTCGGCCGCACCGGGGGAATTCGCCCCACGACGGCTGATCAGCAGCAGGTGCTGTGCGCCATTGGCCGCCGCCCACCGCGCGACCCTGCTGCCGAGGGCACCGGTCGCGCCGGTCACCAGCACCGTGCCCGCTGGCTTCCACGGCGTGCCGGTGGTCGTGACGGGATCCGGCGCACGGGTGAGGCGGCGCCCGTAGGCCCTCGGGCCGCGCAGCGCGATCTGGTCTTCTCTCGAGCTGTCCCCCAGCAGGCCGACCAGATTCGCCACAGCAGCCGGGTCCGGGTTCGAGGGAAGGTCGACCAGACCACCCCACCGTTGCGGATACTCGAGCGCGGCAACCCGGCCGAGGCCCCAGATCGGGGACTGCGCGACACCGAGAACAAGGTCTCCGGCGACCACGGACATCGCGTCCCTGGTGACACACCAGACCTGGGCGTCCGATGCACCATCGTGCAGGGCCTGCACGAGGACCACCGTGCTCACGAAGCCGTTCACGAGCACCCGATGCTCTTCGTCGGCTCGCTCGTCGAAGGCCAGCAAGGAGAGCACGCCGTCGAGAGCGCGTGCTTGCCCGAGGAGCTCGGCCAGCGCCGCTCGGCTGATCCCCGCCGGCACAACCATCGAGTCGACATCCGCGGTACGGCCGAGTGCGCCGATGATCGTCTCGGACAGCTGCTGATCGATGTGTTCGGGCAGCAGTACCAGCCAGCTGCCCTGAGGACCTGTCTCGCCGACGGTGACCGGCGCCCAGGTCTCCCGGTAGCGCCAGTCCGCGACCGCCGAATCGTCCAGACGTCTCCTGCGCCATTCCATCAGGCCCGGCAGCACCTCGCCCAGCACCGCCGCGTCCACGTTCATGGAGGTGGCCAGCGATCCGAGGTCACCGTTCTCGACGGTCTCCCAGAACGCGGCGTCGGCGCTGTCACCGCGGGCGGTCTCCGTGGCGACCAGTTCCGGCCAGTAGCGCCGGTGCTGGAAGGCGTACGTCGGCAACTCGACTCGGTGACACGCACTCGGCTCGACACCAGCCGACCAGTCGACGGTGTGTCCGTGCACGAACAATTCCGCGAGAGCGGCGAACACGGTCTGCGGTTCGTCCCGCGCCGCACGCAGCACCGAGACGATGACCGTGGGCTGATCGGGATCGAACTCGAGATCGGCGGCCACAGCGCCGGTCAATGTCGCGTCCGGCCCCACCTCGAGGAAACTGTTCACGCCGTGCGCGGCCAGGGTGGCGATGCCGTCCGCGAACCGTACCGCCTCGCGGGCGTGCTCGACCCAGTACTTCGCCGACCCCCATTGCTCGGCCGTCATCAACTCGCCGGTCCGGTTGGATACCACCGGCACCGCGGGCTCGGTGAATTCGACGGTGGCACACACGCGCTCGAATTCGTCCAGCATCGGCTCCATCAGGTGCGAATGGAACGCGTGGGAAACCGCGAGCCAGGTGGTCTTGCGCCCGTCGGCGGCGAAGCGGTGCGCGACGGCTTCGACCGCCGCGCGAACACCGGACACCACGACCGCCCCCGGACTGTTCACCGCGGCAAGACTCACCGAATCGGACAGTTCCCGCGTCACTTCGGCTTCGCTCGCTTGGATGGCCACCATCGCACCGCCTTCCGGCAATGCCTGCATCAACCGGCCCCGCGCCACCACCAACCGTGCCGCGTCCGCCACCGGCAGCGCACCCGCGACACAGGCCGCGGTGATCTCGCCGACCGAGTGACCGATCATCAGATCAGGGACGACACCGAACGACCGGAGCAGCCGGAACAGCGCGTACTCCACCGCGAACAAGCCCGGCTGCGCGAATTCCGTCCGATCCAGCTCCCCGGCCTGCTCGGGCTCGAACACGATGTCGCGCAACGACTTGCCCAGCAGTGGGTCGGCCACCGTGCAGACCTCGTCGAACGCGTCGGCGAAGACTGGGAAGGCCGCGTACAGCTCGCGGCCCATGCCCGCTCGCTGAGCGCCCTGTCCCGAGAAGACGAAGGCGAGCTTGCCCGGTCGTCGCCGCCCGACGACCGCATGAGCAGACGAATCGCCGCGTGCGACCGTGGAAAGTCCCTCGATCAACTCGGCCCGATTTCGGGCGACGACAACCGCCTGATGATCCAGCGCGGCTCGCGTAGTGAGCAGCGACCAGGACAGATCCGCCCGCGAGGCCTCCGGGGCATCGTCCAGATAGGACCGCAGCCGCGAGCTCTGCGCCCGCAACGCCGCCGCCGACCTGCCGGAGACGACGAACGGCAGCAGCGACGTCAGGTCCGGGTCTGCGACCACCGCCGCGACCGGCTGCTCGGGCGCCTGCTCCAGGATCACGTGCGCGTTGGTTCCGCTGATTCCGAACGACGACACCGCCGCTCGCCGGGTGCGGCCGGTCTCCGGCCACGGCCTGGTCCTGGTCACCAGCTCGACCGCGCCCGCCGACCAATCCACCTCCGGCGTCGGCTCCTCAGCGTGCAGGGTGGCAGGCACCACCGCGCGTCGCAGCGACTCGACCGCTTTGATGACCCCTGCCACCCCAGCGGCGGCCTGGCTGTGGCCGATATTGGACTTGATGGATCCCAGCAACACCGGCCGGTCCGCCGACCGGCCGCGACCATAGGTGGCCAGCAGCGCCTGCGCCTCGATCGGGTCGCCCAGCGCGGTGCCGGTGCCGTGCGCCTCCACGACGTCGATATCGTCGGGTGACAGGGACGCGCGGTGCAGCGCGTCGCGGATGACCCGTTGCTGGGCGGGGCCGTTCGGCGCCGTCATGCCGTTCGAGGCGCCGTCCTGGTTCACGGCCGAGCCGCGAAGTACCGCCAGCACGCGATGCCCGTTGCGAGTCGCGTCGGAAAGCCGTTCGAGCACGACCCAACCGACCCCTTCGGCGAACGCCATACCGTCCGCGGCGGCCGAGAATGCCTTACACCGACCGTCTTTCGCGAGAGCGCGTTGCTGGGAGAACCCGATGAACCCTGCTGGCGACGACATCACCATCACACCACCCGCGAGCGCGAGGGAGCATTCGCCGGTGCGCAGGGCCTGCGCCGAGAGGTGCATGGCGACCAGCGACGAGGAGCATGCGGTGTCCACGGTGACCGCGGGCCCCTCGAGACCGAACACGTACGACACCCGGCCGGACAGCACGCTCGACAGGCTGCCTGTCATGGCCAGCCCGTCGAGCGCCCCCACCTGTCCCCCGCCCGCCTGCGGCGCGGGGTTGGCTCCGACGAAGACACCGGTCCGGCTGCCGCGCATCGTGAGCGGGTCGATTCCCGTGTGTTCGAAGGCTTCCCACGCGGTTTCGAGCAGCAGGCGCTGCTGCGGATCCATGACCGTGGCCTCGCGCGGCGAGATACCGAAGAACCCAGCGTCGAAATCGGCCACCGCCTCGAGAAAGCCACCGTGGCGCACGTAGGAGGTGCCCACATGCGCGGGATCGGGGTGGTAAAGGTTCTCGACGTCCCAGCCACGGTCGGTGGGGAATCCGGAAATCGCATCGATGCCGTCGGCCGCGATACGCCACAGGTCCTCGGGTGAGCCGACACCGCCCGGGTAGCGACAGGCCATGCCCACGATGACGATCGGATCGTCATCGATCGCCGCCGGCTCGATCGCGGCCGGTGCGTCTGTCGCCTCGATGCCGAACGCCTCGGCGATCAGGTAGCGGGCCAGGTCCTTCGCGGTCGGATAGTCGAAGACCATGGTCGAGGGCAACTTCAGGCCCGTCGCCTCGACGAGACGATTCCGCAGTTCCACAGCGGTGAGCGAGGTGAAACCGAGCTCCTGGAAGGCGCGGTCGGGCGCGACGTCCTTCGCGCTCGCGTGACCGAGGACTACCGCCACCTCGGTGCGAACCTGCTCGAGCGCCAGCGCCTCACGCTCCGCGCCGGATACCTTCGAAAGTCTCTCTCGCAGTTGCGATTCGACCGCGACAGCGGAACCAGCCGACCCGTGCTCGGCGAGAATGCTCCGAACCTGTGGCAGCGCCCCGAGCAACGGGCTGGGCCGGTTCATCGTGAACAGCGGAACGAAGTTCTCCCACTTGACGTCCGCGAGCAGCAGGAAGGTCTCGTCGTCGTCGAGTGCGGTGTGCATTCCCGCGAGCGCGAGGTCCGGGTCCATCGGGGGCAAACCGTGCCGGGTTTGCCGCTCGCCCACAACCATCCCCTCCACGATGTTGCGGCTGTCCCACATGTTCGGTGTGCCCCACACGCCCCACGCGATGCTGATCGCGGTACGTCCGCGGGCGCGCCGACGCTCGGCCAGCGCGTTGAGGTGTGCGTTGGCGGCACCGTACGCACCATGGGCGCCACTGCCCCAGACGCCGGCCACCGAGGAATAGAGCACGAACGCGTCGAGCTCGATGTCCTCGGTCAGCTCGTCGAGATGGACCGCGCCGTCGACCTTGGCGCACATCATCGCGTCGAATTCCTCGACCGTCGTCCCGGGGAGCGACGCGACCTCGAGCGAGGCGGCGGTGTGCACGACCATCCGCAGCGGAAGATCGTCGTCATCGGCGAGCGCCACTGCTGCCGCGACCGCGGCACGGTCGGTGATATCGCCGCCCACGATGGCGACCTGCGCGCCGAGCGCACGCAGTTCAGCGGCCAGCTCGGAAGTTCCGTCGGCCGCCGTGCCGCGACGGCTGACCAGCACCACCCGCTCGGCACCGTGCTGGACGGCCCACCGTGCGGTGAGCGCACCGAGGGTTCCGGTACCGCCACTGATCAAGGTCGTGCCGCTGGTGCGCCAGGCCGGGGTCTCGGAGACGGTCTTCCCGGTCGGTGCGGGCACGATCCGGCGGGCCAGCACACCGTTTGCGCGGATCGCGACCTGATCTTGGCCATGTGTCCCGGTGAGAACCGCCCGGAGCCGGGCAAGTGCCGGGTCGTCGAGAGTCGCGGGCAGGTCGACGAGACCGCCCCAGCGCTGGGCATGCTCGAGCCCGGCAACCGGGCCGAGGCCCCACAGTTCGGCCTGTACCGGATCGGGGTCCGCCGTGGCGACCGCCCCGCAGGTCACCAGCCACAGCGGCGCCGCCACGCCCGCATCACCCAGTGCCTGGATCAGGGCGAGCGTCGCTGTCGTGGAGTTGCCCACGGACGCGATTCCCTCGACGCTATCGAACGCGGCCAATGCTTCGGCCAGTGCGTGCCGGTCGGTGGTTTCCACCTCCAAGACGTGCGCGTCGGCCAGGGTGCCGGCCACCGCGACCACGTCGCTGTTGGAAGCGGTCCCGGCGGGCACGACCACCAGCCAGCGCCCCGGCGCCGTGCCCGACACCTCGACCGGATGCCAATCCACCCGGTAACGCCAGGAATCCAGTACCGAGGCGTCCCGCTTGCGCCTGCGCCAGGTAACCAGGCCAGGCAGTACCTCGGTGGCCACCTCGGCATCGATCTCGAGACCCGCTGCCAGGGTCGCCACATCCTCGCTCTCGACTGCGTCCCAGAACTCGGCGTCGAGGTCGCCCGCGCCCGGATTCTGCCGAGCAGGCGATGATTCCAGCCAGTACCGCTGACGCTCGAACGGATAGGTCGGCAGGGCGACACGAACTGCGCCGGTCAGCAGCGGACTCCAATCCACCTGCCTGCCGCATACCTGGACCTCGGCCAGCGATCGGATCATGCGATCGAGATCGCCGTCGTCGCGCCGGATCGAACCGACCGCCAGTGCGGGCTGGTCCGCCGCCTCGATCGCCTCCTGGATCGCGGGTACCAGCACCGGATGTGAGCTGACCTCGATGAAGAACCGGTAGTTCTCGGCGAGCAGCTTCGAGATCGCCGGGAAGAATCGCACCGGCTGCCGGAGATTGTCGATCCAGTAGCTGACGTCGAGCTCCGAGCCGTCGATCAGCCGCCCTCGCACCGTCGACAGAACGGGCATCCGCCCTCGCTTGGCAACCACGCCGGACAGCTCGTCGTTCAATCGCTCGGCGATCACGTCCACCTGTGCCGAATGGGACGCGTAATCGACCTCGACCCGGCGAACCCGAACCCCGGCGGCACGGCATTCGGCGATGACCTCGTCGAGCGCGGCATTGCCGCCGGAGATCACGGTGCCCGCTGGACCATTGAGGGCCGCGACCGACAGTTCGGCACCGAACGGGGCGATCAATTGCTCGACCCGAGCCACCGGCAGACCGATCGAGACCATGCCACCGCGCCCGGACAGCTCTTCGGCGATGATCCGGCTGCGGCTGACGACGACGCGGATACCGTCGGCGAGGCTCAACGCCCCCACGACGCACGCCGCGGCGATCTCGCCTTGTGAATGCCCGACCACGACATCCGGCACGACTCCGAAGGACTCCCACACGGCAGCCAGCGACACCATGACCGCGAACGACACCGGCTGCACGACATCGACCCGGTCGAATGATGAATCCTGCCCGCCGGCAAGGGCATCGAGCAATGACCAACCGGTGAGCGGGTCCATCAGAGCGGCGCATTCGGTGATCCGCGCGGCGAACACGGGACTCGTCCGAATCAGCTCGCGCCCCATACCTGCCCATTGGGCGCCCTGACCGGGGAACACGAACGCTGTCTTGCCGGACCGCACCCGACCGGTGACCACCTCGGCTGCGGAATCCCCACCGGCCACGGAATTCAGCGTCGCGGCCAGCTCGGCCCGGTCCCGGCCGATCACCACCGCGCGCTCGTCGAGGGCGGCGCGGGTGGTCGCGAGCGACCACGCCAGATCGCGCAAGGACGTGGGCTCGTCCAGGAACTCGACCAGCCTCGCGGCCTGTTCCCGCAGCGCGCCCGTGGTTCTCGCGGACAATACGAACGGCAATCCCGACAGCGACTCGGGTTGCGCCACAGCCGTTTCCGTTTCCGGTTCCGGAGCCTGCTCCAGGACGACATGCGCATTGGTACCGCTGACCCCGAATGACGAGACCCCGGACCGGCGCCGCCGACCCGACTCCGGCCACGGCACCGCCTCGGTCGCGAGGCGGACCGCACCCGCTGCCCAATCGACGTGCGGCGTCGGTGCGTCGAGGTGCAGGGTTTTGGGCACCACACCATGGCGCATCGCCTCGACCATCTTGATCACACCCGCGACACCCGACGCGGCCTGAGCATGACCGATATTGGATTTCAGCGAGCCCAACCAGACCGGACGATCCTCGGGACGGTCCTGTCCGTAGGTCGCGATCACCGCCTGCGCTTCGATGGGATCACCCAGCGTGGTACCCGTCCCATGGGCCTCGACCACGTCGACATCCGCGACGGACAGTCCCGCATTGCGCAGCGCCTGCCGGATGACTCGCTGCTGTGACGGCCCGTTGGGCGCGGTCAGACCGTTCGAGGCCCCGTCCTGATTCACCGCCGTGCCGCGCACGAGCGCCAGCACCGGATGCCCGTTGCGGCGTGCGTCCGCCAGCCGCTCGAGCAGTACCAGACCGGCGCCTTCGGACACACTGGTGCCGTCCGCGCTCGCCGCGAACGACTTGCTGCGGCCATCAGCGGCCAGGCCACGCTGCCGCGAGAACTCGATGAATGTGCCCGGGGTGGCCATGACGGTGACACCGCCCGCGAGCGCCATGTCGCATTCGCCGGTACGCAACGCCTGAACAGCGGAGTTCATCGCGACGAGCGAGGAGGAGCAGGCCGTATCGACCGTGACCGCGGGCCCTTCCAAACCGAAGGTGTACGAAATCCTCCCGGAGACAACGCTTCCCGAGACACCTGTCGCCAGGAAGCCTTCGACACCCTCCGGCAGTTCCCGAACCTGGGCACCATAGTCGTGATACATCACGCCCGCGTAGACGCCGGTACTGCTACCCCGCAAGGACAGCGGAGCGATACCGGCTCGCTCGAACGCCTCCCAGGCGAGCTCGAGCACTACCCGCTGCTGCGGGTCCATGGCGATCGCTTCCCTGGGCGAGATTCCGAACAGGCCGGGATCGAAATCCGCCGCGCCATCGAGGAATCCGCCCTCGCGGGTGAGCTCCACACCCCGCGATCGCGCGGCGCCGAGATCCGACATGTCCCAGCCGCGGTCCAGCGGGAACGGCGCGATCACGTCGCCGCCTTCGGCCACGAGCCGCCACAGCGCCTCCGGCGAGTCGATGCCACCGGGATAGCGGCAGCTCATGGCGACGATCGCGATGGGTTCATCGAACGCGGTCACCGCGTTCTGTGGTGTCTGTGCGGTGGCGGGCCCGCCCATCACGGTGTCCAGGAGGAACCCGGCGAGATCGGCCGAATTCGGATAGTCGAACGCGAGTGTGGCAGGCAATCGCAAGCCGCTCGCGGTCGCCATCCGATTCCGGAACTCCACCGCCGTCAGCGAGGTGAAACCCAGATCCGCGAAGGCCGCGGTGGGGCCGACCTGCCGCGCACCGTCGTAACCGAGGACGGCCCCGACCTCACCCACGACCAGATCGAGCAGATATTGCTGCTGTTCCGGACGGGACAGGCCAGCGAGCTTACGGAGCAGGGACCGGCTGCCGGCTCGGGCGCCTCTGCGCACCCGGGCAACCGATCGGACCAGGCCGCGCAGCAGGAAATGCGCCGTGCCCTCCTCCAGCTGAGCACGAAGCGCGACGGGATCCACTCGCATCGGGACGACAGCGGCGCGATCGACCGCCCGCGCCGCGTCGAGCAGCGCGAGGCCCTCCGCGGGGGTCATGCCCACGATTCCCGACCGGTCGAGTCGCTCGACATCGGCCGCGGTGAGATCCGCCGTGAGCCCGTCGGCCCGGGCCCATCGTCCCCAGGCCAAGGCGAGGGCCGGAAGTCCCTGTGTCCGCCGAAGTTCGGCGAGCGCGTCGAGATAGGCGTTGGCGGCCGCGTACCCGGACTGCCCCGGGGTCCCCAATGTTCCAGCGGCCGAGGAGAAGAGGAGGAAGGCCACGAGGCCGCGCTCACGCGTCAGTTCGTGCAGATGCCACGCCGCATCGATCTTGGGACGCAACACCGAGGCGATCCGCTCCGGCGTCTGCGCGGTGACGACGCCGTCGTCCAGCACCACCGCGGCGTGCACCACGGCGGTCAGCCGGGGCAACCGGTCGAGCAGGTCGCTCAGCGCGACCCGATCGGCCACATCGCACGCGATAACGGCTACCTCGACGCCGAGCACCGCGAGCTCATCGCGCAGCGCAGCAGCGCCCGGTGCTTCGATACCGCGCCTGCCGACCAGGGCGAGGTTCCGGACGCCGTGTGCGGTGACGAAATGCCGTGCCAGTTCGGCGCCGATGGTTCCGGTGCCACCGGTGATCAACACCGTCCCGTCGGGATCCAAGGGCACCGCGTCCGGCCGGTCCGCGCCAAGCTCCCGGGTGAGCTGGGGGGCCACGGCCACACCGTCTCGAACAGCCAGCTGCGGCTCACCGCTTCGCACCGCGAGCGAGAGCAGCTCCGCCGACCTCGCATCGTCATCGATATCGACCAGCACGAACCTGCCGGGGTGTTCGGACTGCGCGGACCTGATCAGTCCCCACAGCGCCGCGCCCGCGAGGTCACGCGCGCTCGATTCGTCGGCGGTGGTCATGGCGTTGCGAGTGACGAACACCAACTGGGAATCGTCGAATTCCGGTGTAGCGAGCCAGGTCTGGACGAGGTCGAGGCCCTGCGCCACCGTCGCGTGCGCGCCGTCGGCATCCTGGCGCGCCGGCTGTACCGGTACGAGCACGAATTCCGGCACCGTCGAGGTATCGGCCAGTGCGCCGAGTTCTGCTGCGGCGACGGTCCGTTGGTCCGCGCCGAGCGCGGCTCGGTCACCGACCGGGTCTTCGCCCATCGTGACCGGTTGCCAGCGCACGTGCAGCAGATCGTCGGTCTGACGTGCCGAGGCCGGCATCTCGCGCAGGACGATCGACTCCGCGGTCAGCACGGGGCGGCCCTCGTCGTCGGTGATCCGCACCGACACACCGGTCCCAGTGGCCGCCTTTCCGAGTCTGACCCGGAGCGTCGACGACCCGCTGCGATGCAACGTGACACCACGCCAGGCGAAAGGCAGCAGCGGTCGGCCCCCGGACGTTGTGAAGGAGCCGAAGGCAACCGCGTGCAACGCGGCGTCGAGCAAGGCCGGATGTACACCGAACCGGTCGACATCGCGAAGCGAGGCAACCGGATTCACCTCGGCGAAGACCTCGTCGCCGGAACGCCACGCGGAGGCCAGTCCCTGGAACGCCGGACCATAGATCATGCCAAGGGCCGACAGGGTGCTGTAAAGGCCGTCGAGTTCGGCCTCGGCTACCGGTTGGGCATTGGCCGGGAGCCAGGGCTCGGAATCGTCATCGACGACCGAATCCGCTTGGCTGAGTACAGCATTCGCGTGGTTGCGCCACGACACGTCATCGTCGCCCACGATCTGTGAATGGATCGACAGCGTGCGGCGGCCGTGCTCGTCCACGGGCGCGATGACGACCTGCAGCCGCACCGCGCCCTCGGCGGGCAGGACCAGCGTCGACTCGAGCGTCATTTCCTCGATGTGGTCGAAGCCGTCGAGCGCACCTGCGCGCAGCGCGAGCTCGGCGAACGCACTGCCGGGAAGCACAACGGTGTCCCCGACAGCGTGATCGGCCAGCCAGGGATGCGTACGCTGCGAGAGCAACCCGGTGATCACGGTCGCCTCGGAGTTGGCGAGCGACACCGCCGCCGCGAGCAGCGGGTGATCGACAGCCAGCAGACCGATCGCACCCAGATCGCCCGGTCGCGCGGAAATCTCCATCCAGTACCGGGTCTCATCGAACGAGTAGGTCGGGAGTTCGGTCAGGCGAGCGCCGACCCGTTCGAAGAGCGGTTTCCAGTCGACCGGCACACCGGTCGCCTGCATCGCGGCCAGCGACCTGTGAAAGCGCCGTCCACCACCGTCGTCGCGGCGCAGCGTCCCGGTCACCACGGCCTCGGCGCCGACGGCCTCGGCGGTCTGCTCGATACCCGCGGTGAGCCAGGGATGCGCACTCAACTCGACGAACGTCCGGAAACCGTGGTCGATCGCGGTGCGGATGGTGCGATCGAATTCGACTGGTTCGCGGGCATTGAGGTACCAGTACTCCGGCCCGAGCTCGGCGGCATCGCGGGTCTCGGCTGTGACCGCGGAGTAGAAGGGAATCGTGCCGGGCAGCGGCTCGATTCCGGCGAGATCGTCGAGCAATCGGTCCCGCAACGGCTCCACCCGATCGCAATGACTCGCGACCGTTCCCGGCAGCATCCGAGCCCGGACGCCGTCGGCCGTGCAGGCGGCCACCAGTGTGAGCAATCGGTCTTCGTCCCCGGCGACGACCGTCGTGGCCGGATTGTTCACCGCGGCGACCGTCAGCGCCGGATGGGAGCGCAGTAGCTGGTGCACTTCGGCGACCGGCAAACCGATCAGGGCGAGTGTGCCGTTTCCGACGAGTTCGTCGGCGAACAACCGCGACCGGCGCACGACGATCCGTGCCGCGTCAGCCAGCGAAAGCACGCCCGCCACACAGGCGGCGGCGATCTCACCCTGTGAGTGCCCCACCACCGCACCTGGTTCGACGCCGTAGGAACGCCACAGTTCGGCCAGCGACACCATCACCGAGAACAGCACCGGCTGCATCACCTCGGTGCCATCGGGCAGCGGTGCGTCCCCGCGCAGGAGATCCAGCAGCGACCACCCGACCATCGGGTCGATCACCGCGGCGCATTCCGTGAGCCGAGCGGCGAAAACGGGCTCGGTGGTGAGCAATTCGGCGACCATGCCGTTCCACTGCCATCCGTGGCCGGGGAAAACGAACAGCACACCGTCCCGAGATCGGCGGGCGGTGTCACGCAGGGTGTTGTCCGCCTGCTGCTCCGACGCGAGGGCATCCAGCGCGATCCGCAGTTCGGTGCGGTCCTGCGCGAGGACTACCGCCCGCTCGTCGAGCGGCGAGCGGGCTGCCGCCAGCGACAGCGCCACATCACGCAGTTCCTGCTCCGGGTGGCTGTCCAGGTGCCTGTGCAGCTGCTCTGCCTGTCGGCGAACCGCCTCGGAATCCTTGCCCGACAACAGGTACGGCAGGACCACCGGCGGGCAGTCGGCCCGCTCCGAGACTGCTGAAGCGGGTGCCTGTTCCAGAATGAGGTGGGCGTTGGTGCCACTCACGCCGAACGAGGACACGCCCGCGCGGCGCGGCCGATCCGAATCCGGCCAGGCGCGTGCCTGCGACAACAGCTCGACGTCTCCCGCGGACCAGTCGACGTGCGGGGTCGGCACCTGTGCGTGCAAGGTCTGCGGCAGCACACCGTGCCGCATCGACATCACCATCTTGATGACACCCGCGACACCCGCGGCTGCCTGCGCATGGCCGATATTCGATTTGATCGAGCCGAGCAGGAGCGGACTTCCCGCGCGGCGGCCCTTTCCGTAGACGTCGATGATGGCCTGCGCCTCGATCGGATCGCCGAGAACTGTTCCGGTGCCGTGTGCCTCGACCGCGTCGACATCCGCGGCAGTGAGGCGCGCGTTGCCCAGCGCCTGCCGGATGACCCGGCGCTGCGCGGCACCGTTCGGGGCGGACAAACCGTTGGACGCACCGTCCTGGTTCACCGCGGAGCCACGGACAACGGCCAGCACCGTATGCCCGTTGCGTCGCGCGTCGGACAGGCGCTCGAGCAGGAGCACACCGACGCCCTCGGCGAATCCGGTGCCGTCGGCCCCTGCGGCGAACGCCTTGCAGCGGCCGTCCCCGGCCAGACCGCGCTGCCGGGATACCTCGATGAAGGGAGCGGGGCTGTGCATGACGGCCACGCCGCCACCGAGCGCGAGTTCGCATTCGCCGCTGCGCAATGCCTGCACGGCAAGGTGCACAGCGACCAACGACGAGGAGCAAGCCGTGTCCACGGTGACCGCGGGCCCGCTGAGCCCGAAGGTATAGGAGATCCGCCCCGACAGCACGCTGCTCGCGCTGCTGGTGAGCACCTCGCCTTCGAGGGTGTCGCCCGAGGCGGCGAGTACGGATGGATGCTCACCGGACCCGCCGCCGACGAACACGCCGACGTTGCGTCCTTCCAGCGACAGCGGCGCGATACCGGCGCGCTCGAACACCTCCCAGCTCGCGTGCAGCAGCAATCGCTGCTGCGGGTCCATGGCGAGCGCTTCGCGCGGCGAGATCCCGAAGAGACGCGCGTCGAAGACCCCCGGCTCGTCGAGGAAGCCACCCGCTCTGGAGTAACTGTGCCCGCGAGCCTCTGGATCGTCATCGAACAGGCGGCTCAGGTCCCATCCGCGGTTCGCCGGGAAGTCGCCGATCGCGTCGGTTCCGTCGGCGACCAGCCGCCACAGATCGTCCGGTGATCCGGCGCCGCCGGGGTAACGGCAGCTCATGGAAACGATCGCAATGGGCTCGGCGGCCGCACCCGCGATTCGTTCGTTCTGCTTGCGCAGTCGATCATTCTCGAGCAGGGACCGGCGCAGGGCCTCGGCGACATCGCGCACTGACTTATCCACGTTTCTTCTATTTCCCATCACTCGTGTTCGCTGCGCTCGAAGGCCATGCGCACAAGCTCGTCGGTGTCCATGGCCAAGATGGCTTCGCTGTCGTCGTCGAATTCGGGCCGGTCGGTCTCGCCCGTGCCGAGGTCGAGCAGCAGGTCGAGCAGTCCCGCCTGCCGCAACCTGGCGAGCGGAATTTCGCGCAGCACTTCCCGGACAGCGGCTTCCTCCGGGTCTGCCGGTCGCTCGATCGTCTGCTCGATCACCAGCTCCGATGCCAGATAACGCGCCAAGGCGAGCGCGGTCGGGTGGTCGAAGACGATCGTGGTGGGCAATGCCGCGCCGGTCGCCGCACCGAGCCGATTCCGGAGTTCGACCGCGGTCAGCGAGACCAGTCCGAGGTCGAGCAGCTTGCTGTCGGGGTCGACCGCGGCCGGATCGTTGTGCCCGAGCACCGCGGCGGCCTCGATTCGCACCAGGTCGAGCAACCGGCGTTCCCGTTCCAGCGGTGCGTGTTTGGCGAGTTCGGCCGACAGGGCCGCGCGCACCGAATCGGCGTCGTCCACGTCGGCCCCTCCGTCGAGCGCGTGCGCCGCCTCGGGGATCGCGGCCAGCAAGGGACTGGGCCGCACCGAAGTGAACACCGGCGCGAAAAGCCGCCAATCCAGGTCCGCGACCGTCGAGCAGACCTCGTCCCGTTCGACGGCGGCCACCATCGCGACAAGGGCCTGATCCGCCGCCATGGCCCGAATTCCCTGACGCGCCAGCAGATCTCCCGCCCCGACGATCATCCCGCCGGTCCAGCTGCCCCACGCGAGGGAGGTGGCCGGTCGGCCGTGGGCGCGACGGCGCAGGGCCAGTCCGTCCAGGTACGCATTTGCCGCCGCGTACGCCGCGTTCTCGGTGCTGCCCCAGGAAGCGGCGCCGGAGGAGAAGAGTACGAAAGCGTCCAGATCCGTGGTCAGCTCGTCCAAATGCACGGCGCCGAGGACCTTGGCCGCCTGCACGGCGGCCAGTTCGGCGGCGGTCAGCTCCGACGCGGAGCCGCGGTGGTTGACCCCCGCCGCATGGATCACCGCCGAGAGCGGAGTGGTGGCCGGAATCGCCGCCAGGACGGCGGCGAGCTGTGCACGGTCGGCCACGTCGCACGCGGCGATCGTCACCTCGGCGCCCAGTGCCCGCAGCTGCGCGGTGAGCGCCTCGGCACCCGGTGCTCGCGACCCGCGCCGGCTGGTGAGAACCAGATGGGCGGCACCCGCCTCCGCGGCCCACCGCGCGACATGTGCGCCTACTTCTCCGGTACCGCCCGTGATCAATACCGTGTCGCGCGGGCGCCATTCGCGCACCCGCGGCGTATCGGCCAGCGGTGCCCGGATCAGGCGTCGTCCTTCGACGCCGTCGGCGCGCACAGCGAGTTGGTCCTCGCTGGGCGAGCGCAGCAGCGCGGCGGCGACCTGCGCAACGTGGTCACCCAGACCCGCGGCGCAGTCGAGGAGGCCGCCGAAGGCCCGAGGTTGCTCGAGTGCGAGCACCCGGCCGAGCCCCCAGACCTGTGCCTGTTCCGGCGAGACCGGCGCATCCGTTTCGGCGGTGGAGACCGCCGCCCGGGTCGACAACCACAGGCGGCCTGCGACATTCGCGTCGAACCAGGCCTGTGCGACTGTCAACGCAAAGACAAGTGGCCCGGAAAGCTCTGCGCCTCCCCCTTCTTCGGGGACCAAGGCCAGTACGCCCTCGACACGCTCGAGCGCGCGGAAGCGCTCGGCCAGCGCGGGTCGATCGATCACACCGCCGGGCAACTCGATCGTCAACAGTCGCGCCCCGCTCGCTTCCAGCGCGCTCAGCACCGGGTCGAAGGACTTGTTATCCGCCCCGGCCCTCGAAAGCACCAGCCACGTCGCCGTTCCCGAATGCGCCGCGGACGGCTGGATCGGCGACCAGGACTCCCGGTATCTCCACGTGTCCACGACGCACTCGCTCCGGGTGCGGCGGCGCCACTGCGACAGCGCGGTGACGAATTCGGGTATTCCGGCCTGGGCCGGGGTGATGTCCAGCAGTCCGGCGAGGGCATCCAGATCGCGCGCTTCGACGTGCTGCCAGAACGCAGTTGATGCCGGATCTTCTTGCAGTAGAGCGGTTTCCGGCGCCTGTGGCGCGAGCCAGAACCGCCGGCGTTCGAACGCGTAGGTGGGCAACTCGACGATCCGGCTGCTCGGGAACAGCGGATCCCAGCGCACCGGTCCCCCGTGAACATGGACCTGTGCCAGCGAGGTGACAAGCCGCATCGGTCCCCCGTCCGCACGGCGCAGCGTTCCGGCGGCGACCACCTCGGCGCCCGCGGCCTCGGCGACCTGCTCGACACCGAAGGTCAGGACGGGGTGCGCACTGGTCTCGATGAAGAACCGGTATCCCTCGTGCAGCAGCGACTCGATCGCCGCCGCGAATTCCACCGGCCGCCGCAGATTCTCAAACCAGTAGGCCGCGTCGAACTCCGCTCCATCCAGCAACTCGCCACGGACCGTCGAGAAGACCGGGATCCGTCCAGCCCGCGGCGTGATCTCTGCCAGTACCTGCGCCAGGTCCGCGGAGATGGCGTCCACCTGCACCGAGTGCGAGGCATAGTCCACCTCGATCCTGCGTGCGCGTATCTCGGCGCCGGCGCACTCGGCGAGCAGTGCGTCCAAAGCGGTGTTCTCTCCCGAAACCACGGTCAGCTCTGGACCATTGATCGCCGCCACCGACACTCGTCCGTCGAACCGGTCGATCAGTTCCGACACCCGCCCGGCGGGCAGAGCCACCGACACCATCCCGCCCCGGCCTGCCAGACGCTCCGCGATCAGCCTGCTGCGGCCGACGACCACTCGCACGGCATCGTCGAGCGACAGGGCTCCGGACACGTATGCCGCGGCGATCTCGCCCTGCGAGTGTCCCACCACCGCTTCGGGGACCACACCGAAGGACTCCCACACCGCCGCGAGCGACACCATCACCGCGAACGACACGGGCTGAACGACATCCACGAGGTCGAGCGATGCCTCGTCGCCGGCCGTGATCACCTCGAGCAGGGACCATCCGGTCATCGCATCCATGACCGCGGCGCACTCGGCCATCCGCGCCGCGAAAACCTCCGAGAAGCCGAGTAGTTCCCGCCCCATACCGACCCACTGGGCGCCCTGCCCAGGGAAAACGAATACCACCCGGCCTGGACGAGACACACCCGTGACGACATTCGGCGCACCGGCGTGGTCGGTGACCGACGCCAGACCCGAACGCAGCTCGGCAACCTCTCGTCCGATCACCACCGCACGATGTGGCAGATTCGCGCGTGTCACAGCCAGCGAATGCGCCACATCCGCCGTCCGGCTTTGCGACCCGTCGAGGAACGCCGACAACCGTGCGGCCTGCGCCGCCAGCACGGTCCTCGACCGCGCGGACACCAGAACCGGTACCACCACGGCATCGGGGCGATCGACAGCAGGCGGTGCGGGAGTTTGGGCCTGTTCCAGAATCACGTGTGCGTTCGTGCCCGAAACGCCGAAAGACGACACCCCGGCCCGCCGTGGTCTACCCAGCTCGGGCCACGCACGCGACTCCGTGAGCAGCTCCACCCCACCGCTGGACCAATCCACCTGCGGGGTAGGCGAATCCACGTGCAACGTCCTCGGCAGCACCCCGCGCCGGATCGCCTCGACCATCTTGATCACGCCGGCGACACCCGCGGCCGCCTGGGTGTGACCGATATTGGACTTGATCGAACCCAGCTGGAGCGGATGCGCCCGGTCCTGGCCGTAGGTCGCCAACAACGCCTGGGCCTCGATCGGATCGCCCAGGGTGGTGCCGGTACCGTGTGCCTCCACCGCGTCGACGTCGGCGGCGGACAGCCCCGCACTGTCGAGGGCCTGCCAGATGACCCGCTGTTGGGAAGGCCCGTTGGGGGCGGTCAATCCATTCGACGCACCGTCCTGATTGACCGCGCTGCCACGCACCACTGCCAATACCGGGTGCTCATTGCGCAGCGCGTCCGAGAGCCGTTCCAGCAACAGCATTCCGGCTCCCTCACCGAACACCGTGCCGTTCGCGCCCGCGGCGAACGGCCTGCACCGCGCGTCGCGGGAGATGCCGTCCTGCCGCGAGAACTCGGTGAACACGCTCGGGGTGGCGAGCACAGTCACCCCGGCTGCCAGGGCAAGCCCGCATTCCCGATTGCGCAGCGCATTCGCCGCGAGATGCAGGCTCACCAGCGAGGACGAGCAGGCGGTGTCGATGGTGACCGCAGGGCCCTCCAGCCCGAAGGTATAGGCCACTCGGCCCGACGCCACACTGCCGGAGGTACCGGTTGCCAGAAAGGCGGCGGCCTCTTCCGGAACGGTGGCCGCACCGGCCGCGTAGTCGTGGTACATCACCCCGGCGAAGACACCGGTCCGGCTGCCACGCAACGACAGTGGATCGATTCCCGCCCGCTCGAACACTTCCCACGACAGCTCGAGCAGTAGTCGCTGCTGGGGATCCATCGCCAAGGCCTCGCGCGGCGAGATACCGAACAGTTCCGGATCGAAGTCGCCCGCACCGTCGATGAAACCGCCCGCACCATCACGCGAGCCGGGGAAAGCCGACCAGCCACGATCCGCTGGAAATCCTGTGACAGCGTCACGGCCTTCGTCAACCAGATCCCAGAGATCGCTGGGAGATTCGACGGCCCCCGGATACCGGCAACTCATCGCGACGATCGCGATGGGCTCCCGTGTCGCCGCCTCGAACTCGGCGAGCTGCTGCTTGGCCTGCAGCATTTCGGTGGTGGCGCGCCGAAGGTAGGTGCGCAGCTTGTCGTCGCCGTCCATACCATCCCCCATCAGACTGTCCCCAGGTTGTTGTCGAGCAGGTCGAACAGCTCGTCATCGCTAGCAGCGGTGAGATCGGCGGCTTCGGGCGACGCGGCCGCGTCGCTACCGCCCGCATTCGCGAGCGCACGCAGGCGCACGCGGATCTTCGAATGATCCGATCCGGCCGACTGTTGTTCCCGCAGCAGCTCTTCGATCAGATCCAGATGCGCGCTGAGTTCGGTGCCCACATCGGCGCCGAGCCCCAGTTCGCGGTCGAGATGGGCAGCCAGCGCTGTGGTGTTCGGATGGTCGAAGACCAGGGTCGGGGGCAGAGTGAGCCCGGTGCGGATCGCGATCCGGTTGCGTAGATCCACCGCGGCGAGGGAATCGAATCCCAAGTCGCGGAACGACTGTCCGGCCTCCACCGCGTCCGGCGTCGAATGTCCCAGTACCGCAGCCACTTCGGCTCGTACTGCTCTGCCGAGCTCCTCGAGCCTGCGTTCCGGGGTCATCCGGGCCAACCTGCGCACCAGCGAATCCGAGTGCTCGCCGTCGCCGGCCGCCACCCGTCTGCCCGAACCCCGCACGACCGCACGCAGCAGTGCCGGGACCGGGCCCTCGATGACGGGCAGACGCATCGGCACCAGCAGGGCCGCATCGATCGATGCCGCGTCGTCGAAAAGACGCAGCCCCTCGGCCACCGACAACGAGTTCGCCGAGTCGCCCGCACCGCCGGCCCACATTCCGGCACCCCAACGGCCCCAAGCCAACGACACCGCGGGCAGTCCTTCGGCCACTCGCCGGTACGCGAGCTCATCGAGGAACGCGTTGGCGGCAGCGTAGTTCGCCTGTCCCGGTGTGCCGAAAACACCTGCGGCAGAGGAGAACAGCACGAAGGCGGTCAGCGGCATACCCGCGGTCAGCTCGTGCAGGTTCCATGCGGCATCGACCTTGGGGCGCAATACCTTCGAGATCCGTTCCGGTGTCATCGCGGTGACCACACCGTCATCCAGCACGCCCGCCGCGTGCACGAGGCCGGTGAGCCGCACGCCGTCGAGCAGGTCGCGGACAGCCGACCGATCCGACAGGTCACATGCCGCGAATCGGACCGATGCGCCGAGCCCGGTCAATTCGTCGGACAGTTCAGCGGCCCCCGTGGCGTCGGCGCCCCGCCTGCTCGTCAACAGCAGGTCCCGGACACCGTGAACGGTGACCAGATGCCGGGCGACCTCCGCCCCCAGCGCACCGGTGGCACCCGTGACGAGCACCGTACCTGTCGGGTCCCACGAGAATTCGGATCTCTCACCCGATGTCGCGGGCAGCAACCGAGGCGTGTGCAGCAGATCACCGCGGACCCTCGTCTGCGGCTGGCCCGTGCGGATCGCCGCGGACAGCGTCGCGCCGGTGAGCCGATCCCAGTCCACCAGCGTGAACCGGCCCGGATGTTCGGCCTGCACAGACCGCAGGAAGCCGAGCACCGCCGCTCCGGACAGGCTGCCGGACTCGGTGAGCACCACCAGGCGAGACCGCGCGTAGCGAGGATCGGTTACCCACGCACGAACGAGCTCGCAGATCCGCCCGACGGACTCGTGTGTACCCACCACCGGATCGGCCGTGTCAGCGACCGTGACCAGTACCGTATCCGGCACCACGTCCATATCGGAAAGAGCTGCGACACAGCGCACTGCGTCACCGTCGCGGCGTAGCGCGTCGTTCGCCGCATGGCTGTCGTCACCGAGCACCAGCCAGGAACGGCTCCGCCCCGCAGCGGGGGACACGGTCATCTCGGTCCAGTCGAGCCGGTACATCGAATCGACCGCGCGGCCCCGGGGTGCGAGCTGCTCGGTGGCGATAGGACGCAGGGTCACTCGGTCCACTGTCGCCACCGGAGCTCCCGATGGGTCGGCCATGTGCACCGAGAATCCGTTGCCGACCTGGGTGATCCCCACTCGCATCACCCGCGCGCGGGCCGCGTGCAGCGATACTCCGCTCCACGAGAACGGAACGTGAACGCCCGCCGTCTGCACTGCGTCCACTCCCAGCGCCGCGCCGTGCAGCGCGGCATCCAGCAACGCCGGATGCAGGGTGAAAGCGTCCGCCGCGAGATCATCGGGCAGCACCACCTCGGCGAAAACATCGCCGCCACGCCGCCACGCCGCCCGCAGCCCACGGAACGCGGGACCGTATTCCAGGCCCGCTGCCGTCAGATTTCGGTACAGCTCCGCCACATCCAGCACCGTCGCTTCGGCAGGCGGCCACTCCGTGAGCACCGAGCCGGGTTCGCCACCACCTGATCGCGCCGAAGCGGTGACGTGCCGAGTCCATGATTCGTCGGCGAGAGCATCCTCCGGCCGGGAGTGCACGGTGATCACCCGCCGACCGGATTCCGCCGGCTCGCCGACGGACACCCGGAGCTGCACCGCATCGGTCAGTACCAGGGGAGCTTCGAGCATCAGTTCCTCGAGCAGGGCACAACCGACCTCATCCGCGGCACGCACCACGAATTCGACGAACACGGCGCCGGGCACCACCACCAGGCCGCCCACCCGGTGATCCCCGAGCCATGGCTGACCCTCGAGTGAGAGGCGACCGGTGAACAGCACCGCACCGGAATCCGGCAGGGCCACCGCGGCGGACAGCACCGGGTGGGCCGTTGCGCTGACGCCGTACCCCGCGGCATCGGTGAGCCGCGGCCCGCCCTTCGGCCAATACCTGCTGCGCTGGAACGCGTACGTGGGCAGCGACACCGGCCGGGCCGTCTCCGGTAATGCCGGCCGCCAATCGACCGGCCTGCCGCCGACCTGCAGCTGCGCGAGTGAGGTCAGCAGTCTGCGCATGCCACCGTCATCACGGCGAAGCGTTCCGACCGTGATCAGATCCGCGTCGAGCTGCTCGATTCCCGCGATCAACAGTGGATGCGGGCTGACCTCCACGAAGAACCGGAACCCGGAATCGACGAGCGCGCGCAGCACCGGCTCGAACAGCACGGTCTGCCGGAGATTGCGATACCAGTAGTCGGCGCCGAACTCCGCGCCGTCGATCACCTCACCTGTCACCGTGGAGAACACCGTGATCGTGCTGGGCCGGGCCGAAATCCCCGCGAGCAGTCCCGCAAGGTCGGCCTCGAGCGGCTCCACGTGGCGCGAGTGCGAGGCGTAGTCGATCCCGATCCAGCGAGTACGGATCCCCCGCTCCGCACATGCTTCGACCAGCTCGTCGAGCGCGGCGGTGCCACCGGAGACCGACGTCGTCTCGGGGCCGTTCACCCCACCGATATCCAGCACGGACCCGATGGATTCGAGCAGGCGCCGCGTCTGGTCGACCGACAGCGCGACCGACACCATGCCGCTGTGCCCGGACAGCCGGTCCGCGATCAGCTTGCTGCGCAGCACGGCGATTCGGGCGGCGTCGGGCAGGCTCAGCGCCCCCGCGAAACACGCCGCGGCGAGCTCGCCCTGCGAGTGCCCGACGACGGCATCGGGCTCGACTCCGTGTTCTCGCCACACCTGCGCGAGACAGACGAGCATCGCGAACCACACCGGCTGCAGAATGTCGGTGCGCTCCAGCGGCGGCGCGCCGTCGACGCCGCGCACCACATCGAGCAGCGACCAACCGGAGATCGGGTCCATCGCCGCAGCGCATTCGGCCATGCGCGCAGCGAAGACCGGTGAGTGCTCGAGCAGTTCCTGCCCCATGCCGGCCCACTGCGACCCCTGGCCGGGGAAGACGAACACGGTCTTGCCGTCACGAACGCGCCCCCCGCCGAGGACGAGCCCCGGCGCGGATTCACCGGCCGCCAGATCCGACAGGCCCGCGACGATCTCGGAGCGCGTATCGCCGACGACGACGGCCCGGTGGTCGAACACAGACCGGGTGGTGGCCGCAGCGTGCGCCAGCTCGACCGCACCGACCGAGGCATCGTGTCGGAGCAGTGCCGCGAGTCGATCAGCCTGTGCGCGTAGTGATTCAGGCGATCGCCCGGAGACCGGCACGGCGACGGCCGACGGCAACCCCTCGGGTTCGGCGGGCTCGGCGACCGGGGTCGCGACCACCTGCTCCAGAATCACATGCGCGTTGGTTCCGCTGAAGCCGAAGGACGACACCGCGGCACGGCGCGGGCGAGCCGATTCCGGCCACGTCCGGGCTTCGGTGAGCAACTCCACCGTGCCCGCCGACCAATCGACATGCGGTGTCGGTTCGTCGATGTGCAGCGTGCGCGGCATGATGCCGTGTCGCATCGCCTGCACCATCTTGATCACCCCTGCCACACCGGCAGCCGCCTGGGTGTGACCGATATTCGACTTCAGGGAACCCAGCTGGAGCGGCCGGTCGTGCGGCCGCGCGCTGCCGTAGGTGGCCAGCAGGGCTTGCGCCTCGATGGGATCGCCCAGCGTGGTGCCGGTTCCGTGCGCCTCGACCAGATCCACGTCGGCAGTGGACAGTCCGGCGTTGGCGAGGGCCTGACGGATGACGCGTTGCTGCGCCGGACCGTTCGGCGCGGTGAGCCCGTTCGAGGCTCCGTCCTGATTGGTCGCCGAACCACGGACCACGGCCAGCACCGGATGCCCGTTGCGGCGGGCGTCGGACAGCCGCTCCAGGAGCAGCACCCCGACGCCTTCGGACCATCCGGTTCCATCAGCACTCGCCGCGAACGCCCGGCATCGACCGTCGGCCGCGAGACCACTCTGGCGCGAGAATTCCGTGAACGCACCCGGAGTGGCCATGACCGTCACACCACCGGCCAGCGCCAGCGTGCACTCTCCGGAACGCAATGCCTGTGCGGCGAGATGCATCGCAACGAGCGAGGACGAACACGCCGTGTCGATCGTGACCGCAGGCCCCTCCAGACCGAACGTGTACGCGATCCGGCCCGATGCCACGCTCGCCGAGCCGCCGGTACCGAGGTAGCCGACGAGGTCGTCGTCGTCCTGCACCAAACCGGTGTAGTCGTGGTACATCACGCCGGTGAAAACCCCGGTGCGACTGCCCTGCAGCGTGGCTGGATCGATTCCGGCGCGCTCGAACGTCTCCCAGGTGGTCTCCAGCAGCAGTCGCTGCTGCGGGTCCATCGCCAGCGCCTCCCGCGGCGATATGCCGAAGAAGCCGGCATCGAAATCGGCTACGTCGTACAGGAATCCGCCGTGGCGAACCGTGTCCGGGCCCGACGCGATCCGCCAACCACGATCGTCGGGGAACGGTGCGACCGCGTCGGTGCCGTCCAGGACCAGCTGCCACAGCTCCTCGGGTGAACTCACTCCACCGGGATAGCGGCAGGCCATTCCGACAATGGCGATCGGTTCGCCGAGCTCGGCGGCGGGATCGGCGGGTGATTCGGCGCGCACCGCACCCTCTGCCGGGCGTTCGAACAGCTCACCCTGGAGATACCGGGCCAGCGAGGCGACCGCCGGGTAGTCGAACACCAGAGTCGCGGGAAGGCGCAGACCGGTCGCGGCGCCCATCCGATTACGGAACTCCACCGAGATCAGCGAGTCGAAACCCAGATCGGCGAACGACGCATCGCGTTCGATCGAGTGCATGCCATCGTGCCCGAGCACCGCCGCGGCGTGCTCCCGGATCAGCTCGAACAGCGCATCCGACTGCTCGGCGGGCCGTAGGCCGGACAGCCGGCCTACGAGCGCCCGGCCGCCTTCGCCGGCGGTGGCGACCCGCCGGTTACTCACGGGCACCAGCTTGCGCAGCAAAGCCGGAACCTGCGGCTGGGCACGCATCGCCGCGAGGTCGAGCCGAGCGGGCATGAGCACCGCGTCGTCGAGGGCGAGGGCGATGTCGAACAGTGCGAGGCCCTCGGACTCGGTCAGCGCGAAGACCCCGGAACGGGCATGGCGGGTCTTCGCCGACGCGTCGAGTCCCAGCGCCATCCCGCCGTCCCACGGGCCCCAGGCCAGTGATTTCGCCGAGGAGCCGCGGCGTTCGCGATAGTGCGCGAGTGCGTCGAGAGCCGCATTGGCGGCCGCGTAGTTGGCCTGGCCGGGGTTACCCACGATGCCCGCCGCGGACGAGAACAGCACGAACGCGGCGAGATCATGATCGACGGTCAGCTCGTGCAGATTGACCGCGGCCGTGATCTTCGGTGCGAGCACTGCGTCGAGCCGGTCCGGAGTCAGCGCGGTGACCACACCGTCATCGAGCACACCGGCGGTGTGTACGACCGCGGTCAGCGGGTGCGCGGTCGGAATCGAAGCCAGGACCTCCGCGAGCTCGTCGCGGTCCGCCACGTCGCACGCCACAACTCGAACGAGGGCGCCGAGCGAGGCCAGCTCGGCCACCAGCTCGGCCGCGCCCGCAGCATCCGGGCCGCGCCTGCTGGTCAGCACGAGATTGCCGACGCCGTAGGCGCGCACCAGATGCCGCGCGAGCGCCGCACCCAGGATGCCGGTGCCACCCGTGATCAACACGGTTCCGGCGGGGTCCAGTTCGAGCGGGCTCGCTTCGGAGGCGGGGACCCGGACGAGTCGTGGGACGTAGATGCCGTCGGCGCGCACCGCGCACTGCGGTTCGTCCGCCTCCGGCACTACGACGAGGTCGTCGCGGGTGTCGACCAGCCGGAATCGGCCCGGATTCTCTGCCTGCGCCGAGCGCACCAACCCCCACACCGCGGCAGCGGCCGGATCGATGCTGTGATCATCGCCGACAAGTGCTGCGCCGCTGGTCACGATGACCAGTTCGGAATCGCTGAGCCGCTCGTCGGCGAGCCACTGCTGTATCGCTGTCAGCGCACGATGCGTGGCCGCGACGATCGACCTCGAAAGGTCGGCATCGGCGGGCGCGCAGGCGAAGTCGACGGCGAACCGGGCCGGGATCCGGCCTCCCGTATCGATGTCATCGAACAACACCGACAACCCGGAGTGGCGCGGCAGCCCGGCTGCCATCGGCACAGCCGTACGGGCCCATTCGACACCGAACAACGAATCGCCGGTCGTGCTCAGCTGCCGACGGTCGACCGGGCGAAGCATGAGCGTGTCCACCCGGAACACAGGCTGTCCGTCCGGATCCGTAGCAGCGATGGTCAGTGTGCCGGTGCCGGTCGGAGTGATCCGCACCCGCAGCCGCTCGGCGCCGACAGCGAACAACGACACCCCGTTCCACGCGAAGGGAAGCCAGGTGCCCTCGGCCAGTGATCCGAGGTCGGCCGCGCCGGCTCCGTGCAGCGCCGCGTCGAGCAGTGCCGGGTGCAGAGCGAAACGTCCTGCCGCATCGACCAACTCGTCCGGGATCTCCACCTCGGCGAAGACCTCGCCACCCTGAGTCCAGGCTGCCCGGACACCACGGAACGACGGGCCGTAGTGCAGACCGGCCGCGGCGAATCCGGCGTACAGCTCATCCACCGCCAGGGCGGCGGCGCCGGCGGGCGGCCACATCTCGCCCGCGTCGGCCCCGGACCGGGTGTCACCGCTCAGCAGACCGGTGGCATGCCGGGTCCAGGGTGAATCATCATCACGACGGGAGTAGAGACTCAGACCGCGGTCCCCGGTGCCGGTCGGCGGATCGACCACCAGCTGCACCTCGAGACCGCCTGTCTCCGGAAGCAGCATCGGGGCCGCCATCGTCAATTCGGCAACCCGCGGGCACCCGACCCGAGCACCCGCGGCGAGCGCCAGCTCGACCTGCACGGCACCCGGCACGACCACTGTGCCCGAGATTTCGTGGTCGGCCAGCCAGGCGTGCGTCCGCCTGGTCCACCGGCCGGACATGATCAGCGTGTCGGGTTCGGCGAGAGTGACTGTCGCGCCCAGGAGCGGATGGCCATTCGAGGGCGATCCGGCCGCGGGTAGCGGCGCTTGTGACGGCCAGTAACGACGGTGCTGGAACGGATAGGTCGGCAGGTCTACCCGCCGTCGGTGCCCGGCCGGGAAAAGCGCGGTCCACGCCACGTGCAAGCCATGGGTGTGCAGTCGGCCGAGCGCAGAGAGCATCGTGTCGAGCTCCGGCCGGTCCGATCGCAGTGCGGACACCGCGAGTGCTTCGCCGGCATTCTCCGGCACCAAGGCAGTGAGCACACCCCCCGGTCCCAACTCCAGAAATCCCGTCACGCCCTCCGCCACGAGGGTCGCGACACCATCACCGAAACGCACAGCCTCCCGCACATGCCCCACCCAATACCCCGGCGCACACACCTCCCCCGACACCAGACCACCCGTCACGTTCGACACCAAACCGACACGGGGAACACCGAACTCGACCCCCGCACACACCTGCGCGAACTCCTCGAGCATCGGCTCCATCAACAACGAATGAAACGCATGCGACACCCGCAACCGCGACGTCCTACGACCCACACCCCGAAAATGCTCCACCACCGAATCCACCGCACCCACCACACCCGAAACCACCACCGACTCCGGACCATTGACCGCCGCGATACCGACACCCTCCGACAACACCGCCGAAACCTCGGACTCCGAAGCCTGCACCGCCACCATCGACCCACCCGACACCAAACCCTGCATCAACCGACCACGCGCCACCACCAACCGCGCCGCGTCGGGAACCGAAAACACACCCGCCACACACGCCGCAGCGATCTCCCCTACCGAATGACCCATCACAAAATCCGGCACAACACCGAACGATTCGACCAAACCGAACAACGCCAACTCGACCGCGAACAACGCCGGCTGCGCGAACTCCGTCCGCTCCAACACCCCCTCCTCACCCTCGAAAACCAACTCCTTCAGCGACCGACCCACCAACGGATCCACCACCGCACAGACCTCGTCGAACACCGACGCGAACACCGGGAACGCCGCATACAACTCACGCCCCATCCCCACCCGCTGCGAACCCTGACCCGAGAACAACACCGCCACACGACCTTCCGGCACGATGGCCGTGGTCTCCCCGGTCACCACTCGCCGCAAACCTGCGATCAGATCGTCCCGGTCCCGTCCCGTCACCACGGCCCGGTGTTCCAGTGCCGCGCGGCCGGTCGCCAGTGACCAGGCCAGGTCGGTCATGGCCACGTCCTGATCGTTCTCGATCACGGACAAGATCTGCAGCGACTGCGCCCGCAGTGCCGCAGCGGTCTTGCCCGCGAGCAGCAGTGGCGTCATCGGCAAGTCGGCGGATGTCCCGGGCTCGGTCCGTGGTCCCTGTTCCAGCACCACATGCGCGTTGGTCCCACTGAATCCGAACGACGACACTCCGGCTCGGCGCGGCCGGCCTTGCTCGGGCCAGGCCCGCGCCTCGGTCACCAGTTCCACGGCGCCCACCGACCAGTCGACATGCGGTGTCGGCTCATCCACATGCAGTGTCGCGGGATGAATTCCGTTGCGCATCGCCTGGACCATCTTGATGATTCCGGCAACACCCGCGGCAGCCTGCGTGTGTCCGATGTTCGACTTGATCGACCCCAGGGCCAGCGGACGAGTGCGTTCCCGACCATAGGTGGCGAGCAACGCCTGTGCCTCGATGGGATCGCCCAGCGTGGTTCCGGTCCCATGTGCCTCCACCGCGTCCACATCTGCGGCCGACAATCCCGCATTGGCCAGCGCCTGCTGGATGACGCGCTGCTGTGCGGGTCCGTTCGGCGCGGTCAGCCCGTTGGAGGCGCCGTCGGAGTTCACGGCGGTGCCCCGCACCACGGCGAGCACCGGATGCCCGTTGCGCTGTGCGTCCGAAAGCCGTTCCAGCAGAAGCAGTCCGGCGCCTTCGGACCAGCTCGTGCCGTCCGCGCCACCCGCGAACGACTTGCACCGGCCGTCGGGAGCCAGCCCCCGCTGCCTGCTGAATCCGATGAACGACGCCGGGGTCGACATCACGGCGACACCACCGGCGAGAGCGAGCGAGCATTCACCGTTGCGCAGCGCCTGCGCCGCCAGATGCAAAGCGACCAGCGACGACGAGCACGCGGTATCGACGGTCACCGCCGGGCCTTCCAGCCCGAAGGTGTAGGCCACCCGCCCCGACACGACACTGGCGGCGGTGCCTGCGCCCGCGTGCCCGGACAGCTCGTCGGATCCCTCCTGGAACACGCCGGCGTAGTCCCCGTACATCACGCCCGCGAAGACCCCGGTGTTACTGCCACGCAAGGACGACGGGTCGATTCCGCCCCGCTCGAAAGCCTCCCAGGTGGTTTCGAGCAGCAACCGCTGCTGGGGATCCATCGCGATCGCCTCGCGCGGGGAGATACCGAAGAGTGCCGGATCGAAATCGGCCACGTCGTCGAGGAACCCACCCTCGCGCGTATAGCTGGAGTTGGGTCGTAGGCCGGTCGGGTCGTACAGCGCTTCGATGTCCCAGCCGCGGTCGGCCGGGAATTCGGAGATGGCGTCACCCTCGGCGACAAGCAGCTCCCACAAGTCCTCCGGTGACCGCACGCCACCCGGATAGCGGCAGCTCATCGCCACAATGGCGATCGGCTCGTCCACCGGTGTGGCGATGGCGCGCGACGGTGCGACGGCAGTGGTCCGGTCGAGCAGCGTGTCGAGAACGAAGTCGGCGAGCGCACTCGGGGTGGGATGGTCGAAGACCAGCGTGGGCGGTAGACGCAGATCGGTCACCGAGCCGAGCCGGTTGCGGAGTTCGACCGCGGTGAGCGAATCGAAGCCGAGATCGGCGAAGGGGCGACTCGGATCGATCGCGCCGGCGCCGTCGTGTCCGAGCACGGCCGCGACCTGGGTCCGTACCAGGTCGGCGACCCGGCGCCGCTGCTCCTCCGGGGGCGCGCCCGCGATCACCAGTGACGAGTACTGGGACACGCGGCGCGATGCGACGCCGGTCAGGGACCGCAGCAGCGGTGTCGGATCCGACCGCAGCACCGTGAAATCGAGCCTCACCGGTAGCGGGGCCGGATCGTCGGCTCGCATCGCCAGGTCGAACAGCGTCGTGCCGAGGGTCGCCGAGATCGGCTGGACACCGGCCTGCCTCGAGCGCCGGGTATGGGTTTCGTCGAGCGTCGCCGCCATTCCGGCGTCACCCTCCCAGGGACCCCATCCCAGCGCGGACGCGGGCAAGCCCTGAGCTCGTCGCCAGGCGGCGAGCGCGTTCAGGAACGCGTTGGCGGCAGCGTAGTTCGCCTGCCCGGCTCCACCGAAAGTGCCTGCGGCCGAAGAGAACAGCACGAATGCATCCAGATCGAGGGCGGCGGTGAGCTCGTGTAGATGAAGCGCGGCATCGACTTTCGGGAGCATCACCGCGTCGAGTTGACTCGGGGTAAGGCCGGCCACCACGCCGTCGTCGAGCACGCCGGCGGCGTGAACGACCGCGGCCAGCGGACGGTCGGCCGGAATACCGGCGATCAGCGCGGCGAGCGCGTCCCGGTCGGTGACGTCACAGGATGCCGCGACCACTTCGGCTCCGAGTTCGGTCAGCTGGGCGACCCTGTCCTCGGACACGCCGCCACGGCTCACCAGAATCAAGTGGCGCACTCCGTGTTCGGCCACCAGGTGCCGGGCGATCTCGGTACCGAGGGCACCGGTGGCACCGGTCAGGAGCACGCTGCCGTTCGGGTTCCATTCGGCCGGTGAGACGGCCGCAACCTCAGCACGTTTCAATCGCGGGACCCGGATCGCGCCGCCCAGCAGGGACAGTTCCGGTTCATCCTGCTGTGCCAGCGCGGCGGGCAGTGCGGACTCGGTCTGCTCGTCGACATCGACGAGCAGCAGCCGGCCGGGGTACTCGGCCCGGGCCGCACGGACCAGACCCCACACCGCGGCATTGCGCAGGTCCACCGTGTCGTGGTCGCCCGCCGCGCCACGCGTGAGGAAGGCGATCCTGGTCGTAGCGAATCGGTCGTCGGCCAGTAGTGATTGCAGGTCGTCGAGGGCTCGTGCCGTCTGCGCGCGCGCCGCCGACGCGATATCGGTAACCGACGTATTCGGTAGATACGCCAGCACTACCAGATCGGGCGCCGATTCACCGGCGTCGACCGCGGCGACCAGCGCCGCGCGGTCGAGGTAACGACGGGCCTGGAGCTCCGGCACATCGCCGACGGCCGCCATCGAGAAGCTGTCCTCGCCCGCTCGGACCGGCAGCTTCGTGGCGATCCACTCCACCCGGAAGAGCGCATCGCGAACGATCGCGGGCGGGCCACTCACGAACGGTCGCGTGACGAGTCCGCCGATGGAGACGACACGACGCCCGGACCGATCGACAGCCTCGACAGCCATGCCGTCGCCGATCGGAGACAATCGGACGCGCAGCAGATCTGTGTGTGCGGCGTGCAGTCGCACATCGCGCCACGAGAACGGCAACTCGAGCGCGCCGTCACCAGGGGTGAGCCCGAGTGCGTGCAGAGCCGCGTCGAGCAGCGCCGGATGCAGTGCATAGCGATCGAGATCGGAGACTTCTTCCGCGGGCAACGCGACCTCGGCGAACAGATCGTCGCCGCGCCGCCATGCCGCCCGCAGTCCCTGGAACGACGGACCGTATTCGAGTCCACGGTCGGCGACCCGGTTGTAGAAGTCGGTGACGTCGACGGCGGTGGCGCCGCTGGGCGGCCAATCCTCCTCGGCGAAACCCGGCCCCATCACACCTTCGGCGAGTGTGCCGGAAACATGCTGCGCCCATGTCGAATCCGCTGCCGCCCGGGAATGGATCGTGTACGAGCGACGGCCTTCGGAGTCCGGCGGACCCACCACGACCTGCAGCTCGACCGGGCCGGAGCCTGGCAGCTCCAGCGGTGCCTGGATGGTCAGCTCCTCGACGTAATCGGAACCGACCTGATCCGCCGCCTGCAATGCCAGCTCGACGAACAGCGAACCGGGCACGAACGAGTCGTCGAGTACACGGTGCTCGGCGATCCAGGACACCACGGCCGGATCGAGGCTGCCGGTCATGAGCAGGCCGTCGGAATCTGCCAGGGTGACGACCGCCCCGAGCACGGGATGGCCGGTGCTCGTCATCCCCACCGCGGTCCGCGACCGCTTCGGCCAGAATCGGCGTCGCTGGAACCCATAGGTGGGCAGGTCGGCGCGTTGGCGCGGATCGCCCGGCAGTACGGCCGCCCAGTCCGTCGGGAACCCCCGGGTCTGCAAGCGCGCCAGCGCATCGACGAAGGACTCGGCCTCGGAGCGGCCGGCGCGCATGGCCGGTACCACGCAGATGTCGGAGGGGGCGACCGCCTGCGCCAGCGCAGTCAGCGTGCTATCGGGTCCGAGTTCGAGCAGCCCGGTCACGCTCGCCCGGACGAGCGAGTCCACGCCGTCGGCGAAGCGGACCGCCGCTCGCGCGTGCCGCACCCAGTACGCGGGAACGCCGAACTCGTCGAGCGAGATCGTTTCGCCGGTCACATTCGAGATCACCGGCACCTTCGCGGCGGAGAACTCGACCTCGGCACACACCGCGGCGAACTCGTCCAGCATCGGATCCATCAGCGGGGAATGGAACGCGTGCGATACCCGCAAAGCGCGTGTCTTGCGCCCGAGCGCGGCGAAGTGCGCGACGATCTCGTCGACCCGCGCCTCGCTGCCCGAGACAACCAGGGCGGCGGGACCGTTCACGGCGGCGACAGCTGTCGAATCGGACAGCAGCGGGACCACCTCGGCTTCGGTCGCCTGAATCGCCGCCATCGCGCCGCCCGCGGGCAGCGCCTGCATCAAACGGCCGCGCGCGACCACCAGGCGGCTCGCGTCCGCGACAGAGAGTCCTCCCGCGACACATACCGCGGTGATCTCACCGACCGAATGACCCATCACGACATCCGGTGCGAGGCCGAAGGATTCGACCAGCCCGAACAGCGCGTATCCGATCGCGAACAAGGCTGGTTGCGCGAATTCCGTGCGGTTCAAGGTTTCCGGATGCTCGGTGTCGAACACGATGTCGCGCAACGACGTTTCGAGCAGCGGATCGAGGTGCGTGCACGCCTCGTCGAACAGGGCGGCGAACACCGGGAACGCCTGGTACAGGTCCCGGCCCATGCCCGCACGCTGTGACCCCTGTCCGCTGAACAGGATTCCGAGCACGGCCTGACTGTGCGCCGATCCCGCGATCGCCCCGGGGTCGCCGTCCACGATCGCGGTAAGACCGCGCACCAGCTCCGCCGTGTCGCGCGCCAGAACAACCGCGCGTTGGTCCAGTGCCGCGCGCCCGCGCAGCAGGGTCCAGGCCACCTCGGTCAGCGCGACATCGTCGGTGTGGTCGAGACAGGCGGCGAGCCTGGCGGATTGCGCCGACAGCGCCTCGGGTGTTCGGCCCGACAGGACGAACGGCAGCGGCATGTCGATCGGATCGACGGTCGGCCTCGGCTCGACCGCATGTGGCGGCTGTTCGATGATGACGTGCGCGTTGGTGCCGGTGACGCCGAAGGAGGACACACCCGCCCGTCTCGGACGATCGGTGACCGGCCACGGCACGGCCGCGGTCGCCAGCTCGACGGCTCCCGCCGCCCAGTCGACGTGTGGACTGGGCGCATCGATGTGCAGCGTCTCGGGCACCACACCGTGGCGCATCGCCTCGATCATCTTGATGATGCCCGCCACCCCCGCAGCTGCCTGCGTGTGCCCGATATTCGACTTGATCGATCCCAGGATCAGCGGACGCTCGGCATCCCTGCCCTGCCCGTAGGTCGCGATCAGAGCCTGCGCCTCGATCGGATCACCGAGGACCGTGCCGGTGCCGTGCGCTTCCACCACGTCGACATCGGCGGTGTCGAGCCCAGCTGTCTGCAGAGCATGGCGGATCACCCGCTGTTGCGCCGGACCGTTGGGCGCGCTGAGCCCGTTCGACGCGCCGTCCTGATTGATCGCAGAACCTCGTACCACCGCCAGAACCGGATGCCCGTTGCGCCGTGCGTCCGAAAGCCGTTCCACCAGAACGAGCCCCACCCCTTCGGACCAGCTGGCGCCGTCCGCGGCGGCGGCGAAGGACTTGCACCGACCGTCCGGTGCCAGGCCCCGCTGCCTGCTGAACTCGATGAACGATGTCGGCGTCGACATGGTCGCGACACCGCCCGCCACCGCGAGTGTGCAGTCTCCGCTGCGCAGCGCCTGCACCGCCAGGTGTAGTGCGACCAGAGAGGACGAACATGCCGTATCCACCGTCACCGCAGGCCCTTCCAGGCCGAAGGTGTAGGCGATGCGCCCGGTCGCCACGCCACCGGAGGTGCCCATCCCGATGTATCCGACCAGGTCCTCGGATACATCGGTGAGGCCGAGCGCGTAGTCGTGGTTCATCACACCCGCGAAGACGCCGGTCCGGCTGCCCCGCAACGACAACGGGTCGATTCCGGCCCGTTCGAACAACTCCCATGACGTCTCGAGCAGCAAACGCTGCTGCGGGTCCATCGCCAGTGCCTCACGTGGCGAGATGCCGAAGACATCGGCATCGAAATCCGCCACGTCGTAGAGGAATCCGCCCACCTGGACATAACTGGTATCGGAACGGCCGGAGTCGGTGTCGAACAGCGCTTCGAGATCCCAGCCCCTGTCGGTCGGGAAGTCGGAGATCACATCGGCGCCTTCGGCGACAACTCGCCACAGTCCCTCGGCGTCGCTGATGCCGCCCGGATACCGGCAGGAGACCGCCACGATCACGATGGGGTCGTCGTGGTCGGCCACCACGGCCGAGGACCGCTGCGTGGCGCTGTCGTCGGTCCCGGCCAGCTCGGCCTTCAGATGCCCGACCAGCGTTTCGGTGTTGGGGTAGTCGAAGATGAGCGTCGCGGGCAGCCGCAGCCCGGTCGCTGCGTTGAGCCGGTTACGCAGCTCGATCGCGGTGAGCGAGTCGAAGCCCAGCTCGAGGAACGTTCGGCGCGGTTCGAGCACACGCGCCGAGGTGTAGCCCAGGATCACGGCGACCTGCGCACTGACGATGTCCAGCAGCGCCCTGGCACGTTCGCGCTCGGGCAACCCGGCCAGACGATCGGCGGAGGTACCGGAGCCTGCGGCCACGCTACGCCGCACCACGGTTCGTACCAGCCCGCGCAGGACTGGCGGAACCCAGCCGGTCCCAGCGACCCGGGCACGCAACCGCGACAGGTCGAGACCGATCGGGACCGCGACGGCATCCTCGCCCGCGAGAGCGGCGTCGAACAGAGCCAGGCCCTCGGCATTCGACAGTGGCACCACTCCGCTGCGCTCGCCGCGCTCCCGATCGGCGTCGGCCAGCTGATCGGTCATTCCGCTCGCCTGTGCCCACATGCCCCAGGCCAGGGTGGCCGCGGGCAGGCCTGTTCCGCGCCGCCATTGTGCGAACGCGTCGAGGAAGGCGTTCGATGCTGCGTAGTTCGCCTGCCCGGGGCTGCCGAGAATTCCGGCGGCGGAGGAGAACATGACGAAAGCCGAGATCGGCTGATCCCGGGTCGCCTCGTGCAACGCGAGCGCGGCATCCACTTTGGGCCGGAATACCCGGTCGATCCGATCGGCCGTGAGGGACATCAGCGTGCTGTCGTCGATGACGCCGGCAGCATGGACCACTGCCGTCAGCGGGCGCTCCGCGGCAATCGCGGCGACCATGGCGGCCACCGCCTCGCGGTCGGCCACATCGCAGGCCACCGATGTCGCCGTCACGCCGAGATCGACCAGTTCGGCGCACAAGTCCGCTGTCGCGCCGCTGCGACTGGCCAGCACCAGGTGACCCACCCCGTGCTCGGCAACCAGGTGCCGGGCCACGAGTCCGCCGAGGGCACCGCTCGCACCGGTGACCAGCACCGCGCCGGATCCGAAATCGGTTCGGCCCGACGTTTTCTCGCCGGAAATGTGCTCGAGCCGCGGGGTCCACATCGTATCGCCGCGTACCGCCGCCTGCGATTGCGCGATGGCGGCCCCGGCCCAGACGATGCCCGCAGCGGGGCCTCCGTCGACATCGAGCACTGCGATCCGGTCGGGATGTTCGGACTGTGCGGACCGCACCAGACCCCAGACCGCGGCATGCGCCAACCGAGTGGGGCTCTCGTCCGCGGCGACCGCGACCCCGCCGTTGGTCACCAGGATCAGGACTGCGTCGGCGAAACGGTCGTCGATCAGCCAGGCCCGCAACAATTCCAGCACGTCGTGCGCGGCCCGGTGGACACCATCGACCAGGTCGTCGCCGGTGTCTTCCGGCACGGCCGCGATGACCACAGCGGGCAATTCGAGGCCGTCCTCGATCGCCGCCGCGAGCGCGGGCAGGTCCGGAAACGTCAGGTGCCCTGCCTGTTCGGCACTACTGTCGCCGAGCAAGACCGGTACGGTCGGCAGTGCCTCCGGCACGGTTGCGACGGCCTGCCAGCCCAGCCGGTACAGCGAGGCCGACGTGCCCCGACCCGACAGACCCGCGGCGCTGATCGCGCGGACCGCGAGCGACTCGGCGATCACCACCGGCCGACCGGCGCCGTCACACGCCAGTACCGAAATCGCGTCTGCGCCGATTGCCCGCAGGCGGACCTTCAGCGTGGTCGCACCGGTCGCGTGCAGCGTCACCGCCCGCCACGAGAACGGGAGCCTGCCCTCGCTCGCGGAAGCCCAGGCGGGCAGTAGCGACGACGCGTGCAGCGCCGAGTCCAGCAGCGCCGGGTGCATGCCGAACCGATCGGCATCCGCGGCGACATGCTCGGGCAGGGCGACCTCGGCGAACACCTCGCCGTCCCGCAGCCACGCCGCGCGCAGTCCCTGAAATGCGGCACCGTAGTCGAAACCCGCCGCGGCAGTGCGCTCGTACAGGTCCGTCACGTCGACCTGGACCGCGCCCGCAGGCGGCCATTCGGTCAATTCGGCCGCCCCGACACCTACTCCCCCGACCCCTAGAACCCCTGTCGCGTTCCGCACCCAGGACTCGTCGTCGCCGTTCGGTGGCTGCGAGTGAACCGAGAACTCACGCCGTCCAGAAGCATCCGCCGCGGCGACCTCCAACTGCACCGCGACGCCGCCGTCGCGCGGGATGATCAGCGGTACTTCGAGCGTGAGCTCCTCGATCTCGCCGCAACCGAGCTGATCGCCCGCGCGCCATGCCAGTTCGACCAGCCCGGTTCCCGGCACCAGTATGCTGCCGGCCACAGCATGGTCCGCGAGCCAGGGATGCGTCGCCACCGACAGCCGACCGGTGAACAGCAGTCCCCCCGAATCGGCCAGCACCACCGCGGCGCCCAGCATCGGATGCTCTGCCGAACGGAGACCGACGGATGCGATATCACCCGCGCCCGCTGCCATTTCGAGCCAGAACCGCTGATGTTCGAACGCGTAGGTCGGCAGGTCGACTCGCGCCCCCGGCCGCTTCTCGAAGCTCGGCAGCCAATCCACCGCCGATCCACCGGCCCAAGCCTGTGCCAACGACTCCAGCAGCCGTCGGGAACCGTCCTCGTCGCGCCGCAGTGTCCCCAGCGCCACCGCGGTCGTCTCGGCGCCATCGATCATCTGCTCGATCGCGGGCACCAGGACCGGGTGAGTACTCACCTCGATGAAGGTCCTGTGCTCGGCGGCCAGGAGAGTCTCGATCGCCGACCGGAGCCGCACCGGCTCACGCAGGTTCTCCACCCAGTACGCCGCGTCCAGGTCGGCACCATCGACTACCCGGCCTCGCACGGTCGAGTAGAGCGGGATCCGGCCAGACTGTGGAGTGAGGTCGGTCAGCGCGTCCAGCAGTTCCGGGGCGATCGAGTCGACCTGTGCCGAATGCGACGCGTAATCCACGTCGATGACCCGCACACGCACCCCGCGATCACGGCATTCGGCCACGATCTCGTCGAGAACGGTGCTGTTTCCCGAAATCACCGTGGCCGTGGGGCCGTTCTCGGCGGCGATCGAAACCTGGTCCCCGAACGGGGCGATCAGCGCACCCACCTCGCCCTCGGGCAACGCCAGCGACACCATCCCGCCATGGCCCGCCAGCCGATGGGCGATCACTCGGCTGCGCCGGACCACGACGTCGACCGCATTTTCGAGAGTCAGTGCGCCCGCCACGCAGGCCGCCGCGATCTCGCCCTGCGAGTGGCCGACCACCATGTGTGGTGTGACACCACGGGACTCCCACACCGCCGCCAGCGACACCATGATCGCGAACGACACCGGCTGGACGACATCGACCCGCTCCAGCAAGCTGTCGTGCTGTCCTGCCACCACATCGAGCAACGACCAGTCGGTCGCCGGGTCCATCACCACCGCGCACTCACGCATCCTGGCGGCGAAGACAGCATCGGTTTCCAGCAGGTCGCGGCCCATCCCCACCCACTGCGCGCCCTGCCCCGGGAACACGAACACCGTCGGGCCCTCGAGCACCTCGCCGACTACGACACCCGGCGCCGACTCTCCCGCGGCCAGAGCCTCGAGCCCCCGCACGAACTCGTCACGGTGGGAGCCCAGCACTGCCCCGCGATGTTCGAGTGCCGCGCGGCCCGTCACCAACGCCGCGCCGACATCCGCCGGCGCGAGATCCGGGTTCGCAGTGATGTATTCACGCAGCCGGTGGGCCTGCGCACGCAATCCGGCCGCGGTTCGGGACGACAGCACCCAGACATGCGGGGATTCCGCAGGCAGATCCGCGGTGGTGAAGCGATCGGATTCCGGCGGCGCCTGTTCCAGGATGACGTGCGCGTTCGTACCAGACACCCCGAATGACGACACTGCGGCTCGGCGCACCCGACCCGCATTCGGCCACGGGCATTCCTCCGTGACGAGCTCGACCGCACCGGATGACCAATCAACCTTCGGGCTCGGCTCGTCCACATGCAGGGTGGCGGGCACGATCCCGCGCCGCATCGCCTCGACCATTTTGATCACGCCGGCGACACCCGACGCGGCCTGTGTGTGCGCGATGTTCGACTTGATCGACCCCAGCAGCAGCGGCTGTCCGGTGGGCCTGCCCTGACCATAGGTCGCCAGCAGCGCCTGTGCCTCGATCGGGTCACCCAGCACGGTGCCGGTACCGTGTGCCTCGACCACATCTACATCAGCGGTTGTCACACCCGCGTCCTCCAGCGCCTGGCGAACAACCCGCTGCTGAGACGGACCGTTCGGCGCCGTCAAGCCATTGGACGCGCCGTCCTGATTCACCGCCGAACCCCGGATGACCGCCAGCACCTGGTGGCCGTTGCGCTCGGCATCGGAGAGCCGCTCCAACAGCAGCAGACCCGCTCCCTCACCCCAGCCGGTGCCATCGGCCGCCGCGGAAAACGATTTGCACCGGCCGTCGGAGGAGCCGCCGCCTTGCCGGGACATGGTGACGAATGCCGCCGGTGTCGCCATCACCGTGACCCCGCCCGCGAGGGCCATCGAACATTCGCCCGACCGCAGCGAACGCATGGCGAGATGCATGGCCACGAGCGAGGACGAACACGCCGTATCGATCGTCACAGCGGGCCCTTCCAGCCCGAACGTGTACGAGACCCGCCCCGACGCCACACTGCCCGCGACAGCGGTCGCGAAATGACCTTCGAGTTCGGCAGGCAGTGCCGTCTTCGACGCGTAGTCGTGGTACATCAGACCGGCGAAGACTCCAGTCTTGCTGCCGCGCAATGACATCGGGTCCAGGCCCGCTCGTTCGAAAACCTCCCAGGACAGCTCCAGCAACAACCGCTGCTGCGGATCCATCGCCAGGGCCTCACGGGGCGAGATCCCGAACAGCGCGGGGTCGAAGTCACCGGCGTCGTGCAGAAACGCACCCAGGTTCGTGGACGAGGTGCCCGGGCGGCCGGAGTCCGGGTCGAACAGGGTCGCCACGTCCCAGCCGCGGTCGGTGGGGAACTCGGTGACCGCGTCTTCGCCTCGGGTCGTCAGATCCCACAGTCGCGCAGGGGAGTCGGCGCCACCGGGGAACCGGCAGGACATGCCGACGATCGCGATGGGCTCGTGCTCGCTCGCTTCCATGTCCTCGATACGGCGATTGGCCTGCCGTAGATCCGCCGTCATCCGGCGGAGGTATTCGACAAGCTTCGCTTCGTCCGCCACGGAGGCCCCTTTTCATTACTACCTGGCACTGTGCATTTCGACGAGACACAGCTCCAACAAACCGTGAATATTCGAAAGATAGGCCCGAAACACCCCTAAGCCCAACCCCTAACAGGCCCCTGTCACGGCACCCGGCGGAAACTCTCGATATTGAAATAGATCTGCTCCCCACGCCATACGGTGCGGGGAGCAGATCTGCAGACAACCGATGAGATCGGGAAATTATGCGCTGTCGGCCGGATACATTCGGAGAACAAGGCCGATCTCCTTACGACCATTGACACCGAGTTTTCGATACACGCGAGTGAGATGTTGTTCGACCGTGCTTACGGTAATGTTCATCTTTCTGCCGATTTCGCGATTCGTATGCTCCAATGCAGCCAATCGCGCAACCGCCATCTCCGAATCGGTCAGGGTGACCATCTCGTCTGCTTCCGCCTCCTCGACAACATGCAGGTGGGCGGTCAAGTCGGACGGCAACTGTTTACTGCAGAGCGCTTCGAGACCAGACGCTTGGGCCACCTTCCATGCCTTCCACACCGTGGATCTGGCCCGCCCCGACAAGCCGAGCTCGCGAAAGACCTGGCTCAGGTCGGTCAGCACCCGAATCGTCTCGATCGTGTGTTCCGCGCGGGAGAGCTGCACCAGCGCCTCCTGCAGCAACGCGGGCCGGTCACGCAGCGGCCGGGTGGTGGCGGCGACACGCAAGGAGACCGCGCGAACCCAGGGCACGTTCGCTCCCGGTCGGCAGCTCTGCTCGTCGAGGTAGGTGCGCGCCCCGGCAATATCACCGAGTGCGAGACAGGCCCGAGCGGCCGACGCCCGCCAGGGCACACACGCGGGCATGTCGATGCCCCAGCGGACCATCAGATCACCGCAGGCCACGAAATCCGCCAGTGCGGCATCCGTGCGGCCGACGGCGAGGTGATATTCACCCCTGGCATGCAGGTATTTCACACCGAAGAACGTCTGGAAAAGCATGTCCGGCACTGGATGGCTCAGCCACTTGGCCGCCGTGTCGGTCTTCCCCAGCGCCGTATTCGCCGAAACCAGGATCGCCAGAACCTCGCCGATTCCGATACCCCAGCCGTTTCCTGATATGCGATCCAGGGCTTCGCGCGCATAATGTTCGGCAGCGATCGGATCACCTTGATGCTCGGCGATCAGCGCCCGGATGCAGATCAAGAACGCCTCCCAGCTGGAGGCTCGGCGGGCCGCGACCATTGTGAGCAGAGAATCGCAGCGACTCTGCGCGATATCCAGCCTGCCCGCATACACGAGCGCGAGGAGGGCACTACAAGAGGTCTCCACGAATTCGGCATCGAAGGAACAGCCTTCGATTATCTCCTCGGCGATTGCGATGGTTTGCTCCTGCGCGCCACCCCTGAGCACGGTCAGCAGCAGTTCCGTGGCCCTGGTCTGTCTGTCGAGTAGGACCAGCGACGATCCGGGCTGGGATTCGAACAGCCTTCTGCTCGCTTCCGAATCGACCAGTGCAGGGCTGACGAATTCGAGCCACGCGCGATACGAGCGCATCGCCGCCGCTGCACGCCAATCACCAGGGTCGAGGGTCGTGGCGAGCAGAACCAAACTCGCAGCGGTGTCGTCGAGTCGTCCGTGCCAGGTGAGGTTGTGCATCAGCTGCAGCGCGTCCGCACCCTGCAGGTGGCCCTCTCTCAACGCGGTGACCAAGGGATCGAGCCAGCGTACCGTGGCCGCAGGATCTTGCCAGCTCGCGACGGCGACCCGGGTCAGGCGGATGGCATTCCGGTCCCGCTCCGCGGTGCACGCGGTTCCTGCCAGGTGCAGGGTTTCGAGTGCGAACTCCATTTCATCGACTTGTACCGCCTGAATCGCGGCGTCCCTCAGGACCTGAAAAGCCCACGGCTCAACAGCTGTACCGGCGGCAACGAGATGGCGGGCGATCTTGATGGACGGCTGACCCTCGTCATACAGCAGCCATGCCGCTCCCTGGTGCAGGTGAAGCCGTTCCTTCGCCGACATCTGCTCGACGACCGACCTGGCCAGTAGCGGACTTCGCAAACGAGCGCCTAACACCAACCCCGATTCCGACAACTGCTGGATGGTCTCGTCCGCCATGTGCGTCGGGATACCGGTCAGCCGCGCCACACGTTCAGGAGTTGCGTCCTCGCCGAGCACAGCGAGCCCATAGGTCACCCGGACATGATCCGTACCGCCGTGGAGACATGCCAGTACCGCCCCGCCCAGCACACCGCCGACGACGAATCTGGAGATGCCGCCCTCACGAACGGCGCGGTCCTCTTCCTCGGACTCGATATGCCGGCAGAACTCCTCGACAAGCTCCCGGACCAATAGCGGACTACCACCGGTAACCGAGTACGCCTCGTCCGAGATAGCTTTCGAACGGCGATCGCCGACATAACAGGCAATTGCTTGATCAACCCCTTTCCGAGTCAAAGGACTCAGCCGGATACGGGAAACATTGGGATGGCGCATCAGGTCGGACTGAAAAGGAGACTGCAGGAGCGAGGAGGCCAGTGGGTTTGTCACGACGATCAGTGCGCGTAACACCGACATGCGCCGGAGAAGATACGAAAGTATCATGAGAGAAGCACGGTCGCCGAAGTGACTGTCATCGATCGAGACAACGACCGTTCGCTCCCGCATCACTTCCGCGAAGGCAGCACCCAATCGAACCACTGCGGCATTGGAGACATATTCCGGATCATGACCGATTTCGGACATCACCTCGAGGACCGACCCCCAGCGACCCGATCGCGTTTCCGACGGTGAACTCTGCAGAAGTTGACCGATCACACCGAATTGCATCGCCTGTTCATCGAGAGAACAAGTAGCCGACAACAAGTCGACCTCGCTCGGTACTTGCCTGCCGAATTCCTGGAGAAGTGTCGATTTTCCGATTCCACCGGCGCCGGAGATAACCACCAGCTCACCGCCCCGGCCGCTGGACACTTCGGTCAGTACTGTCGCCAGAGAACGTAGCTCCCCGCTGCGTTCGGCGATATGATTCGAAAGCATATACCCCACCCATAGAACTCGAACCGAAACCATTCACAGAGGCATAGCTGCCGCTTTCCCGATAAGAAATCCGGAGATACGCCGATAAAACTCTCGTTGAATCAATCCAGAACCGGGCCAGTAACTCCACGCGAGCTGGACTTTCCAGTTGGAAATAGAAATTGGACCGAGTCTACTCTGCGTCAATCCGACAATCAACGCATGCGGAAATTGTCGACCTACTATCGCCCCCACTACATCTCTCGCCGTAACCATGCATAAAAACGACAGATAGAGAAAAACCACCCGAAAGAACAGTTGGAGAATCGCTCGAAGTGCCGAGCCGGATCGCCCGGCGACTCAAATGATCGACTTCCCACTCGAGGCTAACCGAAGCAGAAGTGGCCCGCAACCCATTGACACAGCAGATAGACGTCGACTATCGCCAAATCCCCAGATGATTCGCACCACACGCCCGGCAGTAAGATAGATCACATATGAGCAGGGCTTTCAGTCGCCCTGACCCAAACGGGTGGTGCCCGTTGGTTCTCGCGATGGATCAAGCCTCGGCGATCGTGCGGATCCAGCCTTCGGCCGTGGCCCCATCGACCCGCTCGCCTCTGGATCGCCGAGCACGCCCTCGTCAGCTGTCTCACCGAGTTCGCTTGTGCGTCAATATGTTCGACCGATACACAGATGCCGGCGACGGAGCGGCAGCCGCAGTGTACGGCCGTGACGATGCGCGCGCCGCTGTCGGACGCGATGTTCACCGTGCCACCCTCGCTCAGCTGACCGAGCAGCGGCTTGCGGCCTGCCATCCTGCCGATCTCGCCCCACGCAGCTTGGACGGAGGGGACGATCGCGACCCATGGTGAGTGTGCTCATTACACAGGGGAATGACTGAAACATAAACGCCGATGACCCCTAAAAACAACCCCTATCAGCCCCCTGAGTTCGCACCCATAATTCGTCTATTAATTCGAACCCAGGCACCCGGTAAATACTCGGAAGACCTAGCTTAATTTCGACTTGACGGTACGAGATCAGAATGGTTAGCGTTACCGGAGCCCGAGTGGAACAATGTTCGATGCCCCATCCGTGTGCCCATAGCTGGGCCGGATCATCCCTCTTTCGTGAAAGACAACTGCGGCACACCGCTGCGTGAAACCAGAGGTCGTCAGATGACTCGAACCCATACACCTGATACATCCTCGGCACCGATAGACCTGACCGATCGATATCGGGTCGATTCGGGGCCGGTCATGCTGACCGGCATCCAAGCCATCGCTCGCCAATTGGTGGAACAACACGAGCGGGATCAGCGCGCGGGCCGCTCCGTGGCAACCTTCGTGTCCGGGTACCCGGGAAGCCCTTTGGCCGGCTTGGACCGACTACTCGCCGGCATCACCGAGCTGTCCTCCGACCACGACGTGCACCTCGTTCCCGGGCTGAACGAAGAGCTGGCCGCGACCGCGGTATGGGGAAGCCAGCTCGAGCTCCCCCAGGGCGCGCGCACCCACGACGGAGTAGTTGGCGTGTGGTACGGGAAAGCCCCCGGACTCGACCGGGCGGGCGACGTATTGCGCCACGCGGCCATGTACGGCGCCCACCCCACCGGAGGCGTACTGGTTGTCGTCGGTGACGATCCGGCAGCGAAATCGTCGACCGTCCCCGCAGCCAGCGAGCGATCCCTCGCCGCGTTCAGTATGCCGGTCTTCTTTCCACGCGATGCCGAGGAGATCATCGCTTTCGGGCTGTACGGAATCGCACTTTCCCGCGCTTCGGGCTGTCTTTCGGCGATGAAGATCGTCGCGGATGTGGCCGACGGAATATGGACTCTCGATCGCGACTTCGCCTCCTTCGATATCGCAATACCGGAGATCGAATGGCAAGGGGCGCCTTGGAATTATCGGCAACGTGTGCTCGGGGCGCCACCGGACAGTTTGTACGCGGAGGCCGATCTCTACGGGCCGCGCTGGGCGATGGTGGAAGCATTCAATGCCGCCAACGACATCGATCGCATCGAGATCGACCCAGAACAGGCGTGGCTCGGCATCATCGCTGTCGGAACTGCGTACGACAGCGTTCGCGAGGCCGCGGCCACCCTCGGGCTCGGCGTCGACGATCTCGCTCAGGCGGGCATCCGGGTACTACGTGTCGGCATGCCCTACCCGCTGGGAGCGGACAAGGTGCGCCGCCTCGCTCGGGGCGTGGATACCGTCCTGGTGATCGAGGACAAGACCGACTTCGTCGAGCTCCAGGTCACCCGGGCTCTCTACGGCACGCCCGCGCCGCCGACAGTCATCGGAAAGAGCGACACCAACGGCGTTCCCCTGGTGCCGTCCGACGGGCAGCTCACCGCCGCGCGGCTGTCGGCTCCCCTGTACCGGGTTCTCCGTGATCGGGTCGAGGTCCGTCAGCCACCCCTCTCTCGTGAGTTGACGCTGCTCCCGACTCGCCGAACAGCTTCCTTCTGTTCAGGATGCCCGCATAATCGTTCGACCGCGGCGCCCGAAGGGTCTCTGGTCGGCGGCGGCATCGGATGCCACATCCTGGTGACGATGTCATCGCGTACCGATTCTCAGGTCACCGGAACGACGCAGATGGGTGGCGAAGGCGCCCAGTGGATCGGCCAGTCGCCGTTCACCGATGTAGGCCACATCTTCCAGAACATCGGTGACGGAACCTACTTCCACTCAGGACAACTCGCTGTACAAGCGTGCGTAGCCGCCGGCGTGGACATCACCTACAAGATCCTCTACAACTCCGCCGTCGCCATGACCGGAGCCCAGGACGCCGAGGGGGCTTTGAGCGTCACCGATCTCACGCACAAGCTCACCGTCGAAGGGGTCACCAAGATCATCATTTGCACCGACGATCCCGCGCGGTACGCGCGAAGCCGACCGGCCGACGGCGCCCTGGTCTGGGACCGAGACCGTCTCGACGAGGCTCAGCGGGTGCTCCGTGACACCAAGGGTGTCACCGTCCTCATCTACGATCAGCAGTGCGCCGCCGAGGCGCGCAGAGAACGCAAGCGGGGACTCCTGCCGGTTCCGCGTACCCGAGTACTCATCAACGAAGCCGTCTGCGAAGGCTGTGGCGACTGCGGAGTGAAGAGCAACTGCTTGTCCGTCCAGCCGGTGGAAACGGAGTTCGGCCGCAAAACACGCATCGACCAGAGTTCCTGCAACTCCGATTACACCTGCCTCGACGGCGAGTGCCCGGCGTTCGTCACTGTCGATCTGCCGGACTCCGGGGCCACTACGAAGCAATCGGTACCTGAACCTCCAGCGGTGCCGCCCGCGCCCGAATCGACCGCCGCAACCCCACACAATCTGTTCCTGGCCGGAATCGGCGGCACCGGCATTGTCACGGTCAACCAGGTACTCGGTGTAGCCGCGCTGCGAGCCGGACTGCATGTCGCCGGGCTCGATCAGACCGGCCTCAGCCAAAAGGCGGGCCCGGTGACATCGCACCTTCGGCTGAGCCTCGAGGATCCGGCCGCGACCAACCGGATCGGCCCTGGTTCCGCCGACACTGTGCTGGCGTTCGATCTGCTCACCGCCGCAGATCTTTCGAACCTCGCCCAGGCCGATCCGCAGCGCACCGTGATGGTGGCCTCGACCAGTCCCACCCCGACCGCTGAAATGGTGTACGACCCGTCCGTGTCCTATCCCGCGACCGAGGATCTCTTGTCCCGGTTGGAGACGTCGTCGCACCGGCTGTTCGCCCTCGACACCCTCGGCGCGGCGACTGCCCTGTTCGGCGATACGGCCTCGGCGAACTTCCTGCTCGTCGGGGCCGCCTACCAGTACGGTGCACTCGCTGTTCCCGCCGCCGCCATCGAAGACGCCATCCGCGCCAACGGCGTCGCGGTCCCGGTCAACCTCGCAGCCTTCGGATGGGGTCGGGTAGCCGTCGCGTCGCCCGACCGATTCGCTCGGGCTGTAGCCGGCGGCGCGACATCGCCTGCCCGGACTGTCCCCGCGACGCCGGATCACCTACTCACCGGGATCACCATCGACGGTGAGCTGCGACGGGTAGTCGAGCGTCGAGCCGCCGAACTGGTCGCTTTTCAGAACGAGAAGGTCGCGGCAAAATATCTCACGGCCGTACAGCGTGTCTGGGATACCGAGCGAACGACGGTCACGACCACGGATTTCAGCGAAGGCGTAGCGCACAGCCTGTTCAAACTGATGGCTTACAAGGACGAATACGAGGTGGCGCGTCTGCTCGTCGACCCGGCTTTTCGTGCGATGACCGGCGCCCTTGTGCCCGGCGGCGTGAACCTCACCTTCCGCCTTCATCCGCCGGTACTGCGAGCTCTCGGCCGCAAGACCAAGGTCGGGTTCCGGCCACGCACCCACGCCGCGCTCAGACTGCTCGCACGGGGAAAGGTCCTGCGTGGCACCGTGTTCGACCCGTTCGGATACGCCCACATGCGCCGCCTGGAACGGGCGATCCTCGCTCAATACCAGGAGATGGTTCACGACACCGCCGCGGCCATGACCGAACAGACCTACGCCACTGCGGTCGAGATCGCCCGAGCGCCCGATCTGATCCGCGGATACGACTCGGTGAAACTCCGTAGCGTCGAGGCCTATCGGCGCCGGCTTCGGGCCTTGGCGATCGAGACCCCCGAGCTCGGTGCCCTTACCGCGCGGGCGGCACGCGTGCTCGAGTGAGCCGTCGGTAGTAGCAGGCGGATCGGGTCGTCGTGCCCCTTCCGCCTGCCGCGCGTCCAGCAGGAGAACCAGGAAACCGGTGCCTCCCATTCAGGGAGACACCGGTTCACCGTAATTCACTCATGATCGACTGGGAGTCGGCCGATCGGCAACGATTCAGTCCGTTGCGGTCGCCTCGACGGCGCGCACCCTGCCCTGTGCCGAGCGCAGCTCTTCATCCGAAGCACTCGCGTCGGCCAGCACCTTGCGCGCCGCGTCGATGTCGACCTCACCCGCGAGTTCCGCGGACTCGGCCAGCACACGCACGGTATCGGCGGTGACCGAGAAGAAGCCACCGTGCACCGCGGCGACGATCCGCTCGCCGTCGGTCGACACGATCGAAACCGTGCCACCCTCGACGAGCTGACCCAGCAGCGGCTCATGGCCCGCCATGATGCCGATCCCACCTTCGGTGGTCTGCGCGCTGACGAACGTAGCCTGGCCGGACCAGAGCTTGCGTTCCACAGCTACGAGATCAACTGTCATCTCCGCCATAGTGGACTACTTCCCGAGGATCTTCTTCGCGGCTGCCTCGACGTCGTCGAGACCACCGCAGGAGTTGAACGCCTGCTCCGGGTAGTGGTCGAACTCGCCCTTGCAGACACGGTCGAAGTCGTCGATGGTCTGCTCCAGCGGAACGACCGAGCCGACCTGGCCGGTGAACTTCTCGGCGACGATGAAGTTCTGACCGAGGAACTTCTCCAGGCGACGGGCGCGACCGACGAGGACCTTGTCCTCTTCGGAGAGCTCGTCCATGCCGAGGATGGCGATGATGTCCTGCAGTTCCTTGTACTTCTGCAGGATCCGCTTGACCTCGTTGGCAACCCGGAAGTGGCGCTCGCCGACGATCGAAGCCTCGAGGATACGAGAGGTCGAGGTCAGCGGGTCGACGGCCGGGTAGATGCCCTTCTGCGAGATCGGGCGCGAAAGCTCGGTCGTCGCATCCAGGTGGGCGAAGGTGGTCGCCGGCGCCGGGTCGGTGTAGTCGTCGGCGGGGACGTAGATCGCCTGCAGCGAGGTGATCGAGCGACCCTTGGTCGAGGTGATGCGCTCCTGGAGCTGACCCATCTCGTCCGCCAGCGTCGGCTGGTAACCCACGGCCGAAGGCATGCGACCCAGCAGGGTCGAGACCTCGGAACCGGCCTGGGTGAAACGGAAGATGTTGTCGATGAAGAGCAGCACGTCCTGGTGCTGGACATCGCGGAAGTACTCCGCCATGGTCAGCGCCGACAGGGCCACGCGCATACGCGTGCCCGGCGGCTCGTCCATCTGGCCGAAGACGAGGGCGGTGTCCGGAAGGACGCCCATCTCTTCCATTTCCAGACGGAGGTCGGTGCCCTCACGAGTACGCTCACCGACGCCCGCGAACACCGAGGTGCCCGAGAACTCGCGAGCGATACGGGTGATCATCTCCTGGATCAGAACGGTCTTGCCGACACCGGCACCACCGAACAGACCGATCTTGCCGCCCTTGACGTACGGGGTCAGCAGGTCGATGACCTTGACGCCGGTCTCGAGGATCTCGGTCTTGCCCTCGAGCTGGTCGAAGCTCGGCGGCTGACGGTGGATGCCCCACTGCTCGCCGTCCCGGCCGAGGCCGGGGGTGTCGAGGCAGTCACCGAGGGCGTTGAACACGTGGCCCTTGACGATGTCGCCGACGGGCACCGAGATCGGCTTGCCGGTGTCGGTGACAGTCGCGCCACGGACCAGGCCGTCGGTCGGCTGCATCGAGATGGTGCGCACGATGTTGTCGCCGAGGTGCTGGGCGACCTCGAGGGTGAGGGTCTTGGCCACCGACGGGAGCTCGATGTCGGAGTTCAGAGCGTTGAACAGCTCGGGGATGGCGCCACGCGGGAACTCGACGTCCACGACGGGGCCGATGACACGGACGACGCGACCAGCGGTTTCGCCCGCCTTCTTCGCGTTGTCCTGAGTGACAGCTGCGGTCATTAGATTGGTTCTCTTCCTGCGCTACTTAGTCGCGGTCCGAGCTCGACGCCAGCGCATTGACGCCGCCGACGATTTCGCTGATTTCCTGCGTGATCTGGGCCTGACGCACCGAGTTCGCCTCGCGCTGGAGCACATTGGCCAGCTCGTTGGCGTTATCGGTCGCCGCCTTCATTGCGGTGCGCCGAGCCGCGGACTCGGATGCCGCTGCCTCGAGCAACGATGCGTAGATACGCGTGTTGATGTACTTGGGCAGCAATGCCCCGAGCAGCACATCGGCGTCCGGCTCGAACTCGTACTGTGCCGACACCACCGCGTTCGGCGAGTCCGACATGATGTCGTCGCCGAGCTCGTAGTTCTCGTCGACGTAGCTGACCTGGATCGGCGCCAGGCGGCGCACCTCCGGGTTCTGGGTCAGCATCGAGACGAACTTCGTGTACACGATGTGCAGCTCGTCGACACCCTCGATGGTTCCGGTGCCGTCCAGCGAGGGGACCTCGCCGGCGGAACCGGCCATGAAGGCCTCGACCAGGTGCTGGCACGCGGCCGAGGCATCGGTGTACTTGGGCTGCTGGGAGAAGCCGAACCACGACGCCTGGAACGGACGGTTGCGGAACTTGTAGTACGTGATGCCCTTACTGCCCATCACGTACAGAACGGGTTCCTTGCCGTCGCCACGCAGCGTGGTCATGAGCTCTTCGGCGCGCTTGAGCACGTTCGAGTTGTAGCCACCGCACATACCGCTGTCACTGGTGATCACCAGGACGGCGGCCCGACGAGCGTTGGGACGCTCGGTCAGCAGCGGGTGCGACAGGTTCTTCGAAGCGCTCGCCAGTTCGCCGAGGACCTTGGTGATCTCCTCGGCGTACGGCTTGGCAGCCGCAACCCTGGCCTGGGCCTTGGAAATTCGCGAGGTCGCGATCAGTTCCTGAGCCTTGGTGATCTTCTTGATCGAATTCACACCACGAATGCGGGAGCGCAATTCGCGCAAACTTGCCACTAGCGGTTCACACTCCCTTCATTCGCCAGATCGGAAATTGCCGACATCATGGACCCGGCTTACTTGTCGACGTGCTTGCGGGTGACCGACAGCGACTCGACCTCTTCGTGGTCCAGCTCGCCCGCGGCAGCCTCGTTCACGATGCGATTGCCGTTCGAATCGAGGAAGCCCTGCTTGAACTTGTCGGTCTCGGCCTTGATCGCGTCGGCAGCCTCGCCGGCGAGCGGCTTCTTGCCACCCTCGAGCGCGTCGAACGAGCTCTGGGTCGCACCGTGCAGGTACTCGAGCAGCTCGGCGGTGAAGCGACGCACGTCTTCGACGGGCACCGACTCGTAGTAACCGGCGTCGACCAGGAAGATCGAGACGACCTGATCCTCGACCGAGACCGGGGAGTACTGATCCTGCTTGAGCAGCTCCACCCAGCGGGCACCACGCTCGAGCTGCGCCAGCGACGCGGCGTCGAGGTCGGAGGCGAAGGCGGAGAACGCCTCCAGCTCGCGGTACTGCGCCATTTCCAGACGCAGCGAACCGGCGACCTTCTTCATGGCCTTGGTCTGGGCGGCGCCACCGACACGGGAGACCGAGGTACCGACGTTGATCGCCGGGCGGACGCCCTTGTTGAACAGGTCGGACTCGAGGAAGACCTGGCCGTCGGTGATGGAGATGACGTTGGTCGGGATGAACGCCGAGACGTCGTTGGCCTTGGTCTCGATGATCGGCAGACCGGTCATCGAGCCGGCACCCATCTCGTCGGACAGCTTCGCGCAACGCTCCAGCAGACGGGAGTGCAGGTAGAAGACGTCACCGGGGTACGCCTCGCGGCCCGGCGGACGACGCAGCAGCAGCGAGATGGCGCGGTACGCCTCGGCCTGCTTGGTCAGGTCGTCGAACACGATGAGGACGTGCTTGCCCTGGTACATCCAGTGCTGGCCGATGGCCGAACCGGTGTACGGAGCCAGCCACTTGAAGCCGGCGGAGTCGGAGGCCGGGGCCGCGACGATGGTGGTGTACTCCATCGCGCCGTGCTCCTCGAGCGCGGTCTTGACGCCCGCGATGGTGGAGCCCTTCTGGCCGATCGCGACGTAGATGCAGCGAACCTGCTTGTCGGCGTCGCCGGTCTCCCAGTTCGCCTTCTGGTTCAGGATCGCGTCGATCGCGACGGCGGTCTTGCCCGTCTTGCGGTCGCCGATGATCAGCTGACGCTGGCCGCGACCGATGGCGGTCAGCGCGTCGATCGCGGTGATACCGGTGGCGAGGGGCTCTTCGACCGGCTGACGTTCCAGCACGGACGCGGCCTGCAGCTCCAGCACGCGGCGCTCGTCGGACTCGATCTCGCCCAGGCCGTCGATCGGCTGGCCGAGCGGGTTGACGACGCGACCGAGGAACTTGTCACCCACGGGGACGGAGAGCACGTCGCCGGTGCGACGGACCTGCTGGCCCTCTTCCAGCGAGGCGTACTCGCCGAGAATGACGGCACCGATGTTGGTGTCCTCGAGGTTCAGCGCGACGCCGAGAACCCCGCCGGGGAACTCGAGCAGCTCGTTGGCCATCGCCGAAGGCAGGCCGCTGACGTGCGCGATACCGTCGCCGGTATCGGTCACGACGCCGACTTCTTCGATGGAGGTTTCCGGGGTGTAGCTCTGGGTGTAGCTCTCGATCGCGCTACGGATCTCGTCGGAGGAGATCGTCAGCTCCGCCATGTTGTTCCTGCTCTCGCTGTGGTCTCGAATGTCGGGGATGGGGGAAGTGGAGTCAGGGCCTTGTCGATTACGACAGAGCCCGACGCAGCTTCTCCAGTCGGCCGGTGGCGCTGCCGTCGATCACGTCGTCTCCGACGCGCACGACGACGCCGCTCAGCAGCGTCGGGTCGACCTGCACGTGCACGGTGACCGCCTTGCCGTAGATCCGCTGCAGGGAAGCCGACAGCTTCTCCTTCTGCTGATCGTTCAGCTCGACCGCCGAGTTCACGTGGGCGACGATCTGGTCACGACGGGCCGCCGCCAGATCGGACAGGGCGTCGAAGGCGACGCCGATGTTGTTGGTCCGCAGCCGGGTCGCCGCCTGCTCGGCCAGCGCCAGGGTGACCGGCTCGACCTTGCCGGTGAGCAGCCGCTCGATCAGTTCGCGGCGCGCGTGCGCGGGCTTTCCCTGATCGGACAGTGCCTGCTCGAGCTGCGGGTTGTCGGCGATGATGCGTCCGAGCCGGAACAGCTCGTCCTCCACCGCGTCCTGTCGGCCACCGACGGCGGCAGACTCCAGCAGAGCCTCCTGCCCGAGCAGCACCAAGGTGTCGACCAGGTCGCGGGTGCGTGACCAGTCCTGCGCCACCGCGGTGGTCAGCACTGCCTGCGTGGCAGCGCTGACCTTGCCGCCGAAGACCCGTTCACTGAGCTCAGCGCGCGCCGAACCCGGTACCGAGGCGTCCGCGAGCGCCACACGCAGCGAACGCTGGTCGTCCAGCACGGCGACAACGGCGAACAGTTCCGACCCCGTTGTGGCCGCAACAGTTTCGCTTCCGGTCAGAGCGACCCGAAGCGCCTCGCGAGACCGGGTACTGGCCTCGCGGCTCGCTGCGTACATGCTTCTCACTTTCGCGTCGCTACCTTCCGACCCCGATGGCGTCGGTGTCGTCGAGTTCGCGGAGGAACTTGTCGATCGACGCCGCCTGCTTGGCTTCGTCCGAAACAGACTGACCGATGATCTTCTCGGCCAGATCGACGGCCGTACGGCCGACCTCGGAACGCAGCTCCGTCAGGATCTGCTGGCGCTGGGCTTCCAGCTGGGAGTGACCGGCGGCGACGATGCGGTCGCTTTCGGCCTGGGCATCCGTGCGCATCTGCGCGAGGATCTGCTGACCCTGGGTGCGTGCTTCCTCGCGGATGCGCGCGGCCTCGAGCCGGGCTTCGGCAAGCTGCTGCTGGTACTGCTGCAGCGTGTGCTGTGCTTCTTCTTGAGCTGCTTCGGCCCTGGCGATACCGCCCTGGATCTTTTCAGCACGCTCATCGAGCACCTTGGTCAGGCGCGGTGCCACGAACTTGTAGAACAGGACCGCGATGATGGCGACGCAGATCGCCGACCACACGATGTCGTATGTGGCTGGGATCAGAGGATTGACGGTCTCTGCTTCCTCTGCAGCCAGCAGTGTGTACTGAGGCATGGGAATCAGAAAATGAAGCCGGCGACGAGGCCGAGCAGGGCAAGGGCCTCGGTCAGCGCGATGCCGAGGAACATGGTGGTCCGGAGCTGACCGGCCAGCTCGGGCTGACGGGCGATACCTTCGATCGTCTTACCCACGAGGATGCCGATGCCGACGCCGGGGCCGATCGCGGCCAGACCATAGCCGATGGCACCGAAGCCCTTGTTGGTGGAGGTGGTGTTGACGGCTTCCTGGGCCAAGTACGAGAGGCTCATGAGTCTTCCATTCCTTTCTGTTGCTCACCCGCCGGACGGCGTGGTGCAGCAGGGGTTTCGTGTAAGTGGCTAGTCGGATCAGTGTGAATCGACGTGCTCGGCTTGTCCGATGTAGATCGCAACCAGCAGCGCGAAAACGTAGGCCTGCAGCAGGACGACGAGCAGCTCGAAGAGCGTGAACGCGATGCCCGCGAGGAGCGAGAACGGTGCGAAGACCTTCATCCAGTTGTCCGCGTCGAACAGGAAGAACTGCGTCGCGGCGAAGAACATCACCAGCAGGATGTGACCCGCGAGCATGTTGGCCATGAGTCGGACGGTCAGCGTGAAGGGACGCAGCAGGAAGGTCGACATGAACTCGATCGGGATCAGAAGCACATGGAGCGCAGGCGGAACACCCGGAACCACGATGCTGCTGCGCATGTACTTGATGAAGCCGTACTTCCTGATGCCGACGTAGTTGAACGCGATGTACGCGATCACGGCCAGGACCAGCGGCATGGCGATCCGGCCGTTGGTGGAGATGTTCAAGCCGGGAACGACGCCCGAAAAGTTCAGGAAAAGGACCGTGAAGAAGATCGTCGCGATCAGCGGGAAGAACTTCCGCCCGGATTCCTTACCCAGCACCTCGTCGCAAATCTGCTCCTTGACGAAGACCAGACCGAACTCGGCGATGTTCTGCAGCCGGCCGGGAATGATCCGCGGGCTCCGAAATGCTGCGAGCATGAATCCGAACAGCACCGCGGTCATCAAGACGCGAACGAGCACCAGGCGGTCGATCTCGATGAACGTGCCCTCGAACAAGATCGCTGGAGGGAAGAAGTCGATTAGTGATGGCGTATGGAACTCGCCCGCCCATGTTGTGGCGCTCAGCGTTCTCTCCCGTGTTCGGGCCGCGGGAACATCATCCCGTCGGTTCGATCGGACATTGACGATCAGGTGCTATCAACTCAAACGCTCGAACGTGGCCACAACGGGCTCCGCGGCAAAAGTCCGCATAGCACCTGCGCGGTGTCGGCGACATCGTCGATATGCCTCCGCCGGGCAATCAGCCCGGACTCGGCAGTAAGCATAGCGGCACCAGGCGGGATCGCGACGATCCCCCCAAGTAGTGGGGTTCGGCCCCAGCTTGGCTGCTTGCTTACCAACACTTTACCAAGCTATCTACGACAGTGTGTAGCTGGGTGGGATTATTCCTGCTCGGAAGCCGTTTCGCCGTCCCCCGCGCGTGTCGTCACGTACGGAACCTTCTGGCGCGCAACTCCGTACACCTCGGCACCCAGCACGATGACCAGAGCACCGACAACGGTGAAGAACAGCGCGGGCCTGCTGTAGAAGTCGAACTGCCGCAAAACGGCGATGACCAGCAGTCCGACCAGCATCTTGCCCACCCAGCCCGCCAACATTGCCAGGCCCGCGGTGCTCGGCGGCAGCTTCGCGCCGAGCAGTACGACCACGACTGTCGTCAGGATGAACGCGCCGCCGATCGCCGACCCGAGCACCGCGCCCCATATTCCCGGTGCGCCCGCAACCGCACCGGCGATGGCGATCGAGAGCACGACGAGCACACCGAGGCCGATCAGGCCGTAGCGCAGCGCGGCGCGCAGGGGGGCGTCGGGGCCTGGCACGGTTTCGGGTGTAAAGCTCACGCGCCGAACTTTACCTTGCGCGCCGTTGTCAGCTCTTTGCCGACTCGGTCCTGCGCACCGACGGGATCGCGGTCACCAGCAGCGCGAACACCAATCCGCCCGCTACCAGCAGAACAACGAGTCGCCGGTCCATCAGGGAAGTTCCCACCGCGCCGAACGCGAGTACGCCGACCCATAAATAGATCAGCAAGACCACGCGACGGTGCGAATGTCCGATCTGGAGCAATCGGTGGTGCAGATGCATTTTGTCCGGTGTGGAGAAACTCACGCCGGCGCGCACCCGGCGCACGATCGCCAGCAACAGGTCGAGGACCGGAATGAACATCACCGCGCCGACCAGCAACAGCGGCGACAGCAAACCGACAATGTCGCGCGGGCCGTAACCCTGTAGGGGAATTCGGCCGGAGGCGCCGGTGGATACCGCGGCCAAGATCAAACCGATCATCATGGAGCCGGTATCGCCCATGAATATTCGCGCGGGCGAGAAATTGTGCGGCAGAAATCCGAGACAGGCGCCGGCCAGCGCGGCGGCCAGCAACGCGGGCGGATAGGTGTCGACCGAACCGCCCTGGTCGTAGAGCAAACCGATGGAGAACACGAAAACCGCGCTCGCGCAGATCAAACCGAGACCGGCGGCGAGACCGTCCAAACCGTCGACGAAGTTCATCGCGTTCACCAGGGTGACGGTGATGCCGACGGTCACCAGGCCGCCCTGCAACGCGTCGAGCACAACGGTGGTGTCGTTGAAGGGGTTGTAGATCACGTACCAGCTCAGGCCCATCACGGCCATCACGCCCGCGGCGGTGATCTGACCGACGAATTTGGTGAGCGCGTCCAATCCCCACCGGTCGTCGACGATGCCGACCAGCACGATGATCGTCGCGGCGACCAGCACCGCCGGGATATCCGGGGCGTAGTCGAAACCTCTTCGCAGCGCGGGCAACTGGTGCGCGAACAACACCGCGGCGACGACGCCGACATACATGCCGACACCACCCATCCGCGGCACCGGCTTCACGTGCACATCACGCTCACGTGGCACCGCCACGGCGCCGAACGCGATGGCGAGCACCCGCACACCTCCGGTGGCCAGGAAAGTCACCGTGGCGGAGACGAGCAGCACGAGTAGTAGCTCGCGCAGGGGAACGACTGAGCTCATCAGCGGCGTGCGATCACCGCTGTGCGGAGCTGATCAGGGCTTCCGGCACCATCCCGAGCACCTCCGCGATATCGGCCACCGGCACAGCACCCTCCCGCAACACCCGCGGCTGATCCGCGGTGAGATCGACGATCGTCGAGGCCACAGCGTGTTCGGCCGGACCGCCGTCGAGATACACGCTCGCCAGCGACCCCAGCTGCTCGCGCGCCTGCGCGGCGGTGGTCGCGGGCGGCTGCCCCGACACATTGGCGCTCGACACCGCCAGCGGCCCGACCTCACGCAACAATTCGAGCGCTACGGGATGCAACGGCATCCGCAACATCACCGTGCCACGGGTATCACCGAGATCCCACGCGAGCGAGGGCGCGGCCTGCACGACAAGACTCAGCGCACCGGGCCAGAACGCGCGGATCAGCTCCCGGGCCTGCGGACGCACCGAGAAAACCAGACCGTCGATCGTGTGCCACGACCCGACGAGCACCGGCACCGGCATATCCCGCCCGCGCCGCTTGGCGGCCAGCAGATCACTCACCGCGGCGGAATCGAACGCGTCGGCGGCGAGGCCGTAGAGCGTGTCGGTCGGCATCACGACCAGACGACCGGACTTCAACGCGCTGGTAGCCGCCGTAATCCCCGCGGCCCGCGAATCGCTCTCGGCACAGTCATAGACGGTACTCACGCTGTTCCGCCTCTCCGAATATTTAGCCGGTCTTAGGTGCGGCAAGAGTGTAGCTCTCGAGCCGACGGCCGGATGTAGGGGGACTTTTGGCCGTCCCCGGCGGGCTGCTCCTGCCCGTGCGCGGATCAGTCGTGGCATCAGATGCCCGGAGTGTGCTGGGTGGCACCGTGCTCGCCCGACCATGCGATTCGGCGGCGTTCGATGTTTGCCGGTTACGAACAGCAGACACTGCGTCGCCGCCGGACTCGGTCAGGGATGAGCCGTGCCCGCGACAACGAAGCGGGGCTTGTCGGCGAGGTCGGTGTGTTCGACGATGCCGGTGAAGCCGGCTGCCGCGAGCAGAGTCGCCACTCCCCCGCCGTTGGTGTCGTCGTGCTCGATGGCGGTCGCGCCGCCGGGGCGCAGCAGGCGGGCAATGGTGGGGACCATCGCCCGAATGATGTCGAGGCCGTCCTGGCCGCCGAAGAGGGCGCGGTGAGGGTCGTGGTCGGCAACCTCGGGGTCCAGGATCGCCGCGTCGGGGATGTAGGGCGGGTTGGCGACGACCAGGTCGACGCGGCCCGTCAGCGGGGTGAGCAGGGCCGGGTCGGTGACGTCGTCGGCATACAGGGTGATCGGGGTGTCGCCCTCGGCGATGCGGGTGCCGGCGTTGCGACGGGCCCAGGAGAGGGCGTCGGGGTCGAGTTCGACGGCATGGACCTCGGCGTCGGGGCGAGCGTGCGCGATGGCCAGCGCCAGGGCGCCCGAGCCTGTGCACAGGTCGACGACGATCGGAGTGTGGTCGTGGGTGAGTGTCCCGAGATAGCCCAGCGCCCACGCGAACAGCAGCTCGGTCTCCGGGCGCGGGACGAACACGCCGGGGCCGACAGCGAGGTCGATCTCGCCCATCGCCGCCGTTCCGGTCAAGTGCTGCAAGGGAATTCGCGCGGCCCGCTGCTCGATCAGCGCACGGTACCGATCGGCGACCTCGAGCTCGACCATCGGGATCAGCGCCAACCGCATGCGCTCGGTGCCGAGCACATGGGCCGCGAGGTTCTCCGCGTCCGGCAGTGGCGAACCGACGCCCGCCTCGGCCAGGCGCGCGGCGGCTTCGACGATCAGCGGACGCAACCGGAGTCGTTCGGTCACTGGATCACCCCGCGCACTCGAGCGCCCCGCATGCCGATTACTCGGCAGCCATTCGGGCGTCGCGGTCGGCCTTGCCGAGCGCGTCGAGCAGCGGGTCGAGGTCACCGTCGAGGACGGCATCCAGATTGTGTGACTTGAAACCGATGCGATGGTCGGCGATCCGGTTCTCCGGGAAGTTGTAGGTGCGGATCCGCTCGGAGCGGTCGACCGTACGGATCTGGCTGGCGCGACCGGCCGCGGCTTCCTGGTCGGCCTGCTCCTCGGCCAGCGCTTGCAGCCGGGCGGCGAGTACCTGCATGGCGCGCGCCTTGTTCTGTAGCTGGGAGCGTTCGTTCTGGCAGGTCACCACGATGCCCGAGGGCAGGTGGGTGATGCGGACCGCGGAGTCGGTGGTGTTGACGCCCTGACCGCCCTTTCCGGAGGACCGGTAGACGTCGATGCGCAGGTCGGTCTCGTCGATCTGCACCTGCTCGACCTCGTCGGGCTCGGGGTAGATCAGCACGCCCGCGGCCGAGGTGTGAATGCGGCCCTGCGATTCGGTCACCGGCACGCGCTGCACCCGGTGCACCCCGCCCTCGAACTTGAATCGCGACCACACCCCGTCGCGCGCGGCGTCCTTGCTCTTGATCGACAGCGTCGCGTCCTTGTATCCGCCCAGGTCGGAATAGGTGACGTCGAGCGTCTCCACCTTCCAGCCGTGCCGCTCGGCGTACCGGATGTACATGCGGGCCAGATCGGCGGCGAACAGCGCGGATTCCTCGCCACCCTCGCCGGACTTCACCTCGAGCACCACGTCGTCTCCGTCGTGCGGGTCGCGCGGGGCGAGCAAGTCGGCGAGAGCCTGTTCCAGCTCCACCAGCTGCGTCTCCAGGCCGGGCACCTCGGCGGCGAACGACGCGTCGTCGGAGGCCAGTTCCCGGGCGGCTTCCAGATCGTCACGCACGGTCTCGAGTTTGCGATAGGTGCTCATCACCGGCGCCAGCTCGGCGAACCGCTTGCCCACCCGTCGCGCCGCACCCGCGTCGTTGTGCAACGACGGATCGGCGAGCTGCATCTCCAGGCCGGCGTACTCGGCCAGGATGTCGTCGATAGCGGACGGCTGCGTCACAGAGAGTTCCTTATGTGTGGAAAGCGATTACCTCGGGCAGAGAAACCACCGACGCCCGGCCTGCTGATGCAGTACCGGGCGTCGGGAGAGGTAACTAGGAGGCGTCTTCGGCCTTCTTGGCACCCGCGCGCTTGCCGTAGCGAGCCTCGAAGCGAGCCACGCGGCCGCCGGTGTCGAGGATCTTCTGCTTGCCCGTGTAGAACGGGTGGCACTGCGAGCAGACCTCGACCGAGATCTGGCCGGACTCCTTGGTGGAGCGAGTCTGGAAGGTGTTGCCGCAACCACACACAACGGTGGTCTCGACATACGTGGGGTGGATTCCTGCCTTCATGGGCGTCCTCTCGATAATGGTCGCCGGGTCGTAGCCCCATGGAGTGGAGTACGTGAACCGGAACCGACTAGGCGGGATGTCTGCGAACTCGCAGACACACAGTTGTCCAGTATGCCAGAGCAGACCGCACCCTCCCAGAACACCCCCCACCTCCGCTTTGTTCCCTGGGGAAACAACAAGGGCCCCGCCGAAGCGAGGCCCTTGCCGGTGGTTCTAGACGATCACTCGTCGAGAGCGCTCGGTGCGGTCTTGGAGACCGTCATCAAGAACTCGAGGTTGTTCTTGGACTTGCGCAGACGATCCATCAGCAGATCGATCGCCTGGTGCGAGTCCAGACCCGACAGCACGCGCCGCAGCTTGTGCACCACAGCCATCTCGTCGGGCGAGAGCAGCAGCTCGTCGTGGCGGGTGCTCGACGGGTTGATGTCCACCGCGGGGAACACGCGCCGCTCGGCGATCTTGCGGTCGAGCTTGAGCTCGGCGTTACCGGTGCCCTTGAACTCTTCGAAGATCACCGTGTCGCCGGTGGAACCGGTCTCCACCATCGCCGTGGCGATGATGGTGAGCGAGCCACCGTTCTCGATGTTGCGGGCCGCGCCGAGGAAACGCTTCGGCGGGTACAGCGCGGTCGAGTCGACACCACCGGAGAGGATGCGGCCCGAGGCAGGCGAGGAGTTGTTGTACGCACGGCCCAATCGGGTGATCGAATCGAGCAGCACCACAACGTCTTTGCCCATTTCCACCAGGCGCTTGGCACGCTCGATGGCGAGCTCGGCGACGGAGGTGTGGTCACCCGGCGGGCGGTCGAAGGTGGAGGCGATGACCTCACCCTTCACCGAACGCTGCATATCGGTGACCTCTTCGGGACGTTCGTCGACCAGGACAACCATGAGGTAGCACTCGGGGTTGTTGATCGCGATCGCGTTCGCGATGTCCTGCATGATCGTGGTCTTACCCGCCTTGGGCGGAGACACGATCAGCGCACGCTGGCCCTTACCGATCGGCATGATCAGGTCGATCACGCGCGTGGTGAGCTTGTTCTGCGCGGTTTCCAGGCGCAGCCGCTCGTTCGGGTACAGCGGAGTGAGCTTCTGGAAGTCCGGACGACGACGCGCCGCTTCGAGCTCGCCACCGTTCACGGTGTCCAGGCGAACCAGCGGATCGAACTTCTGCCGCTGGTTGTTCTGCTCGCCGTCACGCGGGGCGCGCACCGCACCGGTGATCGCGTCACCGCGGCGCAGGCCGTTCTTGCGGACCAGGTTCATCGACACGTACACGTCGTTGGGGCCGGCGAGGTAGCCGGAGGTCCGCACGAACGCGTAGTTGTCGAGGACATCGAGGATGCCCGCGACCGGCTGGAGCACATCGTCTTCGCGAATGTCGTAATCGCGCGCCTCGGACTGGCCGCCACCGGCGGGACCACCATCGCGGTCACGACCACGACGACGCTCGCGGAATCGACGACCCCGGCGACCGCGGCCGCCTTCCTCGTCGTCACCACCGCGGTCGTCGCGGGGTCCGCGATTGCCGCCGCTGTTGCCGTTCTGGCTCTGGTTCTGGTTGCGCTCGTTCTGATTACGGTCGCCACCGGTGCGCTCGCCACGGTCGTTGCCGTTGCGGTCGCCGCCACCGGTGCGCTCGCCACGCTCGGCGCCGTTGCGGTCGCCACGCTCGCGGCGACGCTCGCCCTGGTCGCCACCCTCGGCCTTGTCGGCCTGCTTGGTCTCCTCGGCGCGGTTCTCGGCCGGGGCGCGGTTCTCGGCGGGGGCGTTGTCGCCACCACCGGAACGGGCCTGGTCACGTCCACGACGCTGCCGACCGCGGCCACGCTGACCGCCGTCGCGACCGGAATCCTCGCCGGCGTCGGCGGGGGCGTCGGTCTTGACCTGCTCGGTCGCGGCCTGCTCGGCCGGAGCCTCGACGGTCTTGGCCTCGGGAGCCTTGACCTCGACGGGAGCCTGCTTCTCGACGGGAGCCTGCTTCTCGACGGGCGCGGCCTGCTTGTCGGCCTTGGCGGACTTCTCCACCTTCGCGGGCGCGTCGTTCTTGACGGGCGCTTCGTTCTTGGCAGGCGCTTCGTTCTTGGCAGGCGCTTCGTTCTTCGCGGGCGCGTCGTTCGCGACGGGCGCGGCGGCGGGCTTGTCCCCCTTGGCGGGCGCTCCGGATTGATTTTCCTTGATAGCGGCGATGAGATCGCCCTTACGCATTCCGGAGGTACCTCGGATACCGAGCTCCCCCGCCAGTGCGCGCAACTGCGGCAACAGCATTCCAGTCAGCCCCGATCGTGCGACGTCGGTTTGTTCGCTCATTTTCGAAATCTGTCCGGATTCACTTTCGCGGCTGCCCGAGTTCGTAGGGTTGGAATCCACCCCGGGTGTCGCGAGCAGGTCCGTTTCTGTCACGGAAGTCCTTTCCTTCCCTCGAATGCCGTGTGCTGATTCGAGGGTTCCGTTCCGTAGACCGGCAACATATGCCGAGCTCGGATTATGCGTCCATGTTCGACGCCTGTGCCGTACTACCCGCCGCGGGAGGACCGGAGGCCTTCGCCACCAGAAGACAGTGGTGAGGGGAGCGATTGCCCTGATGAAGCACCGGCGTCTGATGCGCACGATGTACGGACTTGCTCAGAATAGCTGCCTATTGCGAACAACGGCAAGGCAGGCACGCCGTCAGTCGATCGATACACCTTCGGCAATGCCGGGTTCGACCACGCGCAGACCGTCCGCTTCAGCCTGTTTACGCAGGTCATCGGGGAATTCCTCGGTGGTCAGGGCAAGAACGGTCGGGCCCGCGCCCGAGACGGTCGCCGCGATACCCGCGGCGCGCAGCAGCTCGATCCACTTCGTGGTGAGCGGTAGCGCGGGGGCACGCTGGGTCTGGTGCAACCGGTCGGCGGTGGCCGACATCAGCAGATCGGGACGTTCGGTCAGCGCGACGACGGCCAGCGCCGCCCGGCTGACGTTGAACGCCGCGTCACCGTGGGGCACCTGCTCGGGCAGCAGCCCCCGGGTATGCGCCGTGGAGGAGCGTTCCTGGGGGATCAGCACCACCGGGCGCAGCGCCGACGCCGGGGTGAGCCGCACCGCCCGGTAGGCGCGGGCCCGCTCGGCATCGGTTTCGGTCCACGACACCACGATTGCGCCGAGTACGCTGGCCGCGGCATTGTCGGGATGGCCTTCGAACTCCGAGGCGAGCTGCACCAGCCGTTCGTCGTCGACGCGCAGCTCGGGGTCGAACTTCGCGGCCAGCCCGACGCCGGCGGCAAGCCCGCCGACCACGGCCGACGCGCTGGAGCCCAGGCCACGCGAGTGCGGAATCACGTTGCGGCACACCACGTCGAGACCGTCGGCCCACACACCCAGCGATTCCAGTCCACGCTCGATCGCGCGGACCACCAGATGTGTTGGGCCCCAAGGCACGTCGTCGGCGCCTTCACCCTCGACACGGATATCGAGACCCGATTCGGTGGTGCGTACCACGATTTCGTCGTAGATGCCCAATGCCATTCCCAGACAATCGAATCCGGGACCGAGATTGGCCGTGGAGGCGGGAACACGCACGGTCACTTCGAGACCGGCGGGCAACGTCGCTGTCATCAGCGTGGGCTCGGATGCGGCCAACTCAGGCCAGCTCGAGTTCACGGGCGATCGCGACCGGGTCGACGGCGATCGGCTTCACCTCGGGCATTCCGGCCAGCGCGTTGTCGGGGTCCTTGAGACCGTTGCCGGTCACGGTGCACACGACGGTCAGGCCCGAATTTAGCCAGCCTTCCTTGCGCGCGGCCAGCAGACCGGCCACGCTCGCGGCCGACGCGGGCTCCACGAAGACGCCCTCCTTCGCGGCGACGAGGCGATAGGCGGCCAGGATCTCGTCGTCGGTGGCCGCGCGGAACGCGCCACCGGACTGCTCCTTGGCTTCCATCGCACCGTTCCACGACGCCGGGGCGCCGATCCGGATGGCGGTCGCGATGGTCTCCGGGTCCTTCACCGGCGCGCCGTTGACCAGTGGCGCGGCACCGGCGGCCTGCACGCCGAGCATGCGCGGCAGCACCGAGGTGATGCCGTCGGCGTAGTACTCGCGGTACCCACGCCAGTAGGCGGTGATGTTGCCGGCGTTACCGACCGGAAGCACGTGCACATCGGGCGCCTTGCCGAGGACGTCGCAGATCTCGAACGAGGCGGTCTTCTGGCCTTCGATCCGCGCCGGGTTCACCGAGTTCACGAGGCCGACCTGCGGGAACTCCGCGGTCACCTTGCGCGCCAGCTCGAGACAGTCGTCGAAGTTGCCCTCGACCTGGATGATCTTGGCGCCGAGCATCACGGCCTGGGCCAGCTTGCCCATCGCGATCTTGCCCTGCGGGATCAGCACCGCGCATTCCATGCCCGCGCGGGTGGCGTACGCCGCGGCCGAGGCCGAGGTGTTGCCGGTCGACGCGCACAGCACGGCCTTCTGGCCGCGGTACTTGGCGTCGGTCATCGCCATGGTCATGCCGCGGTCCTTGAACGAACCGGTCGGGTTGGCACCTTCGACCTTGAGATACACCTCGCATCCGGTGAGCGCGGACAGGTGCGGCGCGGGGACCAGCGGGGTACCGCCCTCGAACAGGGTCACCGGCTCCCAGTCGGCCGCACCGGCCAAGCGGTCGCGGTAGGCAGCGATCAGACCGGGCCAGCGCGAGTGCACGCCGGTCTGGGGGGCGATGCCGTTCGTCATTCTTCGGTGCCTTCCAATCTGAGAACGCTGGTCACAGCGGTGACGGATTCCATGTCCGCCAATACGGCGACAGTATCTGCCAGCGACGACTCCACCGCATGGTGGGTGACGACCACGAGCCGGGCGCCGTCGCCGTGGCCCTGCTGACGCACGGTCGAGATGCTCACCCCGTGCTGGGCGAAGGTGTCGGCGACCGCGGCGAGCACGCCGGGACGGTCCTCCACCTGCAGGTTCACGTGGTAGCGGGTGGGGGTGTCGCCGATCGGCGCGATCGGCAGCTCAGCATAGACCGATTCGCCGGGCGCGCGACCACCGTAGAACTTGTTACGCGCGGCCATCACCAGGTCACCGAGCACGGCCGACGCGGTGGGGGCGCCACCGGCACCCTGCCCGTAGAACATCAGGCGACCAGCGTTGTCGGCTTCCACGACGACAGCGTTGAACGCGCCGTTCACCGAGGCCAGCGGGTGCTTGCGCGGGATGAGCGCCGGGTAGACGCGCACCGAGACGCGATCCTTGCCGCCCTCTTCCAGCGTGGGCTCGCCCGGACCGGCCGAGACGCGCTCGCAGATGGCGAGCAGCTTGACCGTGCAGCCGACGGCCGACGCGGTCTCCAGGTCTTCGGCGGTGATCTTGGAGATGCCCTCGCGATAGACATCGGCCGCGGTCACACGGGTGTGGAACGCCAGCGAGGCCAGGATCGCGGCCTTGGCGGCAGCGTCGTAGCCCTCGACGTCGGCGGTGGGGTCGGCCTCGGCGTAGCCGAGCGCGGTGGCCTCGGCGAGGACGTCGTCGTAGGCGGCGCCGGTCTCGTCCATCGCGGAGAGGATGAAGTTGGTGGTGCCGTTGACGATGCCGACGACCTTGTTCACCCGGTCACCCGACAGCGACTGGATCAGCGGCCGGACCACCGGGATCGCACCGGCGACGGCGGCCTCGAAGTACAGGTCGGCGCGGCTGCCCTCGGCGGCGGCGGCGAGTTCGCCGGTGTAGTCGGCCAGCAGCGCCTTGTTGGCGGTGACGACGGACTTGCCCGCGTTGAGGGCGTCGCCGATCAGTTTGCGGGCGGGGTCGATGCCGCCCATGACCTCGACGACCAGGTCGACGTCGTCGCGAGCGACGAGCGCGGAGGCGTCGGTGGTGAGCAGCTCGGCGGGCAGACCGCGGTCCTTGCTGATGTCGCGCACCGCGACACCGCGCAGCACGAGCGGCGCTCCGACGCGCGAACGCAGGTCATCGGCGTGATCGCGCAGCACGCGAACCACCTCGGTGCCGACAGTGCCCATCCCGAGCACGGCTACGCCGAGCGGACGTCCCGCGTCTTTGGTGCCGTTCATTCTTCCACCTCCAGGCTGAGCAGGTCCGCCACCGTTTCCCGGCGCAGAATCAGTCGCGCCGCACCGTCACGCACCGCGACCACGGCGGGCCGGGTGAGCAGGTTGTAGCGGCTCGACATCGAGTAGCAGTACGCACCGGTCGCCGCCACGGCCACCAGGTCACCGGGGGCCGCATCGGCGGGCATCCACGTGTCACGAATGACGATATCGCCACTCTCGCAATGCTTTCCGACCACGCGCGCGACGACCGCATGGGCGTCCGAAGAGCGCGAGACCAGACGGCAATCGTAGTCGGCCTGATACAGCGCGGGGCGGATATTGTCGCTCATCCCGCCGTCCACGCTGACGTAGCGACGGCGCGCGCCACCGTCGAGTTCGACATCCTTGATGGTGCCGACCTCGTACAGGGTGACGGTGCCGGGACCCGCGATGGCGCGACCCGGTTCCACGGCGATGGTCGGCTCGGGCAGCCCGGCACGGGCGGCCTCGGCCGCGACCAGCGCGCGCAGGTTGGTGGCGAATTCGCCCAGCGGCGGCGGGTTGTCGCTCGGCAGGTACGAAATGCCGAGACCACCGCCGAGATCCAGGGTCGAGATCTGGGCGGTGCGGTCGATGCCGAACTTGTCGATGGCCTCGCGCAGCAGGCCGAGCATGCGGCGCGCGGCGATCTCGAAGCCGTCGAGTTCGAAGATCTGCGAGCCGATGTGGCTGTGCAGACCGACCAGACGCAGGTTGTCGGCCTCGAAAACGCGCGCGAGCGCTTCCATGGCGTCGCCGCCCGCGATCGAGAAGCCGAACTTCTGGTCCTCGTGCGCGGTGGAGATGTACTCGTGAGTGTGTGCCTCGACGCCGACGGTCACGCGGACCAGCACGTCCTGCACCACGCCCGCCGCACCGGCGACCGCTTCGAGCCGCTCGATCTCGTAGAGCGAGTCGACGACCACGTGCCCCACACCGGCCGTGACGGCCGCTTCGAGCTCGGGCACCGACTTGTTGTTGCCGTGCAGCGCGATGCGCTCGGCCGGGAAACCGGCGTTCAGCGCGACCGCGAGCTCGCCGCCGGAGCACACGTCGAGGGAAAGGCCCTCGTCACGGATCCAGCGCGCGATCTCGCCACACAGGAACGCCTTGGACGCGTAGTGCACGCGGGCGTTCGGCCCGAACGCGGCGACCATGTCGCGGCAGCGCGAGCGGAAGTCGTCCTCGTCGATCACGAACAGCGGCGTGCCGTACTGCTCGGCGAGCTCGGTGACGGGCACGCCGGCCAGCGCGACCACACCGTCGTCTCCGCGTGAGGCATTGCGCGGCCAGACGTTCTCGGGGAGGTCGATCATCTCCCTCGGGTCGGTCGGGCGCTCGGCCAGACTCGGCGCGTGCGGGATCTCTGCGTGCCGGGGACCGGCCGGGTGTGCACTCATCGCGGTGCGTCCTTCCTGAAAAGCTTGCCGGTGTTCACATGCGCTCCGGTGCGCTCACGCCGAGCAGGGCGAGGCCGTTGGCCAGCACCTGACGGGTCGCCTTGACCAGTTCGAGGCGAGCCGCGTTGAGCGGGGTGACGGCGTCGTCGCCCTTGGGCAGCACACGCATGTCGTCGTCGGACTGGAACGGGTGGTAGACCCCGGCCAGTTCTTCGAGGTAGCGGGCGATGCGGTGCGGTTCGCGGGTGTCGGCCGCGGTGGCGACCACGCGCGGGAAGTCCCCGAGGGTGCGGATCAGATCACCTTCGCGACCCGAGGTCATCAGCGCGAAATCTGGTTCGACAGAAGCGAATTCGGGGTACTTCGCGGCATTGCCGATGATGCTGCTGGTCCGCGAGTGCGCGTACTGGACGTAGTAGACCGGGTTCTCGCTGCTCGCCTTGGTCCACAGGTCCAGGTCGATGTCGATGCTCGAGTTCACCGAGGAACGCACCAGCGAGTAGCGCGAGGCGTCGACACCGATCTGCTCGACCAGGTCGTTGAGAGTCACCACGGTGCCCGCGCGCTTGCTCATCTTCACGGCGACGCCGTCGCGCACCAGGTTCACCATCTGCCCGATCAGCACCTCGACGGTGTCGGGATTGTCGCCGAACGCGGCGGCGGCAGCCTTCAACCGGCCGATGTAGCCGTGGTGGTCGGCGCCGAGCATGTAGATGGCCAGGTCGAAGCCGCGGCCACGCTTGTTCTGGAAGTAGGCGATGTCACCGGCGATGTAGGCGGCGTTGCCGTCGCTCTTGAGGACCACGCGGTCCTTGTCGTCGCCGTATTCGGTGCTGGCGATCCACCACGCACCGTCCTTCTCGTACAGGTTGCCCGAGTTCTTCAGCTGCTCGACGGCCTGTTCGACGGCGCCGGAGGCGAACAGTTCGCTCTCGTTGAAGTACACGTCGAAATCGGTGCCGAACTCGTGCAGGTCCGCGCGGATCTGGGCGAACATCTGCTGCACGCCCTCGCTGCGGAACACCTCGTGCCGCTCGTCGGCGGGCAGGGTGAGCACATCGGGATGCGCGGCGACGATGCTCGCGCTGATCTCGGCGATGTACTCGCCCGCGTACCCGTCCTCCGGAGTCGGTTCGCCCAGCGCGGACGCGACCAGCGACTTCGCGAAGCGGTCGATCTGCGCGCCGTGGTCGTTGAAGTAGTACTCCCGGGTCACGTCGGCGCCCTGAGCGGCCAGGATGCGACCCAGCGCGTCACCGACGGCGGCCCAGCGGGTACCGCCCAGGTGCACCGGACCGGTCGGGTTCGCGGAGACGAACTCGAGGTTGATCTTGGTACCCGCCAGCGCGAACCCGGTGCCGTAGATCTCCCCCGCGGCCAGGATCTGGCTGACGATGGCGCCCTGCGCCGAAGCGGCGAGACGGATGTTCAGGAAGCCGGGCCCGGCGATCTCGGCCACATCGATACCCTCGGTGGCCGACAGCGCCTCGGCCAGCCAGCCTGCCAGCTCGCGAGGGTTGGTTCCGACCCGCTTGGCCACCTGCATGGCCACATTCGTGGCATAGTCGCCGTGTTCGGGGTTGCGCGGACGCTCCACTGTGACCTGCTCGGGCAGGACCGACGAGTCCAGTCCGCGTTCGACAAGCACCTTCGCCGCGGTGGTACGAAGGAGATCTGCAAGGTCAGCTGGAGTCACGAGTCTCTATCCTATTGGCTGGGCCCCTTGCAACCACGACCGCCCGCCACGAACCCACCGATCCACACGTCGAAAGAGCACAACGAGCGATGCCTAGCAGGACCAGCGCCACATCAGCCAAGGCCGTGCGGGCCGCGGGGAAGTCGTCTCCGTCCCGCAAGACCCGCAAGGGCAACCTTCCGGGCAAGAAGCGCGACACCCCATGGGTGCTGCTCGGCGCGGGCGTCGCCATCGTCGCGCTGATCGGGCTGCTGGCCTACAGCCTGGTGCCCAAGTACATGGACCAGGCCGCGATCCGCGAAGCCCAGACCGACCTCAAGGAATGGGTCCCCTCCAAGGAGAACCAGGACCCGTCGGCGAAGATCGACGGCGTCGTGAAGTCGGAGTACCCGGCCGGTCTGCACGTGACCGCCAGCCAGCGCGTGGCCTACGACAAGGCCCCCGCCTTCGGCGGCCCGCACGACGGCGCATGGGCGAACTGCACGGGCACCGTGTACGCCAAGCCGATCCGCATGGAGAACGCGGTGCACTCGCTCGAGCACGGCGCGGTCTGGATCGCGTACAACCCCGACAAGGTCGACGCGGCCGGTGTCGAGAAGCTGTCGAACTTCGTCAAGGGCCGTCAGTACTCGCTGATGTCGCCGTACCCGGGTCTGGACTCGGCGATCTCGCTGCAGTCGTGGGGACACCAGCTCAAGCTGGACAACGCCGACGACGCGCGGATCAAGCAGTTCATCTCCGCCCTGCGCGAGAACCCCTACGCCTACCCCGAGGTCGGCGCGAGCTGCTCTAACCCGATCTTCGACGCGAACAACCCGCCGCCGTTCGACTCCTCGCCCTACGGTCCCGAAGCGGTCCCGATGGACGGCAAGGGCCTGACGCAGGACCAGACCGAACTCGGTGGCGGCGGCACGGGCTCGGGCATCCCCGGCCTGCCGAACATCCCGATGCCGGGCGGCCTGCCCGCGGGTCAGTAGTGAGCGCGGACGAGAGCGCGGTCGAACCCGACGACACCGCGCCCGAGTCGAGCGCGCGTCGCCCGGCCGGGGCGGTGCTCGTTCTCGGCGCGATCGGTCTGCTGCTGCTCGGCGCGGTGGCGGGCGTGCTGTTGCGGATGCCGCTGGAGAAGAACGCCGAACCGGAGCCGAGCGCGGTCGACATCGGTTTCAGTCAGGACATGTCGGCGCACCACGCTCAGGCCGTCGACATGGCCGGGGTGGCGCTGATCGCCTCGACCGACAACGACGTGCGTCGCCTCGCCTACGACATCCTGACCACCCAGCAGAACCAGATCGGCCGCATGCAGGCGTGGTTGCAGCTGTGGGGCGAGTCCAACCAGAACGTCGACGGCTACATGGGCTGGATGAGCGACGACCACGGCAACACCGGCCACCACGGCGGTTCCACCGCCGAGCCGGCGATGTCGGGCCCGATGCAGTCCATGCCCGGTATGGCGAGTCAGGAAGAGATGACAGCGCTGCGCCAGTCGACCGGCCCCGCGCTGGACACGATGTTCCTGCAACTGATGCTGCGCCATCACCAGGGCGGCGTCCCGATGCTCGACTACGCCGCCGAGCACGCCGACACCACCGCGGTCCGCACCCTGGCCGCCACGATGTCGAAAACCCAAGAGGGCGAATCGCAGCTGATGACCACCATGCTCGCCGCCCGCAACGCCACCCCCCTCCCCCTCAGCTGACAACCACGGCCGGACCGGCTCCAACCCCCGGTCCGGCACAGTTTTTGGCGCACCGCACTCGATGCGATACGCTGTCGCTGCCCGATCGCCTCACCGCGACCGGCATCTATCCCGCCCTCGTAGCTCAGGGGATAGAGCGTCTGCCTCCGGAGCAGAAGGCCGCAGGTTCGATTCCTGCCGAGGGCACCGAAGAAGGCCCCGACCGCCTGGTCGGGGCCTTTCTCGTTCGCGAGCCAGGACCAGGTTCTGATCAGCCACTGAGCTGCCTTTTCAGCACTCGCGGTCATCGTGAACGGGCGCAGCAAGTTCCGCCGGGCGCGTCCATTCGTATTCGCGTTCGACGTGGCATATCCGCGCGCGGTACCCCAGGTAGAACCGTTCGCGGCCCAGGCGTTGGACTGCGACATGCTCGACGTTGTCACGCCAGGTCCGTAGCGCGTCCAGATCCCGCCAGTACGACACGGTGATGCCGCAACCCGCGTCTCGAGCGAACTCCATGCCCAGGTAACCGTCGATCCGCGCTGCGAGATCTGCCATTTCCGCCGCCGCCTCGGCGTACCCAGCCAAGTCTGCGGCATCCGTCGACAAAGCGGTGGTCAGGATCGCGGCATAGTAAGGCGGAGTAGTTCCGCGGACGAAGGGCAAGCCGTCACTCGACGTCGTCATGGCCCCATCTTCCCTCGACGAAGGCACCAACCCCGGATGAGATCGGGCTGGACCCGAAGGTTATGGTTCGCCTCGTTTGTTCGATATTCAGGTTTGATCTCGCACGGTTCCATAGGTTTTGGGGGTCAACGCCCCCGATGACATCAGGAGCGTTGCCATGACGAATCCGCCCGAGGGACAACAGCCTCCCTTCGGTCAGCAGCCGCCCGTCGATCCGGGGATGCCGTCCGGGCCGCCGGGGTATCCGCATGCGGGGTTCGGGGCCGGGGGGCCGCCGGGGCCCGAGTATCCGGGTGGGCCCGATGTGTTCGTGCCGCCGCCCGCGCCGAAGAAGAAGCGGACCGGGTTGTTCGTGGCGTTGGGGATCGTCGCGTTGGTGGTCGTCGGTGTGCTGGTGACGGGGGTCGTGCTCACGTTGCAGGGGCGTACGCCGTTGTCGTCGGACGAGAAGCAGATCGATGTCGCGGTGCGCGACTTCTACGACACACTCGATGCCGACGGTTTCATCGCCGCCGCGCAGCTGGCCTGCCAGGCGGATCGTACGGAGATCGACAATCTCACCCCCGAGCAGCGGGCGCAGTTCGAGCGGGCGACGGTGCAGGTGACGATCGACGAGGTCAAGGACATCGTCATCACCGGCGACGACGCGAAAGCGACGGTCACCGGTCAGCTGACGCTGTCGGTGGAGGGCGAGGAGCCCGATACCGAGTCGAGTACCGAGGAGCACCTCACCAAGGAAGACGGCACCTGGAAGATCTGCTCGGCACCGGCCAACAAACACTGACCGAACAGCCGGTGACGCCTCCCGGTATCGCCCTGAGCCGCCGTTACGCTCGACACCATGGGCTGCTGCGGAGCGTCGCGCCGAACCGTACTGGCCGCCGCGGCGGGCGCGGCGCTCGCCGCGGCGATACCGGGTTCCGGCGGGGCGCACGTCGATCCGCTGATCGCGCTCGATCTGGAAATCGTCACCGTGACCGATCGTGGCGTGGTGCTGACCTGGACCACGTTCGGTCTCGATCCGGGAGGCCGTCCGTTCCCGGTCCCCGCCGATACCGAAGTGCGCCTGGCCCCGGCGGATTCGCCCCGCGAGCCGGTCACCGTCTACCACGACGACTCCAGAACCCCGTTCCATCACGCCGAGATCGACGACCTCGAGCCCGGCCGCCCGTACCGATTCCAGGCCCTGTCCAACGGAATTCGCGCGCTCCCCGCCCCGACGCTCACCACGGCGGCACCCGGCGCTCCCGAAGCGCGTGGCGAATTCACCACGCTCACACCACCTCCCGGACGCCTGCTACACACCATCGCCCTGGCCAACGACGTGCACTACGGCGAAACGGTGAGCGGCATCGTGATCGCCGGTTTCCCACCCGGATACCAGAGTGACCCGCCCTATCCACGGTTCATGCTCGACGGCCTCCTCGCTGATATCAGCGCCCGCGACGCCTCGCTCCTGCTGTTGGCCGGCGACCTCACGAACGAGGCCACCGTCGACGAATCACGTTCTGTCCGAGCACATCTGGACACATGGGGGACTCTCGGCACCGATTACCTGGTCGCCCGCGGCAACCACGACCGCCCGCACGACTATCCCGACTGCGCCGACTGCTGGGGCGATCACTTCCTGCCCCGGCAGCAATTGACCGAGCACCACCTCGGTGACCTGCGCATCCTCGGCCTCGACACCAGCGCCCCGGATGCCGCGGGCGGCACCGTGGACCGCCCGCAACTCGACGCCCTCACCGAAACGCTGCGCGCCGACCCGGACCGGCCGACCATCGTGTTCGGCCACCACCCCGTCACCGCCGAGGCGGGCTTCACCAATATCGGCGGCCCCGGCTTCATTCTCGACCGCGCGGTCGCCCTCGAACTACAGCGCCTCTACCAGCGGTCGCCGGGCGTGTTCCTGCACCACAGCGGTCACACCCACCGAACCAGGCGCACCCGGCCCGACCTGCCCTGCGCGGTGGAATTCCTGGAAGTCGGTGCGGTGAAGGAGTATCCGGGTGGTTACTGCCTGCTCCACGTCTACGAGGGTGGCTACCGGGTGAACTTCCACAAGACCCGATCCGAGGATGCCCGCCGCTGGAGCAGCCTGACTCGCGGCCAGTATTTCGGCACCGCACCGGACTATCTCCTCGGCACGATCGAGGACCGCAATCACGCCGTCACCCGGGATCTCTCCGGACTCTGATTCGCCGGTCGTCCGCATCCGCGCATGTCACGCGGGGTATCTTCCTTAGGCAAGCCTCATCATAGGATGGGGACCCTTGGTGGAAGGACGCGAATGACCTCGCGCAGTTGGAAACCTCTGGCCGGACTGATGGCGGTCGCCGTGGCGACACTCGGCCTGAGCGGCTGCTCCTCCTCCTCGGGCAGCGCCGACGCGATCACCGTCTACAACGCCCAGCACGAGTCGCTCACCAAGGAGTGGGTCGCGGCGTTCACCGAGGAGACCGGCATCAAGGTCACTCTGAGGCAGGGTGGTGACACCGCGCTGGGCAATCAGCTCGTCGCCGAGGGCGCCAACTCCCCCGCCGATGCCTTCCTCACCGAGAACTCCCCGGCCATGGCGCTGGTGGAGAACGCGGGCCTGTTCGCCGATGTCGACAAGGCCACCCTCGACCAGGTGCCGGAACGGTACCGTCCGTCGACCGGCAAGTGGACCGGAGTCGCCGCTCGCGCAACGGTTTTCGTCTACAACAAGGACAAGCTCAACACTGCGGGGCTGCCCGCCTCGCTGCTGGATCTCGCGCAGCCGCAGTGGCAGGGCCGATGGGCGGCGGGCACGTCCGGCGCCGACTTCCAGGCGATCGTGGCCGGTTTGCTCGCCCTGAAGGGCGAGGACGTCACTCGTGCCTGGCTGCGCGGCATGAAGGCCAACGCGACCAGCCTGCAGAACAATGTCGCGACCATGAAGGCGGTCAACGCGGGCAATCCCGACGGCGGCGTGATCTACCACTACTACTGGTACCGCGACCAGGCCAAGACCAAGGAGGGCAGCGCGAACACGGCGCTGCACTACTTCAAGAACCAGGACCCCGGCGCCTTCGTCAGCGTGTCGGGTGGCGGGGTGCTGAAGTCGAGCAAGAAGCAGGAGTCCGCGCAGAAGTTCCTGGCCTTCATCACCGCGAAGAAGGGCCAGGAGGTGCTGCGCGACGGCGATTCGATGGAGTACCCGGTGGCGAGCGATGTCGCCGCGAACCCCGCGCTGCCCCCGCTGGCCGACCTGCAGGCGCCGGCGATCGACCCGAGCAAGCTCGACGCGAAGAAGGTCACCCAGCTGATGACCGAGGCCGGGCTGCTCTAGGTGCGCACCACCCTCGTGCGGTCGGCACCCCGGGTCGGTCGGCCCGGGGTGTTCAGCACGCTCGTCGCGCTGGTACTCACGGCGGCGACGTTCGTGCCGCTGGGCTATATCGTCTCGGTGCTGTTCGACACCGGGCTGAGCGAGGCTGCCGCGCTGGTGTTCCGACCCCGGGTAGGCGAGCTGCTGACGAACACGGCACTGCTGGTGGTGTGCACGGTGCCGGTCTGCGTGGTGCTCGGCATCGGGTCGGCCTGGCTCGTCGAGCGCACCGATGTGCCGGGACGGGCGTGGTGGGGGCCGGTGCTGGTCGCCCCGCTCGCGGTGCCCGCGTTCGTCAACAGTTATGGATGGGTGAGCGTTTTCCCGTCGATGCACGGGCTGTCGGCCGCGGTGATCGTGGCGACGATGTCGTATTTTCCGCTGGTGTACCTGCCGGTCGCGGCCACGCTGCGCCGACTCGATCCGGCGATCGAGGAATCGGCGCGCGCGCTGGGCTCGGGGCCGGTAGCGGTGTTCTGGCGAATTACGCTGCCGCAGTTGCGATTAGCGATTCTCGGCGGCGGCCTGCTGATCGGCCTGCATCTGCTCGCCGAATACGGCGCGTTCGTGATGTTGCGGTTCGACACCTTCACCACGGCGATCTTCGAGCAGTACCAGAGCAGTTTCGCCGGACCGGCGGGCAGCATGCTCGCGGGGGTGCTGGTGCTGTGCTGTCTGGCGCTGCTCGGTGGTGAGTCGCTGCTGCGCGGCGACGCGCGCTACGCCCGGCTGGGTGGTGGTGCGGCGCGGGCGGCGCGGCCGATCGCGTTGGGTGGGCTGCGGGTGCCATTGTTCGGGGTACTCGTGGCGGTGGTTGCCGGGTCGCTCGGCGTGCCGCTGTGGACGATCGGGCGCTGGCTGTGGCTGGGTGGTTCGGCGGTGTGGGATTCCGTGGAAATCGGTGCGGCGCTGAGCCAGACGATCGGCCTTGCGGCCGCGGCCGCGCTGGTCACCACGCTGTGCGCGTTCCCCGTCGCCTGGATCGCGGTGCGTTCGACGAGCGCGTTCGCCCGGCTGATCGAGGGCGCCAACTACATCACCAGTTCGCTGCCCGGCATCGTGATCGCGCTCGCCCTGGTGACCGTCACCATTCGCTGGACACCGCCGCTGTACCAGACGGTGTCGCTGGTGGTGATCGCCTACGCGCTGATGTTCCTGCCCCGTGCGCTGGTGAGCGTGCGAGCCGGACTGGCGCAGGTCCCGGTCGGCCTCGAAGAGGTGTCGCGGTCGCTGGGCGAATCGGCCTCGACCACCTTCTTCCGGGTCACCCTGCGGATGACGGCGCCTGCCGCCGCGTCGGCCGCCGCACTCGTCTTCGTCGCGGTATCAACAGAACTCACCGCGACGCTACTGCTGGCGCCCACCGGCACACGCACCCTGGCCATGCAGTTCTGGGCGAAGTCGGGCGAACTCGATTACGCGGCCGCGGCGCCGTACGCGTTGATCATGATCATCGCCGCCGTCCCGGTGACCTATCTGCTGTTCACCCAGTCACGAAAGGCGGCCGGGATATGAGTCGGCTTGTTGTCGAAGGGGTTTCGAAGAGTTTCGGTGGCACCACGGTGCTCGATCACATCGACCTCGACGTACCGAACGGCACGGCAACGGCGGTGGTCGGCGCGTCGGGCTGCGGCAAGACCACCTTGCTGCGGGTGATCGCCGGATTCGAGGGCCCGGATACAGGTTCGGTGCGGCTCGGCTCGGACACTGTTGTCCACCAAGATATTTGTGTACCGCCGCAGCGCAGGAGAATCGGTTACGTGGCCCAGGACGGCGCCCTGTTCCCGCACCTGAGCGTCGCCGACAATATCGCCTACGGCCTGCACACCGGGCTGCGCGGCGCCGTCGACCGCCTGCGCCCACACCGCGACCGCCCCCGTGTCATCGAACTCCTGGCCATGGTCTCCCTCGACCCCGACTACGCCGACCGCAAACCCCATCAACTCTCCGGTGGCCAGCAACAGCGTGTCGCCCTGGCCCGCGCACTCGCCCGCAAACCGGATCTCATGCTGCTCGACGAGCCGTTCAGTGCCCTCGACACGGGCCTGCGCGCCACCACCCGCCAGGCCGTGGCCGACACGCTGCGCGCCGCGGGCATGACCAGCATCCTGGTCACCCACGATCAGGAGGAAGCGCTCAGCTTCGCCGAGCAGGTCGCCGTCATGCGCGCGGGGCGGTTCACCCAGGTCGGGCCGCCGCAGCAGGTCTACCACCGGCCCGCCGACCTGTTCACCGCCCGCTTCCTCGGGGACTGCGTGCTCCTCGACGCCCTCTGTGAAGCCGACACCGCCAAGTCGGTCCTGGGGCCCGTCCCGGTGCAGCCGGGCGCCCCCACCGGCGAAGTGACCCTGATGATCCGCCCCGAACAGCTCGCCGCCCAGGTGATCGCCGACGACGAACCGCATTCCGGTCACGTCACCGCCGTCGACTTCCGTGGCCCCGACGTGATCGTCACCATCGACCTCGCCGAGGGCGCGGGCACCGTCCGCGTCCGCCGCACCGGCATCGACGCACCCGCGACCGGCAACCGCGTCCGCCTCACCGTCCACGGCCCCGCCGTCGCCTACTGACATTGTGATCACGCTGATCCCAACCCTCGCCGCGAACGCCGGAGCACGGCACTATCAATGGCGAGGCGGGCGTGGCTGAGTGGTTTAGGCAACGGTCTGCAAAGCCGTTAACGCGGGTTCAATTCCCGCCGCTCGCTCTGTGGGAAAGCGGCTGGGTCGTGGAATGATCGTTTTCATGTCACGGCCCAGACCGCTTTCCCAGGACCCTATCGCCGAGGCTTACCGGCAGTGGGTCGCCCACGGCTGGGAGTCGGTCGCCGATGGGATGGCCCTGGTGACCTCGCTGGTTCGGGCGCAGCAGATCGTGATGGCGCGCGTCGACGAGGCGCTCAAACCGTCCGGGCTGACGTTCTCCCGCTACGAACTCCTGCAGCTGCTCAGTTTCAGCCGCACCGGCGCGCTGCCGATGGCCAAGGCGAGTGCGCGTCTGCAGGTGCATCCGACGAGCGTGACCAATACCGTCGATCGGCTCGAAGCCGCGGGGCTGGTGGTCCGCGTCCCGCACCCCAGTGACCGACGGGCAACTCTCATCGAAATCACCAGCGCGGGAAGGAAATCCGTGGCCGAAGCCACGGCGGCACTGAACGCTGAGGTGTTCGCCGAACCCGGCCTGCCCGCCGACCAGGGCCGCGACCTGTTACGACTGCTGGCACAATTCCGTCACGACGCGGGCGATTTCGAGGTCGACGACCCGGAAAACCTCGCATTCCACGCGACCTGGCAATCGACCGGAGAATCTTCTGCCGATCCCCTTGGCAGCTAGCCCGAAAAGGTTCACGATGTAGCGCATGGTGCTGATCCTCGGGGTGTCGGCGGGCGCGGGTGGAGCCCGTGCGCTGCTGACCCATTCCGATCAGCCCCACATGCCGCCCATCGACCGGATCCACGTACCGCGCCGGGCGGGCGGATCGGTGGAGGAATCGGTACTCACCGCGATCCATCGCATGCGCGCCGCGGCCGCCGAACGCGACGAGTACATTTCCGGCACCGCGGTCACCTGCCGCAGCGAGTTACAGGCCGATGCGATCAGAGCGGCAGCGGGCCAGGCCGACTTCGCGATCGTCGACGAACCACTGGCCCAGTTACGCTATCTGCGTTTCAGCGGCCTGCTGCCCGCCACCGACTCGGTGATGCTCTACGACCTGGGCAATTCCGGTTTGACCATCACCCACGCCGATTGCCGTACCGAAACCATCCTCGCGGGCAAACGCAGCACCGTCATCAGCGGCAACGGCTACGACGCGCTGCTGCGCCGGCAACTCGCGCGCAGTGGCGTCTCGGCCGACGCGCACGCCAGCCGCGAACATCGGGAATCGTTGAGCCGCACCAGAGTTGTCACCGCCGCCGATGCCGACACCGGCGGCCGTGCCGTGCTCACCCGCAGCGATCTGGCCGCTCTCTGCGAAGCGGGACTGCATCATTCGGCGTCGTTCGTGCGCCTGCTGATCGAGGAGACCGGGGTGCAGCCGGGAGCGCTGGCACTACTGGGCGGCTGCACCCGCAACCCGAGCATGCGCGCGGATCTGGCCCGGCTGATCGGCCTGCCGATCGTGTACGACCCTGAGCCGGAATATGTTTCGGCGCGCGGCGCGGTGCTGCTGTGCGCCCGTCGCCCCTCGGCGCGGTTACGGATGCCGCGTGGAGGTGCGGGGGTCATCGGAGTGCCGCCGCGCCAGGGTCGCCGAAAACTTCTCGCGGCGGTCGCGGTGACGGCCACCCTCGGTGGCACGGTCGCCGGCCTGCTCAGCAACGACAACCCCTCGGCGCGGTCCCCTGAACAGGGCACCGCGCCGAGTACCGCGCACTTCATCGACGGTGCGCCGCGCTGGAAACCGAACTAGCGGTTGGTGAAGTTCGGCGGCCGCTTCTCGACGAAGGCGGCCATGCCTTCCTTCTGATCCTCGGTCGCGAACAGCGAATGGAACACCCGGCGTTCGAACAGCAGCCCCTCGGCGAGCGTGCTCTCGAACGAGCGGTTCACCGCTTCCTTGGCGACCATCGCGACCGGCAGCGACATCGACGCGATGGTCTGCGCGGCCTCCAGCGCGGTGTCGAGCAGTTCGTCGGCGGGCACGACCCGCGAGACGAGCCCGGAGCGCTCGGCTTCCTCGGCACCGATCATCCGGCCGGTCAGGATCAGATCCATCGCCTTGGCCTTGCCGATCGCGCGGGTGAGACGCTGCGAGCCGCCGATGCCGGGGATGACGCCGAGGGTGATCTCGGGCTGGCCGAACTTGGCGTTGTCGGCTGCGATCAGGATGTCGCACAGCATCGCCAGCTCACAGCCGCCACCGAGCGCGTACCCGGAGACGGCGGCGATGGTGGGCTTGCGGAAGTTGGCCAGGCGGTCCCAGCGGGCGAAATAGTCGGCCAGGAACATGTCCATGTACGACTTGGGCGCCATCTCCTTGATGTCGGCGCCCGCCGCGAAGGCCTTCGCCGAGCCGGTGATCACGACGGCGCCGATGGAATCATCGCGGTCGAGCTCGTCGAGCGCGGCGATGACGTCGTCGAGGACCTGGGCATTGAGAGCATTGAGTGCCTTGGGCCGGTTCAGGGTGATCCAGCCGACCCCGCCCTTACCGTCGGTGCCGCCCTTGCGCTCCAGCAGAATCGTCTCGAATTCGGTCACAGCCACCCTCTTGTCAATCAACGGTCACGGATGGTGCAGACCATACCGAGCCGCGCCGCTCTGCAGTGACCTGGATCTGAACTGTGGCACGCCGTCTGTGACGCATTCCACCGCGCCCGATTTGCGGCACAATCGTCGCCATGGGCAGCGACCACTTCGTGCGGATCACCCGCCTGCGCGCACTGATCGACCACGAGAACACCGGCGCGGGCGAGCGCGCCACCGCGGAGCGGATGCTGGACCGATTGCTCCGAAAAGCCGCGGACCACACTGCTTCGGGCGCCGCGCCGGACCGCGTCTACGGTTCGCGGCACCACCGTGCGGGCAGGCACGCGAGCACCGCCTCGATCGTGGAATCGGTCCGCGAGGACATCGCCTTCGCCCGCACTTTCGTCGCCGCGGGCGCGCCCGGCGAGGTCACCGTCCACAGCCCCCTCGCCGCGGCTCCCGCCGAGCTCACCGTGGCCGTGACGACCCCGTTCGCCGACCAGATCGTCGTCACCATCACCGACATACCCCCCGCGTGGGGCTGGGAACCCGACGAATTCGACCGCATCACCGCCACCGAGGACCTGCGCCGGCTCGCCGACGAACTCGCCGAGATCATCGACAGCTACAACCACGACGGCGCCGATGTGGGTCCCCGATTCTTCCGCACGATCCGCGCCCAGGAAACCACCCTGATCCGCTGACCTGAACCGACCCGCCCGAGGCCCACCGCAGGTCATCGCTGCTTGCCGACCACGACCACCACCCCCGCGGTGAGCACCAGCGCGCCGATCCCCAACACCACGCAGGCGACGACCGGCCCACCAGCGGTGTAGTCGGCCACCACCTGCACGACCGCGATCGCGATCCCCGCCGCCCCGCCGAGCACCAGCACGGCGTCGCGGCGCAGCACGTACAGCACGAAGCAGAGCACCCCGATCAGCGCGGTCAGGCAGGGCCGCCACAGCGATTCGCCGAACGTCACCGATTGCGCCCCGATCACCGCGATCACCCCGCCGAGGACATATCCGGCCCATTCGGCCACCAGCAGGCGAGCCGACGCGAGTCCGAACCACAGCGCACCGAATGCCATCAGCGCGATCCCCTGCCACGGCGACCGGACATCGAACAGCTCCGAGGTGACGCTCAGAATGCTCGCGACACCGAAGCAGGCCACCGCGACCGTTCCGAGCACGCTCGGCACCAGCAGATATCCGAGAACGGCGGTGAACAGTCCCGCGATCGAGGCCGCGACGGCCGTCGCGTCGCCATGATGCCCGTCGAACGCCGTCGCCACCGCACCGGTCACCGCCACCGCCGCCAGCACGAGCAGCACCGCCGCCAGCCGCACCCGCCCCGCCGACGCGATCGGCACCCGGCGGAACACGCCCACACATCCTTCGGCCAGTACCACCGCTCCCCACATCGCGCACCCGGCGACCACCACCAGCAACACCACCCGCCCCGATTGCGCCACCTGCGCCCACGCCTTGTCGATGAACAGCCCCAAACCCGCGGCCACCAGCGCGGCCCCCAGGTACGCCACGATCTCGGCGGCCACCCGTCCCCCGCTCGCGCGCCCGGCCCGCTCCTGCTCGTCGACCGCCCGTAGCACCGCTCCCCGCTGCTCCCCACTGATCACCGCGGACGCCACCAGTCGCTCCAACGCCACATCCACCCGGTGCTCGCGAACCATCCGTCGAGTATGTCGACCTGCGGTGATGATTCCGCCGCAAGCCGGGCGGGGCGTTTCGCGGCCAAGTGACGCGGTTCACAGTAGAATTACTTTGATGTCCTAGTATCGGGCGATCTATCAATGGCGGAGGCAGTCATGAGCCTGCATGTTCCGGTGAATCCCGTGCGCTTCGTGACCTCGGCGGCACTGTTCGACGGGCACGACGCGGCGATCAACATCATGCGGCGGATTCTGCAGGCACAGGGCGCCGAGGTGATCCATCTCGGGCACAACCGGTCGGTACGCGAGATCGTCGACGCGGTGATCGAGGAAGACGTGCAGGGCGTCGCGGTGAGCTCGTATCAGGGTGGGCACATCGAGTTCTTCGAATACCTGGCGCGGGCACTGCGCGAGGCGGGCGCCGGTGAGGTGCGGATCTTCGGCGGTGGCGGCGGGGTGATCGTCGCCGAGGAGATCGAGCGGCTCGCGGCGAGCGGCGTGCGGATCTTCTCCCCCGAGGACGGCCAGCGCCTCGGCCTGCCGGGCATGATCAACGAACTGATCCAGCTCTGCGATGTCGACCCCGCGCGCACCGCCCCCGATCTCGACGCGCTCTACACCGGCGATCGAAACGCCCTGGCGCGCACCATCACCTGCCTGCAGCAGGGCTCGCTGCCCGAATCCGATCGGGCGGCGATCCTCGCGGCCGCGACCACACGGCGTGTTCCCGTGCTCGGCATCACCGGCACCGGCGGGTCCGGAAAGTCCTCCCTCACCGATGAATTGGTGCGCAGGCTCCGCACCGACCAGCAGGACAAGCTGCGCATCGCCGTGCTCGCGGTGGACCCGACCCGCAGGCGAGCCGGCGGCGCCCTGCTCGGTGACCGGATCCGGATGAACGCCCTCGACGGCGATCACGTGTATTTCCGGTCACTGGCCACCCGCGGCAATCACGAACTGCCCGACGATATCGACGCCATGATCGCCGCCTGCCGGGCCGCCGGTCACGACCTGGTCATCCTCGAGACCCCCGGCATCGGACAGGGCGACGCGGGCATCGTCGACCACGTGGACGTGGCGCTGTATGTGATGACGCCGGAGTTCGGCGCCGCGTCCCAGCTCGAGAAGATCGACATGCTCGACTACGCCGATGTCGTCGCGATCAACAAGTACGAGCGCCGTGGCGCGGCCGACGCGGTCCGCGATGTGGCGCGCCAATTGATCCGCAACCGTGCGGAATTCGGCGCGAGCCCCGCTGACATGCCAGTCTTCGGCACCAGCGCGGCGACGTTCGACGACGACGGGGTCACCGCCCTGTACCAGCACCTCACCGGCCTGCTCACCGAACACGGCCTGACGCTCGAGCCCGGCGTCCTGCCCCGCGTCGACACCTCGGTCTCCACCCGCTTCGCCCAGCTCGTGCCCCCGTCACGGGTCCGGTATCTGGCCGACATCGCCGACACGGTCCGCGGCTACCACGCCGACACCCAGCGCGAAGCCGCTGCCGCCCAACGGATTCAACGACTGGCACTGGTACACGACGAGCTCCCCGACGACACGGCCGTCACCGACCTGCTCACACAGGCCCGTCCCGCCCTCTCCGCGGCCTCGACCGCGGCACTGGCCGAATGGCCGGCGGTCGCGGCGAGCTACCGCGGCGACGAACAGGTGGTGCGCATCCGCGACCGCGAACTGCGCACGCCGCTGCGCCGCGAATCCCTGTCCGGGACCAGCATTCCCCGTGTGGCCCTCCCCCGCTGCACCGACGACGGCGACCTCCTGCGTTTTCTGCGCGCCGAGAACCTGCCCGGCCGATTCCCGTTCACCGCGGGCGTTTTCCCGTTCAAACGCGAGAACGAGGACCCCGCCAGGATGTTCGCGGGTGAGGGTGATCCGGCCCGCACCAACCGGCGATTCAAGGTCCTCAGCGCCCATGCCGAAGCCACCCGCCTGTCCACCGCGTTCGACTCCGTCACCCTCTACGGCCACGACCCGGCCGAACGCCCCGACATCTACGGCAAGGTCGGCACCTCGGGAGTCTCGGTGGCCACCGTCGAGGACATGCGCACCCTGTTCGACGGTTTCGATCTCGGCGCCCCGACCACCTCGGTCTCGATGACCATCAACGGCCCCGCCCCGACCATCCTCGCCTTCTTCCTCAACACCGCGATCGATCAGGCGCTGCAGCGCTTCTCCGATGCCGAAGGGCGCGAACCGACATCGGCGGAAGCCGCCGATATCCGGGCACGCACGCTGTCGACCGTGCGCGGCACGGTGCAGGCCGACATCCTCAAGGAGGACCAGGGCCAGAACACCTGCTTGTTCTCCACCGAATTCAGCCTGCGCATGATGGCCGACGTCCAGGAATGGTTCGTACGCAACGACGTCCGGAACTTCTATTCGGTCTCGATTTCGGGATATCACATCGCCGAGGCAGGCGCGAATCCCATCAGCCAGCTCGCTTTCACCCTCGCCAACGGATTCACCTATGTGGAGACCTACCTCGCGCGCGGGCTGGCGATCGACGACTTCGCCCCGAATCTGTCGTTCTTCTTCTCCAATGGCATGGATCCCGAGTACACGGTGATCGGCCGGGTGGCCCGCCGGATCTGGGCGATCGCGATGCGCGACCGGTACGGTGCGGGCGAACGCGCCCAGAAACTCAAGTACCACGTGCAGACCTCGGGTCGATCACTACACGCGCAGGAAATGCAGTTCAACGACATTCGCACCACCCTGCAGGCGCTGATCGCGGTCTACGACAATTGCAACAGCCTGCACACCAATGCCTTCGACGAGGCGGTGACCACCCCGACCGAGGATTCGGTGCGCCGCGCGCTGGCGATTCAGCTCATCATCGCCAAAGAATGGGGGCTCGCCGTCAACGAGAATCCGCTCCAGGGCAGTTTCATCGTCGACGAACTCACCGATCTCGTCGAAGAGGCCGTGCTGGTCGAATTCGAGCGGATCAGCGAACGCGGCGGAGTGCTCGGCGCGATGGAGACCGGCTATCAGCGCGGTCGCATCCAGGACGAGTCGATGCGTTACGAGCAGCGCAAACACGACGGATCTCTGCCGATCGTGGGGGTGAACACCTTCCGCGGCCGCGACGACGGCCCCGAACACGCCCCGCTGGAACTGGCTCGCGGCACCGAAACCGAACGCCGCTCCCAGCTGGACCGGCTGCACAGTTTCCAGGCTGATCACGCCGAGGAATCCCATCGCGCGCTGGCGCGGCTGACCGAGGTAGCGCACACCGACGGAAATATTTTCGAAGTGCTCATGGACGCGGCGCGGGTGTGCACATTGCAGCAGGTCACCGATGCCTTCTTCGCGGTGGGCGGACAGTATCGGCGCACTGTGTGAACCGCGTAATCCGTCGCGGCGCGCCGTTGGCGTGTGACAATCGCCGTGAGCTCTGCCAGCGGCGGCGATGGGACGCACAGCATGGATCTGACCGACTTCGACATCATCGATGCCCATATTCACCAGTGGGATCCGCATGCCACCCCACGCGAGTTCAGCAAGCTCGCGAAATTGATGCGCTATCTGCCTTTACCGGTCGATATCGCGGCGAAGCTGGCCCCGCTGCGTGACCGCCAATTCGTCGGCGAGCCCAGCGCCTACCTCCAGCCTTATCTGCCCGCCGACTACCGCGCGGACCGGGGAAATACGCCGGTCGAATCCGTGGTGGAAATCGAGGTGCAGTGGACGGGCTGGAAGCCCGACGAGACGCGCTGGGTGGCGAGCCTGCCGTTCGGTGTCGACACGCCCGCCTTGGCCACGATCATCGGCTCGGCCGACCCCGCCGGCGCGGATTTCGGCGCGGTGCTCGATGCGCATCAGTCCGCGTCGCCGCTGTTCCGTGGTATCCGGACGATGGTCGCCCACCACCCCGATCCCGCCGTGAAGTCCTTCGCCGCCCACGACGGCGCACTCACCGCCCCGGCGTTCCTGCACGGCTTCGGGCAGCTCGCCGAGCGGGGGCTCTCGTTCGACGCCTGGGTGTACTCGGGGCAGCTCCCCGAGGTGACGGCGCTGGCCGAACGGTTCCCCGAGGTACCGATCGTGCTCGATCATCTGGGGACGCCCGCGGGCATCTTCGGGCCGGTCGGCAAGGACACCGGGCACACCGCCGGACAGCGGGAGGTCCTGTTCGATCGGTGGCGCGAGGACCTCACCGATCTGGCCGCGCAGCCCAACGTAGTGGCCAAGGTGAGCGGGCTGATGATGCCGGTGCTCGGACATCCGGTGCCACGACGCGGTGCTCCGACACCTGTCCCCACACTGCTGAGACGGGTGGGGCCGCTGCTGGCGCACGCGCTGGCGGTGTTCGGCGCCGACCGGCTGATCTGGGGGTCGAACTTTCCGGTCGACAAGCCGATCACGAGCCTCGGCGGCGCGGCCGAGACCGTGGCCACCGCGCTGAGCGAGGCGGGCGCGAGCACCGACGACCTGCGGAAGGTGTTCGGCGGCAATGCCGTCCGGTTCTACCGGATCGAACCCACCGCGTGAATCGCCGCGTCCACGAGCCGGTTTCTGTCGGTGGCCGGGTTTAGCATCGGCGCATGAAAGCCATCGGCACCTTCGAGGTCACCGCGTTCGATCCCACCGAGCTGACGCCGCAGCCGCCCATCGTCACCGGGATGCCGGTCGGCATCTCGACCATGACGAAGGCCTACGCGGGCGAGATCGAAGGGCTCTCGGCCACGCTGTTCACCGCCGCCTTCGACATGAGCACCGGCGCGGGCACCTATCTCGCGATGGAGTCCTTCGAGGGTGCGCTGAACGGCAAGGCCGGTGCGTTCAACTTCGTCCACTCCGCCACCACCGGTGGTACCGACCGCACCGACGAGTTCTTCCACATCGTCCCCCGCAGCGGCACCGGGGAACTGACCGGCATCGCCGGTACCGGCGCGCTGTACGTGGATGCCGAAGGCGGACACCATATCTGGTTCGAGTACGAGCTGGGCTGATGCCAGGTCCAACAGCAGACCGGGCCGAGCCGTCGACTCAGTCGTCGAATTCGGTATAGAGCGAGCGCAATTCGCGTAAACCGGTTGCCGCGGTCGGTTCGTCCTCGGCCGACATCCGCAGCGCGCGACGCAGCGGAATCGCGTCGAGGTCGTCGATGACGGCGTGGAATTCGACGCGGGGCAGCTCGGGTAGGACCAGCTCGTCGCCGTAGGGGTCGTCGGAATCGGCGGTGCGCGAGGACTTCTCGACACCGCCGATGAGGGTGTCGAGGTCGAGCCCTCGCAGGGTGAGGATCTCGCTGGGCTGCTCGTCCAGGCGCTCGGCGAGCAGATAGCAGACCGCCGCTACGTGCTTGCACGGCCAGCCCATGTCCGGGCAGCTGCAGGCGAAGTCCAGTTCGGAGGCCGTGGTCGGCAGCAGGTGCGGGCCGAGCGCGGGTGGGAGCGCGCCCGAGGCGATCTCGGCCAGCATGCCGGGCGCCTCCCTGATCTCGGCGAGCAGCAGGTCCACCTCGTCCTCGCGCAGCGGCCGGATCGACAGCACCGAGGTGAACGGGCTCGGTTGGCTGCCCTGCACCTCCGCGGTCACCGCGCCGCGTTCGATCCGGTAGTTCACCACCTGCCCGACCCTGGCGTAGGTGCGTCCGCGCGAGAGCCTGCCCGCGTCGGCGACCTTCTCCACCGCGTCGAGCAGCGATTTGCCCCACCAGGTCCGGCCGAAACCGCCGCGAGCCTGGGCGCCGCCGCGCACCGGTTTGCGCGGACCGAACTGGCTGAAGTCGGCCATCTACTCACCCACCGCCTCGGCGCCGAGGGTGAACAGCTCGCGCAGTTCGTCGGTGCTCATCTCGGTGATCCAGTTCTCGCCCGCGCCGACCGCCAGATCGGCCAATTGCTTCTTCCCGTTGATCATTTCGTCGATCCGCTCTTCGATGGTGTCGACGCACACCAGCTTGCGGACCTGCACCGCGCGCTGCTGGCCGATCCGGAACGCGCGATCGGTGGCCTGGTTCTCGACGGCCGGATTCCACCAGCGGTCCAGGTGGATCACGTGATTGGCGGCGGTGAGGTTCAGCCCGGTGCCGCCCGCTTTGAGCGAGAGCAACATCAGCGGCGGGCCGTTCTCCCCCTGGAAGCCGGTCACCATATCGTCGCGGCGCTGCTTGGCCACGCCGCCGTGCAAGAACGGGATCGGGGTGCCGAACCGTTCGGTGAGGTAGGGCAGGATCAGGTCGCCGAACTCACGGAACTGGGTGAAGAGCAGGGCCTTCTCGCTGTCGGCGAGCACCGCGTCGAGCACGTCCTCGACCAGCGCCAGCTTGCCGGAGCGGTGGCCGCCGCGTCGCAGGATCGGCGAACCGTCACCCAGATAGTGCGCGGGGTGGTTGCAGACCTGTTTGAGGCGGGTCAGCGCGCCGAGCACAGCGCCCTTGCGCGCCATGCCCTTCGCGTCTTTGAGTTTCTCCAGCATGTCGTCGACGACGGCCTGGTAGAGGGCGGCCTGTTCGACGGTGAGGTTGGCCCGCACCGTCATCTCCAGCTTCTCCGGCAGGTCGCTGATCACCGCCGGATCGGTTTTGAGCCTGCGCAGCACGAACGGATCGGTGATCAGGCGCAGCCGATCGATGGCCTGCTGATCGCGTTCGCGCTCGATCGGCACCGCGAACTTGGCGCGGAACGATTGCGGGCTGCCGAGCAGTTTCGGCATGGCGAAGTCGAACAGCGCCCGCAGTTCTTCCAGCCGGTTCTCGACCGGAGTTCCGGTGAGCGCCAGCCGATGTCGCGCGGTGAGCGCCCTGGCCGCACGCGCCTGCCGGGTCACCGCGTTCTTGATGTGCTGGGCTTCGTCGAGCACGATCCGCTCCCACTGCTGTTCGTTCAGCAGCGTGATATCGCGGGCGAGCAGTGCGTAGGTGGTGATCACCAGATCCGAATCAGCCACCGCCGCAGCGAATTCCGCGCCCTGGAGCCGACCGGGACCGTGATGCACGAGCACCCGGAGGTCCGGCGCGAACCGTTGCGTCTCCCGCTGCCAGTTGCCGACCACCGACATCGGACACACCAGCAGCGTCGGTCCGACGCGCGCCGCGGCGTCGTAGGTCGCGAGGGCGGCGAGCTCGTCGACCACCGCGGGCTGCGTCTTCTCACGCACCACGGCAGCTGCGCCGACCTCGCGCTCGTGTACGAGCAGCGCCAGCACCTGCACAGTCTTGCCGAGGCCCATGTCGTCGGCCAGGATCGCGCCGCAGTTCAGCCTGCTCATCGTGGCCAGCCAGCTCAGGCCACGTTCCTGGTAGGGCCGTAGCTCGGCTTTCAGGCCGACCGGAACCGGAACCGGCTCGGGTTCGCTTTCCCTGGCGAACAATTCGGCCGCCCAGCCGTCGGCGGTGACCTCGGTGACCGGGACATTGTCGACCCGCTCGGCGGCGAGTTCACCGATCATGTCGGCCAGGGTGATCGGGCTGTCGTCGGCATGCTGCGCGACGTAGCGGGCAGCGGCGGCCAGTGCTCGATGGTCGGCCTGCACCCACTCGCCGCGCAGCTGGACCAGGTCGGATTTGCTGCTGATCAGCCGTTCCATCTCGGCCTGGGTGAGCACCAGATCGCCGAGCGCCAACTCCCACCGGTAGGAGAGCAGGCCGCTGAGGCCGACGGTGGATTCGGCGGCGGCGGGACTGCTCACGCGCAATCGCATGCTCGGTTCGGCGATGTTCCAGGCCCGTGGCAGGAGCAGCCGAATACCGGCTTCCTGCAAGGCATGTGCACCGTGGGCCACCAGGTCGGCCACCACCTCGGTGGGGAGCAGCAGGTCGAGGCCGCGCGGATCGGTGGGGAGGTCGCGCAGGCGCGGATAGGCCTTGCGCGCCTGGCCGAGCTTCTCCGCCGCCGTGCGCACGAGCACCGGATCATCTTCGAAGACAACGGGTTTGGGTGCGTCGTCGACCGGGCGCAGGCACACCTGGAGTCGCCACAGCGCCACCGATTCGTCGGCTGTGCCGAATTCGCCGTCGGGTTCGCACAGGCGCAACACCAGCTCCGGCTCATCGGCGGCATAGCCTTCCCGCCACTGCGTCAGCGTTTCCGACAGGCGGTAGGAGCCGACGTCCAACGGGGTGTCGGCGACCAGCGCGGCCAGCAGCGGGTGCGTCATCGTGCGGTGCGCGAGATATTCGCGGGCGATCGGGTCGGTGAGATGTGCGCACAGGTCGTCGAGCACGGCGGCGGGCGGGCCCGCCACCCGCAGCGCCGGCGGCATCGCGGCGGCCAGCTCGGCCAGCCACGCCCGTTGACGTTGTCCGCCGACGAGCCGCCAGCGCACCCACCACTGGCCGTCGGCCCGCTCGATCTGGGGCACCACGCGCCCGGCCCGCACCCACCGTTCGATGCCGCGCGCGACGTGCGCGAGGAACCGCAGATCGCCGGAGATGTGCTCGCGCGGCAGTCGGCTGCGCAGCACAACGGCCGCCGTCGGTGGCGCGAGCGCGTGCGCGCGCACCTCGGCGGTCCCGGACTGTCCCTCGGCATCGACGACGAGCACCTGGGCCCGGTGCCGGAACCTCGCGCGATCCAGGATGTCGCCGAGCACCGACCCCACGGCGACCGGCTCCGCGTCGTGCCACAGCAGTAGGCCCGATTCGGGGGACCACAGACCGTGCAGCATGAGCTCCATCCAAGCAGGCGGCACCGACACCGATCACGGCCGCCATACCCCTGGATTTCTCGCCGCAACGAGAACATAATGAAATAACCCCAGGTCACGGGCCGGAACACCCACCGGCGACAACTCCATATGGACCCAGGCGGACCGGACGATCCGGTTCGACCGATGACCCCTTGTAATTCGTGCGGAGGGCAGCGATGACGATTCTGCTCCAGGTTCTCGAGCAGAGCTACACACCCAACACCCCTTGGGAACGGCGCAAATTCACCTTCATCGACACCACGAAGATCCTCGGCATGCGGCTGGACGGCCAGGCAGGCGTCTGGCTCGATCTGTCGCGGCCAGGCGAATCCCAGCGCCTGGCGCACACCATCGACCCCAGCGAATCCATCACCTTCCTGCTCACCGTCTTCGCCAAGATCGCCGAATGCGAAGACCGTGGCGGTTCGTGGCTGGTCGGCCATGACGGCGCGCACGTCTCCTCGATAGCAGCCACCCGATTCCCGCCCAACCCGGCCGAGCAAGCCGCGGACGACCTGCTGGCCCGGGCGTGGTTATAGGCCACATCGTCGACTGAGGCGGCCTTCCCCGAGCCCGGCGCCGCTCGAAGCGCGATTGTTGTCGGTACCACCGGCTACAACATGCGGGTATGGGGAAACCGGCGTGGTTGCTCGTCACAGTGCTCGCGGTTGCCGGGTGCGCGGTGATCGGACCGGAACAGCCGGTCACACCCGCACCCGGTAGTCCGACGCGCGCCGAGCTCACCGCTTTGCTCGACACGGTGCGCGTGATCGCCGCGCGTCCTCGGCCCGGCGGCTACGAACGTGGGTGCAAGGCGGGTCAGGCCTGCGTGTTCGGCCCGGCCTGGACCGACGATTCCGACGCCCCCGGCAGCCACGACGGCTGCGATACCCGCAACAACGTGCTGGCGATGCAGCTGCGCGAGGTGGTGCATCGGGGCCGCTGCGTGGTGGTGGAAGGCATCCTCACCGACCCCTACACCGCCACCGATATCCGCTTCAGCAAGTCCGACGGCGGCCGGATCCAGATCGACCATGTCTACCCACTGGCCGCCGCCTGGGATATGGGCGCCGCGACCTGGACCCCGGACAAACGTCGCCGCTTCGCCAACGACCTCGCGGTGAACCTCCTCGCGACGGGCGCCGCCACCAACCAGGCCAAGGGTGACGACACCCCCGCCGCATGGCTGCCGCCCGCGCGACCCAACCACTGCTTCTACGCCGCCAAGTACCTCACCGTGGCCCTCGACTACGACCTGCCCATCACCGCCGCCGACAACGCGACTCTGCACGACATCGCCCGCGGCTGCCCGTGAGGACCGCGAGAAGGCGTTCAGTCCAGGACGTTGATCCGCGCGCCGGCGCTGAGCAGATCAGTCGCGGAGAGCCCGCACATGGCGTGGAAAGTGTCGCTGAAGTGTGAGGGGCTGGCGAATCCGGCGTCGGCCGCGGCGGTGGTGAGGTCGGCACCTTTGGCGACAGCCCGGCCGACGGCGAGCATGCGCGCCCAGACACGATAGCGGCGGAAGGTGGTGCCCGCGTGTTCGGTGAACAGGTGCAGCAGCCGGGATTTCGACAGCTGCACCTCGGCCGCGAGTTCTTCCGCGGTGATCGATCGGGTCGGGTGCGCGCGCACGATCGCGGTCGCGGCGGCAATCCTCGGATCGAGTCGGATCCGCGCGGGACCGCACGCGATGTCCATCACCTCGGCCGGGTCCATGTCGTCGCGGGCGGCGAGGCGGATCAGGGCGGTTTCGTGGTGGTGGTGGACGCCGAATTCGTGCACGCGCTCGGTCATCTGCTCCCAGCACCCGTGGGCGCGGGGCGACCCGGGGTCGATGTAGCAGAACAGCATTCGGGTCTGCTGCGCGACTACCTGGTGCAGCGTGCGTGGGGGTATCAACGCGCTGCGAACGGTGCGCCGACCGAACGAATCGGCGTGCAGGGCGAACGGGCCGTCGACGCCGACAGCGAGGCAGTGCACCGACCCTGAGTGGCGGTCGAGCCGCAGCGAAGGCCCCCGGTAGACGGCGTGGCCTATCCACAACCACACGTCCGCGCTCGCTGCCGACGGGTAGCACGTTTCTGGAAGCGGTCGCTGACCCATGCCCGCCATGCTTGCACGAGATCAACCGGGATGAACGAGCACCGCATCGTGCTCGCGCTGCGATCGAACAGGAAACGTGATGAGTGTTGTCTCCGAACTCGGCGAGTCTCGCCTTGTGCACCTGCCCCAGGGCACTGTCCGGATCTACGAACGCGGGCAGGGTGAGCCGGTGCTGTTCGTGCACGGCTTGTTCGCCAATGCGGCGGCATGGCGCAAAGTTGTTCCACGACTGGCCGATTCATATCGGTGCATCACCGCCGACTGGCCTTTCGGAGCGCACCGGATACCGATGACTCCCGATGCGGATCTGACCCCGCTGGGCATCGCCGAGACGATCGCCGATGTGATCGAGACTGTCGATCTGGATGCTGTGACGCTGGTCGGCAACGACGGCGGCGGCATGCTCTCCCAGCTCGTGGTGACCCACCGGCCCGAACGAATCGCCCGGCTGGTGCTGACACCGTGCGACGCCTACGAGAACTTCCCGCCACCGCTGTTCGACTACCTGTGCTGGATGGCCCGCACACCGGGGACTGGATCACTCACAGGCTTGCTCCTTCGGTTCCCCACGGTTCGGCAGACGTACGCACGCTCGCGGTTCGGATTCGGTGGCCTGTCGAACAACCCGATCTGCGGCGAGCTGATAGACCACTACCTGCACGGAATGACACACGATCGCGCGATCGTGCGCGACAGTCTCAAATTCCTTCGCGCCGTAGACAACAAGGACACCCTCGATGCTGCCGCTCGCTTCAGGTCGGCCACTCTTCCAGTGCTCATCGCATGGGCCGAACAGGACCGATTCTTCCCGTTCGAACACGCGCGACGACTCGCGGAAGACTTTCCGAACGCCCGCCTCGCATCGATCACGAACTCGCTGACCTGGGTCGCCGAGGACCAACCCGCTCGCACCGCGGCAGTGATCGATCAGTTCATCGGCACGACACCCCTGCACGCCGACCAGCCCTCGTAGGCGAATCGCACCGCAGGCGCTCATTCTCCGGTCGCCACGGCCCGTTTCGGATCGTTCGACCACTGCGAGTACGAACCCGGGTAGAGGGCGGCGTCGATGCCCGCGACGGCGAGAGCCGCGATCTGGTGGGCGGCGGTGACGCCGGATCCGCAGTACACCGCGACCGGGCCTTCGCCGAATCCGGCGAAACGTGCGCGCAGCTCTTCGGCGCTCCGGAAATGCTGTGTGCCGTCCAGGTTTTCGGCCGTCGGCGCACTGATCGCGCCCGGTATGTGTCCGGGACGCGGATCGATCGGTTCGACCTCGCCGCGATACCGCTCACCCGCGCGAGCGTCGAGCAGCACTCCCGACCATTTCGCGGCGGCGTCGGCGTCGATCACCGGCAGACCGCCTGGCCGTACCACCAGGTCGCCGTCGAGAGGGTCGGCTTCGGCGCCGGTCGCGATCTCGCCACCGGCCGCGATCCACGCGGGCAACCCGCCGTCGAGGATGCGCACGTTGTCCACACCGGCCCAGCGCAGCAGCCACCATGCCCTCGCGGCCGCCGTTCCCCCGGTCGCGTCATAGACCACCACCGGATCCCCCGCGCTCAATCCCCAGCTGCGCGCGCATTTCTCGAAGGTGCCCGGGTCGGGTAGCGGATGCCTGCCACGGGCGGGCGATGGCGCGGCGGCCAGTTCGGTCTCCAGGTCGACGAACACCGCGCCCGGGATGTGTCCGTCGAGATAGTGCTGCGGGCCGTTGGGATCGCCCAGCGCCCACCGCACATCGAGCAGATGAATCGGCTTGTCGGCCAGCTCTTCCCGCAGCTCGCCCGAGGAAATCAACACCGCGCCCAATCCCACTCCTACTCCGAGTCCCCGCCTGCGAAACCGTTCTCGACACCCTACGCATCGAACCGGCGCAGCGGCACCCGTGCACGCAATTTCGCGGCCGAACGCCAACCCGGACGGCCTGCCGCGATGGCCGGCATCGATGCCCGCAGGACGTATCGCCGGGGGGAGCGTTCGCGGGCCGATCACCCAACTGGACCGGCTCGCACCCAGCGCGAATCAGTCCACTTTCGTGAGACTGGCAGGCGACGACCCCTGCTTCGTCGGGCATTATCGGCACAATGTCGCAGGTCTCCACCACTTCGCCCGATATCGCCGACAAACCGGCGGGCATCGCACAGCCGCTCGGTGCGGGCGCTATCACCGCGCTGGTCGGCTTCACGAGCTCGTTCGCGGTGGTGCTGAGTGGTTTGCGCGCGGTGGGGGCGAGTCCGGCGCAGGCCGCGTCGGGCCTGCTGATCCTGTGCTTCACCCAGGGCATCGGCATTCTGCTGCTGAGTGTGCGGTACCGGATCCCGATCACGCTGGCCTGGTCCACGCCGGGTGCCGCCCTGCTCGCGAGCACCGGACTGGTCGCGGGCGGCTGGCCGGGCGCGGTCGCGGCCTTCGCGGTGACCGGCGTGCTGATCGTGATCACCGGGTTGTGGCAGCGGCTCGGCTCGCTGGTGGCCGCGATCCCCGTGCCGATCGCGCAGGCGATGCTGGCCGGTGTCCTCGTTCCGTTGTGCCTGGCCCCGGTGCAGGCGCTGCGCACCTCGCCCGCCGTGGTCGTCCCGGTCATCGTGGTGTGGCTGGTCCTGCAACGGTTCGCACCCAAGTGGGCGGTGCTCGTCGCCTTCGCCACGGCGGCCGTCGGTACGGGCATCGACATCGTGGTGAACAACCGGCACCTGGAATTGTCCGCCATGGTTCCGACTGTGGAATGGACTGTCCCCCAGTGGCATTGGCAGGCCGTCGTCGGCATCGCCATCCCGCTCTACATCGTCACCATGGCCTCGCAGAACATTCCGGGCGTCGCGGTGATGCGCTCGTTCGACTTCCAGGTCCCGTGGCGTCCCGCCATGCTCGTCACCGGTATCGGCACCATCCTCGGCGCGGCAGCGGGCGGCCACGCGATCAACCTCGCCGCGATCAGCGCCGCCCTCGCCGCCGCACCGTCGGCGAGCCCCGACCCCAAACGGCGGTGGATCGCCGCGGCGACAGCGGGCGCCAGCTACCTCGTCCTCGGCCTCGCCTCCGCCGCCCTGGTCACTCTCATCGCCGCCGCGCCGGAGGGCACCATCGAAACCGTCGCGGGCCTTGCCCTGCTCGCCACCCTCGCCGCCGCCCTGACCGGTGCGCTCAGCGACCCCGCCCACCGCATGGCAGCCCTGGTCACCTTCCTCGTCGCTGCCTCCGGCACCACTCTCTTCGGCATCGGCGGCGCCTTCTGGGCCCTGGTAGCCGGCCTCGTCGTGCGCCGCTTCCTGCCCACCGGCACCTGAGGGTCCGGCGGCAGGGCCGAGTTCAGTTCGGGCCTGCCAGCCGGTCGAGCAACGGGCCGGTCCGCGGTCCCACCAGCTCACGCATGACCAGGGCCATGTTGGTGCGCTCCACCCCGGGGATCTTCAGGATTCGGCCCGCGATGCGGTAGAGGTCGTCGGCGTCGCGGGCGACGATGCGGACGGTGAGATCGGTGGCGCCGGTCATCCCGCAGACCTCGGTGACCTCGGCAACATCGGCCAGCTCGTCCACCACGCTGTCGAGTCGATGCTGGTCGACCACGACCGCGACGAACGCCGCCAGTGGGTAGCCGAGGGCGCGCGGTTCCACCCGGCGTTCGAAGCTGCCGAGCACCCCGCCGCTGTCCCAGCGCGCCAGACGCGCCTGCACCGTGTTGCGCGACAGGCCGAGGCGCGCCGCGAGCTCCACCCCGGTCGCACGGGGGTTGGCGTTCAGCTCGCGCAGCAAACGCGCGTCGGTGGCGTCGAGTGTCACGTCCGGTTCGCGACTGGTCATACAACGCAGTATGACAGCGCACTACCCCCTCAGACCATGCATTCTGCTCAGGTGCGCGTGTACCGCTTGCGCACACCGCATTATGGTGGATGCTGAGTGATACACATCGCACTCAGCGGAGTGGCGTACCTGCATCGGCCCACAAGGCGCGGTAGCGAGGAGGCGATCACGATGTCGCAGAAGCAGACCTACCCGGTCCAGCTGGTTCAGCCCGACGGCCGTCGGGTGTTCGACAGGGAGCACGGCGCGCTGGTCGCCGACATCGATGCCGAGCGGTTGCGGCAGCTGTATCGGGACATGGTGATCACCCGCCGGATCGACATCGAAGCGACCGCATTGCAACGCCAGGGCCAGCTCGGATTGTGGCCGCCGCTGCTCGGCCAGGAAGCCGCGCAGGTCGGCTCGGCGCACGCGCTGCACCCCGACGACTACGTGTTCTGCTCCTACCGCGAAACCGCCGTCGCCTACTGCCGTGGCGTCCCGCCCGAGCAGCTCACCGCCCTCTGGCGCGGCGTCTCGCACCACTGCTGGGACCCCCACGAGGTCAAGATGACCAATGCCAATATCGTCGTCGGATCCCAGGGGCTGCACGCGACCGGTTACGCCTTCGCCGCCCACCTCGACGGCGCCGATATCGCCACCATCGCCTACTTCGGCGACGGCGCGACGAGCCAGGGCGACCTCGCCGAGGCACTCGGATTCGCCGCGGCGTGGAGCGCGCCGGTCGTGTTCTTCTGCCAGAACAATCAGTGGGCGATCAGCGAACCGGTGGCCGTGCAGAGCCATACCCCGCTGGTGCGCCGAGCCGATGGCTACGGGATTCCGGGCGTGCAGGTCGACGGCAACGATGTGCTCGCGGTCCTCGCGGTCACCCGCCAGGCCGTCGAACGCGCGCGCACCGGCGGCGGCCCCACCTTCATCGAGGCGATGACCTACCGGATGGGCCCGCACACCACCGCCGACGACCCGACCCGCTACCGCACCGCCGCCGACACCGAGTACTGGGCCCAGCGCGACCCCATCGAGCGCGTGCGTCTACTCCTCGACGGCGAAGGCGACCTCTCCCCCGAATTCGCCCGGCAGGTCACCGACGAGGCCGACGAGGTCGCCCGCCGGCTGCGCACCGCGACAATCGAGATGCCCGACCCCGATCCCGTGCGGATGTTCGACAACGTCTACGCGACCGAGCATCCACTGATGACCGAAGAGCGCCAACAGCTCTCGGCCTACCTCGCCGAAGGAGCGCAGTCATGATCACCACCTTCGCCGGCGCCCTCAACGTCGGCCTGCGCAGCGCGATGGAAGACGACGCCAAAGTCGTCCTGCTCGGCGAGGACATCGGCCGGCTCGGTGGCGTGTTCCGCGTGACCGACACCTTGCAGAAGGATTTCGGCGACAATCGCGTCATCGACACACCGCTGGCCGAATCCGGCATCGTCGGAACGGCTTTCGGGATGGCGTTGCGCGGATACCGTCCCGTGGTGGAGATCCAGTTCGACGGTTTCGTCTATCCGGCCTTCGACCAGATCGTTTCGCAGGTGGCCAAGATCCACAACCGTACCGGCGGAAAAGTGAAGGCACCGTTGACGATCCGCATTCCGTTCGGCGGTGGCATCGGCGCGGTCGAGCACCATTCGGAATCACCCGAGGTGTATTTCGCGCATACCGCGGGCCTTCGCGTTGTATCACCGAGTACGCCCGCCGACGCGTATTCGATGATTCGCCAGGCGATCTCACTGGACGACCCGGTCATTTTCTTCGAACCGAAACGTCGCTATTGGGACAAGGCCGACGTAGATTTCGAAGGCGAACCGGATCTGCCCCTGCACAAGGCCAGGGTCTGCACCCGCGGCGCCGACGCCACCGTCGTCGCCTACGGCGGCACCGTTGCCACCGCACTCACCGCGGCGAAGATCGCCGCCGAGGAAGGACATTCGCTCGAGGTGATCGACCTGCGCAGTCTCTCGCCGATCGACGTCGACACGATCGCGGAATCGGTGGACAAGACCGGCAGGCTGGTCATCGTGCACGAGGCGCCCGTGTTCGCCGGGCTCGGCGCCGAGATCGCGGCCCGCGTCACCGAACGCTGCTTCTATCACCTCGAGGCGCCGGTGCTGCGCGTCGGTGGCTACGACATCCCCTACCCCCCGGCTAAGCTCGAAAAGCACCACCTGCCCGACCCCGACCGCATTCTGGCGGCGGTCGACCGCTGTCTAGCCGCGTGATGAAAGGTGCCCTCGTGCCGGAACCAGCCGCCGACGACGACGGTCATGTTCTCGAGTTCCGCCTTCCCGACCTGGGTGAAGGCCTGGCCGACGGCGACCTGGTGTCCTGGGCCGTCGCGGTCGGCGACACGGTGGAACTGAACCAGACCATCGCCGAGGTGGAGACCGCGAAGGCGGTGGTCGCGCTGCCGTCGCCGTTCTCCGGGGTCGTGGTCGAACTGCTGGCTCAGCCCGGTGACACCGTCCCGGTCGGCGCGCCGCTGATCCGGGTACGCAACGATCTCGAGGTGTCGGCCCCACCGACCGCGGAGCCTCACACGAACGTGCTGGTGGGGTATGGGCCCGAGGCCGAATCGACCTCGCGGAGAAGGAAAGCCACGCCGTCCATGGCCTCGAGCACGCCGAGCTCCCATCGCGCCGCCGCGACCCCCGCGGCACGCAAACTGGCCAAGGAACTCGGCATCGACCTGTGGTTCGTCGCGGGGTCGGGACCCGAGGGCGCGGTCACCGTCGACGACGTGCGCTCGGCCGTGCCGGTGACCCAGCCACGCACCCCCGCCCGCCTCGGCGATGTCGTGCCCGCTCCGTCGAACGGCCACGTCACCGACGGGGACGGCCTGATCGAGCCCACCGCCCGCGAAGAACGCACGCCCATCGCGGGCATCCGGAAGCGCACCGCCGCCGCGATGCAGGCCAGTTCGCGCACGATTCCCCAGGCCAGCACCTTCGTCACCGTCGACTGCACCGCGTCGATGGAGCTGCTCGACCACCTGCGCACCACCAAGTCCTTCGAAGGACTCACGCTCACGCCACTGGCGCTGGTCGCCAAGGCCACGCTGGCGGCGATCGCGGAGTATCCGGGGATCAATACCGCGTGGGACGAGCAGAACCAGGAGATCGTCACCAAGCACTATGTGAACCTGGGGATCGCGGTCGCCTCGGATCGCGGCCTGATGGTGCCCAATCTCAAGGAGGCTCAGTCGCTGAGCCTGCGCGAGCTGTGCCGCGAGATCAGCTGGGCGGCCGACACCGCCCGCTCCGGCAACGCCACCCCGAACGACCTGCGCGGCGGCACCTTCACCCTCACCAACGTGGGCGTCTTCGGTGTCGACAGCGGCGTCCCGCTGGTGAATCCGGGCGAGGCCGCGATCCTGTGCCTCGGCTCGATCCGCAAGCGCCCCTGGGTCTTCCGTGACGAACTGGCCGTCCGCTGGGTCACCACCCTCGGCCTCAGCTTCGATCACCGCATGGTCGACGGCGAGCTCGGCGCCCGCTTCCTCGCCACTACCGCGGGTTTCCTGGAGGACCCGTTGACGCTGCTCAGCCGCATCTGAGCACGCGTCGGGACCCGGCCGTATAGTTCGGGCCGGTGCGTGTCCGACCGGACCGCGCACCGTGCGAACGAATTTCGGCAGGTGTATCCGAGGAAAAGGGGGGCGTCATGGGGTATCCGTATGGGCAGCAGCAAGGTCAGGGCTATCCGCCGAACGGCCAGCAGGGCTACCACCCGTACGGCCAAGCCGCTCCCGGGTACGGCGCACCGGGCCCCGGCGTTCCCGGGTACGGCGCTCCTGTGCCCGGCTATGGCGCTCCCGGATACGCGACGCCCGGCCCCGGTGCGCCCGGATACGGCTATCCCCAGCCTGCCGCCTCGGGCGCTACCGGGATCATCGCTGCCGTTCTAGCCCTTCTGCTTTCGCTGGTTTCCCTTGTTGGTGCGGTGGTCAGCTATAACGCCACACGCGCTTACGAATGCTCCGGCAAATTCGTCCAGAAGCCGGACGGCAGCTTCGAGTGTTCGAGCACGTCCGTCTCGCCGCTGGTGATGACCTTCGTCGTCACCGGCGCCGCGCTGGGCCTGTTGCTCCTCACCGGCTCTATCCTGCTGTTCCTCCGCAAGACAGCGGGCCGGGTGATCGTCATTTCCGTGGCGGCGCTCAGCGCACTCGGTAGCCTCCTCTCCCTCGCGACCTCCGCGTCATCCTCGGTGACATCCGGCGCGAGTGTGGCGATCGGGCTCGTCCAAGCCGCGGTCGCGGTCTTGATGCTCAGCCTTGCCGCGGCATCGTCGACCGGGCGCTGGATCCGGGCAGCACAGCAGCGACCGAACTACCCGCAGGGCGGTTACCAGCGGTATTGAACCCACCGGGTGATATATCCGACCCGCAACTCCGACGAAACACGGCGCTCACTCACGGTAAAAATCGGGGACTACAACCTGTTACATGAGTGAGGCGCATCCCGTCGACACCCGGTTGCCGTTCGCTCGGCAACTGGCTTTCGGCATCCAGCACGTCCTGATCATGTACACCGGCTGCATCACCGTGCCGCTGGTCTTCGGCGCGGCCGCGGGGCTGGACCGGGCGACGATCGCGCTGTTGATCAGTGCGGATCTGCTGGTCGCGGGCATCATCACGCTGGTGCAGAGCCTCGGTGTCGGCAAGCTGGCGGGTGCGCGGTTGCCGATCGTCTGCGGCGCTACGTTCGTCGGGCTCAACCCGATGATCCTGATCGCCAAGGAGTACGGCCTCGACGCCGTGTACGGGTCGATGCTGATCGGCGGTGTGGCCGGTGTCGCGCTGGCGTGGCCGTTCGCGCGGGTAGTGCGGTTCTTCCCGCCGCTGGTCACCGGGACCGTGCTGACGGTGGTGGGCGTCTCGCTGATCGGGGTCGCCGGGGGCCTGATCATCGGGACCGACCCGAAGTCGGCCGGCTTCGCCTCGCCCTCCAATATCGGCCTGGCGGCGGTGGTGGTGCTGATCGCGGTGGGCTTCGTCTGCCTCGGACGCGGCGTGTGGTCGCAGCTCGGCGTGCTGATCGCGCTGGTCGCGGGCATCGTGATCGCGCTGCCGATGGGACTGATCACCACCGCCGGGATCGGTACCGCCGACTGGGTAGGGATCCCGCAGCCGTTCCACTTCGGGTCGCCACAGTTCCCGGTGACCGCCGTGGTGGCGATGAGCATCGTGATGGCCGTGGTGTTCGCCGAGTCGACCGCGAGCATGCTGGCGATCAGCGAGATCACTGGAAAACCGCTGAGCAGGGGCGATCTCGCGCGCGGCCTGGTGGGCGACGGCCTGTCGGGTGTGCTCGGCGGCATCTTTACCGCGTTCGTCGACACGATCTTCAATCAGAACGTCGGCGCGGTCGCCACGACCAGGGTCTTCAGCCGGTATGTCACCGCGGTGAGCGGCGCGATCCTGGTGGTGCTCGGGCTGGTGCCCCGCATCGGCGAGGTGGTGGCGGTGATTCCGAAGCCGGTGGTCGGCGGGGTCGGGCTGGTGTTGTTCGCGACAGTCGCCGTCGTCGGCATCACCACGCTGCTCAAAGCCGATCTGACGGACCGGGTCAACGCGACCGTCGCGGCCACCGCCATCGGCATCGGCCTGCTGCCGGTGTTCACCAAGGACATGTTCGACAAGTTCCCCACCTCCGCCCAGATCCTTCTCGACAGCGGCGTCACCCTCGGTGCGGCCACCGCGTTCCTGCTGAACCTGGTCTTCAACCACACCCGCCTGGGCACCCTCGCGCGCGGTTCGACCCCACCACCACCGTCACCGGCTTCCCTGCCCACCACGCCGAAACCCGCCGCCGCTATCTGATCGAGCCGAGAGCACCAGGCCGGCGGTCACCGCGCAGCCGGCGCCACATTCCCAGCCCGCACATCCCGACCCCGAGGAGGGATCGCCGACGAAGTCGGCGGTTCGCGCCCGTCCCGGGGCGCGAACTCGAGCGCGCCAGCGCTCCAATAGTTACTGTGCGGGGATGGAGATAGCAGGCAAGGTCGCGATCGTCACCGGCGCGGGTGCGGGTATCGGTGCCGCACTCGCCTATCGCCTCGTCGCCGGCGACGCGCGGGTCGTCGTCGCCGATCTCGATGCGAACAGCGCGGCGAAGGTAGCGGCCGACCTCGGCGACAACGCGATCGCGGTCGGTGGCGATGTGGCCGACGAGCAGGTCGTGGCGGAATTGATCACCACCGCCGAACGCGAATTCGGTCCGGTTGACCTGTATTTCGCGAACGCGGGCATCGGCGGCGGTCCCGGTCTGGACAGTACAGAGGCCCAGTGGGCGAGCACCATCGAGGTGAATGTGATGGCCCACGTGCGGGCCGCGAAACTACTCGTTCCCGGTTGGCTCGAGCGTGGCAGCGGCTATTTCGTCTCCACCGCCTCCGCCGCGGGGCTGCTCACCCAAATCGGTTCCGCCCCATACTCGGTGACCAAGCACGCCGCGGTGGGCTTCGCGGAATGGCTCTCGGTTACTTACGGCGACAAGGGAATTCGCGTGAGCTGCCTGTGTCCGATGGGTGTGGACACCCAGCTGCTCACCGGCGCGCTCATCCCCGACGACCCGGAGGCGGGCGCGCTGGCGATCAAGGCCGTGAAGACGGCGGGCGCGGTGCTCTCCCCCGAGGAGGTCGCCGACACCGTCGTCGAGGCGATGGCCGCCGAACACTTCCTGATCCTGCCGCACCCCGAGGTACTGCAGATGTACCGCAACAAGGGTTCGGACTACGACCGGTGGATTTCCGGTATGCGCCGGTTCCAGACCATGCTGCGCGCGTGAACAGCGGACGGTGCGCCCGAAAAAATTCGGCGAGGTAGCGGCGAGATCGCTCGATTCCTGCCACGATGGTCCCTAGCTGCCGGTCACGATCCGCTGATCGGCGGAGGTCTACGCGGAGATCCGGCGATGGCGCACCTGATGTACTTCAAGAAGATTCGCGACGAGCTCACCGAGGTCGAGTACCTCTGGGGGCCGAGCCGAGAACAACTCGACTCGTCCCTGGTGATCGACAAAACGACCTTCGCCGCCCTACCCGGACCACCCGACTCGCCCGCCGGCCAGATCATCCTGCGCGCCCGGCGCGGCAGCGAGTGGCCCGAGGTAGGCGTCATAGCGTCCTGAACGCTGTACCGCGACGGGCTTTCCCTAGTCGGTGACGAGCTCCGCGGCCGCGGTCCGCACCACCTCGGGGATCGCCACCGGTTTGCGGGTGTCGGCGTCGACATAGACGTGGACGAATTCGCCGGTGGCGGCGAGCTCGGGACCGTCGTCGCCCGCACGGAAGATCGCCAGGTCGTAGGTGATGCTCGAGGTGCCCAGGCGGGCGATCCGCAGGCCCACCTGGAGCTGGTCGGGAAAGCTGACCGAACCGTGGAATCGGCACGAAGTCTGCGCGACGACGCCGAGCGCGGGCAGCTCGGTGATGTCGGTACCGGTGGCGCGCATCAGCCAGGCGTTCACGGCGGTGTCGAAGTAGGAGTAGTAGGTCACGTTGTTCACGTGGCCGTACTGGTCGTTGTCGGCCCACCGGGTCGGCATCGGCCACAGGACGGGATAGCTCATCGGGCCATCATGCCGCGCTCCCCTGCCGGTGATCGCGCGGGCTCACCCCGAAGTGCCGTTTGAAGGCGGTGCTGAGGGCGAAGGCGCTGCCGTATCCGACCTGGTGAGCGATGGATTCCACGGTCGCGTCGGATTCGGCGAGCAGATCGGCGGCGAGCGAGAGCCGCCATTCGGTCAGGAAGCTCATCGGTGGTTCCCCGACCAGCTCGCTGAACCGGCGGGCCAGCGCGGCACGGGACATGCCGACCGCTTCGGCCAGGGCGACCACCGTCCACGGATGGGCCGGATTGTGCTGGAGCAGGCGCAGGGCCTTGCCGACCAGCGGATCGCTGTAGGCGTGGTACCAGGCGGGGGCGTCGTCGCGGGCGAACCAGGCACGCAGGGCGGCGATGAGCAGCAGGTCGAGCAGGCGGTCGAGAACGGCGGTTTGCGCGGGCAGGTCCTTGGTCGCCTCGTCGACGAGCAGATCGAGCAGGCGGGTATCGAGCTCGCCGCGCGGCAGCACCGCGACCCGCGGCAGCGCACGCAGCAATCGTCTGCTCACCGCGCCCGCGGATTCGTAGGTTCCGGTGACCATCAGCGTCTCACCGTCGATATCGGTGCCCCACTGGCGGACACCGAGACTCAGTGTCTCGCACAGGATCTCGCCCTCGGGCGTGGTGGTGACCTGCCCCGGCTGGATGACGACCTGGGGTTCGGTCGCCGGATCGTCGGCCACCGTATACGGCTGCGGCCCACGAAAGACCGCGACATCACCCGCGCCGAGTTGCCGCGGCGGCATGGAATCGGTACTGACCCAAGCCTTTCCGCGGATCATCGCGAGCACCGTGAGCGGGGCTTCGTCCTGCACGCGCAGCGACCACGGTGGGTTCAGCAGCGAACACATGAGGAACGCACCGCGGGCGCGTGGACCTTCGAGCAGACCGGCTAACGCATCCACCACTCCACAGTAGACGACAACCCGTAGACGACAACGCATGTTCGTGAGCGGCACGACGATGTCGCCGCGGGCGGCGCGACGGTGTACTTATCTCATGACAAACACCGCTTCTCACCAGCAGCTTTCCCTCATCACCGGCGCTACCGGCAAGACCGGCAGCCGGGTGGCGGCCCTCCTCGAAGCCGCGGGCCGGCCGGTCCGCCACGGCTCGCGCACCGCGGCGATCCCCTTCGATTGGACCGACCGGCAGACCTGGGCGCCCGCGCTCGCCGGTGTCGACTCCGTCTATCTCGCCTTCCAGCCCGACCTCGCCGTGCCCGGGGCCCCGGACATCATCCGCGCGTTCACCGCCGCCGCCCGAGCCGCGGGCGCGCGCTCGGTGGTGCTGCTGTCCGGTCGCGGCGAACCCGAAGCGCTCGAATGCGAAGAGATCGTGCGGAATTCGGGTCTGAGCTGGACCATCGTGCGCTGCGCCTTCTTCGCGCACAACTTCAGCGAAGGCGCCTTCGTCGACGACGTGCTCGCCGGTGCGGTGGCGCTGCCCAACGGTGATGTGCCGGAACCGTTCGTACACGTCGACGACATCGCCGAGGTGGCGGCGGCCGCGCTCACCGACTCGCGCCACGCGGGTCAGCTCTACGAGCTCACCGGCCCGCGCGCCCTGACCTTCGCCGACGCGGTCGGCGAGATCGCCGCGGCCACCGGTCGCGAGATCGCCTTCGTTCCCGTCTCGAGGCCGGAATTCGTTGCGGCCCTTAGTGAATACCAGGTTCCCGATGACGTGATCAGCCTGCTCGACTACCTGTTCGGCACCATCCTCGACGGCCGCAACACCCCCACCGCCGACGGTGTCCGCCGAGCCCTCGGCCGCGAGGCGCGCGACTTCACCGACTACGCCAAGGAGACCGCCGCCACCGGAGCCTGGACACCCCAGCCGTAGCAGTCGACCACCAGGGCCCGGTGATCTCGAAATACCGGGTTCTCGTGGCCGGTACCGTCGAAGTGGTGAGTGCAGCGACGATCGACCGCGGGTTTCTGCCGGCCAGGGCCGCGGTATTCGCGGCTTTCACGCTGAACGGGTTCCTGCTCGCGATGTGGGTGGTCCACATTCCGGCGATCACCGACCGGACCGGGGTGTCACCCTCGACGCTCAGCGTGCTCGTGCTGCTGATGTCGGGCTCCGCGCTCGTCGGCATGCGGCTGGCAGGCCCCGCCGCCGACCGGTTCGGCAGCCGCACGCTGGTCGCCCTGGCCGCATCGGCCATCTCCGTGACAGTGATCGGCCCGGGCCTGGCGACCGGTCCGATCACCTTGGCGATTGCCCTGGCCTGCTTCGGGTTCGGCATGGGCGCGCTCGACGTGTCGATGAACACCCAGGCCGTCCACGTCGAACGTGCGTACCGCCGACCGATCATGTCGGCGTTCCATGCGATGTTCTCGGCGGGCGCGTTCGCCGGTTCGCTGGTGGGGGCCGCCGCCCAGCACGCGGGGTGGGCATCCCAGATGACGCTGCTCTGCGCCGGAATCGGCGGATTGTGCGTCACCGCACTGCTGGTGCCGCACTTGCTCGGCCACAGCGAGGCCGAATCACCCTCGCATGCAGAGCATTACGACAGTGCCGACAGCCGAGCCGTTGACGGTGCGAGCCAGGGTGCGACATCCGCCGTTCCCGCCGACACGACTCGCCTCCGCATCGATCAGCGGAGCGAGCGGCGCCGGCGGTCACGCAAAGTGTTCTCGCTCGGGTGTATCGCGTTCGTCCTTCTCCTCGCCGAGGGCGTCGCGGCCGACTGGAGCGCGCTGCAGGTACGCGAACACCTCGACGCGTCCGAGGCGAGCGCCGCCCTCGCCTTCGGCGCCTTCTCCGCCACCATGACCCTCGGCCGATTCATCGCCGACCGGATCAGCGCGGCCGTCGGCCCCGTCGCGATGGTTCGCTACGGAAGCCTGCTCGCCGCAGCGGGATTCGCGGTGGTCATCGGATCGCCGTGGTTGCCACTCACCCTTCTCGGCTGGGCGATGTGCGGCCTCGGCCTGGCGGGCGGCGTCCCCCAGATCTTCTCCACCGCGGGCAATCTCGGCGGCACGACAGCGGCCACGGATATGTCGCGCGTCTTCACCATCGGCTACCTCGGCCTGCTCGCGGGCCCCGCGATGATCGGCTGGCTCACCGCCGTGATCCCGCTCACCGCGGCACTGGCCGTTCCGCTGGTACTCACCCTGGCCTGCGCGGCCACAGCGAAGGTCGTCAGTCGGTGAAGGTGATCCGGACCGAGACCGGCGTGCTCTGCAACGCGCGGAAGCTCGCCGCGGTCAGCCCGGCGAACACCGGATTGGGCGCGAAGGCGCGAGCCCGCGCGACGACATCGTCGTCCGGGCGCAGCTCAGCGGTCCCGGTTCGCCACCGCTTCCCCTGGCGGACCCGTACTTTCGGTTCCGCGCCGATATTGGCGGCCCACCCCGACCTGGTTCCGTGCTGGCTGATCACCCACGCGCCGCTGTCGTCGAACGCCACCGAGACCGGCACCACCCTGGCCTGCCCGGACTTGCGTCCGATCGTCTCGAGCTCGGTCGCGAACGAGGTGCGGATGCCGATCCGGCTCAGCGCGCGGACCGCCGGGTTGGCGACATAGCGACCCACCGCCCGCTCGACCTCGAATTTGCGCCGCTTCGGGTCCTTGTTGTTCATTGTCGATCCCCTTCTGCTACGGAACGCGTCGACGCCGTGATGTTTCAGCATGGCCGCTACCGTGAGCCACGGTGTGCGGTCGGGGTCGGGCTCGTCGCCCGCCCCGAGCAGATGCAGCTGATCGGTGTGCCACTGCAGGTCGAGGGCACCTTCGAGGCTCTTGACGTTGGACAGTGTGGACACGCGCGCGGGCAGGCGCAGCGAGATCTGCGGCGAATGCAGCCGGGCTGTGCGCGCGTGCAGGATGTCGCCCGCGGCGTCGGGTGACACCGCGCTGGGCCTGCCGAGGCCCACGACATCGCATTCTCCCGACTCGACCGCGTCGACCATGGCCACGCGGGAACGGAATCCGCCGGTGACGGCCAGCGGCACCGACCCGGCGGCCGCCCGGACCGACTCGGCGTACTCGAGGAAGTACGCCTCGCGCGCGACGGTGCTCGCCGAACGCGCCGCCGGCCTGCCCATCATCGCGGGCGATTCGTAACTGCCGCCGCTGATCTCGATCAGATCCAGCTGCTCGGCGGCGAGGCGGCGCACCACCTCGCGCGACTCGTCCTCGGTGAAGCCGCCGCGCTGGAAGTCCGCGGAGTTGAGCTTGATCGCGACGGCGAACGACGTCGATACCTCGGCCCTGATCGCGCGCACCACCTCCAGCACGAATCGCGCGCGCCGTTGCGGGTCACCACCCCAGCGGTCGTCGCGCTGATTGGCCAGCGGCGAGAGGAACTGTGAGACGAGGTAGCCGTGCGCGCCGTGGATCTGCACGCCGTCGAAGCCCGCGCGCTCGGCGATCCGCGCGGTGGTGGCGAATCGGTGCACGATGTCGACGATCTCGGCGTCGGTGAGCGCGCGCGGCGCCGGGATACCGGGCAGACCCAGCCCGATCGCCGAGGGCGCTACCGGCTGCGACCGGGTCGCGAGCGGATTAGCTTGCCTCCCGGGGTGATTGATCTGCATCCAGAGCCGGGTGCCACCGTCCTTGGCGGTTCGTGCCCAGCGGCGCAGGTCGTCGAGGTGGCGTTCGTCGGCGATCACGACATTGCCGGGCTCACCGAGATGGTCGTGGTCGACCATCACGTTGCCGGTGACCACCAGACCGAAACCGCCGGTGCCCCACCGGCTGTAGAGCCGCTCGAGCCGTTCGTCCGGCGCGCCGGCGGCGGTACCGAGCCCCTCGCTGAGCGCGGCTTTCATCAGCCGGTTGGGCAGTACCTGGCCGCACGGCAGGGCGAGCGGATCGCTCAGGGCTGTCATCGTCGGCTCCTCCGCGGATCACGTCGAGTACACCGATCGGTGTACTTACCCGACGGTAGTACACCGATCGGTATACTTCAATCGGACCGATCGAAAGGATGTCGATGGCAGCACGCGACGGACTCGTCCAGAGCACGATCGACCTCGTGCGCCGCAACGGCGTGGCCGGGACCGGTGTCGCGAACCTGCTCGACCACAGCGGGCTCTCCCGCCGGACGATCTATCTGAACTTCCCCGGCGGCAAGTCCGAGTTGATCACCGAGGCCACCCGGGTCGCGGGCCGGGCGATGACCACGCTGATCGAGACCTTCAGCAAGAACACCAAGCCGGAGGAGACCATCGCGTCGTTCGCCGACGCGTGGAAACAGGTCGTCGAGTCCAGCGACTTCCTCGCCGGCTGCCCGATCGTGGCCGCGGCACTCGGACGCTCGGAGTCACCCGCCGCGGCCGACGCGGCAGGCGAGGCGTTCGACGACTGGGAGCGGACACTGGAGACCCGGCTGCGCGCGGAGAACATCGACCCCGACACCGCCAGTTCCTTGGCGACGACCGTCATCGCCACGATCGAGGGCGCGGTGGTGATGTCGCTGGCCAAGCACAGCACCGAGCCGCTCGACCGCGTCGGCCGTCACCTCACCGAGCTGGTCAGGGCGCACATCCGCCCGGTCGGCACGCCCTGACCAGCACGCCCGCAGCGCTACAGGTACATGCCGACGTCGGTGGAGTGGTCGATGGTGGATCGGATCTGGATCCCGCCGTCGCGGTGGGCGACCAGTTCGGCGAGGGTCGCACCGTCCGGGAAGCTCGACTCGACGGGAGCGCCGTTGTGGCGGGCCAGCCACTCGTGGGCTTCCGTCGCCGAGAGGCGGCCGACCTCGAGCTGGGCCAGGCAACGGCCCGGCCGCACCACGGCGGGGTGCAGCCGGGAGAGGTCTTCGTTGGTGGTGATCGCGATCAACACGTTGCGGCCCTGGCCCAGCATGCCGTCGGTGAGATTGAGCAGACGCGAAAGCTTCTGCCCCGCCGCTTCTTTCGCCTCGCCACGGATCAGTTCGTCGCAGTCCTCCAGCACCAGCAGCCGCCAGCGGCCGTCCTCGTCGTCGCCGTCGGCGCCCGCCGCGACCTCCATCAGGTAGCCGGGATTGCTGAACAGTTCTTCCGGATCGACGACACAGTCGACCTGACACCACGGCGCCCACGACCGCGCGAGCGTACGCAGCGCGGTGGTCTTGCCGGTACCGGGCTCACCGTGCAGCAGCACCAGCCGTCCCTTGATATCGGCGACGCCGAGCCCCATCAATCGCTCCATGCTCGCCGACACCGAGCCGGTGTAGTTGCCACGGATCTCCGCCCACGCGGGCGCCGCGATCTGGCGTCGTCTGCGCGCGGGGCGCCGGATGTCCATGTGCCAGAATCCCATCTCGACCGTGGCTTCACTGTCACGTGACAGTGAAGCCCCATCGGTGGCCTGTGCCAGCACGTCGACGGCGAGTTCGTCGCTCACCGCGGTGACCTCGATCGTGGCCGAACCGCTCGCCCACCGCACTGCCCGCAATGCCCAGCCGTCACCGGCCGCGAGCAAGGCACTGCTGTCGTCGTCGGCGACCGAGCGCACGATCCGCGAGTCGGCGGGCCGCAGCGCCGCGTCGGGGCGCACCCGGTCGAGGTGGGCCTGGCGGGCGAACGGCTGGTCGCCGCGCAGGAACGGGGCGAGGGCGAGCGCATCGATCGCGTCGCGGGTCGAATAGGTGGAGTCGATGGTCGCCGACCACGGAAACGGCTCGCCCTGATCCTGCGGCTGACGCGGCGAATCGACAAGCCTGAGCTGTTCATTACGTGTGGACACCGAGCCCATGATCGTGGTCATCGGTCCGGAATGTCCAATGACTTACGGGGCGCACCGCCGGAAAACTCGCTGGCACCGAAGGCGAATCCGTCGGTACGGTCGTAGGGTGACGTCCACCCAGCGCGACCAGTCCCCGCCGGAATCCACCACGACGGCCGGGATCAAGGAGTGGATCGGACTGGCCGTCCTAGCCCTGCCGACACTGCTCATCTCGATGGACCTGAGCGTGCTCTACCTGGCGATCCCGCGCATCAGCGAGGCACTCGAACCCAGCAGCTCCCAATTGCTGTGGATCCTCGACATCTACGGCTTCCTCGTCGCCGGCTTCCTCATCACCATGGGCACCCTCGGCGACCGCATCGGCCGGCGCAAACTCCTGATGATCGGCGCATTGGCCTTCGGCGTCGCCTCCGTGATCGCCGCGTATTCGACCAGCGCCAACATGCTGATCGGCACCCGCGCGCTGCTCGGCATCGCGGGGGCGACGCTGATGCCGTCCACGCTGGCGCTGATCCGCAACATGTTCCACGACGACCGCCAGCGCACCGCCGCGATCAGTGTGTGGATGACCAGTTTCATGGTCGGCATGGTGATCGGACCGCTCGTCGGTGGTGCGATGCTCGAGAACTTCTGGTGGGGTTCGGTATTCCTGGTGGCGGTGCCCGCGATGGTGCTGCTGCTGGCGACCGGCCCGTTCCTGCTGCCCGAGTACAAGGACCCGAATCCGGGCAAGCTCGACATTCTCAGCGCGGTCCTGTCACTGCTGTCGGTGATGGGCGTCATCTACGGCATCAAGGAGCTGGCCAAGGACGGCTGGTCGATCGAGGCCGTCGGCGTGCTGGTGGGTGGTCTGGTACTCGGCACGGTGTTCGTCCTGCGTCAGCAACGCCTGACCAATCCGCTGATCGACCTGCGCCTGTTCGGCAATGTCCGGTTCAGCGGCTCGCTGGTCGCGTTGATGGTGGCCATGCTGGCGATGGGTGGGCTGTTCCTGCTGCTCGCGCAGTATCTGCAACTGGTGCTCGGCCTTTCGGCGTTCGAGGCCGGTCTGTGGACCGTGCCGCAGGCGGCGGCGATGGTCGTGGCGGCCGGGGTGGTGAGCGCGCTCGCGCCCAAGATCCGGCCCGCCTACCTGATGACCGGCGGCCTGATCATCGCCATGGCCGGGTACGCGCTGTTCACTCAGCTCTCCGGCGCCGACGACCTGGCGTTGATCGTCACCGGCATGGTGGTGTTCTCCCTCGGCCTGAGCCCGATGTTCGTCCTCGGCCTCGACCTGATCGTCGGCGCGGTCGACCCGGCACGCGCCGGTGCCGCCTCGGCCATCTCCGAAACCGGTCAGGAATTGTCGGCGGCGCTGGGCGTGGCGGTGATCGGCAGCATCGGCACCGCCGTCTACCGCGGGCAGATGTCGGAGCAGCTGCCCGCCGGACTCCCACCGGAGGTCGCGCAGGTGGCCGAGGACACCCTCGCGGGCGCCCTGCACGTCGCGACGACGCTGCCCGAAACGCTGGGCGCCGAGTTGTCCACCGTCGCACGCGAGGCCTACACCCAAGCGCTGCAGGTGAACTCGGTGGTCGGCATCGGGCTCACCGCCGTTGCCGCCGGGCTGGTCATGGGGCTGCTGCGGCAGATCCCCGCGCCGAACGAGAAGACGACCGACACCGACTGACCGAAGTGGTTCGGACACAACGAATCCCGCCCGATGCTGACCGGGCGGGATTCGTCTCTCGCTGAGTTGTCCCCTCCGCGAGGTTCGTATTCGGCCGATTCGGCCGAGGTCCTGATCGCCTACTTGGCAGCCGGGGCGGGGTTGTTCGGCATCGGCGAGTTGATGGTGGTGAAGTACTGCACCGCGGCCATGATCGCGACGGGGGCGGTGATGAAGATCTGGCCCGCGAGGGTACCGAGCGCGCCGATGGCCATGATGCCGGCGACGCAGCCCACGGCCGCGGCCGGGATGAACGGGCCGAACATGCCGACGATGGTGGCCGAGGCGATGGTGGCGCCCGCGATGCCGCCGAGCACACAACCGACCGCGCCGCCGCCGAGGCCGCCGACCAGGGTGGCGATGCTGGCACCCAGGGAGATGGTGCCGGTCATGCGGCTCCAGGCGGCCTGCTCACGGTCGTACTCGCTCTTCCACGGCGCCTTGTCCTCGAAGGGCAGCGCGACCGGCTTGTAGGTGGCGTGCGCCAGGTCGAACTGCGGGGTCAGCGTGGCGGTGCGGCCGGAGATGTCGGCGGCGATCGGGAACACGAATTCGTCTACGCGGAAGGCCAATTCGGTACCCGCGACGGTGGTGCCGTTGGCGGCCTTGATCTTGAAGACGCCGTCCTCGACCACCATCGAGCCCGCGTCGGTGCCGATGATCGTCGAGGTCTCGGTGGTGGTGGAGGTGAAGTTGATCGGCTCATCCGCGGCAGGTGCTGCGTGGCTGGTTCCGGCAGCGATGCCGAGGGCAACGCTGACGGTGGAGGCCAGCAGGGCGAACTTGGTGATTTTCACGGGGGTGAACCTTTCGTGTTCCTCGTGGTGAGATGCGCGGCGCACAAGCTGCGGTCCGGGCGAGATGTGACCATAGCGAGGTAAGCCTCACCTATCAAGACCTTGCTTAGGCTAACCTCCAAGACGACCCAGTTTCGCCGCGAGAGAGAACACCTGATGAGAAATCCGCGTTGGTGCGGGTGGCTTCTTGCCGCATTCGCGCTGGTCGCAGTATGTGCTCTCAGCCTGCTGGTCGGCACGAAAGCCATTGCGATCGGCGATGTCTGGCAGGCACTGTTCGGCGTGAGCACCACTCCCGATCACGTGACCGTCACCGAGTACCGCGTGCCACGCACTCTGCTCGGGCTGCTGGTCGGGCTCGCGCTCGGCGTCGCGGGCTGCTTGATGCAGGGCCTGACCCGCAACCCGCTGGCGGACCCCGGCCTGCTCGGCGTCAACGCGGGAGCGGCCTTCGCGATCACCATCGCCGTCGCGATGTTCGGCGTGAGCGAGATCACCTCGTACGTCTGGTTCGGATTTCTCGGCGCCGCGCTGGTGTCGGTGGTCGTCTACCGCGTGGGCACCGCCGGACGATCCGGCACCGACCCGGTGCGGCTGACGCTGGCCGGCGTCGCCGCCACCGCGGTTCTCGGCGGCCTGACCAGGGGCTTGATCCTCATGCACCCCAAGGCTTTCGACGAAATGCGTCAGTGGGATTCCGGCGGACTCACCGGACGCGGATTCGAGATCCTCTACGGCGCGGCCCCGTTCATCGCGGCGGGCCTGATCATCGCGGCGCTATGCGCGCGCTCGCTCAACGCGGTCGCGCTCGGCGACGATCTGGCGCACTCGCTGGGTGTGCACGTGGGCCGCACACGCCTGTTCACCGCGCTGGCGGTGGTGCTGCTGTGCGGCACCGCCACCGCCGCGGTGGGCCCGATCGCGTTCGTCGGTCTCGCGGTTCCGCATGTGGCCCGGTGGCTGATCGGACCCGATCAGCGCTGGATCTTCGCCTATTCGCTGGTGCTGGCACCGATCCTGGTGCTGTCGGCCGACATCGTGGGCCGCCTCGTCATTCGTCCCGATGAAGTCCCCGCCGGCCTGGTCACCGCGTTCCTCGGGGCGCCGGTACTGATCTGGCTGGCCCGTCGCGCAAGGGTAGGTGCCGCCGCATGAGTTCGACGATCGATTTCGGCCGCGCGATGCTGGTGGTCCGGCCGCGCGGAACACGTTTCTCCGCCCGGATCGGCGTGCGCACCCTGGTGGTCTGCGCTGTCCTGCTCACGATCTCGGTGGTGACGGCGGTGCTGGCCCTCGGCAGCGGTGACTACCTGATCCCGCCACTGCGGGTGCTGCGCGCGCTGGTGATCGGCGACGAGCGGTTCGACCGGCTGGTGGTGTGGGACTGGCGGCTGCCGCGCATCCTGCTCGCCCTGATCCTCGGCGCCGCGCTGGGCGTGAGCGGCGCCATTCTGCAATCGGTGACCAGGAATCCGCTGGGCAGCCCGGACATCGTCGGGTTCAACACCGGCGCCTACACCGGCGCGCTGATCGCCATCCTGACCCTGGGCGGTGGGCACCTGCAGACCGCGACCGGTGCGGTGATCGGCGGGCTCGGCGCCGCCCTGGTCATCCACCTACTCGCGTTCCGGCACAACGTGGCCGGGTTCCGGCTGATCATCGTCGGCATCGGCGTCAGCGCCATGCTCGCCTCGATCAACACCTGGCTGATCCTGCGCGCCGACCTGGACGCGGCGATGTCGGCGGCGGCCTGGGGTGCGGGCACGCTCAACGGACTCTCGTGGCCGCAGGTCGGTCCCGCGGTGGTGATCCTCGCGCTGCTGGCGATCGCGCTGATCCCGGCGGCACCCCGCTTGCAGATCCTCGAACTCGGTGACGACACCGCCCGGGCGTTCGGTCTGAATGTCAGCCGGGCGATGCTGTGGCTGATCGTGCTCAGCGTCGCGTTCACCGCGGTGGCGACGGCGGTCGCGGGCCCGATCGCGTTCGTCGCCCTCGCCGCACCGCATCTGGCGCGCAAGCTGGCCCGCACACCGTCGATCGCGCTCGCGCCCTCGGCGGCGATGGGAGCGATGTTGCTGATCACCTGCGACTGGATCGCCCAGCACGCGTTCGCCCCGACCACCGTGCCGGTCGGCCTCGTCACCGTCTCGGTCGGTGGCCTGTACCTGGCATATCTGCTGGTCGCCGAGGCGCGCCGGAACTAGGAAAGCGAAAAGATGAACGACACTTCACGGCTACGCGCCGACCGGGTCCGCCTCGGCTACAAGGGCACCACGATCAGCGACCAGCTGTCGGTGGATATCCCGGACAGCAAGTTCACGGTGATCATCGGCCCGAACGCGTGCGGCAAGTCCACGCTGCTGCGCGCGCTGGCCCGGCTGCTCACCCCCGAGTCGGGAACCGTGCTGCTCGACGGCAAACCGATCAGTTCCTACCCGGCGAAGCAGGTGGCCAGGCAGATCGGTCTGCTGCCCCAGACCTCCACCGCGCCGGACGGCATCCGGGTCGCCGATCTCGTTGCCCGCGGCCGCTATCCGCATCAGACGCTGCTGCGGCAGTGGTCCAAGGCCGACGAGGAAGCCGTCACCTCGGCGATGGCGGCGACCGGTGTCACCGAGTTGTCGGCGCGGATGGTCGATGAGCTCTCGGGCGGTCAGCGCCAGCGGGTGTGGATCGCGATGGTGCTCGCCCAGGACACCCCGCTGATCCTGCTCGACGAGCCGACGACCTATCTCGACATCGCCTATCAGATCCAGTTGCTCGATCTGTGCCGGTCACTGAACCGCGAATCCGGGCGGACCGTCGTGGCCGTGTTGCACGACCTCAACCACGCCTTCCGCTACGCCGATCACCTCGTCGCCATGCGCGACGGGCGGGTGGTCGCGACGGGAGCACCCGCCGACATCGTGACCGCCGAGCTCGTCGACGAGGTCTTCTCGTTGCGGTGCCGAATCGTCGACGACCCGGAAACCGGTACGCCACTGGTGATTCCGCTGGCACAGGATGCCGCCAAGGTGCGCTAGACCTGCGGCGATGCGGCAGCCGAACATAGGTATTCCGCAATTAGTTAAGTTAGGCTAACCTAACTGATTGTGAATGTGACGAGGGAGGGAGTTGCCGTGACAGATGGTCTCGAGTTGCCGCTGACCGGACCGCAGCTCGGCATCTGGAACGCCCAGCGCTTCGATCCCGAGTCCGGGCGCTACCTGGTCGGCGAGGTCCTCGAGATCACCGGGGACGCTCCGATCGATGTCGGCCTGCTGAGCGAGGCGATCCGTCGCACCGTCACCGAGGCCGAGAACATGCGGTTGCGGTTCACCGAAACCGCTGACGGGCCAAGGCAATTCGTGAGCAATGCCGAAGCGGTGCTGCGACCGACCGTCGATCTCCGGGCAGCTGCGGAGCCGATGGCTTTGGCCTACGAGGCCGTCGCGCTGGAGCGCGAGCAGGCCGCGCAACGGTGCCGGGGCATGGTCGACCGGCAGCTCTACAACTACACGCTGATCCGGATCTCCGACTGCGTGGTCTGGTGCGTGCAGCTCTACCACCACCTCATCGTCGACGGTTACAGCGCGGCGCTGCTCTCGCGCCGGGTCGCCGCCCACTACACCTCCCTCCGACGCGGAACACCCTCGCCGAAACAAACTTTCGGAACCATCGCCGAGCTGGTCGCCGAGGAGCAGGCCTACCGGGCCGGGCCCGAATTCGAGGCCGACCGCGCCTACTGGCGCGACCAGCTCACCCCCTGGCCGGATCTCGACGGTCGCGGTCGCCACCTGGGCGGTGCGGTCGAGCGGACGATCCGCGCCGAAGCCATCCTGTCCACCGAACTGCTCGCGGCACTGCGCGAAAGCGCCGAACGGCACGGCATCACGTGGGCCGACGCGCTCGTCGCCTGCTACGCCGCGTTCCTGCACCGCCAACTCGGCACCGCCGATATGGTGGTGTCGATGCTGCTGATGGGCCGGGTCGGCCGTGCCGCCCTGCGCACACCCGCCATGGCGGTGAACGTGCTTCCCCTACGGGTCACGGTGAGCGCGGGCGACCGGCTCGGTGAACTGGGTCCCCGCATCGCCGACATCCTGCGCGAGGTCCGCAAGCACCAGCGCTACAGCGGCGACGACCTCGCCCGCGACTTCCACGGCCACGGCGCGGGCGAACTCCTGCACGGAATCGGCATCAACCTCAAGGTTTTCGACTTCACCCTCGATTTCGACGGCGCGCGTGGTGTGCTGCGCAATGTGGCAGGCGGGCCACCGGAGGACCTCGGGCTGACCGTCACTCCGCTGCCCGACGGCACGGTGCTGCTCGGATTCGAATCCGATGCGCGAACCAACGACGCGGACACGGTGCGCGGGCGGATCGGCCGGTTGGTCCGGGTGATCGAGTCCTTCACCGGGTCGGACAAGATCGCGGTGGGTGCGCTCGAACTGCTCGATCCGGCCGAGCGCACGCGGCTGCTGGCCGCGCGCTCGACGGCAATGCAGCTGCCGGACACCGAAACCCGGGCTCTTCACGACGACGAGCAGTCGGTCGCGATGGTCCCCGACATTCTCGAACAGGTGCTCACCGAGCAACCGGACGCCGTGGTGCTGAGTTCGGCGCAGGCCGAGTACACCGCCGCCGAACTTCGGCTCCGAGTGAACCGGCTCGCGCGCTTGCTGCGCGAGGCCGGGGTCGGGCCGGACGCGATCGTCGGCCTCGCGCTACCCCGCGATGTGGAATTCGTCGTCGCGGTGCTCGCCGTCTGGCGGGCCGGCGGCGCCTATCTGCCTCTGGATCCGGAACATCCGGTCGCCCGGCTGCGCGCCACGATCGCGGACGCGGGCCCCGCCGTGGTGCTCAGCGCCGGTGAGTTGGCGGCCCAGCTCGGCGCAGACGCCATCGCGATCGACAACGCCGACTTCCGTGCGCGGCTCGACGACAACGCGGACACCGATTTCGCTCTCGCGGTGCGGCCCGAGCACGCGGCCTACGTGATCTACACCTCGGGCTCGACCGGACAGCCGAAAGGTGTTGTCGTACAGCACGGCTCCCTGGCCGCACTCGTCGCCGCGCACCGCGCCGGGATCCACGCCGCCGCCGCGAGGCGCGCGGGCGACCGTCAGCTGACCATCGCGCACACCACCTCCTTCGCCTTCGACGCCTCGCTCGACCCACTGCTGTGGATGACCGCCGGACATCGAATCCACGTGTACGACAGCGATACCCGGCGTGACCCGGCCGCCCTGGTCGAGGCTTTCGCCCTGGACGGTATCGACGTCGTCGACGGCACTCCGTCGTTGGTCGCCGCCCTGCTGGAATACGGCTTGACCAGCGAACTACCGTCGTCGGCACAGTCGAGCCCGGTCGGCCGGAAGTCGGCGACAGCGAGCACCGAGGTGATCGGGCAGATCTCGACAGCGACGGATCTCGCGAGCGCCGATGAGACAGCTCGCCCGCCACTGACGCTGGTGATCGGCGGCGATGCCTGCTCGGCGGAGCTGTGGGGCGCGATCGATCGCGGCGGGTTCGCGGCGGTCAATCTGTACGGCCCGACCGAGGCGACGGTGGATGTGATCGGGGCTCCGATCGACGGCGCTGGTCCACGGATCGGGATGCCGGTCGCGGGCTCACGGGCTCACCTGTTGGACAACGGATTGCAGATCGTCGCCGACGGACAGGTCGGCGAGCTGTACCTCGCAGGTCCGCAGATCGCGCGGGGCTACCTCGGCCGATTCGCCACTACCGCGCAGTCTTTCGTCGCCGATCCGTACGGTCCGCCGGGAGCGCGGATGTACCGCACCGGCGACCGGGCGCGCTGGGTTCCCGGGCTCGGCTACGAATACCTGGGCCGGGTCGACAACCAGGTGAAGATCCGCGGCCACCGCGTCGAACTCGGTGATGTGGCAGCGGCACTCGAAGGTCTGACCGAGATCCGTACCGCGGCAGCCGATATCCGGGACATCGCCGGGCGCCCCACCCTGATCGGCTACGTCGTCGCCGCGACCGGCGAGCTCGATACCTCGGCCGCCCGCACCCGCCTGGCCGACCTGGTCCCCGAGCACATGGTGCCTGCGCGACTCGTCGTCCTCGACGCCCTGCCCACCACGGTCAACGGAAAACTCGACCGCACGGCGCTCCCGGACCCGGCAACGGACGAGTCCGGACGCGCGCCGGCTACCGCTGCCGAACATGCAGTCCACCAGGCGATCTCGACCACCCTCGGCCTCGACACCGTCAGCATGGACGACGACTTCTTCGCCGTCGGCGGCGACAGCATCACCGCCATCACCGTCAGCAGCGGCCTGCGCGCCGAGGGCCTCACCCTCCTCCCCCAGCAACTATTGACCCGGCGCAGCCTCGCCGCGCTGGCCGCGGAGGCGGCCCCCGAGCCGCACCATCCCACGACCGCCGTGGGATTCGAGTCGGCACCCGCTGTCTCGTCGTCGCTCCCGACAGCGCCCGGCCGCCTGATCGCAGCGCTCGCGCAGAGCGACGTGGACGAGTTCAGCGCTACCTACGGACCGGTCGCCGACGTGCTCCCGCTGTCCCCCTTGCAGGAGGGATTGCTGTTCCACGCACTGCGCGACGGCACCGACGACGTGTACACGATGACGGCCCGCTTCAGCCTCGACGGCGTCGTCGATCCGGAGCGCATGGGTGCGGCGTTCGCGAGCATGCTGCGGCGGCATCCGAACCTCGGCGCGGCGTTCAGCTATGAACAGTTCGACCAGCCGGTGCAGATCGTGCCGCAGGTACCGGGGGTCTCGTGGCAGGTCGAGGATCTGCGCGAGACACCTGATCCCGAAGCACGAGCACGGCTTTCGGTGCGGCGCGCCGGCTCCGAACCGTTCGACATCGATCAGCCGCCGCTGATCCGCGGCCTCCTGATCCGCCTCACCGACACCTCGCACTGGCTGGTTCTGATCGCCCATCACCTCCTGGCCGACGGCTGGTCGGTACCGACGATGGTCCGGGAAACCCTCGCCCTCTACACCGGCGAGACCCTCTCGCCCCCCGCCTACTTCGGCGACTACCTCACCTGGCTCGCCACCCGCGACACCACAGCGACCCTGCACTGGTGGACCGAAAGCCTCACCGGCCTGCGCACACCGACCCTGCTCGCCGCCACCCCTACATCCGCAACCGATCCGGTGGATTCGACGACGGCCCAGCGACAGCGTCCGGTCGGACTGCGGGTTCCGCTCGCCGCCGACGTGGCGACGGCCTTGGCCGAGAACGCCCGGCGGCACGGGCTGACCGTGAATACCGTGCTGCAGGGCGCGTGGGCGATGGTGCTCGCGGATCACTTCGGGCGCACCGATGTGGTGTTCGGGACCGTGGTTTCCGGGCGGCCCGCTGATCTCGCCGGAGTCGGCGGGATGGTCGGATTGTTCAGCAATACCGTGCCGGTGCGGGTGTCGCTCGGGGCCGGCCGGCCGGTGGCCGAGCAGTTCGGGCAATTGCAGCAGACCTCGTTCGACGGCCAGGCCCGGGGATACCTCGGGTTGGCCACCATCGAGCGGGCGCTGGGAATCGGACGGCTGTTCGATTCGCTCGTCGTGTTCCAGAACTTCCCGAAAGCCGGTCTGTTGCAGCCGGATCCCGGTGGTGTTCAGGTGGTGGACGTCGATGTGGACGGGCTGACCGACTTCCCGGTCACGGTGACCGCGTTGCCCGGTGCCGAGTTCGCGCTGATGCTGCACCACGATGCGGCCGCAGTGCCCGGCCCGGTCGCCACCCGGCTCAGTGATCGCCTCGGCGCCGTATTGTCCACGCTGGCCGCCGATCTCGACGGTTCCGTCGAGGAAGCCATGGCTGCCGCGATGCCGTCGGAAACACGCGGCAGCACGCTGGCCGACTGGTCGGTGACGGCGACGATCTCCGCCGACGCGCCCGCCGTCACCGCGAACGGCGTGACGATCTCGTTCGGTGAATTCGACAGCCGGGTCCATCGGCTCGCGCGCTGGCTCATCGACGAGGGCATTCGGCCCGAAACCGTGGTCGCGGTGGCGATGACGCGTGGCATCGAGTCCATCGTCGCCGCGCACGCGGTGTGCCGGGCCGGCGGGGTCTACCTGCCGCTGGATCCACACAGTCCCGCGCAGCGCGCCGACAGGATCCTCGGAACATCGCGCGCGGCGCTGGTTCTCACCACCGCGGCCGACGGCTTCACGACCGATCGCGCACCTGTGGCGCAGGTCGAAACATTGGATCTGTCCGGTTTCGCCGATACCCCGGTCTCCGACCTCGACCGACTCGCGCCACTGCTCCCCCGCAACGCCGCGTACCTGCTGTTCACCTCGGGCTCCACCGGCGAACCCAAGGGCGTGAGCGTCTCGCACGAGGCCATCGCCAACACCTTCGAGTGGATGCAGCGACGGCACCGGTTCGGCGCGGGCGACACCGTCTTGTACCGCACCGCGGCGACGTTCGACGCCTCCCTGCTCGAGCTATTCCTGCCGCTGCTGGTCGGTGCGCGCGTCGTCGCGGCACCGGTGTCGGGTCGACTCGACCGCGACCCGCACTACCTGGCCGACCTGATGGCGACCGAGCGGGTCGGCATGGTCCAGCTCACCTCGTCGATGCTCACCGTGCTCGCCGAGGAAGCCGACCTGAGCGGCTGCACCGCGCTGCGCTGCGTGATCACCGGCGGCGAACCGCTACCGCCGCCGACCGCGGCGCGGATCAGAGCGCTCACCGGCGCCCGCGTCCACAACCTGTACGGTCCCACCGAGGCCGCGGTCTGCATCACCCACCACGAGACCTCCGACGCCGACCGCGGCAATGTCCCGATCGGTCTGCCCGCCACCGGCGCCGATGTGCGTGTTCTCGACCCCGAACTGCGCCCGGTCGCGGTCGGTGTGATCGGCGAGCTGTACCTCACGGGAACGCAATTGGCGCGCGGCTACCTCGCCCGCCCGGCCCGGACCGCGGGTTCGTTCGTCGCCGACCCGCTGGGACACGGCGAACGCATGTACCGCACCGGCGATCTCGTGAGCTGGGGCCCGCACGGCGAACTCGACTACGTGGGCCGCGCCGACAGCCAGGTGAAGCTACGCGGTCAGCGCATCGAACTCGGCGAGATCGAGGCAGCCCTGCTGAGCTGCCCCGGCGTCGCCCACGCGGCGGTGATCCTGCGCGAAGACACCCCCGGCGATCAGCGCCTCGCCGCCTACCTGGTGGCCAAGGCGGACACCGGCATCGACATCGTCGCGGTCCGTTCCGGCTTGCGAGCACGGGTGCCCGCCTACATGGTCCCGGCCGCGTTCGTCGTGCTCGACCACATCCCCCGCACGACCAGCGAGAAGATCGACCGCAAGGCCCTGCCGATCCCGGCCTACGACGCCGACCCGAGCGGTGGGCCGGTAGCCGAAACGAACACGGCCAACGGTGCCGTCGGCTCCCACTTCGCGGTCGGCACCGCGACGGCGACCGGCAGCGGCCCGCGCCAGGACGCCGAGCTGATCAGCGCCATCCGTTCGGCGATGGCAGCCGTCCTGTCCATTACCGACATCGGTGCCGACGCCGACTTCTTCGAGGCAGGCGGTCACTCCCTGACCGCCGTCCGCGTGATGGGCAGGCTGCGGCGGGCAGGTCTCGCGGTCGTCCTCGACGACGTCTTCGAGGCGCCGACCCCACGGGCACTCGCCGAGCGGATCGCCCAGAGCGACAATGCCTCTCGCGCGTCTTCCCGAGCACACGACGCGAAGGCCGGCGATGCCTGGGGTTCCCGGCTCGATCACGTCCTCGAACTCCGCACCACCGGTTCGCGCGAGCCACTGTTCTGCGTTCACCCGGTCGGCGGCACCGCCTGGCAGTTCGGCCCCCTCGCCACACTGCTGCGAGCCGACCGCCCGCTCATCGGCCTACAGCTCCCGACTCTGAGCGACACCACCTTCCGTGCCGAGACCATCGACGACCTGGCCGCGCACTACGTGGCCACCATCCGCCGAATCCAACCGCACGGCCCCTACCACCTGCTCGGTTACTCCCTCGGCGGCACCGTCGCCCACGCCATGGCAGCCGCACTGACGGCCGGGGGCGAGCAGGTCGCCTTCACCGGACTGGTCGACGCGTTCGCCCTGTCCGATCTCACCGAACAGGCGACCCGCGCCCTCACCGACCCCGCCGATCTGGACCGGTTGCTGCCCGGCATCCCGGACGACGCACCAGAACTGGCGACGAAACTGCGCGAGGCCGCGACAACCCTGCTCGGCATGGTCACCGCGTCCACCGCGGCCGACTACGACGGCCCGATGGCGCTCTACGCCGCCGACACCGGAACCACACCGGGCCGCACCGAGGCGCAACTGGCGGGCTGGCGGTCCGCACGGGCCCGGCTCGTGGTGCGCCGACTGCCCTACTCCCACTTCGAGATCGTGTCGCCCGCCGGCTGGGCCGAGGTCGCGGCACTTCTCGACACAGACCCGGTGATCGGCGGCTGAGCATGCAGCGCACCGCTTTTCACCGTTCGAAAAGAAAGATGAGGACAACTCCTTCCATGTTCACCACACGATCATCGGGCAGGCTCCGCGCCACCCTCGCCCTGCTGGTTCTCGCGCTGATCGCAGCGCTCACCGGCTGCAGCACCTCTTCGGGCGACACCGCCGCACCCAGCGGCCCCCGCGAGGTCCAGACCCCGAAGGGCCCGGTCTCCGTCCCCGCGGATCCGCAGCGCATCGTCGTGCTCAACGGCACCCTGGCCGGCTACCTCTACGACCTCGAGGCGCCGGTCGTCGCCGCCGACCCGCGGCTGCTCGGCGTCGCCAGCAAGCCGGGTGAGTTCCCGTCCGGCTGGGCCGAGGACGCGGCGAAGCAGGGCACGAAGGCCCTGCCCACCGGTGAGAACATCAACCTGGAGTTCATCGCCGCCCAGCGCCCCGACCTGATCATCGGCGGCGGCCAGGGCTACCCGGCGCAGCAGTCGGTGAACGCCTACGACCAGCTCAGCGCGATCGCCCCGACCGTGCTGGTGCCGACCGAGACCACCTACTGGCAGGACCAGCTGCGAGTGATCGCCGACGTGGTCGGCAAGCCGTCCAAGGTCGACCAGCTCATCACCAACTACAAGGACAAGCTGGCCAAGGCCAAGGCCGCCATCAAGGCGCCCGCGGGCAACACCGTCATCATGCAGTCGCTCAAGAGCCAGAAGCCGACCGCGTTCGTGCCCACCGCCGCACTGCCCACGCTGCTCTCGGAGGTCGGGTTCACCCTGGACCAGCAGCTCGAAGCCAAGGCGGGCAACCCCGCTCGCGAAGGCAGCGCCGATTTCATCAGCTTCAGCCCGGAGCTGCTGAACACCGCCGTCGACGCGCCCGTGCTGTTCATGATCCCGCTCAACGGCGGCCGGAGCCTGGCCGAGCTGCGGGCCGACCCGATGTACGCGTCGCTGCCCTCGTTCAAGGCGAACACCGTCTTCGAGCTGCCCGCGACCAGCTCACGTCCTGACTACCGCACGGTCATGACCACGCTCGATCTGCTCGTGGAACGCTTCAAGTGACAGCGGTCGGCAGCCTGCTCATCGACATCAGCCCGCTGCGGACCTCGCGTCCGTTCCGGTGCGCGTTCGCGGCGCGGCTGGTGTCGGTGCTGGGGCTCGGGCTGCTCATGGTGGCCCTGCCGTTGCAGGTCTATCAACTGACCGGGTCGACCCTGCAGGTCGCCGGCATCGCGACAACCACCGCTGCCGCGTTGTTCGCCGGCAGCCTCGCGGGCGGTGTGATCGCCGACCGTTACGACCGGCGCAACGTGATCCAATGGTCGCGCAGCGCCGCGGGTTTCGGGTTCCTGATCCTCGGTATCAACGCGGTGCTGCCGGATCCGATGCTGTCGGTGATCTATCTGGCCGCCGTCATCGACGGACTCGCGGGCGGCGTCAGCGGCTCCGCGTTGATGGCTCTGGTCCCGATGTTGGTCGGTCGCGAGAAGATCGCGGCGGCAGGCGCTTTGACCGCGCTCACCACCGACCTCGGCACCATGATCACGCCCGCGATCGCCGGTGTGCTCGTCGCGCAGGCGGGGGTGTCGGTCGCGTTCTTCCTGTGCGCGGGCGCCACCGTCGCCACGGTCGGGTTGATCACCGCGATCGGGCCCGCGCCGCCACCGGCCCGCGACCTGCAGAACCCGGTGCGCGAGCTGGCGATCGGCATTCGATTCGCGGTGCAGCACAAAACCATTCGCATCATCCTGCTCACCGGCTTGCTCGCCATGCTGGTCAGCGGCCCGCTGGTGCTGCTGCCCGCCTTCGCCGAAGTCGAACTCGGCGCGGGCCCCGGCACCCTCGGCCTGCTCTACGCCGCGCCAGGCGCCGGTGCGGTCATCGGCTCGCTCACCAGCGGCTGGATGAGCCGCACCCGCTACAACGAGCTCGCCCTGCTGATCTCGCTGGCCCTCATGCCGCTGGGCGTGATCGCCGCCGGGCTGTGGTCGCACGCGGCGCTGGTGTTCCTCGGACTGGCCGGCTTCGGCCTGGCCAGGGCGGTGAACATCGTGCTGCGCTACACCCTGCTGCAACAGCAGGCGCCCGAGGAACTGCGCGGCCGGATGGCCGGACTTCTCATGGTGCAGTCGGTGACCGGCACCGCGATCGGTTCGATGGCCGCCGGACTCGTCGGCCAATTCTTCGCACCGGGTTCCGCGCTCGTGTTCTACGGCGTCGCGGTCCTGGTTCTCACCGGCGTGGTGGCGCTTGCCGCCGGGCCGCTGCACGGAAAGGAACAGCAGTGACAGATCGCAGTGGCTATGCCGCGCGCATCGCCGAAGTGCTCGCCGGCGAGCACGGCGCGAAGGTCCCGTACCCGATCGGATTGCAGGAAGTGGAGGTGATCCGCACGGTCGCGATCGGGGCCGGCCTGCTCAGGATCACCTTCGGCGGGCCCGATATCGCGTCCTTCCACAGCTATGTGCCGGATGAGCATGTGCGCCTGGTCTTTCCGTGCGAGGACGGGATACTGCGACTGCCCGCGCGCGACGGTCAGTCGCTCGAATGGGGCAACCCGCGCCCGGTGTCACGCGAGTACACCGTGCGCCGCCACAGCGTCGCCGACAACGAACTCGATATCGATTTCGCGATCCACCCCGGCGGGTTGGCCTCGGAGTGGGCGAGCGCGGCGACCCCGGGCACCAAGATCCACATCGCGGGCCCTCCCGGTGGCGTCGTCGTCCCGGAGTCCTACGACAAGTTCCTCTTCGTCGGTGACATCACCGCGCTGCCCGCCATCGCGCGCTGGCTGGAACGACTGCGGCGGAGCGCGCAGGGCTGGGCGTTCATCGAGGTGACCGGACCAGAGGAAGAGATCGAGATCGATGCGCCCGCGGGTATCGAGGTGCGCTGGCTGCACCGCGGCGATCTCGAGCCGGGCACCGGTGACGCGCTGGAGAAGGCCGTACGCGGTGTGGAAGTAGCTGCCGGACAGCGGGTTTACGCCTGGGTCGCCGGCGAGGCCGGCTGCCTGCGCGACATCCGCAAGGTCGTGCGCGGCGAGCTCGGGATCGGGCCGAAGGACTCACTGATCGCCGGTTACTGGAAGCGCGGCGTCGCCGACTTCGATCGAGAGGAATGAGCGATGACCGACGAACAAGTCATCACAGATGTGGCAACGGCGCTCGGCGTCGACCGCTCGGAACTGGCCACCGACACCGACCTGCTCGACGCGGGGCTGGACTCGGTTCGCATCATGTCGCTCGTGGAGAAATGGCGGTCGGCCGGACATGCAGACATCGACTTCCCCACGCTCGCAGGTGATCCCGTGCTCGGGTCGTGGATCGAACTGCTGGCCTGATCGCGTGGTGCGCGCCGGGGGCGGCTCGAAATCCGCGCCGCCCCCGGCTCGGTCAGTTGCCGTGCGCACCGTCGGCGAGTGCCTGCCGCAGATCCTTGCGGCTGGTCTTGCCGACGCCGGTTTCCGGGAATTCGTCGACGACCACGACCGTGTCGGGCATCTTCCACGCCGCCACGCCGCGCGAGCGGACGAACTTGCGCACCGAGATCAGCGTGGGCCGCTGCGCCGGGTCGATCGGCTGAACGAAGGCGCAAATGCGCTGACCCAGCACAGGATCCGGCGTTCCCACGATGACAGCGTCGCGGACCGCGGGGTGTTCGAGCAGGTGCGCCTCGAGCTCTTCGGCCGATACCTTCTCGCCGCCCCGGTTCACCCAGTCGCCCGCGCGGCCCGCGACCACGAGATTGCCGTCGGGGCGCACGGACACGAGGTCGCCGGTGCGGTACCAGCCGTCGGCGGTGAAGCTGCGGGCATCGGCGTCGGGGTTGTCGTAGTACCCGCGAATGGTGTACGGGCCCTGCGTGATCAGGTTGCCGGTGGAACCCGGCGCCACCTCGGCGCCGTTGTCGTCGACGACGGCGAGCTGGTCGTACTCCGACATCGGCCGGCCCTGCGTGCTGACCACCACGTCGATCGGGTCGTCGAGCCGCGTGTAGCAGACCAGCCCCTCGGCCATGCCGAACACCTGCTGCAAGGTCACACCGAGCGCGGGACCGATCCGGCGGGCGAGCTCGTCCTGGCACCGCGCCCCGCCCACCTGGAGTACGCGCAGACTGGACAGATCCGCGGTCTCGCCTGCCTCGGCGCGCTCGGTCCACAGCCGCGCCAGCGGGGGGACCAGACCTGTGATGGTGACGCCGAATCGCTCGATCAGCGGAAAGGCCGTCGCCGGAGTCGGATCGGGCGTCATCGCGACCGCACCACCCGCCCACAGCGCACCGAGGATGCCCGGCGAACTCATCGGGAAGTTGTGCGCGACCGGCAGTGTCGCGAGATAGACCGTGGCGCTGTCGAGTTCACAGATCTCGGCGCTACGGCGCACGCTGTAGAGGTAGTCGTCGTGGGTACGCGCGATGAGCTTCGGGATACCCGTACTCCCGCCGGACAGTTGCAGGAACGCCACATCGCTCGGCGACGGGCCCGCCAACTCGGTGGGAGTGTCGCGGAATTCGTCGATGTCGTGCGCGTCCTCGGGCAGCGACTCACAATCGACCAGCACCAGGTGACGCAGGCTCTCGACCTCGCCGCGCACCTCGGCGGCCAGCGCCGCGTAGTCGAAACGCTGGTGAGTGCCGCAGGTGATCATGGCCTTCGCCGCGGCGGCATCGGCGATCGGCACCAGCTCGGCCTTGCGATGGGCGGGCAGACAGAACACCGGCAGCGCGCCGAGCTCGAACAGCGCGAAGATCACCTCGACGAACTCCGCGCGATTGGGGAGCTGCACCAGCACCCGGTCACCGGGCGCGATGCCCAGGCGGGCCAAACCGGTGGCGAGCGAGCGGGAACGATGCTCGAGCTCGGCGTAGGTCCAGCTGTTCGCGTCGTCCATGACCGCGATCCGGTCCGGCGCCGCGACCGCGCGCGCGGTGAGCACATCGCCGAATGTCTCACCGGTCCAACAGTTCTGCTCTCGATATCGTTGTGCCAGCTCAGCGGGCCACGGAGTGAATCCGGGGAGCACGGGATCGGTCAAGTCGAGCACCTCTTTCCAGCGGATCTTCGAAGTTCCTCGCCGGAAGCTGTAAGGGAAGCTAACCAACCGACGACGAAATCAGGTTAGGCTAACCTCATGCATAGTGGTGAGTCCAGAGGGCGAATCGTTGTCGTCACCGGCGCCGCCGGGGGAATCGGCGCCGCGATCGCCGCCCGTTTCGCCGGCGAAGCGGGAGTTCTCTCGCTGTGGGACCGCGACCCCGCCGTCCACAAGGTCGCCGCCGATCTGACGGCACGATCGGCTCATGGCATCGAACTGGATGTCAGCGACGGCGCCCAAGTACAGGCCGCCTTCGACCGGCTCACCACGGAATTCGGAACACCCGATGTCGTCGTGCACGCGGCCGGGCACATGGTCGGCGGCTCCGCACTCGAACTCGACCCCCAGGACTGGGCACGCTGCCTGACCGTCAACGCCACCGGCACGATGCTGGTCACCCAGCGCGCGGCCGCCGAAATGGTCCGCGCCGGTCGCGGCGCGATCGTGGTCGTCTCCTCGAACGCGGCCGCCACGCCACGCGTCGCGATGGCCGCCTACGGCGCCGCCAAGGCCGCCGCCACCGCCTTCACCCGCTCGCTGGCTCTGCAAGTCGCGCCGTTCGGCGTGCGGGTGAACCTGGTCTCGCCCGGTTCCACCGATACCCCGATGCTGCGCGAGATGTTCGGCGGCACCGTCGACGACGCGGCCGAGAATGCGCTGCTCGACGGCGACCCGAGTATCTACCGCCTCGGAATTCCGTTGCGCCGCATCGCCACTCCCGCCGATATCGCGGGCTCAGTCCACTTCCTGGCGTCCGAGGACGCCCGCCACATCACGATGCACGACCTGCGGGTCGACGGTGGCGCAACGCTCGACATGTGACCGAGAGGAATGATCACCATCAGTACCGACAGCTCAGACCCCGCTTTCCTGCTGTCCCGCCCGCAGCGGACCGTGTCCGCCACCGCGGGCGGGACCGTCTTCCGCTCGGCACACGACGCGATCACCGCACTGCGCAGCGGCCGGATCAGCCACATCGTCGGCGCGCTACCGTTCACCCCCGGTGCTCCGACCGCGCTGTGGGCGCCGGACTCGGTGACGATCACCGAGGCGCCGCACCACCCCGGTTCCCGGGCGCTCCCCCGCTTCGACCTCGATGCCGCGCTGCCCGCGCCGGAGGAGCACCGCCAGCGCGTCGCCACCGCTGTCGAACTGCTCGCCGATCCCGCGCATCCGTTGCGAAAGGTGGTGCTGGCCCGCGCTGTTCGCGCTCGGGCACCGAAACCTGTTCGAGCACTGGATATCCTGGACCTGATGGTCGCCTCGGACCCGATGTCCAACGGATTCCTGGTCGACCTCTCCGCCGCGGGCGGGCGCTACCCCGGCCGCCACCTGGTCGGCTCCAGCCCCGAGATCCTGGTACGCCGCACCGGAAGTCAGGTCCTGAGCCACCCGCTGGCAGGCTCGGCCCGGCGAATCCTCGACGACAGCGGCGCCGACCGAGCCGCCGCCGACGCACTGCTCGCCTCCACCAAAGACCATGCCGAGCACCGCTTCGTGACCGACCAGGTTTCCGCCGTCCTGCGTGACCGGTGCGCCGAAGTACAAACTCCCGCACCAGAACTCACGGCCACACCGGCAATGTGGCATCTGGGCACGCCGATCACCGCGACAGTCCCGCTCGCCGGGCCATCGGCACTGGAGTTGGCAGTAGCACTGCACCCGACCCCCGCGATCTGCGGCACACCCACCGCGGCGGCCGCCCGCGTGATCGCCGAACTCGAGGGCGAACGCGGCTTCTACGCCGGTGCGGTCGGCTGGTGCGACGCCGACGGCAACGGTGAGTGGATGGTGAGCATTCGCTGCGCCGAGCTGTCCGCCGACGGCACCACCCTGCTCGCGCACGCGGGCGGCGGGATCGTCGCCGCCTCCGACCCCGCCGCCGAATTGGCCGAGACCACCGGCAAATTCCAGCGCATCCTCGGGCCGCTCGGTATCGCCGATCTGCCCGTCACCGTCGGCTGACCCCGCCGACCCAACGCTCAACGGAGACTCCCCATGCCCATTCCCCCGATCGCGCCCTATCCCATGCCGACCGCGGACGAGTTCACCGCCGACCAGGTCGACTGGACCGCCGAGGCCGGCCGCAGCGCACTGCTGATCCACGACATGCAGCAGTACTTCCTCGACGCCTACGACCTCTACCGCGATCCCGCGCGCACCCTCATCGCCAACATCGCCACTCTGCGAGATCACTGCCACCGGTTCGACATCCCGGTCATCTACACGATGCAGCCCGGCGACCAGCATCCGTCACGGCGCGGAATACTCGCCGACTTCTGGGGCACCGGCATGTCCGAGGGCGCCGATACCGAGGTGATCAACGCCATCGCCCCCGACCCGCAGGACATCCAGGTCACCAAGTGGCGCTACTCCGCCTTCCAACGCACCGATCTGCGTGAGCTACTCGGCTACTACGGTCGCGATCAACTCCTCATCACCGGCGTCTACACCCACATGGGCTGCATGCTCAGTGCCGCGGAAGCGTTCATGGGCGACGTGCGCCCCTTCCTCGTCCACGATGCCACCGCCGATTTCAGCCGCGACGAACACATCATGGCGCTGAACTACGTCGCCCGCCGCTGCGGTGCCGTCACCAGCACCGACGATCTGATCCGTCAGCTCGACACCACGAAGGTGGAATCCACCGAACGCCGATCCGCCTGATCGGTACCGACCAAAGGCCCTGCCGTTCCGATCGACGGCAGGGCCTTTTGCCCGCCGAGTCACCCCTGAACCTGCCCAAGAGAAGTAGAAGGAACACCTTTCATGTCAGTTCATCGAATGACGGCGCGCATGCGTGCCGCCGTCGCACTCCTGATCGTCGCGGTGGCCGCGACGGCAGCGGGCTGCGGCAGCTCCACCGCCGACCAGGCCGCCGGCGCAGGCACTCGCCAGGTGGACACCGCCAAGGGCCTCGTCACCGTGCCGGCCGACCCGCAGCGCATCGTGGTCCTCAACGGCGCTCTCGCCGGCTACCTCTTCGACCTGGATGCCAAGGTGAAAGCCGCGGACCCCCGCATTCTGGGCATCACGCTGAAGCCCGACGAGTTTCCCCCGTCCTGGGCGGCGGATGCCGCGGAGCAGGGCACCGAGGCGGTGCCCTCCGGTGAGGACCTGAACCTGGAGTTCATCGCCGCCCAGCGGCCGGACCTGATCATCGGCGGCGGCCCCGGCTTCCCGGGCATGCAGTCGATCAAGAACTACGACAAGCTCACGGCCGTCGCGCCTACCGCGCTCGTACCCTCCGACGCCGCCAACTGGCAGGACCAGTTGAAGTCGGTGGCCGACATCGTGAACCGCCCCGGCAAGGTGGACAGCATGATCACCACCTACAACGACAAGGTCGCGAAGGTGAAGTCCGGCGTGAAGCTGCCGCAGGGCGCGACGGCCGTGATGCAGTCCCAATCGGACGGCAAGCCCATCCTGCTCGCCACCAACACCCCGCTGGCCACACTGCTCGCCGACGTCGGATTCACCATCGACGACAAGATCGAAGCGAAAGCGGGCAACCCGCCCCGGCCCGCGGCGGGCGACTGGGTGACCTTCAGCCCCGAACTACTGAGCACCGTCGTCGACGCTCCGGTGCTGTTCGTGCTCTCGGTCGACAACGGCCGCGATATCGCCCAGCTGAAGGCAGATCCGGCGCTCGCGATACTCCCAGCCTTCCAGAAGGGTCAGGTCTACGAGCTGCCCGCGGACAGCAAACGGCCGGACTACCGGGTTGCCATGGCGACCCTCGACCTGTTGGCCGAGCGCTTCAAGTGAGACAGCCGTCGGCGGCCCGCTGACCTAGCGCGCCGACGAAGCCCAGGGCTCGGTGGCCCGCACCGTCTGGTCGTCGACGCGATCACCTGCCTGCTCGGCAGAGTGGGTGATCGAAGTCGGGATCTTGGGAAACGCGTGGGCGTGGTGGCGCCCGATCCAGGTGAGCAGCTCCTCGCGGACCGCGCAGCGCAGGGTCCACGCGTCGTCGGCATCGGCGGCCGACATCGTCGCGCGGACGACGATGTCGGTCGGCGTGCTGTCGGTCACCAGCAGGTTCCAGTTGCGGCCGTCCCATTCCCGGCACTCGCGCAGGTAGGTGTGCAGGTGCTCACGCAGCGCGGGCACCGGGGTGCTGTGGTCGAGGTGCAGCAGTACTGTGCCGGTGACCTGCGAGCCGCCCCGCGACCAGTTCTCGTAGGGCTGGCTGTTGAAGTAGGACACCGGCATGGTGAGCCTGCGGTCGTCCCAGATCCGCACGGTCAGGAAGGCCAGGGTGATCTCCTCGACAGTTCCCCACTCCCCTTCCACGACAACGGTATCGCCGATCTTGACCGAGTCGCCGAAGGCGATCTGCAACCCGGCCATGAGATTGCTCAATGTCGACTGGGCGGCAACACCGACGATGATGCCGATCACGCCCGCCGAGGCCAACATCGACGTGCCGAGGGTCCGCAGACTCGGGAACAGCAGCAGGATGGCCACCGCGGCGGTGGTGACCACCAGCACCGAGGTGACGATGCGACGCACCAGTCCGAGCTGGGTGCGCAACTGGCGCACGCGCGAAACCTCGCTGGCGCGTTGGGCATAGCGGCCCAGCAGACTTTCGGCGACCACATCGGTAGCCCGGATGACCAACCACACCGCGGCGATGATGGCCGCCGTCGCCAGGAAGCTCCGGATCACCACGTCCTGGCGCAGGTCGAGCTCGGCAAGCGGGTAGACCGCGTGCAGGGTGACCGTCCCGAGCAGAACCTGAAGCGGCAGTTGCAGTCGCCGCAGCGACGGCAGATGGACGCTGGGACTGCGGCGCGCCGCGTAGCGCAGCACCCGCTCTACCAGCAAACCCACCGACACCGTGATCGCCACCGTAGCGAGCAGCACGATGATCGGCCGTAATATCTCCTCCACGAGATCGAACTCCTCTCGTTGCCGGCTTGCCTCAGCTGCGGCATACCCACACCCGCCGGCCACAGACATGACCGTCTGATTGCGAGTCGTAGGGTCGGCACAACGACAAGAGGCTCCGCTGTTCAACGCGAACAGCGGAGCCTCTTGCGGTTGTATTCGGCTGTCTTACAGCGCCTTCAGTTCCTCGGTGACCGCACCGACGGACTTCTTCGCATCACCGAACAGCATCGAGGTGTGGTCGGCGTAGAACAGCGGGTTGTCGATACCGGCGAAGCCGGAGTTCATCGAGCGCTTGAGCACGATGACGCTCTTGGCCTGGTCGACATTGAGCACCGGCATGCCGTAGATCGGGCTGGACTTGTCGTCGCGGGCCGCCGGGTTGGTGACGTCGTTGGCGCCGATGACCAGGACCACATCGGTACGGTTGAACTCACCGTTGATGTCGTCCATTTCCTTCATCGCGTCGTAGGACACCTCGGCCTCGGCCAGCAGCACGTTCATGTGACCGGGCATGCGACCGGCGACCGGGTGGATCGCGTACTTGACCTCGACACCCTTGCCCTCGAGCAGCAGCGCCATCTCCTTGACCGCGTGCTGGGCCTGCGCCACGGCCATGCCGTAGCCCGGGACCACGATCACCTGGTTGGCGTAGGCCATCTGGATCGCGGCGTCGGCGGCGGAGGTGGCCTTCGCGGTCTTGGCCTCACCGTCACCCGCACCTGCCACAGCGCCGCCGCCACCGAAGCCACCGGCCACGATCGCGGGGATGGAGCGGTTCATGGCCTTGGCCATCAGGTTGGTGAGGATGGTGCCCGAGGCGCCGACGATCATGCCCGCGACGATCATCGCGGTGTTGTTCAGCGCCAGACCCGCGGCCGCGGCCGACAGACCGGTCAGGGCGTTGAGCAGCGAGATGACGACCGGCATGTCCGCGCCACCGATGGGCAGCACGACCATCAGGCCGAGCACACCGGCGAGCACGAGCAGGCCGATCATCCACAGCTGCGAAACGCCACCGTTGTCGGCACCGAGGCCGATCACGACGGCGCACACGATCGCGCCGACGAGCAGGATCAGGTTCAGCGGCTGCTGCAAGCGGCCGACGCTGATCGGCTTGCCGGACAGGAGTTCCTGCAGCTTCGCGAAGGCGATGATCGAGCCCCAGAAGGAGATCGAGCCGATCACCGCGGCGAACAGCGAACCGATGATGATGTGGATGGTCGGCTCTTCGTGCAGCTGCGAGAAGCCCGCGCTGTCGACGAATTCGGCCCACGCGATCAACGCGACGGTGCCACCACCGACGCCGTTGAACGCCGCGACCAGCTGCGGCATCTCGGTCATCTTGGTGCGGATGGCGGGCGGAACACCCAGTGCCACACCGACGATCAGACCGGCGGCGATGAGAATCCAGTTGAGCAGGGCCGCGTGCCGCACCGAGATCAAGGTGGCGACCACCGCGATACCCATACCGACAGCGGCGATCTGGTTGCCGCGCACGGCCGTCTTCGGGCCGGTCAGGCCCATCAGACCGTAGATGAACATGGAGAAGGCCACGATGTAGAGGCCGTTGACCAGGTAGGTCATGTTGTCGACTGCGTGCATCACTCGGCCGCCTTCTTCTTACCCTTGAACATGCCGAGCATGCGGTCGGTGACCACGAAGCCACCGATGACGTTCAGTGTTCCGAACACCACCGCGACGAACAGGATCACCTGTACGAGCAGCGAGGGGTCCTTCACATTGCCCAGGGTCACCAGCGCACCGAGCACGACGATGCCGTGAATGGCGTTGGTGCCCGACATCAGCGGGGTGTGCAGGGTGTTGGGGACCTTGGAGATCACGGCGAAACCGACGAAGCCGGAAAGCACGAGGATCGCGATGTTGGCGAGAAGTTCGGTGTACATCAGGCTTCCACCTCACGGGTGACGCAGGAATCCGCCAGGACCTGATCTTCGAAGTCGGGGGCGAGCTTGCCGTCGACCAGCATCAGTTCCAGCAGCGCCGAGATGTTCTTCGAGTACAGCTCGGAAGCGTGCTCGGGCATCGTGGCGGGCAGGTTCAGCGGCGAGGCGATGGTCACCTCGTGCTTGACCACGACCTCGCCGGGCTCGGTGAGCTCGCAGTTGCCACCGGTCTCACCGGCCAGGTCGACGATCACGCTGCCGGGCTTCATGCCCTCGACAGCGGCCGCGGTGACCAGGCGCGGTGCGGGGCGACCCGGCACCAGCGCGGTGGTGATCACGACGTCGAAGCCCTTGATGGCGTCTTCGAGCGCCTTCTGCTGCTGGGCCTTCTCCTCGTCGGTGAGTTCGCGGGCGTACCCACCCTCACCGGCGGCGTCGATCCCCAGATCCAGCCACTGCGCACCGACCGAGCGCACCTGATCGGCGACCTCGGGACGCACGTCGTAACCGGTGGTCCGCCCGCCGAGCCGCTTGGCCGTGGCCAGCGCCTGCAGACCGGCGACACCGACACCGAGCACCAGCACGGTGGCCGGCTTCACGGTGCCCGCGGCGGTGGTCAGCATCGGGAAGAACCGGGTCGACTCCGACGCGGCGAGCAGCACGGCCTTGTACCCGGCCACGTTCGCCTGCGAGGACAGGGCATCCATCACCTGGGCGCGCGAGATACGCGGAATCGCCTCGACGGCGAAAGCCTGCACACCGGCGGACTTCAGCGCGCCGATCTGATTCTCGGCATTGCGCGGCGCCAGGAAACCGATCAGGGTCTGCCCGGAGGACAGCTTGCCCACCTCGGCATCACTGGGCGGGGCGACCTTGACGACGACCTCGGCCGACCATGGGTCACCGATGGTCGCGCCTGCCTCTACATAGGCAGCGTCGGGAATGAGAGCGCCGAGGCCGGCACCGGCTTCCACGATCACCTCGACACCCTGCTTGGACAGGGCGGGGATGATCTTGGGCACCAATGCGACTCGCCGCTCACCCGGGCCGGACTCGCGAACGACTCCGACACGCGCTCCGCGCGGCGAACCCTCGCCCACGTTTTGCGTTGTCTCCACTAGTCAGACTTCCTTTTCGTGCTGGCTTCGAGCCTGGGAACAACGGGGCGCCGAAGTTACCTGTGAGTAAGTTCGACTGAAATCCTGGCAACTGTACTCGGCTCGCGGTGAGCCTAGCGGAGATGCCCGTCACAACGGAGAACTGGACTGACGACCACAAAACGGACACCGCGGCCCTCGTCAGCAGTGACAACCAGCTCCCGGCCCGGCAGACACCGGTCGGTGCCCACACCGAGATTCGTCGCCGCAGGTGGGACACGCAAGAGCGCACATCCACGTCGGTTACTTACCTCGACGTCCGACTCCGGGCCGGACGCCCGCGCATCCGACGAGACGTGATGCGCGTCATGGTAGTGACCCGTTCGGGCTGTTGCGCGACCCAGATCACACCGTAGGGTCGAGGCCGTGAACGACTGCGCCTTCTGTCTGATCGTGGCGGGTGCCGCACCGGCAACCATGGTCTACTCCGACGACGCGGTCTGCGCGTTCCTCGACATCCGTCCCATCACCCGTGGCCATACCCTGATCGTTCCCAAGGTCCACGCGACCGAACTCGACGATCTCGATCCCGACCTCGGCGCCCGGATCTTCCGCACCGGCCACCGTCTGGCCCGCGCCCTGCGCCTGAGCGGGCTGGCGAGCGACGGCGCCAACCTCATCCTCAACGACGGCACCGCCGCGTTCCAGACCGTCGGCCACGTCCACCTGCACGTGGTCCCCCGCAAGCACGGTGACAAACTCACCTTCGCCAAGGGTTTCCTGCTGCGTCGCCCGCACGAACCGAATTCGACCGCAGCGGCGATCCGCGCCGGCCTCACCGCGCTCGACCAGAGCGAAGCAGAAGGAGCACAGGGATGATCGAGACGCCGGGGCGCGAACAACTCATCGACCTGCTCGCCGAGCAGTGGGAAGCCATCGCGCTGCTGGTCACCGACCTCGACGAAAAGGCTTGGCGCCGAACATCTCCGCTGCCCGGCTGGACCCTGTTCGACGTGGTCGCGCACGTGATCGGCACCGAGTCGTGGTTACTCGGCGAGACACCGCCGCCGCACGATCCCCTGCGTCCCAAGACCGACGTGCGAACCCTGCCGCATGTCCGCAACGAAGTGGCCGTGCTCAACGAGATCTGGGTCGACCGGTTGCGCCCGCTCTCCGGCAAGCGGCTGCTCGCGCTGTTCGACGAGACCACCGAGCGTCGCCGGGCGGCACTGGCCGCCATGGACGACGACGCCTGGCAGGCGCCGACCGTTTCGCCGGTGGGGCAGGTCCCTTACGGGCGGTTCATGCGGGTGCGGCTGTTCGATTGCTGGATGCACGAACTCGACCTCGCCGACGGGATCGGGCGCAGCGTGCCCGAGGGTGGCGCGCGGGCCGAGGCCGCGTTTGCCGAACTGACCATCGGTCTCGGCCGCGCGGTGGTGAAAGGCGCCAAGGCGCCGGATGGTTCGCTGATCACGCTGGACCTGACCGGTCCGGTGACCAGGCAGGTGCACCTGTCGGTCGCCGGTGGGCGCGGATCGGTTCTCGACGAGGTTTCCGACGAGCCGACCACCGTGATCCGCGTGGACTCCGGGCTTTTCGCGCGACTGCGCGGTGGGCGCACCACCGCCGACCGGCACCCCGGCGAAGTCGTCGTCGAGGGCGATACCGCGCTCGGTGAGCGGCTCGTACGGAATCTGGCGTTCACCATCTGATGCGGCTTTTCCTGGCGTCGTACAGGTTCGGTGGTTTCGCCGATCGGCTCGTCGGGCTCGTCGGTGCGCCGGGACGCGTCGCGGTGATTCCGAACGCGTGTGACGCGTGGCCCGATGCCTGGTCGTCGGCGGTGACGAGCGATGTGAAACCGCTGGAGCAACAGGGCTATTCGCCGGACGTGCTGGATCTGCGCGAGTACGCCGGGCAGCCGGAGCGGCTGGAACGGCACCTGCGCGGGTTCCCGATGGTCTGGGTGCGCGGCGGCAACACGTTCGTTCTCCGCGCCCAATTCGCCCGCAGTGGAGCCGATTCCGTGCTGCCCGCGTTGTTGCGCGAGGACGCGCTGGTCTACGCGGGCTACAGCGCGGGCGCGTGCCTGCTCGGACCCGATCTGCACGGGCTGGAAACCATGGATGACCCCGCCGAGGTGCTACCCACCACCGGCATCGAACCACAGTGGGACGGACTGGGTTTGGTCGATCGTCGCCTGATCGTCCACCTCGACTCCCCCACCGACCCGGATGGCGACTCTGCCGCGATGCTGGCCCACTGCGTCGCCGAGGACATTCCGCACTGGGCGCTCACCGACAACGACGTCGTCCTGGTCGACGGCGATCGCACCGAGGTGCTCCGGGGTTGACGCCGCGGGCACACCGACGCGCGATCACGCGGCGGTCGTCGTCGCCGCCACCGCTGACCGGCGGCGGAAGACGAGCCAGCGCATCGCGCAGTACATGTACACGGCCTCGCAACCGCCCGCGAGCAACCTGGCCAGGTGATACTCCAGGCCGAGCGCGGTGAGACCAGAGCCGACGCCGAGGATGAACGCCAGGTAGTTCACCAGGACCACGACCACGTACACCGCCGCCTGCTTGCCCATCGGCGCGTGGGAGTGGAAGTTGAACGTGCGGTTGAGCAGGAAGCTCAGCCCGAACGCCACAATGTAGGCGAGGGTGATCGACAGCCAGACGGGCACACCGAAACCGCCGTGCAGCAGTGTGAGCAGCAGCAGGTCGACACCGAAGGTGAAGCTGTTGATCAGCGCGAAGCCGAGGAACGTCGCGGGCACATACCGGTCGAGCCCCCACGGCAACCGGGCGACGACCGCCTCACACCAACGGGTGAATCGATCGGCCACCGATTCGGTGACGCTCGCCTGATGCTCCACGCGGCCAGCCTGCCAGCGGCAGATGAAGCCAGGGTGAGCAACCGGCAAACGGGTGGGCCGAGCAGCTAGCGGCTGACCGCCGCGATCGGGCGAGTATCGAACGAGGCCCACGCGGCGAGGCAGCGGCGACGGGTGAGCTCATCGGCCTCGGCGAGCAGAGCGTCCCGCAGCAACGCGGGGTCGGCCGCCCAGCGTGCGGCGATCTCGGCCAGCGCCCGGGCATCGAACATCCCGGTCGATTCCAGCGCGGACAGCCATTCGTGATGTGCGCCGGTGTGCACACAACGCATCACCTCGGTGTCGATGCCCGCGTCGGCGAACTCCGCGGCCAGCAGAGCACCCACCAGCTCGCCGCGGTCCTGCGGTTCCTTCATCATCGCCAGTCCTCCCTACGAAAAGCGGTGCGGCGCAACAACGTCGCATGATCGATGCGCGCGGAGCGCACCCGTGGAGCAGAACTCGAAACACGCTGGGCGGCGAGGCGATTCACCGTCGAACACACCCTGTCAGGGCATTGTGACGGATTGGACGGCGTATATACCAACGGGGCGCGCCAGATCACACCTATGCGTGGATTTCCTTGTTCGGGCCCACATCACATCCGGTCGATCACCAGGCATTCTTCTGCCCTGGCGTGGTTCACGTGCGCGCCCGGTCCGCGATCGGCCAGGACGAACTGCCCGCGACGGACGGGGTGCGCGGGTTAGCGTGAACAGGTGGACGAGCGCAGCGGTGACCTCGATTCGTTGATTTCGGCGTTGTCGGACGGGGCGGTCGTCATCGACCCCGATCTGCTGGCGGGCTACCGACAGGACTGGGCGCGCGATCCCGACGCGGGCACGCCGCTGGCGGTGGTGCGGGCGCGCGGCACCGCCGATGTCGCCGCCACGCTGCGGTGGGCGCACGCGAACAAGGTCCCGGTGGTGCCGCGGGGGGCCGGGACGGGCCTGTCCGGTGGGGCCACCGCGGTGGACGGCGGGATCGTGCTCAGCACCGAGCTGATGCGGGAGATCCACGTCGACGCGGTGACCCGGATCGCGGTGGCCCAGCCCGGGCTGCTCAACGCCGAGGTGAAGCGGGCCGTCGCCGCGGAGGGGCTGTGGTATCCGCCGGACCCGTCCTCGTTCGAGATCTGCTCGATCGGCGGCAACGCGGCGACCAACGCCGGCGGGCTGTGCTGCGTGAAGTACGGCGTGACCACCGACTATGTGCTCGGCATGGAAGTGGTGCTGGCCGACGGGACCGTGGTGCGGCTCGGCGGGCCGCGACTCAAGGACTCGGCCGGGTTGTCGCTGACGAAACTGTTCGTCGGGAGCGAGGGCACGCTCGGCGTGATCACCGAACTCACCCTGCGCCTGCTGCCGGCGCAGCCTCCGCAGTCGACCGTCGTGGCGAGTTTCGGCTCGCTCACCGCGGCGACCGACGCGATCCTGGCGATCACCTCGACCCTGCGCCCCGCCATGCTCGAATTCATGGACACCGTCGCGATCAACGCCGTCGAGGACGAGATGCGGATGGGGTTGGACCGCACCGCCGCCGCGCTGCTGGTCGCCCGCTCCGACGCCCCCGGCGAATTCGCCGGGCACGAAGCGCAGGTGATGGTGGGGCTGTGCGAGAAGGCCGGTGCGACCGAGGTTTTCCACACCGCCGATGCCACCGAAGGTGAGGCCTTCACCGCCGCCCGACGATTCGCGATTCCCGCCGTGGAGAAGATCGGGCCGCTGCTGCTCGAAGACGTCGGCGTGCCGTTGCCCCGGCTCGGCGACCTGATCGCCGGCGTCACCGCCATCGGCGAACGCAACGACGTGCTCGTCTCGCTCATCGCGCACGCGGGCGACGGCAACACCCACCCGCTGATCGTGCACGACCCCACCGACCCCGACAACACCGCACGCGCCCACCGCGCCTTCGGCGAGATCATGGACCTGGCCATCGCCCTCGGCGGCACCATCACCGGCGAACACGGCGTCGGCCGCTTGAAAAAGGCCTGGCTGCCCGACCAGGTCGGCCCCGACGTCATGGCGCTGACCCGCCGCATCAAGGACGCACTCGACCCCGAAGGCATCCTCAACCCCGGCGCGGTCCTCTGACCGGGTTAGCATCCGAGGCATGACCACCAGGCTCGAGCACAACGTCGCCGACACCCGCTACGAGATCTACCACGACGATGTCCTCGCGGGATACGCCGACTACGCCGAACGCGAAGACACCGAACTCCGCGACTTCCACCACACCATGACCTTCCCCGAATTCCGCGGCCGGGGAGTAGCGGCCGAAGTCGTGAAATACGGGCTCGACGACTCCCGCGAACACGGCTATCAGATCATCCCCACCTGCTGGTACGTCGAAAAATACATCGCCGAACACCCCGAATACGCCGACCTCGTCCCGTAATAGCTACACGGCGCTGCCCGCCACATTCGTGTTGTGTACCGAACTGACCCACCAGGTGTCGTTGTGTTCGGTGAAAACCCATGTGCCGCGGTTGGTTACCGAGAAATTCGGGGTGCGCAGTGTCTGCTCGACAGTGACGATCGCGTGCCCGCCGGAAAGGAAACGCGCGGCGAGAATCGTGTAGCGCGCTTCGGCGTCCGGGCTGTTGCGCATCGCCGTCCGGTGATAGGCGTGCAGTTCGTCCCAGCCCAGAAAGACACTGCCCGCCGGGTTGACGAAAGCGACGTCGTCGGTGAAGACACTGTCGAAGGCGTCGGCGTCTTTTGCCGCGAGTGCGGCTTCGAGACTTCCGAACACGCCGGTGATCGCGGCCAGAGCGATGTCTTGATCCTGTGCGACTACGGCAGCCCTCGGGCGCGCGCCAGATGCGTCAACAGTCATCGTTCCAACATACGTATGTCGCCGTCTGCCGACCCGAATCCGCGTGCCCCGCACAGCAATCGACCGGGTGTTCCGGCCTGCCCCTCGTAAACGACCTGGACGAGGAGAAGCAGGCGATGTGGAACACCCGGTCGGGTGCGGGAATCAGCCCTTGAGCAGGTTACGAGCCATCACCAGGCGCTGGATCTGGTTGGTGCCCTCGTAGATCTGGGTGATCTTCGCGTCGCGCATCATGCGCTCGACCGGGAAGTCGGTGGTGTAGCCGGCGCCACCGAAGAGCTGGACGGCGTTGGTGGTGACCTCCATGGCCACGTCCGAGGCGAAGCACTTGGCGGCGGCGGAGATGAAGCCGAGGTTCTTCTCGCCACGCTCGGCGCGGGCGGCCGAGGTGTAGACCATCAGGCGGGCGGCCTCGATCTTCATGGCCATGTCGGCCAGCATGAACTCGGTGTTCTGGAAGCTGGCGATGGTCTTGCCGAACTGCTTGCGATCCTTGGTGTAGGCGATCGCGGCGTCCAGCGCGCCCTGGGCCAGGCCGACGGCCTGCGCGCCGATGGTCGGGCGGGTGTGGTCGAGGGTCTGCAGCGCGGTCTTGAAACCGGTGCCGGGCTCGCCGACGATGCGGTCGCCGGGGATGCGGCAGTTCTCGAAGTACAGCTCGGCGGTGGGCGAACCCTTGATGCCCAGCTTGTGCTCGAGCGGGCCGACCACGAAGCCCTCGTCGTCCTTGTGGACCAGGAACGAGGAGATGCCGTTGGCGCCCTTGTCGGCGTCGGTCACGGCCATCACGGTGTACCAGGAGGACTTGCCGCCGTTGGTGATCCAGCACTTGGAGCCGTTGAGGATCCAGTCGTCGCCGTCGGCCTTGGCGCGGGTGCGCATCGCGGCGGCGTCGGAACCGGCCTCACGCTCGGACAGCGCGTAGGAGGCCATCTCGCCGTTGACGATATCGGCCAGGACCTTGGTCTTGAGCTCTTCGGAGCCGTTGAGGATCAGGCCCATGGTGCCGAGCTTGTTCACGGCGGGGATCAGCGAGGACGAGCCGCAGACGCGGGCGACTTCCTCGATCACGATACAAGTGGCGACCGAGTCGGCGCCCTGGCCGCCGTAGGCCTCCGGCACGTGCACGGCGTTGAAGCCCGCGGCGTTCAGCGCGGTGAGCGCCTCCTCCGGGAAGCGGGCGTTGCCGTCGACGTCCTTGGCGTAAGGAGCGATTTCCTTCTCGGCGAGGCCGCGGATGGCGCCGCGCAGCTCGTCGTGGAAGTCCTCGAGCTTGAACAGATCGAAATCGGGGTTACCAGCCATCGGGGGCACACTCCTGGTCGTGGTCGTGATCGCTGCGGTCTCACAGCGCGTGTGGCGTCGGCACGCAGTGCCAATCTACCGAGGATTATACGCGCGGCACTCTATCGCTACATGCGGATATATGGTTGGCACTCAGTGTCACTGTCGAGCGCTTCGGCTCAGGTGGCGCTCACAGGTTACCGAGGCGCGCGGTGAGAAGATCGGCCACCTTGCGCGGCGGCATGTCGCGGGGGAACACGGCGAGCACCATGTCGTCGGACTCGCTCGGCGCCCTGCGGCCGCGCGGGATCATGGCCAGTTCAGTGCGCAGATCGGCGACCGCCGCCCCCGATTCGCCGCGCACCATCCGCCGCAGCAAGTAGTTGTGCGTGGCGGTGACAGCGGCCGTGTACTGCACCCGGACCAGATCGGGCACCTCCGGCAACCGGCCGCGCAGGAACTCGGTGAACAGCCGCTCGTACCGGAACACCGTGACGATCTCGCGCTCACGCAACGCGGGCACCCGCCGCACCACCTGATACCGCCGCGCCGCGATGTCGCGCCACTGCGTGAACCGCTCGAACACCCCGATCACAGCCTCGCACACCGCTTCCCACGGATCCCCGTCGCCGACCCCCTCGAGAAATTCCTGCGCCGAGGCCAGCTGGAACTCGTGATCAGCGAAGATCACATCCTCTTTGGACCGGAACTGCCGAAAGAAGGTCCGCCGCGAGATCCCCGCCGCCACCGCGATCTCATCCACCGTCGTCGCCTCGTACCCCCGCTCGGCGAACAATCGCAACGCCTGATCAACCACCGTGAGCCGAAACTGCGCCGCGTCATCGTGTGCCACGGGGGTCAACCGTAGTCACTGCTCCGCAAGCGCCTCACCTGACGTCGGGAACGTCGTCAGCCGAGGAGTTTGGTGCGCAGGGCTTCGTCCTTGTCGAGGACCATTTTCTCGAGGCCGGCCTGGAACTGTTCCATGCGGGTGCACAGGGAGTCGTCGGAGGTGCCGAGGATGCGGGCGGCCAGCAGGCCCGCGTTGCGGGCGCCGCCGATGGAGACGGTGGCTACCGGGACGCCTGCGGGCATCTGGACGATGGAGAGCAGGGAGTCCATGCCGTCGAGGTACTTCAGGGGGACGGGGACGCCGATGACGGGCAGGGGGGTGGCCGAGGCGACCATGCCGGGGAGGTGGGCTGCGCCGCCCGCGCCCGCGATGATCACCTTCAGGCCGCGGCCTGCGGCTTCACGGGCGTAATCGAGCATGCGCTGGGGGGTGCGGTGGGCTGAGACGACGCCCACTTCGAAGCGGATGCCGAATTCGGCGAGGGCCTCGGCGGCGGCTTCCATGGTGGGCCAGTCGGAGTCGCTGCCCATGATCAGGCCGACCTGGGGTCCGTTGGTGCTCACGTGGGTTCCTTAAAGTGGTCGAAAGCGTTGTGGTCGAAGCGGTTTCACGCGCCGTGCGGGTCCCAGCCGTCGGTCCAGACGGCATGCGACATCCAGTGCGCCGCCCGCTCGGCCTTTTCGCGGACCTCGACGGCGTCGTCACCGAGGATATTGAGGTGACCGATCTTGCGGTCGGGCCGTTCGCCCTTGCCGTAGAGGTGCACCTTGGCCTCGGGCAGGCGGGCGAACAGGTGGTGCAGGCGCTCGTCCATCGACATCTCGGGAGCCTCGGCCGCACCGAGGATGTTCGCCATCACCGTCACCGGGGCGAGCGGTGTCGTATCACCGAGCGGGTAGTCCAGGACCGCGCGCAGGTGCTGCTCGAACTGGCCGGTGCAGGCACCGTCCATGCCCCAGTGACCCGAGTTGTGCGGGCGCATCGCGAGCTCGTTCACCAGGAGTTCGCCGTCGTGGGTCTCGAACAGCTCGACGGCCATGACGCCCACCACACCCAGACCCGCGGCGAGCTCCAGCGCCATGGTCTCGGCGCGCGCGGCGAGGTCCTCGTCCAGGTCCTGGGCAGGGGCGATCACCACGGCGCACTGACCGTTGCGCTGCACGGTCTCCACGACCGGCCAGGTCGCGGCCTGGCCGAACGGCGACCGCGCGACCATCGCCGACAGCTCCCGCTTCAAGGAGACCTTCGACTCGGCCAGCAACTGCACACCGTGCGCGAGCTGGTCGGTGACCAGCCGGGTGGCCTCGGCCGCGTCGGCGGGCATCCACACGCCACGACCGTCGTACCCGCCGCGCACGGCCTTCAGCACGAACGGCCAGCCGTGTTCGTCGCCGAAGGCCACCGCGTCCGCGGGCGCGGCGACCTCGACGAACGCCGGAACCGGCAGACCCAGCGCGGACAGCTTCGTCCGCATGGCCAGCTTGTCCTGGGCGAAGATCAGCGCCTGCGGCGGCGGCGCCACGTTCACGCCCTCGGCGACCAGCACGTCGAGGTGCTCGGTCGGCACGTGCTCGTGATCGAAGGTCAGCGCGTGCGAACCGCGCGCGGCCTTTCGCAGCGCGGACAGGTCGTCGTGGCTGCCGAGCACGACGTCGGGGGTGACCTGGGCGGCGGGGTCGTCCGGCCGCTCGGCGAGCACCCGTAGACGCTGGCCCAGGGCTACCGCGGCCTGGTGCGTCATACGCGCGAGCTGGCCCCCACCGACCATCGTGACGGTGGGCATGGCTGACGGATCGAATGAACGTGCACTCACGTCGTGCAATGTTGTCATGTCGAATGCGAATGTTTGCGACCGGTACACTCAGAACTCGTGTCAATCGTCGACGACGTGGTCAGCGTCCTTCCCCCGCGCCTGCGAGAAATCGCGATCAGGCATAAAGAGCTGATCAAATTCGCCCTCGTCGGCGCCACGACGTTCGTGATCGACAGCGGCCTGTACTACCTCCTGAAATGGACGATTCTCGCCGACAAACCGCTCACCGCCAAGATCATCTCGGGCGTGGTGGCGGTGATCGCTTCCTACATCCTCAACCGAGAATGGTCGTTCAAGAATCGGGGCGGCCGGGAGAAGCATCACGAGGCGCTGCTGTTCTTCGCGGTGAGCGGGATCGGGGTGGTTCTGGCCAATATCCCGCTGTGGATCTCGATCTATGGACTCGACCTCCGCGAACCGCATGTGAGCTTCGTCGTCGCGAACGTGGCCGATTTCTTCAGCGCGTTCATCATCGGCAACCTGCTGCAGATGGCGTTCCGCTTCTGGGCCATGCGGCGCTGGGTGTTCCCCGACGAGATCGACGAGATCGTCGCCGAGTTCGAGGAACTGATCGAAGAAGAGCCCCTCGGTCAATCCTGAGTCGGCCAATCCTGAGTCAGCGCGGCTCGGTTAGGGTCGCGTTCTGCGGGCCTTTGAGCTTGGAACCGAGGAACACCGCGAACAGGGCCGGACGGCGACGCTGCAACTCGAGCCGACCACCGTCGGCCTCGACCAGCGCGCGGGCCAGCGCGAGACCGACACCGGTCGAACCGCCCGCGGAGAAACCACGATCGAAGATGTGCGGCGCCAGTTCGTCGCGCACCCCCTCGCCCTCGTCGGACACCTCCACACAGATCAGCGGGTCGCGAGAGCTCATCGTCGGGACCGTGCGCACCGAGATCGTGCAGGTGCCGCCGCCGTGCATCAGGGCATTGTCGACCAGCACCGCGACGGCCTCGCGCAGCCGCGAACCGGTGATCGGGGCCTGCAGGGACTCGTCGCCGAGCAGCAGCAGTTCGCGCCCGGTCTCGTGGAACGGGTGGGTCCACTCGGTGACGACACCGCGCAGTTCCGCCATCACCGGCACCGGATCGCGGTCGGTGGCGTCTTCGTCGCGGGACGCGCGGACCAGGTCGTCGATGGCATCGGTGAGCCGGTCGACCTGCGCCATCGCCTCCTCGGCCTCGTGCACCACCTCCGGGTCGGCGTGGGTGGACAACTCGTCCAGGCGCAGGCGAACGGCGGTCAGGCGGCTGCGTAGCTGGTGGGAAACGTCGGCCACCAGCGCGTGCTCGCGTTGCAGGCGGCCCGCGATCTCGACGGTCGCCGAATCGAGCACATCGGAGACCCGGTCCAGTTCGGCGATGCCGTGGCGGCGCGGATCGGGCCGGAAGTCACCCATCGCCAGCCGGGCCGCCCTGGCGGCCACATCGCGCAGCGGGTCGGCGACGCGGCGCGCGGTCACCACCGCGACCGAGAACGCCGCACCCAGCGAGGCGAGCACGGCCAGCGCCACCGCGGCCACCGCCTGCTCCTGGCGGGAATGCATCGGCCCGGCGGGCACCTCGAGCCGCAGCGAACCGGACGTGCCCATCGACAGCGATTCGACCAGCGGATCCGCCACCTCCGCGACGCCGATATCGGTGCGCGCGGCATTGTCGTGCGGCGCCGGATAGACGATGGTGAGCTTGCCGCCCTCGGGCACCAGCGCGCTCATGGCGCGCACGTCGAGACCGTCGTGGACGGTCCCGTCGACCCGTTCCTGGGCGATCACCTCGGTCGAGATCCGGTCGAGGCGACTCTGCAGATCGTTGCGGGTGATGTCTTCGACCCACAGCCACGCGGTGTAGATCAGCGGCACGCCGAGCACCACCGTGGTGATGGTCAGCACGGTCAGGATCGAGCGCAGGATGCGACGGCGCACGCCCGTCAGCCTCGGTGCGAGGTGGGTCCGTCGGTATTGAGCCGGAACCCCACACCGCGCACGGTGACGATGCGACGCTCCGCCATCGGGCCCTCGTCGCCGATCTTGCGACGCAACCAGGACATGTGCATGTCGAGCGTCTTGGAGCCGCGCAGGTCGGCGTCGCCCCAGACCTCGCGCAGGATGGTCTCGCGCGCCACCACCTGGCCCGCCCGGTCGATGAGGACCTTGAGCAGCTCGTACTCCTTGTTGGCCAGGTTCACCTCGGCCCCGTTGACCAGCACGCGCCGCGCCGCGGGTTCGAGCCGGATCGCGCCGACCTCCACCGCGTCGTCCCCGATCCCGCTGCGCCGCAACAGGGCTCGCACGCGGGCGAGGAGTTCGGCCAGCCGGAACGGTTTGCCCACGTAGTCGTCGGCGCCCGCGTCGAGACCGACCACGAAGTCGACCTCGTCGGTGCGGGCGGTGAGCATCAGCACGGCCAGATCGGCCCCGCTCGCACGCACCTGCCGGCACACTTCCAGCCCGTCCATGCCGGGCAGGCCGAGATCGAGGATCAGCAGGTCGTGGTTGCCCTCGAGGGCGCGGCGCAACACCGCCGGGCCGAAGCGCTCGACGGTGACGGTGTAGCCCTCACGCCCCAGTGCACGCGACAGGGGTGCGGCGATCGCCTCGTCGTCTTCGGCCAGCAGAACAGCGGTCATCTGCACAGGTTAAATGTTTCTGATCAGCGAGGACGGGCAGCTCACCGGTAGCCGCCGCCCCAGTGCTGCTCGTTGGCGGAACGTCCCGCCTCGAAGACCTGGTGGTAGAGCAGCGAATGGACCTGCTGGACCTGGGGCACGTCGTCGTACTCGAGCGGCTCCTCCGACGAGGAGCCGATGATCAGGGTGCCGGTGCCGAGCGCCCGGTCCAGCAGACCGTGGCGGAACTGCACGCTGGAGATCCGGCTGAGCGGGATATCGATGCCGGTGTGGGTGAGCACGCCCTGGCGCACCAGCACCCGCCGCCCGGTGACGATGAAATGCGTCGACTTCCAGGCGATCACGCGCGCGACGACCCGCCACGCGACCAGCCCGAGCCAGGCCAGCCCGATCAGGATCAGCAACACCGTGCGCACGTGACCGGTGGTGTTGCGCCAGGCCAGGCCGCCGAGGAAACCGGCGATCGCGGTCACGACGATGAGAGTGACGATGGGCCACACCAACATTTTCCAGTGCGGGTGGCGGTGCAGGATCAACTGCTCGTCGGGCGCGAGGACATCCTCCGGGTAACCCATGATGCGACAGTACCGCGCTGGCACATCGAGTCCGGTGACAGTCACACCGCATTTCTCGATGCCACTGCCGAGGCGATACTGTGGATTACACGCTAGATGCCAGGTTTTGTCCTTATCTGCTTGCTCGACACCGACAGTGGAGGCACGCGTGACCGAAGATCTGACTCAGCTCGAAATCCTCACGGCCCTCGAACCTGTGGCCGAACAGAACCTCAACCGGCACCTTTCCATCGCCAAGGACTGGAATCCGCACGATTACGTCCCGTGGGAGGAAGGCCGCAATTTCGCCGCGATGGGCGGAAGCGATTGGGAGCCATCACAATCCAGGCTCACCGATGTCGCCAAGGCGGCGATGATCACCAATCTGCTCACCGAGGACAACCTGCCGTCCTACCACCGCGAGATCGCCGAGAACTTCTCCCTCGACGGCGCGTGGGGCACCTGGGTGGGCCGCTGGACCGCCGAGGAGAACCGCCACGGCATCGTGATCCGCGACTACCTCGTCGTCACCCGCGGCGTCGACCCGGTGGCGCTGGAGGAAGCGCGGATGGTCCACATGACCCAGGGCGCGCACGCACCGGCGAACTGGGGTGGATTCCTGGTGAACGTCGCGTATGTGACGTTCCAGGAGCTGGCCACCCGGGTGAGCCACCGCAATACCGGTCGCGTGTGCGACGACCCGATCGCCGACAAGATGCTGGCCCGCGTCGCCACCGACGAGAACCTGCACATGATCTTCTACCGCAACCTGTGCGCGGCGGCCCTCGACCTGGCTCCCGACCAGGCGATGCCCGCGATCACCAAGGTGCTCACCAATTTCCAGATGCCGGGCGCGGGCATGCCCAACTGGCGGCGCAACGGCGTGCTGATGGCCAAGCACGGCATCTACGATCTGCGCCAGCACCTCGACGAGGTGGTACGCCCGGTGCTCAAGCAGTGGAACGTCTTCGACCGCAACGACTTCGGTGCGCGTGGTGAGGCAGCGCGCGATGAACTCGCGCTGTTCATCGACAAGCTGGAGAAGGACGTGCTGCGGTTCGAGGAGCAGCGCGACCGGCTGCTGGCGCGCGAGCGCGAGGTGGCCGAGCGCGCGACCGCGGGTGCGGGCGCACACTGATCCGTCTCGGCGACGGGCCCGGCTGCGGGCCCGTCGTCAGTACTGTCCGCGCAGGTGGGAAACGTCGCCGGCCGACACCGCCCGCTCACCGATGAGCAGCCGCCCGGTGTCGTCGACATCGCTCGCCACCCCGGTGAGTACCGTCCCGCCGGGGAGTTCGGCTCGCACTTCCATACCGATGGTGGCGCACCGCTCACGGTATTCGGCCACCAGATCGACGGTGTCCCAGCCCGACCGCTCCCACGCGGTGAAGCGGCGCGAGAACTCGGCCAGGATCGCCGCGACCAGCGCGGTGCGGTCGACGTTCTGCGCACCGGCCAAGCTCAGCGAAGTCGCGTGGGCGACAGGCAGTTCCGATTCGGCGAGGTCGACGTTCATCCCGATGCCGACCACCACCGCGGGCGCGATTCCGGTCGCGGCGACCTCGGCCAGGATGCCCGCGAGTTTGCGGCCGTCGAGCAGGACATCGTTGGGCCATTTCAATTCCGGTGCGACACCGGCCGTGCCGCGCAGCGCGTCGACCACCGCGATGCCGGTGAGCAGCGGCAACCAGCCGAGCGCGGCGGGGTCGATGCCGGGCAGGCGCACCAGGATCGACAACGAGATCTGCGCGCGGGGCGGACTCACCCACGCGCGGGCATGTCTGCCGCGACCGCTCACCTGTTCCTCGGCGAGCAGAGCCTGACGGTCGGCGGACGGGTCGGCGGCGCGAGCGACCAGGTCGGCGTTGGTCGATCCTGTCGATTCGACTACATCGATCCGGTCGTAGAACGACAGTCCCTGCGAGCTGCGCAGACGCGGTACATCGATGGGTGCCCTGTTCATTCTCGGCACGTTACTGGAGTTCTCTGTGAACGATCATGACCGTACCGAAATGGCGCTGTGGGCGTAGCCCATCCTCAGACTGCGCATGGCCGGAGCGAATGCGGAGGTACGCCTAGCTGGGGTTTCTCTACTGGCCGGTAAGCGAGACTGCCGTGGTGCGCGGAGGTGTCACTCGTTACACTCGCAACCCATGACGAGTGTCCAGCAGCAGCCCGCATCGGAATCGGCGGGCGCCCCCGATATCCACACCACCGCCGGGAAGCTGGCTGATCTGCGGAATCGGCTGGAAGAAGCGCAACACCCGATGGGTGAGACCGCGGTCGACAAGGTGCACGCCAAGGGCAAGATGACCGCGCGTGAGCGCATCCTCGCCCTGGTCGACGAAGGCTCCTTCGTCGAACTCGATGCCCTCGCCAAGCACCGCAGCGTGAATTTCGGCCTGGAGCACAACCGCCCGCTCGGCGACGGCGTCGTCACCGGCTACGGCACCATCGACGGCCGCGACGTGTGCATCTTCTCCCAGGACGTCACCGTGTTCGGTGGCTCCCTCGGCGAGGTCTACGGCGAGAAGATCGTCAAGGTGATGGACCTGGCGATCAAGACCGGCCGTCCGCTGGTCGGCATCAACGAGGGCGCGGGCGCGCGCATCCAGGAGGGCGTCGTCTCCCTCGGCCTCTACGGCGAGATCTTCCACCGCAACGTGCAGGCCTCCGGCGTGATCCCGCAGATCTCGCTGATCATGGGCGCCGCCGCCGGTGGTCACGTGTACTCCCCCGCGCTCACCGACTTCGTGGTGATGGTCGATCAGACCTCGCAGATGTTCGTCACCGGACCCGACGTGATCAAGACCGTCACCGGCGAAGAGGTCTCGATGGAGGACCTGGGTGGCGCGCACACCCACATGGTGAAGTCCGGTGTGGCCCACTACGTGGCCTCCGGCGAGCAGGACGCCCTCGACTACGTCAAGGACCTGCTGAGCTACCTGCCGAGCAACAACCGCGCCGAGTCCCCGCGCCACGCGCCCACCGACCCGATCAACGGGGCGATCGAAGATTCGCTGACCGACGAGGACATCGAGCTCGACACGATCATCCCGGACTCGCCGAACCAGCCCTACGACATGCACGAGGTCATCCGTCGTCTACTCGACGACGACGAGTTCCTCGAGGTCCAGGCCGAGCGCGCGATGAACATCATCTGCGGCTTCGGCCGGGTGGACGGGCGCAGCGTCGGCATCGTCGCCAACCAGCCGACCCAGTTCGCCGGCTGCCTCGACATCGACGCCTCGGAGAAGGCCGCGCGCTTCGTGCGCACCTGCGACGCCTTCAACATCCCGATCATCACCCTGGTCGACGTGCCCGGCTTCCTGCCCGGCACCGGCCAGGAATACAACGGCATCATCCGCCGTGGCGCGAAGCTGCTCTACGCCTACGGTGAGGCCACTGTGGGCAAGATCACGATCATCACTCGCAAGGCTTACGGCGGCGCCTACGACGTCATGGGTTCCAAGCACATGGGTGCCGATGTGAACCTGGCATGGCCCACCGCCCAGATCGCCGTGATGGGTGCCTCCGGCGCCGTCGGATTCGTCTACCGCAAGCAGCTGCTCGAAGCCGCCAAGAACGGCGACGACGTCGACGCGCTGCGCCTCGAGCTGCAGAACGAGTACGAGGACACTCTCGTGAACCCGTACGTCGCCGCCGAGCGCGGTTACGTGGACGCGGTCATCCCGCCCTCGCACACCCGTGGCCAGATCGTGTCGGCGCTGCGGCTCCTCGAGCGCAAAATGGTGACCATGCCGCCGAAGAAACACGGCAACATTCCGCTCTGAAAACGCGATATCCCGGATAGGCCGCGCACACTTGTTGTGGAACACAACTATTGATCGGCGCGGCCGCACCGGGAATGATCGCGGCAACCGCGCTGTGAAGCGAAGTAAGTGCAGGAAGGATCTGGCACTGTGACAACTGTGGCAGAAGAAGACGTGTTGACAGTCGCCGAGCTCGAGCTCGTCGTCGAACCGCTCGTCGAAGAGGTCGAACTGCCGGCGGGCACGGAGGCGCAAGCCCCCGTCGATGCCGCGGGGGAACCGCTGTTCCGCATTCTCAAGGGTTCGCCCACCGATCAGGACATCGCGGCGCTGGTCGCCGTCCTGAGCGCGGCGGCCGCCAGCGCACCCGTCGGCGGATCGAACGGACCGGCCGACGCGTGGGGCACATCGACGATGATGCATCGGGGCACGAACCCGTTCTCGCCGTACGTGTACCCGATGCTGTCGCACCTGCGCTGAGGTGACCGAAGCTGGTGCTGAGGTGACCGAAGCTGGTGCGGCGGTCACCGGAGCTGGTGCTGAGGTGACCGAAGCTGGTGCTGAGGTGACCGAAGCTGGTGCGGCGGTCACCGGAGCTGATGCTGTGGTGACCAGGCTGGTTCTGGCGTCAGCCTCGCCTGCCCGGCTCGGGATCCTGCGCACCGCGGGCATCGACCCCGTGGTGCAGGTCTCGGGCGTAGACGAGGACGCGGTGTCGGCGGCACTGCCCGCCGGTACCTCCTCGCACGATGTCGTCGTCGCCCTGGCTCGCGCCAAGGCGGCCGACGTCGCCGCGTCGATTCCCGAATTCAGTGCCGACTGTGTCGTCGTCGGCTGCGATTCGATGCTGCTCGTCGACGGGCAGCTCCAAGGCAAACCGCACACCCCAGAGGTGGCGCGCGAGCGCTGGGCCACGATGGCGGGCCGCAGCGCGGATCTGATCACCGGGCACTGCGTGCTGCGGCTGCGCGACGGCGAGATCGTCGCCGAGTCGGCCGAATGCAGCAGCACCACGGTGCATTTCGCGAAGCCGACACCGGACGAGCTCGATACCTATATCGCTTCCGGTGAGCCGCTGAAGGTCGCCGGCGCGTTCACCCTGGACGGGCTGGGCGGCTGGTTCGTCGACCGGATCGAAGGCGATCCGTCCAGCGTCATCGGGATCGGATTACCGCTGTTGCGCCGACTGCTCGAAGACGTCGGCGTCGGTGTCACGCAACTGTGGCGGGACCCGCGGGACTGACGGCGCGACCACGTGCTGATCCCCCGGCTCCACGGCCGGGGTGCGGTCGGGCGCGGTCATCGTCAGATCGAGCCGGGCCGTGCACAGCTCGGGCTCGACGAAGGGGTGCAGCTGCACGTCCACCCGGCCACGGGCGCCGTTGCGTTCGAGCACCTCCCGCATGAGGCCCATGTGCACACCGCACACTACCTCGGCGTGTGAGCGGGCCAGTTCCCGCAGCGGGCAGGCCGTCAGGTTGATCTGGACGTGCTCCGAGGTCTCACCGGCGGGTTCCTTCTCGGGTGCGAACCCGAGCTCCGACATCAGCGACATGGTGATGTCCCTGGCGTCGGCGAGGGTTTCCACCGGCTGGGTACCGATGTCCATCCGGGCACCCCAGGCGCGACCTGCGGCCACGGCGGCGGCGGAACGGGCGACCGGGTCGGGACCGAGATGGTCGGCCAGTACCTGCGCGAGCTCCTGATATCCCACCGAGCGCTGCACCGCGCGATAGCCGATGCGCGGGCGGCCGCGGCCGCGTGGCGGTTGCTGGAACTGACGAACCAGCGATTCACGGGTGAGGACGTCGAGGTGGAATCGGACGGTGGTGACGTGCTGTCCGGTGATGCGGGCCAGTTCCTGGGCATCGAGGGGCTCGGTGGCGCCACGTAGGATCGCGAGCAGTCGCCGTCGCGGCCAAGAATCGGACATAGCTCACCCCTCCTCTCCAGAGACTTTATCGGACATCCGTGCGCTTTATTCGCCCATTGTGTCGATTCGTGATGTGCCACCACACACTTACCATCGGCTGCGACCACACAGTGGTCGCACCCACCCAACTCGCGTGAAGGACCACACCGTGCCCGTCGCCCCGGATCCGCACCCCGCCTTCGGTTCCTACGCAGTCCCGCATCGATTGGTAACCACAGAATGGCTGTCCGCAAACATCGGCGTGCGTGGTTTACGAATCATCGAGTCCAACGATGACATCCTGCTCTACGACATCGGCCATGTTCCAGGCGCGGTCAAGATCGACTGGCGCGGCGACCTGAGCGACCCCGTGACCCGCGATTATGTCGACGGCAGGCGCTTCACCGAACTGATGCGCGCCAAGGGTATCGAGCGCGACGACACGATCGTGATCTACGGCGACCGCGGCAACGCCCAGGCCGCGCACACCGCCTGGATCTTCACCCTGTTCGGCCACGAGGACGTACGGCTGCTCGACGGCGGCCGCGACGCCTGGATCTCCGAGGAGCGCGACACCACGTTCGACCAGCCCTACCCCACGCCCAGCGACTACCCCGAGGTCACGCGCGACGACACGACCGCCCGCGCGTTCCGCGAGGACGTACTGGCCAGACTCGGCAAACCCCTCGTCGATGTGCGCTCGGCGCAGGAGTACTCCGGCGAACTCGAGGACAAGCCGCTCAACCAGGAGTACGCCGCCCTGCGTGGCGGGCACGTGCCGACGGCAGTGAACATCCCGTGGACCGAGGCCGCCACCAACGACGGCCGCTTCCGCTCACGCGCCGACCTGGACGAGGTCTACGGCGCGCTTCCCGCCGACGACCTGGTCGTGTACAGCCGGGTGGGCGAGCGGTCCAGCCACACCTGGTTCGTCCTGACATTCCTGCTCGGCCGCAGGTCGGTGCGTAATTACGACGGATCGTGGATCGAATGGGGCAACTCGGTGCGGGTACCGATCGTGACGGGCACCGAACCAGGTGTCGCGAATCGGATCATTTGAAACATGTTCACATCACTGGACGCCGCGTAGTGTGACCTGCGACCTACTCGACAGTAGGGCTAGCCGAGTTCGAGCAGGGTTGGCACACTGCCTACACTCGCCCGAGACGAAAGTTGTCGATACCGGGCACGGGGCCTAACCGGCGACCCGTTCCCCGACGCGACCAAAGATTGCACACAGGAGGCTCAGTGCCCAGCCATGCCAGCGCACGGATCACGAAGGTACTCGTAGCTAACCGCGGCGAGATCGCGGTTCGCGTGATCCGGGCTGCCAAGGACGCGGGAATCACCAGCGTCGCGGTGTACGCCGAGCCCGATGCCGACGCTCCCTTCGTGAAGCTCGCCGACGAGGCGTTCGCCCTCGGCGGTCAGACCTCTGCCGAGTCGTACCTCGTGTTCGACAAGATCCTCGACGCCGCGGCCAAGTCCGGCGCCGACGCGATCCACCCCGGTTACGGTTTCCTCTCCGAGAACGCCGACTTCGCCCAGGCCGTCATCGACGCCGGGCTGATCTGGATCGGCCCGTCGCCGCAGTCCATCCGCGACCTCGGTGACAAGGTCACCGCGCGCCACATCGCCGAGAAGGCGAAGGCGCCGATGGCCGCGGGCACCAAGGACCCGGTCAAGAACGCCGACGAGGTCGTCGCGTTCGCCAAGGAATACGGCGTCCCGGTGGCCATCAAGGCCGCCTTCGGTGGCGGTGGCCGCGGCATGAAGGTCGCCCACACCATCGAGGAGATCCCCGAGCTGTTCGAGTCGGCGACCCGTGAGGCCATCGCCGCCTTCGGTCGCGGCGAGTGCTTCGTCGAGCAGTACCTCGACAAGGCCCGCCACGTCGAGGCGCAGGTCATCGCCGACCAGCACGGCAACGTGGTCGTCGCCGGTACCCGCGACTGCTCGCTGCAGCGCCGGTTCCAGAAGCTCGTCGAGGAGGCGCCCGCGCCGTTCCTGTCCGACAAGGTGCGCGCCGCGATCCACGAGTCGGCCAAGCGCATCTGCCGCGAGGCGGGCTACTACGGTGCGGGCACCGTGGAGTACCTGGTGCAGGGCGAGACCGTGTCGTTCCTCGAGGTGAACACCCGCCTGCAGGTGGAGCACCCGGTCACCGAGGAGACCGCGGGCATCGACCTGGTGCGTCAGCAGTTCGCGATCGCCAACGGCGACGAACTGTCGATCAAGGAAGACCCCACCCCGCGTGGCCACTCGTTCGAGTTCCGGATCAACGGTGAGGACGCCGGTCGTGGCTTCCTGCCCGCTCCCGGCCCGGTGAACGTCTACCGCGAGCCCTCGGGCCCCGGTGTGCGCGTCGACTCCGGTGTGGTCCAGGGCAGCGTCATCGGTGGTCAGTTCGACTCGATGCTGGCCAAGCTGATCGTCACCGGCGAGAACCGTGAGCAGGCGCTGCAGCGTGCCCGCCGCGCACTGGCCGAGTTCGACGTCGAGGGCCTGGCGACGGTGATCCCGTTCCACCGCGCGGTCATCGAGGATCCGGCCTTCATCGGCGACGGTGAGAAGTTCGACGTCTACACCAAGTGGATCGAGAACGAGTGGAAGAACACCGTCGAGCCGTACACCGCCGGCGGCGCGGCCGACGATGACGACGACGATCTGCCCCGGCAGAAGGTTGTCGTCGAGGTCGGTGGACGTCGCGTCGAGGTGTCGCTGCCCGGTCAGTTCACCCTCGGTGGCGGTGCGGCCGGTTCGGCAGGCAACGGTGTGGTGCGCAAGAAGCCGAAGGCGCGCAAGCGTGGCGGCGCCGGTGCCGGTGCCGCGTCGGGTGACGCGGTCACCGCGCCGATGCAGGGCACCGTCGTGAAGGTCGCGGTCGAAGAGGGCCAGACCGTCGAGGCGGGTGACCTGATCGTGGTGCTCGAGGCCATGAAGATGGAGAACCCGGTCAACGCGCACAAGGCCGGTGTCGTCACCGGGCTCGCCGTCGCGGCGGGTGCGGCGATCACCCAGGGCACGGTCCTGGCGGAGATCAAGTAGGTAACAGCTGTACACAACGGGCGTCGGTCTCCACGGACCGGCGTCCGTTGTCGTTCGTCGAGCGGCCCGAGGAACTGAGCTGACGGATTACCGCCCGGCAGCGTGAGACGAATCAGTGAACGGGCGCGGAAGATCATGCGTCTCGCCCGGCTGAGCGACCGGCTTCTGTCGTATCGTGGATCGGGTGACCAGTACTGCGCACACCGATCTGGACCCGCTCTCGACGCCGGGTTCGGCAACGGTGGCCGAGGTCATCCAGGCTCGCCGGGAAACCGGTAGCCGCACCGACGGCAATCGTCTCGCGCTGGTGATCGAGGGCGGTGGCAGCCGCGGTGTGTATTCCAGCGGCATGGTGCAGGCGCTCGAGGAGCTGGGTCTGGCGAAGGTGTTCGACGCCGTGTACGGCACGTCGGCCGGGGCGATCAACGGCGCCTGGTTGCTGTGCGGGCGCGCGGCGACGGGGATGCGTTCGTGGACCGATCCGGCGATCATGCGCCGCGTGGTCGATCCGGTACGCATCTTCCGCGGTCGCCCCGTCTTCGATCTGCACTATCTCGTGCATCGCGTGTACGACGGCATCGAACCGATGGACTTCCCCGCGATTCTGGCGAACCCCACCACCTTCCACCCCATCGCGACCGATATCCGCACCGGGCAGTCGGTGGACCTCGGGCCCTACATCACCGACAAACAGAGCCTCATGACGGCGTTACGGGCCTCTGCGGGCCTTCCCCTGCTGGCGGGACCACCGGTCGCCCTCGCGGGTGGCAGCTATTTCGACGGCGGCCTCACCGAAACCGTCCCGATCCGCACCGCCGTGGCCGCGGGCACCACCCACGCCCTGGTCCTGCGCACCCGCCGGACCGATGAGGTCCGCCCGCCCGCGCCGCTGCTGCATCGGGTGGTCGGCGGCGGTTACATGCGTGCCATCGCCCCCGGTGCGTTCCGGGCGTGGAACAAGCGGCCGGGTCAGCAGGCGATGGAGGACAGCTACCTCGACGGCCTCGGCGACCACGTCCTCCAGATCCACCCACCCGCCGGTTCCCCGGCCATCGACAGCGCGGCCCGCGACACCGACCTGCTCACCCGCGCCCTCGACATCGGCCGCACGGCCGTTCATTCCCTGCTCGGTGGCGGCACCCTCCGCACGGCATGACCCGGCGGCCGAACCACTAGGCTGCTCGCGTGGAACCGATCGAGATCAACGCAGGGTCCTGGTATCTGCGCGCGCTGCGCGCCGACGAGCGCATCGACGACCGACCCGCGCTGGCCGACGGCGGCATCACCGATCCCGGCTACGTGGCCACCCGGTCGGCGCAGTGGGCGGACGAGTCGCACTTCTCCTGGGCAGTCTGCGTTCCGACGACGGCCGAGATGGTCGCCGAGATCGGCGTGACGCCCGGCCCCGACGCCACCGCGGCGGTGACCGGCTGGGCTCGTCCCGGCGAGGACGAGGCACTGGCCGCCGGCCTGGCATCGGTCCACCGCTTCGTCACGGGCGCGCTCGGACTGACCGCCGTGTCCGCCTGATCACTGCGCCGCATCTGCCGACCGGGTCCTGCGATCACGGACGAGTGAAGACGGAAGTGGGCCGACGGCAATCGTGCCGCCGGCCCGGCCCGGAAATCCGGTGAGTTACCGGCGTTCTCGCGTGAGCACCGCGTCGAGGGCGTCGACGGCCTGACTCAGCTCGTCCTCGGTGACAGTCAGCGGCGGACGGAAACGGATGCCGCGCTCTCCTGTGCCGAGCAGCAGCACATGCTCACGTTCGCGCAGTTCCGTCACCACCCGATCGCGCAGCTCCGGCGTCGCCAGCGTCACCGCGCACATCAGCCCACGGCCACGCGCCTCACTGACCATGTCCGGATGCGCGACGGCCAGTGTGCCGAGCCGGTCGAGCAGGAACGCGCCGAGCGGTTCCACACCCTCGATCAGCCGATCCCGTTCCAGCACTTCGAGAATGCGCCGGGTGCGCACCATGTCGGTGAGGTTGCCACCCCAGGTGGAGTTGAGCCGTGAGCTCACCCGGAAGACATTGTCGACCACCTCGTCGACCCGGCCGCCCGCCATGATTCCGCAGATCTGGGTCTTCTTGCCGAAGGCCACCACATCGGGCGCGACATCCAATTGCTGGAAGGCCCAGGTGGTTCCGGTCAGGCCGACGCCGGTCTGCACCTCGTCGAGGATGAACAGCGCGTCGTTGGCGTGACACAGCCGCTGCATGGCGGCGAGGAATTCCGGCCGCAGATGACGGTCACCGCCTTCGCCCTGGATCGGTTCGGCGATGAAGCAGGCGATGTCGTGCGGGTTGTCGGCGAAGGCCTGTTCGGCCTGGGCCAGCGCCCGCGCTTCGAGGGCTGCGATGTCGGCACCCGCGAAAGTGTGCGGTGTGTCGATGCGCGGCCAATCGAATTTCGGGAATCGCGCGGTCTTGACCGGGTCGGTATTGGTGAGCGACAACGTATAACCGCTGCGCCCGTGGAAGGCGCCGGTCAGGTGCAGCACCTTGGTACCGAGTTCCGGTGCGCGGCCGTGCGATTCGTTGAGCCTGCTCTTCCAGTCGAAAGCGACTTTCAGCGCGTTCTCCACCGCGAGCGCGCCACCGTCGACGAAGAACAGGTGCGGCAAGCGCGGATCACCGAGCACGCGAGCGAAGGTGTCGACGAAGCGTGCCATCTCGACGGTATAGATATCGGAGTTGCTCGGCTTGTTCAGTGCGGCGTTGGCCAGCTCGGCGAGAAAGCCCTCGTCGCCGGCCAGCGCGGGATGGTTCATCCCCAGTGCGTTGGAGGCGAAGAAGCCGAACATGTCGAGATAGCTGGTGCCGTCACGTTCGTCGACGAGCGTGCGACCGTGCGATTCGTGTAGGTCGAGCACAAGCTCGAAACCGTCCGCGAGGATGTGCGAGGACAGGATCTCGTGGACCCGGTCGGCGGGGATGACCGCCGCGCCAGGGCGCTCCAGTTCGATGGTCATGAAACCGACGATACGCAAATATTTACGGAAGTTCTACGGAATCACGAATCAAATTACGGAAGATCACTACCTGTCATAGAATGTCTGCAGGATGATGGTGCTGCGGGTGTGCACGTTGGCCGTGGCCCTGATCTCCTGCAGCAGATGTTCCAGATGCCGAGGCGAGGCCACCCGCACCAGCAGGACGTAGCTCTCCTCGCCCGCCACCGAATGGCACCCCTCGATGCCGGGGATGTGCTGCAGTAGGGCGGGCGCGTCATCGGGCTGGGACGGGTCGAGAGGAGTGATCGCGACGAACGCCGACAACAAGTGCCCGAGCGCTTCGGGGTCCACCTGCGCCGCGTATCCGCGGATCACGCCCCGCGCTTCGAGCCTGCGCACGCGCGATTGCACCGCGGAGACCGAGAGACTGGCCTTCTCCGCCAGATTCGACAATGTGGCGCGGCCGTCTGCCATCAGTTCTTTGATCAATAGTCGATCGATGTCATCGAGCTGGGGTCGAGCCGGTGTATCCGCCATCAGCGAAGGCTAACGCAGCGTGGGGCTCGCGCGGGGAAAACTTCTTTCCGTTCCCCACCGAATTCTCCCGAACTTTTCCGTGAGTCGTACCAAACAGCAGAAGGTGAGCAGAGTACCGATGACGCAGACCGTGAACTTCTCCGAGCAGCTCTCCCTGCGAGCCAGGGCGCTACTGCACGGCCTCGGCGCCGCTGCGCCGGAGCCCGGCCCGCTGCTGGCGCGCACGCCGATCTCCGGCGGTGTCCTGTTGCCGCTGGCCGTCGACGCCCCCGCCGACGTGGATGCCGCGATCGGCCGCGCCGCAACCGCGTTCGAGGCGTGGCGCACGGTCCCCGCGCCGGTGCGGGCGGGCCTGGTGCGCAGGCTGGCCCAGTTGCTGGTGGCCCATCAGGAGGAGCTGGCGGAGCTGGTGACCCTGGAGGCGGGCAAGATCGGCCCCGAGGCGCTGGGCGAAGTGCAGGAGATGATCGACGTCTGCGAGTTCGCGATCGGGCTCTCGCGCCAGCTCTACGGCGCCACCATGCCGTCCGAACGTCCCGGCCATCGGCTCATGGAGACGTGGCATCCACTCGGTGTCGTCGGGGTGATCTCGGCGTTCAATTTCCCTGTCGCGGTGTGGGCCTGGAACACCGCGATCGCCCTGGTGTGCGGCGACACGGTGGTCTGGAAGCCGTCGGAGACCACGCCGTTGACGGCGCTGGCCTGCCACACGCTGCTGCGTCGCGCGGCGGTCGACGTGGGCGCGGATCCCGAAGTGCACCAGCTGATCCAAGGGGACGCGACCGTCGGCTCGGCGTTGGTCGACGACGGCCGGGTCGCCCTGGTGAGCGCGACGGGCTCGGTGCGGATGGGCGCCACCGTCGCCCCGCGGGTGGCCGGGCGTTTCGGTCGATGCCTGCTCGAGCTGGGTGGCAACAACGCCGCGATCGTCGCGCCGAGTGCCGATCTGGAACTGGCGGTGCGTGGCATCGTCTTCGCGGCGGCGGGGACAGCGGGCCAGCGGTGCACCAGCCTGCGACGGTTGATCGCGCATCGTTCGATCGCCGACCAGCTGGTCGAACGGCTGGCCGCGGCGTACAGCCAACTGCCCGTGGGTAATCCACTCGACGACGGCGTCCTGGTCGGGCCGCTGATCAACGAGCGCGCCTTCGCCGGGATGCAGAAGGCGCTGGTCGGGTCGGTGGCCGAGGGCGGCGACATCATCTGCGGCGGTGAGCGAGTCGAGACGCTCGGACCCGACGCCTACTACGTGCGGCCCGCCCTCGTCCGCATGCCCGCGCAGACCGAGCTCGTGCGCGAGGAAACCTTCGCGCCGATTCTGTACGTGCTGACCTACGACGAACTCGACGAAGCCATCGCCTTGAACAACGGTGTGACCCAGGGACTTTCCTCGTCGATCTTCACCCTCGACCAGCGCGAGGCCGAACAGTTCGTCGCCGGTTCCGACTGTGGCATCGCCAATGTCAACATCGGGACATCGGGCGCGGAGATCGGCGGCGCGTTCGGCGGGGAGAAGAACACCGGCGGCGGCCGGGAGTCGGGCTCCGACTCCTGGAAGGCCTACATGCGCCGGGCCACCAACACCGTCAACTACTCCACCGAACTCCCGCTCGCGCAAGGCATCCATTTCGGCTGATCAGGCAGGCGATTTCGCCTTCCGACCCACCCCGTGTAAAGTGGTATTTGCAACGCGGGATGGAGCAGCTCGGTAGCTCGCTGGGCTCATAACCCAGAGGTCGCAGGTTCAAATCCTGTTCCCGCTACTACGAAGAAGGCCCCGGAGTTTCGACTCCGGGGCCTTCTTCGTTATCCGTTGCCGAGTCGCAGGGTCCAGTTCCCCCGGTAGTGCAGCCGGGTGACGCTCGCGGGCGGAACATCCATGCGCCAGAACGACTTCGCCGGTGCGTCGAGCACCACGAGCAGCGCGGCGCGCACCACGGCGGGGTGCGTCACCGCCACGGTGTTACGACCCGACGAGGCGATCTCGGCCAGCCAGAAGCGCACCCGCTCGACCAGATCGGTGATGGATTCCCCACCGTGCCCACGGAATTCGGGGTCGGTGAGCCAGGCGAACAACTGGTCCTGAGCGAGTTTGCCCATCTCACTGCCCCGCCACGACCCGGCATCGAGGTCCCGTAATCGCACGTCCTGTTCGCCGACCAGGCCCAATTCCTCCGCCGTCTCGCGAACCCGCCGCTCCGGTCCTGTCCGCACCAACGCTTCATCGAGCGGCACACAGGCACGCACAGCGGCCCGCCCCGACTCGTCAAGGGGTTCATCGACAGGAAATCGCGCCTTACGTACCGCCTCGGTAAGGCCATGGCCGACAAGGTCGACTCTCAGCACCGTTTGCACGAGAGTCGAGGGTAGCGACGAATGCGATCCACGCCACAACCCGGGCCGGGCGCCTCCCCGGTCATCGGCGTGTTCGCGCTGGTCGGGGCGCATGATGGCGACGAAGTTGTCGGTGGGTCGGTGCACACTTGGTGCTATGGATCGGTTCTCCCCCGCGACAGCACAGTGGTTCGACGGCGCCTTCCCTGCTGCCACGTCGGCCCAGCTCGGCGCGTGGGACGCGATCGCCGCAGGCGAGAACACACTGGTGATCGCGCCGACGGGGTCGGGCAAGACCCTGTCCGCGTTCCTGTGGGCCATCGATCAGCTGGCTCACCGGGACCCACCCGAGCCGGGAGCGTCCCGGGGCACGTCGGTGCTCTATGTGTCGCCGTTGAAGGCGCTGGCTGTGGATGTGGAACGCAACCTGCGGGCGCCCCTGGTAGGAGTGACGCAGACGGCGAAACGGCTGGGGCTCGACCCACCGGATATCTCGGTGGGGGTGCGCTCCGGCGACACCCCGCCCGCCCAGCGCCGGGCGATGTTGCGCACCCCACCGGACATTCTCATCACGACCCCCGAGTCGTTGTTCCTGCTGTTGACCTCGGCCGCTCGCGAGACGCTGGCCCAGGTCAACACCGTGATCGTCGACGAGGTGCACGCCATCGCCGGGTCGAAGCGTGGTGCGCACCTGGCATTGTCGCTGGCCCGGCTGGATCAGCTCACCGACAAGCCCGCGCAACGGATCGGGTTGTCGGCGACGGTGCGCCCGCCCGAGGAGGTCGGGCGATTCCTGGTCGGGAACGCGCCGATCACCATCGTGCGGCCGCCCGCACCGAAGACCTTCGACCTGTCGGTGCGGGTGCCGGTGGCCGATATGACCGATCCGGGAGGCGACTCCGATCAGCCGGGTTCGATCTGGCCGCATGTCGACGAGGCCATCGTCGACCTGGTGCTCGAGCATCGGTCCTCGATCGTGTTCGCCAACTCCCGGCGGCTCGCCGAACGGCTGACCGCGCGGCTCAACGAGACCTATGCCGCCCGTCTCGGCGAGCCGGTGGAGACCGAGCACAAGCCACCCGCCCAGCTCGGGCCGTCCACCGAGGTGATCCACGGGGCCGAGCACCTGTTGGCGCGCGCCCATCACGGGTCGGTCAGCAAGGAACAGCGCGCCATCATCGAGGACGACCTCAAGACCGGTCGGCTGCGCTGTGTGGTGGCCACCAGCAGTCTCGAGCTCGGCATCGACATGGGCGCGGTGGACCTGGTCGTCCAGGTGGAGGCGCCGCCCTCGGTGGCCAGTGGTCTGCAACGGGTCGGTCGGGCCGGGCACCAGGTGGGTGAGATCTCGCGGGGCGTGCTGTTCCCCAAACACCGCACCGACGTGATCCACTGCACCGTCGCCGCCCAGCGCATGCTCACCGGTGAGATCGAGAAACTCCAGATCCCCGCGCACCCGCTCGACATCCTCGCCCAGCAGACGGTGGCGGCCTGCGCGCTCGAATCCATCGACGTCGACGCCTGGTTCGATCTCGTCCGCTCCACCGGCAGCTACGCGAATCTGCCCCGCTCGGCCTACGAGTCGGTGCTCGACCTGCTGGCCGGGCGCTATCCGTCCGACGAGTTCGCCGAACTACGTCCGCGCGTGGTGTGGGACCGCGACGCGGGCACCATCACCGGCCGTCCCGGCGCCCAGCGCCTGGCGGTGACCTCCGGTGGCGCGATCCCCGACCGTGGGATGTTCGCGGTGTTCATGGTGGGCGAAAAGGCTTCGCGGGTGGGTGAACTCGACGAGGAGATGGTCTACGAGTCGCGCGTGGGCGATGTGTTCGCGCTGGGTGCGACCAGTTGGCGGATCGAGGAGATCACCTTCGATCGGGTGCTGGTGTCACCGGCGTTCGGGCTGCCCGGCCGGCTGCCGTTCTGGCACGGTGACGGGTTGGGCCGGCCCGCTGAATTGGGCGCCGCGCTGGGCGAATTCGTTCGCACGGCCGGTCAGGTATCAGCCGACGAGTTGTCTCGGATCGTGGCGGACATGGGCTCCGGCACCGTGCTGACCACGGCCGACGCCACGTCGAAAGTTCCCGAGCCACTGCCCGAACCCACGAAGCCGACCCCGAGCTCGAAGAAGGCCGGGCGCACCGCCGAGCAGAGCAAGCCCGCGGTACGGCTCGAGCAGTTGGTGCGCACCGCCGGACTCGATCAGAACGCGACAGCGAATCTGGTCGGCCTGCTCGAGGAACAGCGCAGTGCCACCGGCCAATTGCCGACCGATCGGACGCTGGTCGTGGAACGATTCCGCGACGAGCTCGGCGACTGGCGCCTGGTGCTGCACTCGCCCTACGGCACCCCGGTCCACGCACCGTGGGCGCTGGCGGTGGGTGCGCGCCTGCAGGAACAGTTCGGCATCGATGCCGCCCCGACCGCCTCCGACGACGGCATCGTGGTGCGCCTGCCCGATACGACCGACCAACCACCCGGCGCCGAACTGTTCGCCTTCGAACCCGACGAGATCGACGACATCGTCACCGAACAGGTGGGCGGCTCAGCTCTTTTCGCGTCCCGCTTCCGCGAATGCGCCGCCAGAGCGTTGCTCCTGCCGCGCCGCGACCCCGGCAAGCGCGCACCGCTGTGGCAGCAGCGGCAGCGCTCGGCCCAATTGCTGGACGTGGCACGCAAATTCCCGCAGTTCCCGATCCTGCTGGAAACCGTCCGCGAATGTCTGCGCGACGTATACGACCTGCCCGCCCTGCGCGACCTGCTCACCAAGGTGGCCCGTCGCGAGATCCGCCTGATCGAGGTCGAGACCGCGAGCCCGTCGCCCTTCGCCGGCGCTCTGCTGTTCTCCTACATCGGGCAATTCCTCTACGACGGCGACAGTCCACTGGCCGAACGCCGGGCAGCCGCGCTGGCTTTGGACTCCAGCCTGCTCGCCGAACTCCTCGGCCGCGTCGAGCTGCGCGAACTCCTCGACCCCGCCGTCATCACCCTGACCGAGCAAGAACTCCAGCGCCTCACCCCCGAGCGCCTGGCCCGCGACGCTGAAGGTCTGGCCGACCTGCTCCGTCTACTCGGTCCCCTCACGCCCACCGAAGCCGCAGCACGCTGCGTTCCCCGCCCCGGCACCGCATCCGCAGCGCGCCACGGCGAAGCGATGGACACCGGCGCCCACTCACCCGACGAACCCTCACACAGCACGCCGGATGAAAGACTCGAGTCCGCCCGCGGCGACCTGCTCGCCGATTCCGACGCACCGGCGTGGTTCGCGGAACTGCGGGATTCGCGACGGGCGCTGGAGGTTTCGTTCGCAGGTCGTACCTGGTGGGTGGCGGTCGAGGACGCCGCTCGGCTGCGGGACGCGCTCGGCGTGCCCTTGCCGATCGGAGTGCCCGCGGCGTTCATCGAACCGGTCCCCGATCCGCTCGGCGACCTCGTCGGGCGCTACGCGCGCACTCACGCACCGTTCACCACCGCCGCGGTCGCCGACCGCTTCGGCCTCGGAACGGCCGTCGCCGCGACAGCGCTGCACCGCCTGCTCGCCGAGAAACGCGTGGTGGAAGGTGAATTCACGCCGGACACCGCCGGCGGCGAGTGGTGCGACGCCCAGGTCCTTCGCCGTTTGCGCCGCCGTTCACTGGCCGCCGCGCGGCACGAGGTCGAGCCGGTGTCCACCGCCGCGTTCGCGCGGTTCCTGCCGTCCTGGCAACACGTCGGGTCCGGCGAGCTACGCGGTGTCGACGGCGTGGCCACAGTAGTGGAACAGCTTGCGGGCGTACCGATCCCGGCCTCGGCCTGGGAATCGCTGATTCTGCCCACCCGAGTGCGCGACTACTCCCCCGCCATGCTGGACGAGCTGATGGCGACCGGTGAGGTGGTGTGGTCGGGCCACGGCGCGATCACCGCCCGCGACGGCTGGGTCGCCCTCCACCTCGCCGACCAGGCACCCTTCACCCTGCCTCCCGCCGACGAGATCGACCCCACCGACATCCAGCTCGGTCTCCTGGCCGCACTCGGCGCGAATCTGGAACCGTGGCCGGTGGTCGATCTCGACGCACCCGATCCCGGCGCCGCGAACCCTGTCCAGCGGCTGCCATCCACCTTGCGCGGCGGCGGCGCCTATTTCTTTCGCCAACTCGCCGACTCCGCGGGCTTGCTCGACGACAAAGCCGCCGGGGAGGCCCTGTGGCAGCTGGTCTGGGCCGGCTATGTCTCCGGTGACACCTTCGCCCCGGTGCGCGCCCTGCTGTCCGGTACTGCCCGCGCCACCACCGCGCACCGCACCCCGCGCCGCTCGCCCCGCGGCCGCGCGTACCTGCCGCGACCGGCGATGCCGACCCGATCCGGTCCGCCCACGCTGGCCGGACGCTGGTCGATCCTGCCCGAACGCGTGCAGGACAACACCGTTCGCGCCCATGCCACCGCCGATCAACTGATCGAACGCTACGGCGTGCTGACTCGCGGTTCGGTACAGAACGAAGGGATAGCCGGCGGTTTCCAGCTGATGTACCGCGTGCTCACCGAGTTCGAGGACCGCGGCCGGTGCAGGCGCGGCTATTTCGTCGACACGCTCGGCGGCGCCCAGTTCTCCACCACCGACACCGTCGACCGCCTGCGCTCGTTCGACACCGACCGTGACACCATCAGAGCGGGCGTCGCGCTCGCCCTCGCGGCATGCGACCCCGCCAACCCCTACGGCGCCGCGCTACCGTGGCCGAAGGGCGACGCCGAGGGCGGTCACCGGCCGGGCCGCAAAGCGGGCGCGTTGGTGGTTCTGGTCGGCGGCGAACTGGTGCTCTACTCCGAGCGCGGCGGCAAGACTCTGCTCAGCTTCACCGAGGACGTCGGCCTGCGCCGGGCGGCAGCGTTCGCGCTGGCCGGGCTGGTACGCGATCGCCGGGTCGACAGCTTGGTGATCGACAAGATCAACGGAGACACTGTGCACGGCAACCTCTTCGCCGAAGTACTGATCGAAGCCGGTTTCTCGATGACCCCCAGCGGTCTGCGGCTGCGCAGGCAGGTGTAGCCGAATGCCAGAGGGCGACACCGTCTTCCGCGCCGCGCAGCGCCTACGCACGGCGTTGGCCGGTAAAACGCTCACCCGCAGCGATTTCCGGGTTCCGCGGTACGCCACCGTGGATCTGGTCGGCGAACGGGTCGAGGAGGTCGTGAGCTACGGCAAGCACCTGTTCATCCGCACCGACCGCGTGAGCGTCCACACCCACCTGAAGATGGAAGGCGTGTGGCGGGTGTTCCACCGCGGCCAGCGCTGGACCAAACCCGCGGTCACCGCGCGAGTGGTGCTTGCCAACGACGAGGTCGAGGCAGTCGGCTTCTCGCTCGGCAAGGTTCAGGTGCTGCTGCGCGCCGACGAACACACGGTCATCGACCACCTCGGCCCCGATCTCCTCGGCCCGGATTGGGATGCGGCCGAGGCTTTGCGCAGGCTCACCGAGTACCCGCGTCGCGCCGTCGGTCTCGCCCTGCTCGACCAGCGCAATCTGGCGGGCATCGGCAACATCTACCGCAGCGAGATCTGTTTCCTGCGCAAAGTCCACCCCGTTACCCCGGTCGGCGACATCCCCGATCTCGTGGCGCTTGTCGACGAAGCTCACCGTGTTCTCGGCAAAGCCGCACACCAACCACCATGGCGCGCCATGGTCTACGGCCGCACTCGCCGTTCCTGCCCCCGCTGCGGCACCCCGATCGCGTCCCAGTTGCTCGGCGAAGACGACCCCGCCGACCGCATCACTCAACGCGAACGTGGCATCTTCTTCTGCCCACGCTGCCAGCCCAGCCCGTGAGCTCACCTCGCCCGTGTGTGCTCACAGCCCGCAGCGCCCCGGTCCGATGGCTCAGCGGTCCTGCGGCACCGGTTCCAGCAACTGCGGACGCGGCTCCGGAGCGGCTGCCCGCAGCGCGTCGGCCGATGTGTCGTCGGGTTGGGTCTGCGATTCGATCTCGGCCCGTACGCGCGCCTGGTACGTGGACACCTCGCGGTCGATATCCTCCGCGTCCCACCCGAGAACGGGCGCCACGAGGTGGGCGACCTGCTCGGCGCAGTTCGCGCCGCGATCGGAATATTCGATCGAGATGCGGGTGCGACGGGCCAGGATGTCGTCGAGGTGCAGCGCGCCTTCCGCGGCCGCGGCGTAGACCGCTTCGACCTGGAGGTAGGCCGGTGCGTCGGTAATCGGTTGCAGGAGTTCGGGTTTGCCCGCCGCCATTGCGAGCACCTCGTCGACCAGCGAGCCGTAGCGGTCGAGCAGGTGCGTCATCCGGTACGGGTGGATGCCGTAGTGCTCGGCGAGCTGCACGGTCTGGTTGACCAGCGCGAAGTAGCCGTCGGCGCCGAGCAGCGCCACCTTCTCGGTGATCGACGGCGAGACGCGTGCCGGAATGTCTTGTGCGGCTTCGTCCATCGCGTCCGCCGCCATCACCCGGTAGGTGGTGTACTTGCCGCCCGCGATGCTCACCAGTCCGGGCGCGACCCTGGCCACGGCGTGCTCGCGCGAGAGCTTGGACGTGTCGTCGTTCTCCCCCGCCAGCAGTGGGCGAAGGCCCGCGTAGACGCCGTCGATATCGGCGTGCGTGAGCGGGGTCACCAGCACCTCGTTGACCCGGTCGAGCAGATAGTCGATATCGGCCTTGGTCGCCGCGGGATGGGCGAGGTCGAGATTCCAGTCGGTGTCGGTGGTGCCGACGATCCAGTGCGCGCCCCACGGGATGATGAACAGCACCGAGGTGGTGGTGCGCAGGATTATCGCGGCATCGCTGACGATGCGATCGCGCGGCACCACGATGTGCACACCTTTGGACGCGCGCACATGGAATCGGCCGCGTTGCCGCGACAGACTCTGCACCTCATCGGTCCACACACCCGTCGCGTTGATCACCACATTCGCGCGCGCCTCACCGGTGCGCCCGTCCTCGGTGTCGCGCAGCTTCACCCCCACGACCCGGTCGGCTTCGCGCAGAAACCCGACGACCTGCGTGGAGGTGCGGATGACCGCACCGTAGTGCGCGGCGGTGCGGGCGACCGTCATGGTGTGGCGGGCGTCGTCGACGACGGTGTCGTAGTAGGTGACGCCGCCGATCATCGAATCCCGGCGCAGGCCGGGGGCGAGCCGCATCGCGCCGTGCCGGGTCAGATGATGCTGTCCTGGAACGGATTTCGAGCCGCCCATGGTGTCGTACAGGGTCAGGCCCGCGGCGACGTAGGGCCGCTCCCACACGCGATGTGTCAGCGGATAGAGGAACCGCAGCGGCTTCACCAGGTGCGGTGCGAGCGTCGACAACGCCAGCTCACGCTCCTTCAGCGCTTCCCTGACCAAGCCGAATTCGAGCTGTTCGAGGTAGCGCAGGCCACCGTGGAACATTTTGGACGAGCGGCTCGACGTGCCCGACGCGAGATCGCGGGCCTCGACCAGCGCGACCGACAGCCCCCGTGTCGCGGCATCGAGCGCGATACCGGCGCCCACGACGCCGCCGCCGACGACCAGGACGTCGAACTGATCCTTACCCAGCCGTTCCCAGGCGGTCCGCCGATGTTCGGGCCCCAGATCGCCGGGTCCGAGCCGATCCCTTTTCCCGCCCGCGACCAGCTCTCCCGGGTGCAGGAACGGAAACTCCGGTGTCTGCGACATGCTCGACTCCTCGCCGCCGGCCGATTCCGGCCGGTCCCAGCCGACAGTTGGGGCAAACGCCGCGTTCCCGGCGCCGCTGCGTACAGGCTAAACGTAGTCCGCACTCGTCGCTGGGGACGTGCGCGGCGAGGCGTGGGCCCGAAATTCGTCGCCGACCACAAATCTTGCGGTCGCCGGCTCCGCTTTCGGTAACCTGCATCAATGCGTCGCTATGTGGCTGCCATCGATCAGGGCACGACTTCGAGTCGGTGCATCATCTTCGATCGGCAGGGTCGGATCGTCGGAACCGCGCAGCGCGAGCATCGGCAGATCTTTCCCAAGCCCGGCTGGGTGGAGCACGATCCGGCGGAGGTGTGGCGCAATACCGAGTCGGTGCTCGGCGCTGCGCTGGGCAACAGCCGGTGTTCGGCCGGGGATCTGGCCGCGGTCGGGATCACCAATCAGCGTGAGACCACCGTGGTGTGGGATCGGGCGACCGGCGATCCCGTGTACAACGCGATCGTGTGGCAGGACACGCGCACCGATCAGCTGTGCACCGAACTCGCGGGTGAGCAAGGGCCGCAACGCTATGCGGACCGCACCGGCCTGCCGCTGTCGACCTATTTCGCCGGGCCGAAACTGCGCTGGATCCTTGACAATGTCGACGGCGTACGGGCGCGCGCCGAGGCAGGCGACCTGTGTTTCGGCACCATGGACAGCTGGGTGCTGTGGAAGCTGACCGGTGAACACCTCACCGACGTCACCAACGCCTCACGGACCATGCTGATGGATCTTCGCACCCTGCGATGGGATCCACAGATCTGCGCAGATTTCGACATTCCGATGTCGCTGCTCCCGCAGATCCGCAGCTCGTCAGAGGTCTACGCCGACATCACCGCCGGTCCGTTCGAGGGTATTCCGGTCGCGGGCATTCTCGGCGACCAGCAGGCGGCCACCTTCGGCCAAGCGTGCCTGTCCCCCGGCGAAGCCAAGAACACCTACGGCACAGGCAATTTCATGTTGCTCAACACCGGCACCACGCCGGTGTTCAGCAAGCACGGCCTGCTCACCACCGCCTGCTACCAACTCGGTGACACGCCGGCGGTGTACGCCCTCGAAGGCTCGATCGCCGTCACGGGCTCCCTGGTCCAATGGTTGCGCGACAACCTCGGCATCATCTCCTCCGCCGAAGAGGTGGAACCCCTGGCCCGCAGCGTCGACGACAACGGTGGCGCCCACTTCGTCCCCGCCTTCTCCGGCCTGTTCGCCCCCCGCTGGCGCCCCGACGCCCGCGGCGTCATCGCTGGCCTGACCCGCTTCGTCACCAAGGCCCACTTGGCCAGGGCGGCACTGGAATCCACCGCCTTCCAAACCCGCGAGGTAGTCGACGCCATGCGCGCCGACGCCGCCGCCCAGCACCTCGACCTGGAACTCACCACCCTCAAGGTCGACGGCGGCATGACCGGCAACAACCTCCTCATGCAATTCCAAGCCGACATCCTCGACGTCCCCGTAGTCCGCCCGGTGGTCCGCGAAACCACCGCCCTCGGCGCCGCCTACGCCGCCGGCCTGGCCGTCGGCTACTGGTCCGACCTCGAAGACCTCCGAGCCAACTGGATAGCCGACCAGACCTGGACCCCTTCGATGTCCGAAGAGGAACGCACCCACCGCTACGCCGACTGGAACAAGGCCGTAGAACGCACCTACAACTGGGTCTGAGGATTCCACCTCGGTTGAGTCACCGGGCGTGGGAAGTTCTGTTCCGGTGCGCGCCGGTCGCTAGCCGATCGCCGACGACAGCCTGTCGACCGCTTCGGTCAGGGTGGCCTCGTCGGAGGTGGTGAAGCACAGCCGCAGGGAATTGTCGGCGGTATCGGTGACGGCGAAGGCTGCGCCGGGGACGTAGGCGACGCCGGAGTCCAGGGCGGCGGGGAGGAGGGCGGCGGTGTTGGTGTTGTCGGTGAATTCGGCCCAGATGAACATGCCGCCGGTGGGGTCGGTGCACTGGAGGCGGTCGGCGAAGGTGGCACGGAGGGCGGTGGTCAGGGCGCGGGCTCTGGTGCCGTAGGTAGCGCGGATCGCATCGATGTGGGCTGCCAGCCACGTGGTGTCGGTCAGCAGGTCGGTGGTGATCTGCTGGGTGAGCGACGAGCCGCAGAGGTCGGCGCCTTGTTTGAGGAGTTCCACTGCGCGGGAGACTCTTTCGGGGGCGATCATCCAGCCGACGCGCAGGGCGGGAGACAGGATCTTGGAGACGCTGGAGAGGCGGATCACCTGGGGCGAGTACGAGGCCACCGGCGCGGGGGCGGGCTGGTCGAACCACAGTTCGCCGTAGGGGTCGTCTTCGATGACCCAGAAACCGTGCGCCTCAGCGAGTTCCGCGAGCCGGCGGCGGCGTTGCGGTGCGAGGGTGACGCCGCCGGGGTTGTGGAAGTTCGAGACGGTGTGGACGAGCGCGGGACGTTCGCCCGCGGCCAGCAGGTCCTCGAGGATGTCGAGCCGCATGCCGCCGGAATCCAGAGGGACGGCGACGATTCGGGCCCCTGCGGCTCGAAACACTTGCAGCGCACCGACATACGCGGGATCCTCGACGATCACGAGGGCGCCGGGGTCGAGGAGCACTTCGGCCAGGAGCGAGAGCGCTTGCTGGGAGCCGTGGGTGATGAAGACTTCGGCGACGGGCACCGAGCGGCCGATCGCGGCGGATTCCCGGGCCGCGATCACCTCGCGCAGCGCGGGCCAGCCGGACGACTCCGTGTACTGCAGCACGGCGGGGTCGCTCAGTGCGGTCTCGGCGGCGAGGGCGATGCGGTCACGCGGCATCAGCGCCGCGTCGGGCAGCCCACCGGCGAGGCTGATGATGTCGTCGCGGGCTGTGAGTTTGAGCAGATCCCTGATCGCCGAGCTCTGTATACCGGCGAGCTTGCCCGCCAATGCTGGAATTGTCAGCGACATGGGAACCTCCGGGGACGCCGAGAGAAGCAATCATCCTACGATTGCATATCGTCCACCAGAATGTGAAATTGTTGTCTCATACAATGAGACCCTACCGCGCGGTGATGGACTTGACCTGCCACTTTCCGTCGGTGTTCGTGGTGATGATCTCCTGCTTGTAGACCACGGCCGAGCCATCGGGGTGCATCTCGCGCAGTTCGACGTCGTAGCGGCCCACGCTGGTTTCGCGCATCTTCACGCAGTGAGTGGTGCCCGCGGGGATCTGACCGTCGATCGCCTGCTGGATGGTCTCGGCGGGTGAGATGTTCTCGGCGTCGGGCGCCACGAACTCACGCACCTTCGCCCCGGAACGGTCGGTGTAGAAGGCGTACTGGAAGCCGAGGATGGCCCTGGCGCCGGTGCTGGTGTCGCCCGGTCCGTTGCCCACGGTCACCGACTGTTCGGCGACGGACTGGCACTCGGTGCCCGACGCGATCGAGGGAACCGGCGCGGCCGTGACACCGGGATCGGCGCCGCCACCGCGCTTGACCAGCCCGATCGTCAGGACCAGCGCCACCACGAGCAGAACCGCCGCGGCCACACCGCCGATGATCCAGCGCAGGCGCTTGTTGTCGGGTTCCTTCTCCACCGGCGCCGGGGTGGCCGGCGTCTTCGGCGCGAGACGGCGCGCGATCGGGTCGTCGGCCCACGACAGGCCGGGTTCGGACGGCGGCTTGGGAATCCCGCCGTCATCGTCGGGGTTGTCCCACCACGCCTTGTCGGCGGCGGGCCTCGGCTTGTCGGGAACCAGCGGAGTGCGGGAGCCCTCGGGCGGCCGCACCGTGTCCGCGGCGGGACCGCTGTCGCGTGACGGCGGCTGCGGCGCAGGATCTTTGGAGCCGGGGCGACCGCGACGGATCACCTCGGTGAGTTCGCGACCGGACGTCACCGGCACGGAATCACCGAAGACCGAGTCGCCGAAGACCGAACTCTCACCGCGCGGCGGCTCACCACCGAAACGCACAGTCGGGTCGGCGGCGGGCGGGCCACCGGGAGTGGGTCCGCCGAACGGCGCGGGAGGACCCGGACGAGCGGGCGGTGGCGTCGCTACCGCGTCACCGAAGACGGAGGTCGGCGCGGAACGGCGACCATCGGGCAACCGAGGCGGCGCTTGGCCGCTCCCCGGCACCGGGCCTTGATCTGTCGGCGTGGAGCCCGAAGGCGGAGCCGAGAGCCGCGCGGGCGGACCGGGCGGCACCGGGCCGGCGAACGGACCGGCAGGCGGCGGAGCGACGGGCGGCTGACCGGCGACGGGCCCACCGAACGGACCCGGCGCGGGCGCACCGGCCGGCGGACCGAACGGGCCCGGCGTGGGTGCGCCGGAAGGCGGTTCGGCCGGTCGCCAACCCCGCTCCGGAACCCCGGACGGCGCGGGCGGAGGCGTGGCGGGAACGGGCCCACCGAAGCCGGCGTCATCGACCGGCGGCCCGAAATCTCCTACGGGAGAGCCGAAATCCGCGGCCGATCGTTGTCGATCGCCGCGTTCGTTCTCGTCGCCCTCGGTGCCCAAGTCCAATCCTTTCCCGGGACACACGTGTGGGGCGGTCGAAGGCGACCGCCCCACACGACATACTGCGTGTCAGTACTGGATCGAGCCACCCCACTGGGTGTTCACACCCGCGACGTTCACCGTCTGAAGCAGCTCCCCCGGCACGGGCAGTGTAGCCTTCGCGGCCGCATCGAGCGCGGCGTTGCCGCCCGGCTGCGCCTTGATCCAGTTCTCCACCGCGGCCTTGGCCAGGTTGGCCTGCGTGGTGTCGAGCACCGTCACGGTGGTGTTGTCGCTGCGGCCGTCGCCACCGTTGAAGGTGGTGACCTTGACCTCGTTCGCGCCGACGTACTCGACCGAGATACCGGCGTCACCGAAACCGCCACCCGGCGTCCGGTAGCCGACCGTGCCGACGTAGCCCGAGGCGTTGTTGTAGTGATGGGTGTTCGCCAGGATTCCGGCACCGTCGACGGTGACGCCGATTTCCTGACGCGGGCCCTCCATCTCGACGACGGGCGCGGCGGGCGCGTTGGCCAGGCGCGGCGCCTGCCAGGCCGGCTCCTTCGGCTCCTGGACGAGGGTGTCCGGAGACTCGACCTCGGCCTCGGTGCCGGTCCCGGTGCCCTGACCGGACGGCACGGTGGGCTGCGTCTGCTGCTGGCCCGGCGTGGCGCCCGGCTGAGTCGGCGTGGTGCCCGTCTCCGGCTTGGTGGTGCCCGGCTGGTCGGGCGTCGCGCCCGCGCGCTCCGGCTGGACCGCAGGCTGCGCCTGACCGGGGACCGGCAGCGGCGCGACACGGGGGCTGGTGACGCCCGGCTGGCTCGGCGTCGGCTTGGCGGGGGTGCCCTGCTCCGGCTGACCGGGCGCGGGGCTGGTGACACCCGGCTGGGCCGGCGTCGGCTTGGTCTCGCCCGGCTTCGTCTGACCCGGCTTGACGTTCTCCGGGGTTTCCGTTTCCGGGGTCTCCGGAGCTTCTACTTCACCCGAAGGCTGGCCCGGCTGCGCAGGAGCCGGAGTCGCGGGCGTGGTCGGCTGGTCACTGGGGACCGCGCCGGCCGGAGCCGCGAGGAGGGTTGCCACGGCTGCCGCGGCGGCCAAAGGCAACGACGTGCTTGCCATCGCTCGCTGCGCCCGACTCGGCTTACGATGCTTCACTTTTCGTAATCCCTTTCCCGGAGGGAATCCCCCACTGCTCCACCACGCGATCACAACTGATCGCGCCTCGGCGGTGAGTCAACCACATGAGCGCGGGACAGGCAACGCAGCACCAGGTTTCGCTTTCACCGGGCTCCGCCTGCGCAAACACCTGGTGTGGCGGTTGCCGAGAAGCGACGAGCGCCGTTGGCGAACAACACAATTCGAAACCTGAAACGCGTTGTGATTCGTTTCACAATACGGTGTCAGGGGCTCAGTCGAGGTCGTCGTGGCGCATCAGCAAACGTCCGGCTTCGGTGAGCGAGCCGGTGAGCGAGGGATACACCGAGAACGTCTGCGCGAGATCGGTGACCGTCAGATTGTTCTGCACCGCCAGCGCGATCGGCAGGATCAGCTCCGACGCGATCGGCGCGACCACCACACCGCCGATCACCACACCGGTCGCCGGGCGGCAGAAGATCTTGACGAAGCCGCGCCGCAGCCCCGACATCTTCGCGCGCGGATTGGTGTTGAGCGGCAACATCACTGTGCGCGCGGGGACCTCACCGTTGTCGATGGCGGTCTGGCTGACACCGACGGTCGCGATCTCCGGGCGGGTGAACACCGCCGAGGCCACCGTCTTCAGCCTGATCGGGCTCACCCCCTCGCCGAGCGAGTGATACATCGCGATCCGGCCCTGCATGGCGGCCACCGAAGCCAGCGGCAGCAGACCCGTGCAGTCGCCCGCGGCGTAGATACCGGGCACCGACGTGCGTGAAACCCGGTCGACACGAAGGTATCCGCCGCGGTCGAGTTCGATACCGACCCGGTCCAGGCCCAGGTTCTCGGTGTTCGGGGTGGAACCGACGGTCATCAGGGCGTGCGAACCGGTGACGGTGCGGCCGTCGGACAGCTTCACCACGATGCCGTCGGCGGTGCGCTCCACCGCGTCGGCGCGAGCGTGCTTGACCAGCTCGACGCCGCGTTCGGCCAGGGCTTCCTCGAGCACGAGGGCGGCGTCGGCGTCCTCGCCGGGCAGCACGCGATCGCGGCTCGACACGAGCTTCACCCGCACACCCATCTCGGTGTAGGCGGACACGAATTCGGCGCCGGTGACACCGGATCCGACGACGACCAGCGTCTCGGGCAGCTCCGGCAGGTCGTAGAGCTGGCGCCAATTCAGGATCCGCTCACCGTCGGGCTCGGCGCCGGCGAGCACCCGCGGGCTCGCGCCGGTCGCGATCAACACGACCTCGGCCTCGAACTCCTCGGAGCTCCCGTCGGCCAGGTTCGCGCGCACGCGATGCGCCAAACCCGGTGCGGGCCCGACCAATTCGCCATAGCCAGGAAGTAGTTGCACCCCCGCGGCCTGCAATTTGGCGCGGATATCGGAGGACTGCGCCAGCGCGAGCGCCTTGACTCGCGCGTTCACCTCGGGCAGATGCACCTTGGCCTGGTCGGCATCGATATTGATGCCGAGGTCGCGCGCGCGACGCAGGTCGGTGCGCAGGCCCGTCGAGGCGATGAAGGTTTTCGACGGCACGCAATCCCACAGCACACAGGCGCCACCGATACCGTCGGCGTCGACCAGGGTCACCGTGGCCCCGTGCTGAGCGGCTACCAGCGCCGCCTCGTATCCGGCCGGTCCACCGCCGATGATCGCAATCCGTGCCACCAGTCACGCTCCTTGTGCTCGCCTGATCGGACCTGCCCCTTGTGAGGGCTCGTCCGTGCTGTCGCCCCATCATTTCAGGTGCTCTGTGACGTGCCCGGGTCGGATCGGTGAACAACGGTGCGCGTGTTCTGTGCCACGTTCGGCACCACCGGCAAGTGTGACCGTCAGCCGATCTGGGTGGGAGACAGGAATTCCACCGTGGTTATTGGCTACAGTTCCATGGTGCCGATCTATGCCGCCTACGGGTCCAACATGGACTCGACGCAGATGCTGGAACGCTGCCCGCATTCGCCCATGTCCGGGACCGGGTGGCTGGAGGGTTGGCGCCTGACCTTCGCCGGTGACGACATCGGCTGGGAAGGGCCGTTGGCCACCGTCGTCGAGGATCCCGGCTCCCGGGTGTTCGTCGTGCTCTACGACGTCTCCCCCGAGGACGAGGACAGCCTCGACCGCTGGGAGGGCTCCGACTTCGGAATCCACAAGAAGATCCGGATCCGGGTCACCGGCACCCAGGGCGAGTCCCGCCTGGCCTGGCTCTACGTCCTGGACGCCTACGAAGGCGGCCTCCCGTCGGCCCGCTACATCGGCGTCATCGCCGACGCGGCCGAAAAGGCAGGCGCCCCAGAGGACTACGTCCACGCCCTCCGCACCCGCAACAGCAAGAACGTCGGGCCCGGCGCCTGAGCTGTTCCGCCTCCCCGAATATTCAGGCCGGACTCGCCGGCCGCCGACATCATGTCGGCGGCCGTGAGTCGGCTGGGTCAGCCCGTACCGCTATGCCTGCAGAACGATGTTCGTCAGCGTCCGGACACCCACAGCCAAAGCGCGCTCGTCGATGTCGAAGGTCGGCTGGTGCAGGTCCAGCTGCTCGCCGACGCCGGACCAGACGCCCAGCCTGGCCATTGCGCCGGGCACTTCCTCCAGGTACCAGGAGAAATCCTCGCCGCCGCCCGACTGCGGGGTGTCGGCCAGCGCGTCCTCACCCAACCCCAGGATGGCGTTCTCGAACATCAGCGCCGACGTCGGATCGTTGACCACCGGCGGCACACCACGCTTGTAGTTGAGCTGGTAGCGCACGCCCGTCGGCGCGAGCAACCCGTCGACGATCTCACGGACCAGCGGTTCCAGCAGCAGCCAGGTGGCGTGATCACCGGTACGCACGGTGCCCGTGAGCATGCCCGTCTGCGGAATCGCGTTGGGCGCCTTGCCCGCGCTCACCGCACCCCAGACCATGATCGTGCTGGTTCGAGGATCGACGCGGCGGCTCAGCAATCCGGGCAACCCCGTGATGACAGTTCCGATCGCGTAGACCAGGTCGCTGGTCAGATGCGGCCGCGAGGTATGCCCACCGGGCGAATCGAGCACCAGCTCGACAGTGTCGGCCGCCGACGTGATGGCCCCGGTCCGCACCCCGACCTTGCCGACCTCAAGACGCGGATCGCAGTGCAGCGCGAAGATCCGGTCGACCCCGGTCATCCCACCGGCCGCGACCACATCGAGCGCACCACCGGGCATCACTTCCTCGGCAGGCTGGAACACCAACCGCACCCCGACCGGCAGCTTGTCCTGCGCCTCGGCCAGCGCGAGACCGGCACCGAGCAGCACCGTGGTGTGCGCGTCGTGCCCGCAGGCGTGCGACACGCCAGGCACCGTCGAGGCGAAGGTCAGACCGGTGAACTCCTGCATCGGCAGCGCGTCCATGTCGGCGCGCAAGGCGATCCGCGGCCGATCGGTGGGGCCGAAGTCACAGATCAGCCCGGTGCCGCCCGGCAGCACCTCCCAGGTCAGCCCGGCCTTGGTGAGCCAGCCCGACACGAACTCGGTGGTGGTGAACTCCGCCCGCGACAACTCGGGGTTGGCGTGGATATGCCTGCGCCATTGCACCAGGTCGCCGGTGTGCTCGGCCAGCCATGCGTCAACGATCTCGGTTCCCGACATCAGAGTTGGTTCGGTGTCCGGCGTGGTCGGACACGCTGCGGTCTCGCGCGCCATCGAGTGGGTGCCCACACCCATCGATAGCGCGTCGGAGCCTGCGCGTGCGGTGCCCGGATGGCCGGAAATGGTCACCGAATGTCCTCCTGTCGTTCGATCAGCCGTTGCAACAACCTGTCCCTGTGTACTTCATCGCCCGCGATAGCGACAGCGGTACGCGCCAGCGCCAGCGCTCCGTCGAGCACCGCCCGGTCCGCCGAGGCGTTCACCGCGGCGGCGGCGAACGCAGGCTGGTGGGTTGCCGCACCGCCCGCGTCGATGCCGATCACCGGGTGGATACCGGGGATGACGTTGGTGACGTTGCCCATGTCGGTGCTGCCGAGCGGTCGCAACACCTCGAGCTCGGGCGCGATCGGCACCCGTCCCAGTCCGGTGATCTGCGCGCGGTAGGCAGCGGAAAGAACCGGATCGGGGGTGAGCTCGGTATAGGTGGGCGCGAGCGTCCGTATGTCGTGGGTGCAGCCGGTCGCCAGGGCGCCCGCTTCGAAACACGCCTTCGCTCGCCGCATCAGGTCGTCGAGGGAGCCGGAATCCGCCGCGCGGAGGTAGTACAGCAACTCCGCGCGTCCGGGCACGATGTTGGGGGCTACGCCACCGTCGGACACTATACCGTGCAGCTGCTGGCCGGGACGCAAATGCTGACGTAGCAAGCCGACAGCAACCTGGGTCAGGGTCACCGCGTCGCCGGCGTTGCGGCCCAGTTCGGGCGCGGCGCTGGCATGCGCCTCGCGGCCGTGGAAGACGATGGCGAGGTCGGCCAGTGCCAGTGAGCGCGCGCCGACGATATCGGTGGGCCCAGGGTGGACCATCATCGCCATCGCGATGTCGTCGAAGGCGCCCGCTTCCAGCATGAGCACCTTGCCGCCGCCGCTCTCCTCCGCGGGCGTGCCGAGCACCACCACGGTCAGGCCCAGCGCGTCGGCCACGGCGGCCAGCCCGATGGCCGCGCCGACCGCGGACGCGGCGATGATGTTGTGCCCGCAGGCGTGCCCGATCTCGGGCAGCGCGTCGTACTCGGCGCAGATACCGACGGTGAGCGGGCCGCTGCCGTACACCGCGCGAAACGCCGTCGACAGCCCGGCGACGCCCGTCGTGACGGCGAATCCGCGCTCGACCAGCGGCGCGAGGACCTTGGCGACGCTACGCGTTTCGGCGAAGGCCAGCTCCGGTTCGGCGTGAATCGCGTGCGAGAGCCCGATCAGCTCGTCCGAGGCAGCCACAATCGCGGCGTCGGAGGCGGTGGCTGTGAGTTCGCCGGTGCGCGAGGGTGCCATACCCCCAGTCTTGCATCAGTGCCCGACAGCGGCGCACCGGCGAGCGAGGTCAGTTGCCGAAGGGAAGGTTCTCCGGGGTGACCGGCGTGGCCAGCGCGGCGAGAGTCTCGGCGTGCAGCGCGGTCTTGATGATCGGGGTGATCGGCTTGCGCAGGCTGGTGAGCGCGGCGGCGCGGGCGATCGCGGCGGGCAGCACCTCGTCGGCGTCGGCCTTGGCATCGGCGATCCCGGCGGCGATGGCCTCGTCGGCACCGAAACGGTGGCCGGTGGTCATCGCCTGGACGCACACCTGGTTGCTCAGGCGACCCTTCAGCAAGCCGTTCATGCCGATCGTGAACGGCATGCCGAGGTGCACCTCGGGCAGCGACCAGAAGCCGCGGTCACCGCGCATCACGCGGAAATCGTGGGACGTGGCCAGCATGGCGCCCGCGCCGAACGCGTGGCCGTTGACCGCGGCGATCGTGGGCATCGGGAAGGTCAGCAGGCGGGTGTAGAGCGAGTGCACCCGGTCGAGGTAGCCGTGGATCTTGTCCAGGTTGCCGAAGACGTAATCGGTGTCGAGGCCGTTGCTGTAGTACTTGCCGGTCGCGACGGTGACCAGCGCGGCAGCACCCTCGGACGCCTCGACCTTGTCGAGTGCGGCGTGGAAGGCATCGATCCAGCCCGGCGAGAAACGGTTCTCGTTGTCTGTCTCACCCTCGTTGCCGAGGTACAGGACGAAAACATCACCAGAGCGCTCCAAATACGGCATGCAGGGGAGAATAGTCCGCACCTGAACCCTCCCCTACTCGCGGGTAGGCACCTTCCCCGCCCCGCACGACCCGACCTCGAGGAGGGTCCGCCGCGTAGCGGCGGTTCGCGGCCCGCCCCCCCCGCCCGGTGCGGGTCCGGGGCGCCCGCCGCGGCCCCCCACCCCCCCCCACGCCGCGGCCCCCCCCCGCGCCCGCCGAGCCGGGGCCGGCCCTGGCCCGCGCCCTGGCCGACCCGGCGCTGTGCGGGTGGGGGATGGCGGGGCAGGGGGCGTCACTCCGCTGAGCCGGGCGGCGCCTCCCAGAGCCCGGCCAGATGCGCGTGGAGCACCTCGTACGCCTCCTCCGGGGTGAGGTGGCCGACGAGGACGTGTGTGGTGAGGCCGTCCGCGAGGGCCAGCAGCTG
>NZ_JBSGWE010000003.1:201515-238193 GCF_053608825.1 Nocardia sp. NPDC055002
ATCAGGTGCCGTTGCGTAGGCGACGAAGGAGCAAGCAACGGCACCTGATCGTCGGGACACCCTCGGCCGCGAACTCGAGCGCGCCAGCGCTCCAATAAACTCAGCTCATGACTGCCGAACAGGCCGCTGCGGCGATTGCCGAACGTACGGGAGTGCCGCGTCATCGCGTGGCCGTGGTGCTGGGATCGGGGTGGCAGGAGGCAGCAGCCGAGATCGGCGCGCCGCGTGCCTCGATCCCCATGACGGAGCTACCCGGCTTCGGCAAACCCAGTGCCCAGGGGCACGGCGGCATGGTGCATTCGGTCACCGTGAACGACAACAACGTGCTGCTGCTGATGGGCCGTCAGCACCTCTACGAGGGCTACACACCGCAGCAGGTGGTGCACCCGGTGACCGCGGCGATCGCGGCGGGCGCCGAGATCGTGCTGCTCACCAATGCCGCGGGCGGGCTCAGGGCGGGCCTGCAGGTGGGTGAGCCGGTGCTGATCGCCGACCACATCAATCTCACCGCGCGCACCCCGCTGGTAGGCGCGCGATTCGTCGACCTGGTCGATGCCTGGGATCCCGAATTGCGGGCGCTGACACGGGAAATCGATCCAAGTCTGACCGAGGGTGTGTACGCCGGGCTCATCGGCCCGCAGTACGAGACGCCCGCCGAGATCCGCATGCTCGCGACCATCGGCGCCGACCTGGTCGGTATGTCGACGGTACTCGAGGCGATCGAGGCACGTTCACTGGGCGCGAAGGTGCTCGGCATCTCACTGGTCACCAATTTGGCCGCGGGCGTTACCGGCGAACATCTTTCGCATGCGGAGGTGCTGGCCGAGGGGCAAGCCGCGGCGCCCCGGCTCGGCAAGCTGCTGCGCGGCATTCTGGAGCGCGTGTAGATGCTGCGCTTCGGAACCGCGGGCTTGCGTGGACCGTTGCGTGAGGGCCCGGACGGGATGAACGTGACGACGGTGTCGCGGGCCACCGCCGGGCTGGCCGACTGGCTGCGCGAACGCTGCCTCGGCGGTGGCGCGGTGGTGGTCGGGCGCGACGCGCGGCACGGGTCGGCGGAGTTCGCCACGGCGACCGCTGAGATCTTCACTGCCGCGGGCTTTCCCGTCACGGTGCTGCCGGATCCGGTGCCGACTCCGGTGGTGGCGTTCGCGGTGCGTGAGCTGGGTGCGGTGGCGGGGGTGCAGATCACCGCCTCGCACAATCCGCCTGCCGACAACGGTTACAAGGTGTACCTCGACGGTGGGTCGCAATTGATCGCGCCCGCCGACAGCGAGATCGAGCAGCGCATCGAGGCGGTTGTCGAACCTGTCGCACGGGAAGCTGTCTCGACCTCCGGTGCCGACCTGGTCGATCGCTATCTCGAGCGCGTCGCGGAATTGCCCCGGCTGCTGGGCGGTCCCGGCGAACGGGCGGATGTGCGGATCGCGCTGACCGCGCTGCACGGGGTCGGCGGTGAGCTCGCGGTGCGCGCGCTGGCCGCGGCCGGGTTCACCGACGTGCGGGTGGTCGAGGAGCAGTTCGCTCCCGACCCCGACTTCCCCACCGTCTCCTTCCCCAATCCGGAAGAGCCGGGCGCCGCCGATCTGTTGCTCGCGCTGGCCGAGCGGGTCGATGCCGACGTGGCGATCGCCCTCGATCCCGATGCCGATCGGTGCGCGCTCGGAGTGCCGGGCCCGGATGGTTGGCACATGCTGCGCGGCGACGAAACCGGTGTGCTGCTGGCCGACTACGTGCTGCGCACGCACCCCACCGACCCGCTGGTCGCCACGACCATCGTGTCCTCACGCCTGCTGTCGAAGCTGGCCGCCGCGCGCTCGGCCCGCTACGCCGAGACCCTCACCGGCTTCAAATGGCTGGCCAGGGCGGGCGACGGACTCGTCTACGCCTACGAGGAGGCCATCGGACACTGCGTCGACCCGTCCAAGGTCCGTGACAAGGACGGCATCTCGGCCGCGGTGGCCGCCGCCGATCTCGTCGCCCTGCTGAAGGCTCAGGGCACCACGCTGCAAGCCGAACTCGACTCCTACGCTGTCGAATTCGGTCTGCACGCCGGCGGCCAGGTCTCCCTGCGTCTACCCGACCAGGCCGCCGCGAGCGTGCTGGTCGCCGCCCTGCGCGCGAACCCACCCAGCGACATCGCGGGCACCCCGGTGAAATTCACCGACCAGGCGCAGGTCCGCGGCCGACTCCGCACCGACGCATTGATCTTCGACGCCGACGACTTCCGCATCGTCGTCCGCCCCTCGGGCACCGAACCCAAGCTCAAGTGCTACCTGGAGGTATTCGCCCCGGTCGCCGACCGAGACGACCTGAGCGACGCGAAACAGCTCACCGCTCAGCGTCTCTCCCAGCTCACCACGTTCTGCCGGTCGCTGGCAGCGGGCGAGGAGTAGTTCAGCGGGGGCCGAACTGGCGGTCGCCCGCGTCGCCGAGGCCGGGGACGATGTAGGCGTTCTCGTTGAGTTTCTCGTCGATGGCGGCGGTGATCAGGCGGACCGGGAGGCCCGAGTCCGCCAGGGCGGCAACGCCTTCGGGGGCCGAGACGACGCAGATGGCGGTGATGTCGGTCGCGCCGCGGGCGACGAGCAGTTCGATCGTGTGGCGCATGGAACCGCCGGTCGCCAGCATCGGATCGAGGACGAAGACGGGCAGACCGGTGAGGTCGGCGGGCAGCGACTCGAGATACGGCACCGGCTCGTGGGTCTGCTCGTCGCGGGCGATGCCGACGAAGCCGACGCGGGCTTCCGGCACGAGTTCGGCTGCGGCGTAGACCATGCCGAGCCCGGCGCGCAGCACCGGAACGAGCAGTGGGGGCGCCGCCAGGCGGACGCCCTCGGTGACCGCGACCGGCGTGTCGATGGGCTCGCGCACCACCGGCGCGTCGCGCAGCGCCTCGTACATGAGGATGCCGGTGAGATCGGCCAGAGCATTGCGGAAAGTGGCGTTGTCGGTCCGGGCGTCCCGCATGGTGCTGAGCAGGGCCGCGGCGAGTGGATGATCGACGGTGTCGGTGCGCATGAAAAGACGATAGGGTCGCTTGGCGCTTCGCGCCTACGACCGCTGGGGAAATTTTCGCGGTAGTAGGGAACCGAATGCGGAGTCGGTGCGTCCAAGATACTGAGTGACGTACTCTGCCCGGGAACTCGAGGATTGGGGGAAGTTCGATGACGAAAAAAATGTCGGCCGATGCCGAAGGCATCGTCGCGTACAGCGCAGCTGCTGAGGTGATGGCCACGGAACTGGCCACGGCGGCGGCTGGTTCGGCTGCCTCCGACCCCACCCTGCTCGGCCCCATCATGGGCCTCATCGGCGGCGACTTCACCGCCGCCTACTCCGCCGCGCACGCCGGTCACGTGGCGTCGATCGCCCAGCTGTCGGCGGTCATGGGGAGCATGGGGCTGGCCACCGCCAGCGCCGCGACCACCCTCGTCGAGACCGACCTGAACAACGCGGCCGGGCTCACCGCCGCCGCGGGCGACATCGGTACCGAAGCATGATCGACCTCACCGGCCTGGCTCAGCCCCTCCTCGATCTGCTGTCGAGCTTCGGCACCGGCGTACTCGGCACCGGCGGCGCGTCCGACGGCTTGCGCTCGACCTCGACCAACCTCGACCAGATCTATCAACAGGGCCGCAACAGCATCAACAACGTGAACACCGCGTGGGACGGCCAGGCCGTCGACGCGGCCACCGCCAAGGCGCTGCGCGTGCAGACCTCCTCGGCCACCCTGAGCGACAACGGCACCGAGATGGCGACCGTCGTCGACCAGGCCGCGGCCTATGTGGAGACCGGGCAGAAAGAGCTCGACGGAATCGTCAACTCGTTCCTGTCGCAAGTGTCCGCGCTCAGCCCCACCCTGGGCACCCCGGCCGGTCTGACCGCCGTGGTGAGCTCGGCGATCGACCACATCGGTCAGGGCATGGGCGTCGTCGGCCGGGTGCAGGACGAACTCGGCACCCAGACCGCCGCGATCCAGGAACTCACCCCCGCCCCGTCGAGCACGTCGCTGGCGAGCGTCTCGTCCGGCGCGAGCAACCTCGTGTCCTCGGCGTCGAGTTCCGGCCTGCTCTCGACCGCGGCGAGCACCGGCAGCACAGTGCTCAGCGCCATGGGTTCCGGCCTGTCGACCGCCATGGGCGGCAGCAACAGCAGCAGCAGTACCTCGAAGTCGACCACTACCGGTGGGACCTCGGCGGGCACGGGCGGATCGACGGGGTCATCGGCCGGTTCGTCGACAGGGTCCGGTACCGGAGTCAAGATCACCCTGCCCGACGGCAGCACCGTCGAGGCGCCCAACGAGAAGGCCGCGACCGCGGTCCGCTCGGCCATCGGCGCCGTCGGCACCCCGTACGTCTGGGGCGGCAACGACCCCCAGTCGGGTATCGACTGCAGCGGGCTCACCAAGTACGCCTACGGCGAGGCCGGGGTCGAGCTGCCGCGGCTGGCGCAGGAACAGCACATCGGCAATCCTCAGGTGTCCCCCGGTGACCTGATGCCGGGCGATCTGGCGGTGTGGGACGGCCATGTCGCCATGGTCGTCGGCAACGGGCAGCTCGTCGAGGCGGGCGATCCGGTTTCGATCAGTTCCATCCGAACGGAGAACAGTGGCATGGAGTTCTACGGCTTCTACAGGCCTACCGAATGAGCGGCACGCCGATCCCCGAGGTCCCCAATGTGGAGTCCGCGGTCAGCACCAACCGCTCCGGCACGATCTCGGTCCGCGCGACCAGCATGGGTCTGCCGATCGCGCTCAAGTTCGAACGCAGCGAATACCAGTTCGGCGCTCAGGCGCTGGCCGACGAGATCCTGCGCCTGACCCGGCGCTCGACCATCGCCGCCGCGGCTCGGCTGCGCGAGGTCTACAGCGAGCAGGCGCAGATCCCCGATGAACTGCTCGACAAGATGAACCTGCCCACCCGGCGTCAGGCGGTCGACGAGCTCGATCGCATCGACGACGCAGACACCGGTCAGACGAGCTGGATGAGGCCACTGTGAGTGCGGAAATGGATGCCCTGGTCGCGGGCGTCACCGGAAAACTCGAGGCGCTCGAGGCCGCGCTGTACGGGTTGAAGCAGGTCAACGGGCGGTTCACCACCGAGGACGGGCTGGTCACCGCCGAGGTGAACAGCGACGGCGCCCTCGTCGCCCTGACGCTGGACGAAGCCATCACCACGCTGGCGCCCACCGAGGCCGCCGCACTCATCCTGTCGGCCTGCAAACAGGCCACCGAGACCGCCGGTGAGGCACGTTCCAACATCATTGCGACACTGAACGAATCGCTCGCCGGCCCGAGTGCACAGCCCGACGGGCAATTAGCACCCGGGCCGGATAGTGCCCGGCGCTCGAGCTAGCTAGGCTTCGCGTCATGGCTTCTGGAGACATCGTCCCGATCGAGCTCGGTCTGACCGATGGCGATCTCGTCACCCTGTGGGCACCGCGCTGGCGCGACGGTGACGACGAGTGGGAGGCGTTCCTCGGTCACGAGGACGACCTCTACGGATTCGAGTCCGTTGCGGAGCTGGCGGCGTTCATCCGCACCAACTCCGACAACGACCTCGTCGACCACCCGTCCTGGGCGGTCATCGCCGGACTTTCGGCCGCTGAGCTGGAGCCGGAGGAGAATTTCAGCTTCGATCTGGTCTCCGTGCCGGAACTGGCGGCGGGCGACCCGGACGTCGACGTCGTCGGCGAGCTCGAGGACACCCTGGCGATGGTGCGCAATATCGCCGAGGTGTGCGAGCTCGACGTGGTGACCAAGTTCTTCGGCAACAACCCGGTACTCGGTGCGCTGGCCAGCGGGGCGAGCACCTTCGCCGGCCGCGACGGTGAAGAGCTGTGGGACCAGGTCGGTGCCGCGATCGTCAAGGGCTGGGACGACGTGCTCGACGCGATCGACAGCGTCGTCAGCACACCCGACGTCGACGCGGCCGCGGTGGCCGTCGCCGAGGCGGAGCTGCTGGCGGCCGAGGAGAACGAGGTCGACGCCGACGATGTCGCCGAGGAGGAGGAAGAGTTCGAGAACGTCGACCTCTCCGCCGCCGACGAGGACGAAGAGGAATCCTTCTGGGACGAGGTCGGCATCGACCCTGTCAAGATCGTCACCTCCGACGGCGAGCAGTTCACCCTGCGCTGCTACCTCGACGACGAGCCGATCTTCCTCGGTGACGGCCGCACCATCACCGTCTTCGGTTCCGAGCGCGCACTGGCCCGCTACCTGGCCGACGATCACGAGCACGAGCTGTCGCGGGTGTCGACCTACGCCGAGGTGCAGACCGCGGCGGTGGACGGTTCGCTCGAGGTCGAGGTGACCGACGAGAACGTCTACGTGCTCACCGGTCTGGTCGACGATCTGGCCGAGGGCCCCGAGGCGGTCGATATCGAACAGCTCGATCTCGCGGTCGAACTGTTCAGCGACGCGGCCGACTACGCCGATGATGACAGCGTGGAAACGGCTCTCGCGCAGTCGAACCCGCTCGGCTGGTACGTCTCGTACCTGCTCAACCCGGATCCGAACCGGATGGCGCCGAACCCGCCGTACGCGTCGGAGGCCCAGCAATTCCGCGACCTGCAGCGTGCGTTCGAGGCGCGCCTCGTCAGCGAATAAGACGTCGGTCTTCGGTGAGGACACGGGTAACTCACCGGGGACGGGCGAACCCGACTCCAGCGTTACCGGTAGCCGCGTCGCTACCGGTAACGCACCCGAGTCTGGCTAGAAGTCGCGGAGAGGCGGGACAGCCTAGCCGAGTAGTACCGCGTAACCCGGCTTGATCACTTCGTCGATGATCTTCAGCCGGTCCGGGAACGGGATGAAGGCCGACTTCATGGCGTTGATGGTGAAGCGTTCCAGGTCGCTCCAGCCGTAGCCGAAGGTGTCCACCAGCTTGAGCATCTCCTCGCTCATGGAGGTGTCGCTCATCAGGCGGTTGTCGGTGTTGACGGTGACCCGGAAGCGCAGGCGGGCCAGCAGGTCGAACGGATGCTTGTCCAGCGAGGGCACCGCGCCGGTCTGCACATTCGACGAGGGACACAGTTCCAGCGGCACCCGCATATCGCGCACATAGTTCGCGACCAGGCCGAGCTGGGCGTCCTCGATGTCGCCCGGGACGCTGATGTCGTCGGTGATGCGCACTCCATGGCCGAGCCGATCGCAGCCACAGAACGCCAGCGCCTCGTGAATCGACGGCAGGCCGAACGCCTCACCCGCGTGAATCGTGAAGTGCGCGTGATTGGCTCGCAGATACTCGAACGCGTCCAGGTGCCGGGTGGGAGGGAATCCCGCCTCAGCGCCCGCGATGTCGAACCCGCCCACCCCGGCGTCCCGGAACCGCACGGTCAACTCCGCGATCTCCCGCGACCTCGCCGCATGCCGCATCGCCGTGAGCAGGCACGTCACCCGAACGACGTTGCCCTGTTCCGCCGCGATCGCCTCACCCTCCCGGAACCCCGCGAGAGTGTGCTCGACAACCTCGTCGAGCGTGAGGCCCTTTTCGAGGTGCTGCTCGGGCGCGAACCGCACCTCCGCGTACACGACCCCGTCAGCGGCGAGATCGATCGCGCACTCCCGCGCCACCCTGCGCAAACCCTCCGGGGTCTGCATCACCGCGACCGTGTGCGCGAACGTCTCCAGATACCGCTCGAGCGATCCGCTGTCGGCGGCGTCACGAAACCACGCCCCCAGACTCTCGGCATCGGAAGCGGGTAATTCGTCATAACCGCAATCAGCGGCCAGCTCTAGCACCGTCGAGGGCCGCAGACCACCATCGAGGTGATCGTGCAGCAAGGCCTTCGGTGCGCGTCGGATCGAAGCAAGGTCAAGGGGCGCCGGTCCAGTCATGTATAGACGGTAGCGGCCCGCGCCGATCCCGGCAGCGAAGTCCCCACGTGGCAACCGTCTCGTTGATTGTCCGTCCCGCAAAGGACTGTTGCGGGCCATCCGGCGTGCGCGACCCCAGCGGCTCGCACCTACTCGATCCGCCCGAGCACCAGCTCCCCTGGCTTACCGTCGGGCGCGGAATCGATCGTCACAGCATCGGCGAGAGCAGCCGAAGCCCCGGCGAACGCCTCCGGCGTATCGGTGTGCAGCGTCAACAAGGGCTGACCCGCCACCACCGAGTCCCCCGGTTTGGCATGCATCTCGATGCCTGCCCCCGCCTGCACCTTCTCCCCTTGCCGAGCACGCCCCGCACCGAGCCGCCACGCGGCGAGTCCCACCCCCATCGCGTCGAGCCGGGTCAGCACCCCGCTCGATTCCGCCCGCACGATCTCGCTGTGCCGCGCGACCGGCAGCGCGGCGTCCGGGTCACCGCCCTGCGCCTGAATCATCGTGCGCCAGTGATCCATCGCCCGACCGTCAGCGAGAACATCGGCGGGATCGATCCGCAACCCCGCCTGCGCGACCATCTCCCGCGCCAGCGTCAAGGTCAGCTCGACCACATCCGCAGGCCCCCCACCAGCGAGAACTTCCACCGACTCGGCCACTTCCAGCGCATTGCCCGCGGTGCGCCCGAGCGGTGTATCCATCGCGGTGAGCAGCGCGACGGTCTTCACACCCGCATCGCGCCCGAGCTCGACCATCGCGGTGGCGAGTTCCCGAGCGCCGTCGAGCGTCTTGAGGAAGGCACCCGAGCCGACCTTCACATCCAGCACCAGCGCCGCTGTCCCCTCGGCGATCTTCTTGCTCATGATCGAACTCGCGATCAACGGAATCGACTCGACCGTCCCGGTCACATCCCGCAGCGCGTAGAGCCGCTTGTCGGCGGGGGCGAGATCGGCGCCCGCGGCGCAGATCACCGCGCCGATCGCCGGGTCGGTCAGGATCTCGCGCATCCGGGGCACCGTCACATCGGCCTGCCACCCGGGAATCGACTCGAGCTTGTCCAGCGTCCCACCGGTGTGCCCGAGCCCTCGCCCGGACAACTGCGGCACCGCAGCCCCACACGCGGCCACCAGCGGAGCCAACGGGAGGGTGATCTTGTCGCCGACCCCACCGGTCGAATGCTTGTCGACGGTCGGTCGCGGCAGGTCGGTGAAGTTCATCCGGGTACCCGACCCGATCATCGCCGTCGTCCACCGGGCGGTCTCGCGCCGGGTCATCCCCCGCCACACGATCGCCATGGCCAGCGCCGACATCTGCTCGTCGGCGACGATCCCCCGGGTGAACGCGTCCACCACCCAGTCGATCTGTGCGTCGGACAGCTCGCCGCCGTCGCGCTTGGCAGTAATGACCGAAACCGCATCCAGTGCCGTCATGGCGCCCAGTCTGGCACTGCCGACCGACTACTGCTTCCCGGCCGCCAGATCATCCGGTCCGAAGGCGTAGGGCAGGAGCTCCGACAGCGGCTTCGGGCCGTCGGCGTGGTCCACCAGTAGTTCGCCCCCGCCGTGTTCGAACAGCAGCTGACGACAGCGCCCACACGGCATCAGGATTTCGCCGCGAGAATCGGTCACCGAGACGGCGATGAGACGGCCGCCGCCCGACGCGAATAAGTTACCGACGAGTACACATTCGGCACACAGGGTTAGCCCATATGAGACATTTTCCACATTGCATCCGCTCACAATTCGGCCATCCGCGCTGAGAGCAGCGGCGCCGACGGGGAAACCCGAGTACGGGGCGTACGCCGACCCCATTGCCCGAATTGCCATGTCATGCAACGTATTCCAGTCGATTTCGGGCATCGATAACCTCCAGCCGATCCCGCCGAACACCGGGAAACAGAGGCCGGAACACCAGTATCCGGCATCGAGAAAGGTAAACCTAACTCGCCTGTTTTACGCGCAACGCGCGGCACGCCGAATTAGTTCCGCGAAACAGAGGGGATTAGAGTTCACCGAAGATCGGTTCAGGTTCCCGGCGGCGGGCCAGCGCTCGAGAATACAGCGCAGCCACCTGGGCATTTGCCTCTCCACGCATGCCGGCGTCGGATCTGTGACCGGGTCCATCAACGACGTTGGAGGCACCGCACTCTATGACCACGATAGAAGCTCCGGCTCCGGCCCAGCCGAAGCGGAAGACGCTGTACCGCGGCGACCCTGGCATGTGGTCGTGGGCGCTGCACCGGATCACCGGTGTCACGCTGTTCTTCTTCCTCTTCGTCCATGTGCTGGACACGGCACTGGTCCGGGTCAACCCGGACACCTACGACCACTCGATCGCGATCTACAAGAACCCGATCGTGGCGTTGATGGAGATGGGTCTCGTCGTCGCCGTCCTGTTCCACGCCCTCAACGGCGTCCGGGTCATTCTGGTCGACTTCTGGTCCCAGGGTCCGCGATTCCAGAAGCAGATGCTGTGGATCGTGCTCGCCATCTGGGTTCTGGTCTCCGCCGCCGGCGTCGGCCGCCAGTTCTTCTACCTGCTGACGGAGCACTGATATGTCTGCACCTGTCCTCGGCAAGTCCTACGATCGCCCGGCCAGCCTCGACTCCCCGCGTTCGCCGCGTGGCAAGTCGAACGGCAACTTCGAGAAGTACGCATGGCTGTTCATGCGCATCTCGGGCCTGTTCCTGATCGTGCTGGTGCTCGGCCACATGTTCATCATGCTGATGATCGACGGTGGCGTGAACCGCCTGAACTTCGCGTTCGTGGCCGGTCGCTGGTCCAGCCCGTTCTGGCAGTTCTGGGACCTGTCCATGCTGTGGCTGGCTCAGCTGCACGGCGGCAACGGTCTGCGTGTCATCATCGACGACTACTCGCGCAAGGACTCCACCCGGTTCTGGCTCAAGACCATTCTCGTGGTTTCGATGGTCCTGGTCGTCGCTGTCGGCACGTACGTCATCTTCACCTTCGACCCCAACATCACAGGTTAGGAACAGGCCACCTCGCATGAGTGAATCCCGTCCGATTCAGGAGCATCGCTACGACGTGGTCATCGTCGGCGCCGGTGGCGCGGGCATGCGCGCGGCGATCGAGGCCGGCCCGCGCGCTCGCACCGCGGTCCTGACCAAGCTGTACCCGACCCGTAGCCACACCGGCGCGGCCCAGGGCGGCATGTGCGCCGCACTGGCCAACGTCGAAGAAGACAACTGGGAATGGCACACCTTCGACACCGTCAAGGGTGGCGACTACCTCGTCGACCAGGACGCCGCGGAGATCATGGCCAAAGAGGCCATCGACGCGGTCATGGACCTGGAGAAGATGGGCCTGCCGTTCAACCGCACGCCCGAGGGCAAGATCGACCAGCGTCGTTTCGGTGGCCACACCCGTGACCACGGCAAGGCGCCCGTGCGTCGCGCGTGTTATGCCGCCGACCGCACCGGTCACATGATCCTGCAGACGCTCTACCAGAACTGCGTCAAGCACGACGTCGAGTTCTACAACGAGTTCTACGTGCTCGACCTGGTGATGACCGAGTCCGATCGTGGCCCCGTCGCCACCGGCGTCGTCGCCTACGAGCTGTCGACCGGCGACATCCACATCTTCCACGCGAAGTCGATCGTGTTCGCCACCGGCGGCTCGGGCCGCATGTACAAGACCACCTCGAACGCGCACACGCTGACCGGTGACGGCATGGCGATCGTGTTCCGCAAGGGCCTGCCGCTCGAGGACATGGAGTTCCACCAGTTCCACCCGACAGGCCTCGCGGGCCTGGGCATCCTCATCTCCGAGGCTGTGCGTGGTGAGGGCGGCATCCTGCGCAACGCCTCCGGTGAGCGCTTCATGGAGCGCTACGCCCCCACCATCAAGGACCTCGCGCCGCGTGACATCGTCGCCCGCTCGATGGTGCTCGAGGTGGCCGAGGGTCGCGGCGCCGGTCCGAACAAGGACTACGTCTACATCGACGTGACCCACCTCGGCGCCGACGTGCTCGAGGAGAAGCTGCCCGACATCACCGAGTTCGCGCGCACCTACCTCGGCGTCGACCCGGTCTCCGAGCTCGTGCCCGTCATGCCGACCTGCCACTACGTGATGGGCGGTATCCCCACCCGCATCCGTGGCGAGGTGCTGCGCAACAACACCGACGTGGTCCCCGGCCTCTACGCCGCCGGTGAGTGCGCGTGCGTGTCGGTGCACGGCGCGAACCGTCTCGGCACCAACTCGCTGCTCGACATCAACGTGTTCGGCCGTCGCGCCGGCATCGCGGCCGCCGAGTACGCCAACCGCACCGAGTTCACCGAGATGCCGGAGAACCCGTCGCAGATGGTGATGGACTGGCTCGAGCTGATCCTGTCCGACCACGGCAACGAGCGCGTGGCCGACATCCGCACCGAGCTGCAGGCCACGATGGATGCGAACGCGGGCGTGTTCCGCACCGAGGAAACCCTCAAGAAGGTCCTCACCGACATCCACACGCTCAAGGAGCGCTACACCCGGATCACGGTGCAGGACAAGGGCAAGCGCTACAACAGCGACCTGCTCGAGGCCGTCGAGCTGGGCTTCCTGCTCGAGCTGGCCGAGGTCACCGTCGTCGGTGCGCTCAACCGCAAGGAATCGCGTGGCGGCCACGCTCGCGAGGACTACCCGGACCGCGACGACGTGAACTTCATGCGGCACACGATGGCGTACAAGGAGGGCCCGGAGCTCATCTCCGAGATCCGCCTCGACTTCAAGCCGGTGGTGCAGACCCGCTACGAGCCGATGGAGCGTAAGTACTGATGACTGCTGTTATCGAACCCACCAAGCAGAAGCCGGCGCCGGTCCCCGAGGGCTCGGTCATGGTCACCGTCAAGATCGCCCGGTTCAGCACCGAGGACGACAAGGGCGCGCACTGGGACACGTTCCAGGTGCCGGTCCTGCCGACCGACCGCTTCCTCAACGTGCTCATCTACATCAAGTCCTACCTGGACGGCACCCTCACCTTCCGGCGCTCCTGCGCCCACGGTGTGTGTGGCTCCGACGCCATGCGGATCAACGGTGTGAACCGGCTGGCCTGCAAGGTGCTGATGAAGGACATGCTGCCCAAGGGCGACAAGACCCTCACCATGACCGTCGAGCCGATCCGCGGCCTGCCCGTGGAGAAGGACCTCGTGGTCGACATGGAGCCGTTCTTCGACGCGTTCCGCGCGGTGAAGCCGTACCTGATGACCTCGGGTAACGAGCCCACCCGCGAACAGATCCAGAGCCAGGCCGACCGGGCCCGCTTCGATGACACCACCAAGTGCATCCTGTGCGCCTGCTGCACCACGTCGTGCCCTGTGTACTGGACCGACGGCAGCTACTTCGGCCCGGCCGCGATCGTGAACGCCCACCGCTTCATCTTCGACAGCCGTGACGAAGGCGCCCGCGAGCGCCTCGACATCCTCAACGACGTGGAAGGTGTCTGGCGCTGCCGCACCACCTTCAACTGCACCGACGCGTGCCCTCGTGGCATCGAGGTCACCAAGGCGATCCAGGAAGTCAAGCGGGCCCTGCTCTTCACCCGCTGACCCTTCTCGTCTTTACGTCACTGGCCGCCTGCATCCGAGATGCGGGCGGCCAGTGCTATTTCCAGCTACTGCTGTTATGGGCTAACGAAAGTACGACTGGTTTCGCCGCTCGTTCATCTCGATCAGCTCATCCTCTGTCAGGTCGTCATCAGGATGAGCCACCCGCACCCGCTCTACCTGCGACGAAGGCATTTTCTGGTCGGCTGCCCGGGAAATGGATTCGAGCACGTCTTCGATCCTGGGATCGGCTTTCAACTCCGCCATTCGGTCACGAACGTTCTGCCTGGACTCGACCAGGGCTTCCTTTGCCAGCTGCACGATAAGCGCCGCAAGTTCTTTCCCATACGGGGTGACTGATTCGGCGATACGAAGAGACTCGAGCGTGCCGTCTGCGGAAACCTCTACCGAAACGCCGTGACGCTCCGCGCCCGCCCGGTCAGTCATCAATGCGCGATGAACAGCCTCCATCCTTCCATTGATCGGATCAACATCAGACCCCGACAAAGTCACAAAACCGCCTTCCCATCCATCGATACAGTTGTGCTAGCGTAGCAACCCGTCCGCAGGGGAGAGGATCGCAACTTGTCCGACTTATATGTCGACACTGATGGAATCAACGAAATGATCGGCGCGCTCACAGCATCACAAGAAGCCCTCGGAAGAGTGCCTACCAGCGGCTTCATCGCAGCGATAGAGGCAGCGCTTCCAGGATCCGGACTCGGCCACACGTACATGAAGGCCGGGTGGCGTGGGGGTGCAAGCCTTCGTGGTGTCGGAGGACAGCTTGTGGAGATCAATAATTCCGCGACGCACAGTCTGGCTGAGTATCAAGCTCAGCAGCAACGCCAGGTCGCTGATTTCCAGAACCTGGAAAACGGTCCACGATGACCTCGACCCCGCCCACCGTGTCACAAATCAAGAGTTGGTCGTTCGATGCCTTGACCAGTCAGGCGGACGAGTGGGCGGCCAGCACTCGATTGATCACTGATGAGCATTCGACGATAACCACACAAATGTCCAATTCGCCGGGCTTCTGGCAAGGACCCGCCGGTGACGCGATGCGAGCCAAAGGCGACGAAGCGCGGACCTCTCTTTCTAAGGTGGTCGGAGCATTCGAAGACTCACACAAAGCCACGCGATCCATCGCCCAAATTCTCAGTTTTGCCAAAGCTGCGGCCGTCGACGCAATATCGGCCGCAGAGGATTTGAAACTCACAGTGAGCGAAGATGGCTCCGTTGACTATTCTGAAGAGCTCATAGCTTGGCTGATAAACGAGGACAAGCAGAACCTCACGACCGCCCTCGCGATCGCGCGGAAGCTGGCATGGCAGCATGAAGTCTCAGTGAAGACGACGCTTGCCAATGCAGCGCAGTCAGCGGAAGACGCGCGGACGGCGATCGACAAAATCTTTTCCGAGGTTCCGATTCCACCGAACGCCGAGCTAGATCAGATCAAATTCAGCTACCAGACAGGCGTAGATCCGGCCGGTATGACAAAGTGGCCAGACGGCGCATTGGCCGCGACGCTCCAAGTCCTCACGTTGGGATCAATCGATCCCAAGGATGTCACACAAAGCGAAGCCGAGATGCTGAACAATCTCAGTCTCGCAGATCAGGCGCGTTTTCTCATTCTTTCCGATGAAGCATCGGCAGCCGCCGAGGAAGCTTACCCCGGCATAGCTACACAGGACAGTCATGTCGACGCGTACAGGCACACATACTGGAATGCAATGATGACCCAGGAGTTCGGTGCAGAGTGGACCCAAGAATACGCGACCAAACACGAGGGACGAGCAGACAATGCTGCAGTTCGCGAAGCGATGGACCTGCACAATAACGAAGTCGGACGTAAGATCGGCGCGGCAAACCCACAGGCAAGCTCCGCCGAGATGCGGGAGTTGGTCCAGCAGGCAGTAGATGGTGGCGATACGGTCCTCATCGATCGCGATCAAAATCTGGCCTGGACCGGCGATGTAAGACCAGGCTCCTCGGTTGTTTCCGAAGAATTCGATCGGAATCCAATCTTCTTACCAGGAACGCCCTTGCCGAACAGCAACCCTTCCCCGAACAGGCCGAATTCCTGAGCATAGAGTGGAGATTAAAGCGATGGCGATGAGGTGGATGGCTGTTTCCACGCTTGTGCTGGTCACAAGCGCAACAACGCTTACCGGCTGCGATTCGTTGAATGCGGGAGAATCAGTTGAGGTCGCTTCGGAGCCAACCGGCTGGGATGCACCATTCTCCCAACTGCTGGCATCACATAACAGTTCGAAACTGGGTGACGTCGTTCGAAATACGGGCGTGCCCGTCGAAGAATGGGATAAACTGTACAGTTTCACCGGCGACGCCTCTCCAGAACGCGTAAATAATACTGTTGGAATTGGCGATATAGAATGGGTGAACCGCTCACGCAGCACTGACGTCACTATGCACGTCTTCGTCAGCAATGGGAAGGTGGTCTACGCATTCAACGATCAGCAACCCCGCAACGGAGCGACAAGTGGTGCGTTCTCGACACCTACCGCGACTGTGACACCGCGCGCTATTGAGCGCGGCTACCCGACAAACGACACCGTCTGGGTACTGGATATCGGCGGTGGCGAATAGCCAGGCCCCATCCTCAACGACGTCGAAGGTGTCTGGCGCTGCCGCACCACCTTCAACTGCACCGACGCGTGCCCTCGTGGTATCGAGGTCACCAAGGCGATCCAGGAAGTCAAGCGGGCCCTGCTCTTCACCCGCTGACACCGCTCTCGCTACACAGGCCGTCCGCACCGAAAGGTGTGGGCGGCCTTTGTCGTTCGTCGGCACTTGCGGGGAATGACGACAGGGTGGATAGTGTTACTATCCATAGTAGATAGTGTCAGTATCCATACTGGGAGTACTTATGATCACCCTCGTCGCCCTGGTCGGCTCGCTCGTCGTCTTTCGCACGCTCGGAGCGCTCGGCGTGACCCGATTCGCCTCGTGGTCCGCCAGCGCCGCCCACGCGCTGGCCGTCATGCTGGTAATGACGGGCACCGCGCACTTCATGCCCGCGAGCGTCACCGTGATGCCCAACTACGCCGACATGGTCGCCATGATCCCGCCCTTCGTCCCGTTCCCCGGCTTCATGGTCCTGGCCAGCGGCGTCCTGGAACTTCTCGCCGCGCTCGGCCTGATCCTCACCCGCACGAGGTGGATCGCGGGCTGGGCCCTGGTGCCGCTGTTCCTCCTGCTCCTGCCCGCCAACATCTACGCGGCCCTCAACGACATCCCGTTCGCGGGCGAGCCCGCATCGCCCCTGTGGCAGCGAATCCCGGAACAGGCGCTCTACATCGGGTTCGCGGTATGGGCGACCCGATCGGCACCCCGAGTCCTGCCCGCAATACGGCGACAGGAGCCGTCGCCGATCTGAACACCTGACCGACAAAGGCCATCAGCATCGAATGATGTTGGTGGCCTTCGTCATTGACAACCAGTACCCCTACCTCGTGCTGACACAACATGTCCCGTTATACGCACTAGCGGTAGTGGGAAGCCGCGTCCAAGACGGCGGTTCGATAGGAACGACCGAAGAGGACGGCGTGGGCCAGGAGGAGGTGGAGCTGATGGAGGGGGATGCGGGTTTGCCAATCGGGGGCCAAGGGGTGGACGTCGTTGTAGGCGGCGACGATTCGGGGGAGGTAGGGGGCGCCACCGAAGAGGGACAGGGTGGACAGGTCCGTTTCGGGGTGGCCTCCGTGGGCGGCGGGGTCGATCAGCCAGGGGGTGCCGGAGGGGCCCCAGAGGATGTTGCCCGGCCAGAGGTCTCCGTGGATTCGGGCAGGGGCTTCGTCGGGGGCTTCGATGTGAATCGATTCGACGTCGGTGGCGTCGGTGGGGTCGAGAGCGCCCGCGTCGACGGCGAGCTTCAGGTACGGCAGGATTCGGCGTTCGCGGTACCAGGTGGGCCAGTCCTCGCCGGGGGTGTTGTCGAGGGGCAGACCGGCGAGGAAACCCGCGGCGGCAGCGCCGAATTCGGGGGCGCCGGCGTTGTGGGTCACCGCTAATCCCGCACCGAATCGTTCGGCGGCGACGGCGGTCGGCTCGGCATGGTCGACCCACTGCATCAACAGCAGTTCATCGGTCTGCGCGTACAACTCCGGCACCGCGACACCACCGGCCTCTCGCAGCCAGCGCAGCCCCTGCGCTTCCGCCGCGAAGAGTCCGGACGGAGCGGGCGCCCGCTCGGCGGTCGGTGCGGCGGACACCCCACCGGGCCAGGTCTTCAGGAACAGATGCGTCCCATCGTCGAGCGCGATCCGCTCGGCGACGCTGATCGACCCACCCGCGACGGGCGTCGTGCGCAGCCGCTGGTGAGCGAGGAACGTCGGAAGCAGGTGCGGGTGCGCACGCAGAAACGGCAGGTCCACGCCGCCATCTTGCCCAGGACGGCCGGTGGTGGTCAGCGAATCGGGGGATCCCAGGTCCGGACCACGCGTCCCGAGCCCATCGAACCAGTTTGTGAACAGGTATTACTAAACACTGTTCATAAACGGTGCCGACGTGGTTTCATCGTGGTGAACGTGTTCCACATCACGGTGCGAAGTCCGCGCACCGGATCGAAGGAGACTGCCGTGACCAGCACAAACATCCCCGCGGGATTCGATTTCACCGATCCCGACCTCCTCGCCAGCCGATTGCCGATCGAGGAGTTCGCGCAATTGCGACGCACCGCGCCGGTCTGGTGGTGCGCGCAGCCCGACCGCGCCAGCGGGTTCGACGACGGCGGGTACTGGGTGGTGTCCAAGCTGGCCGACATCAAGGAGATCTCGAAGAATCCGGAGGACTTCTCCTCGCACGAGAACACGGCGATCATCCGGTTCAACGAGGAGACCACGCGCGAGCAGATCGACATGCTCGGCAACATGCTCATGCTGAACCTGGATCCGCCGCAGCACACCAAGATCCGGCGCATCGTGTCGAAGGGCTTCACCCCGCGCGCGGTGGAGAACCTGCGGGCCGCGCTCACCGAGCGGGCCGAGAAGATCGTGTGGGAGGCCAAGAAGTCCGGTCGCGGCGACTTCGTCGAGCAGATCGCGTGTGAGCTGCCGCTGCAGGCCATCGCCGAACTGATCGGCGTGCCGCAGGAGGACCGCATGAAGCTGTTCGACTGGACCAACCAGATGATCTCCTACGACGATCCGGAGTTCGAGGGCAATCACCACACCGCGACCGCCGAGGTGATGGGCTACGCCTGGAACATGGCCGAACAGCGTCGCGGCTGCCCGGCCTCCGACATCGTCACCCAGCTGGTCAACGCCGACGTCGACGGCGAGCACCTCGGTTCCGACGAGTTCGCGTTCTTCGTGATCCTGCTCGCGGTGGCGGGCAACGAGACCACCCGCAACTCGATCACCCACGGCATGAAGGCCTTCGTCGACAACCCGGACCAGTGGGAGCTCTACAAGCAGCAGCGCCCGCGCACCGCACCGGACGAGATCGTGCGCTGGGCGACGCCGGTGACCGCGTTCCAGCGCACCGCGACGCGTGACCTGGAACTGGGCGGGCAGCAGATCAAGAAGGGCCAGCGGATCGGATTGTTCTACAGCTCGGCCAATTTCGACGAGGACGCCTTCGCCGACCCGTTCCGGTTCGACGTGCTGCGCGATCCCAACCCGCACGTCGGCTTCGGCGGCACCGGTACGCACTACTGTGTCGGCGCGAATCTGGCCCGCCTGGAGATCGACCTGATGTTCAATGCCATTGCCGACGCGATGCCGAACCTGCGCCAGGTCTCCGATCCGGTGCGGCTGCGCAGCGGCTGGCTGAACGGCATCAAGCGGTGGGAAGTCGAATACGCTTGAACCGACACATGACCGAAGGGGTGGCCGCTTGACGGGCAAGGCACGTGGCCGTGTGCCTGTGGTGACCGACGCCGATATCCGGCGGGTCACGCGGGCGCTGCTGGCCGAGCAAGGTCCCGATTCGGTCACCCTGCGGGCGATCGCGCGCGAACTCGGCGTCACCGCGCCCGCGCTGTACCGGCACTATTCCTCGCGCGACGAGTTGATCGAGCGGATGCGGGTGGAGTTCTGCGCCGATCTGGCCGAGTTCCTCTCGACCGAGATCGAGCCGCTGCCCGACGACGGCGCGGTGCAGTTCCTGGCCATCTGCCGGGGATTCCGGCACTGGGCGCTGGCGAACCCGCGGGAATTCACCCTGGTGTTCGCCTCGCCCACCTCGGGGCGACCGATGATGCGCCGCTTCGACGAACCCTTCGGCCGGATCTTCCTGGCCGCGGCGGGCAGGCTGCTGGCGAACTTCGAGATCGCCACCCCACCGGGCGAGACCATCCCGGCCGCGCTGCGCGAGGACCTCATCGGCTTCCAGACCGAACTGCTGGCCATGCTCTCGGAGTCGGGACAGAAGTTCCCCGCCGAGAAGCTGGACCTGGGCGTGACGTACCTGATGGTGCAGATCTGGGCCCGGCTGTTCGGCCACGTCACTCTCGAGGTGTTCGGCAATTATCCGATCCCCCTGGCCGATCCGGAAATCATGTTCGACGCCATGCTCGCGGATCTGGCTCGCACCACCGGTTTCGCAGGCTGAGGCGCGTCCCGGCCGTCAAGGCAGAGGTGGCGCGGTGGACCAGGTTTCGCCCGCGACCACGATGTGGTCGAGGTAGCGCAGACCTACGGTCCGAGCGGCTTGGTGGAGCAGGGTGCTGGCTCGGCGGTCGTCGGGGCTGGGGGCGGGATCGCCAGAGGGGTGGTTGTGGACCACGGCGAAAGCTCGGCCGTCGTGGCGCAGGACGGTGTTGAGGATTTCCCGGACGGGGACGGCTACGTGGTCGATGGCGCCCTCGGCGACGAAAGCCCGGTGGCGCAGGCGGTTCTGGGTGTCGCAGACGAGCACGAGAAGTCGCTCCACCCGGGCGCCCGCGAAGAGCGGGATCGCCGCTGCCGCGATGTCTTCGGGCGTGGTGAGCTGAGGTAGCGAATCGGTGGGCGTGCGTGAGCGGGTGCCGAGATGGAAAGCCGCGACGACCGTGGCGGCTTTGGCCGGGCCGATGCCCGCGCGGGCGGCCAGTTCTTCGGGGCGAGCGGCGGAGAGTTCGGCCAATCCGCCGTAGTCGCCGATCAATTGGGCGGCGACCTCCAACGCGGATCGGCCGCGAGTCCCCTGGCCGAGCAGCAGTGCCAGCAGCTCGCCGTCGCTGAGCGCGTGCGGGCCGAGCAGGAGCAGCCGCTCGCGCGGACGTTGGGCGACAGGCAAACTCGCGATCGGAACCGACATCGTTTCCCCCTGCGGATCGGTGACTGACTGCCGATGATCGCAGGGGGTACCGACAAGTCCGGGCTACCCCTCGGCCACCACGTGGGTGACGAAACCCGAACCCGGATCCACCCGCTAGGTGGGCTCCGCGCTGAAAACCGAATCGGCCATCAGCCGTTCCAAATTGCGTAGCTGGCGTTCGTGCACCACGATGCGGCGCAGCGCCTCGTTGACGGTGGCATTGCTGTCGGCGGTGCCCATGATGTCGGCGGCAGCGGCCAGCAGGCGCTGATCGAGATCTATTCGCAGGTTGCGCACGCATCCTCCTCTTCTACGATCGCAATCTTGCGTGATGGCGGCTCGGCTCGTCCGCTAATTCACCGCGTCGTTACCGAAACCACGCGTTCGCAAGTCCACACAGCGGCCGTCGGCATCGGACAGCAAGCACACAGAAAACACAGTTCACCGCCGGAATCCGACAGCGACCACCCCTGCAACTGTGCAGTTTGCGTAGTTGCCGGCGTGGTTGTTGTCGCGACGGGAATGCGGTGATTGCCTGGAGTCATGTTCACCGAGGCCCAGCTCTACTCGCCGGTGACGCGCGAGCGTGACGGCGATGTGACGGTGCATCTGAGCGATGACCACCCCGGCGTGCACGACGAGCACTACCGCGCGCGCCGCAACGCCATCGCCGCGCTCGCACTCGACTACTCCCCCGGCGCCCCCGTACCCCACATCGACTACACCGATGACGAGCAGCGGGTGTGGCGGATCGCCTCGGCCGAGCTGGCCCGCAAGCACGAGGTCTATGCCTGCCGTGAGGTCAGGGAGGCAGCAGGCAACCTCGCTCTCCCGCACGATCACATCCCGCAACTCGACGAGGTGTCACGGCTGCTCACCCCCCTGTCCGGCTTTCGGTACGTGCCCGCCGCCGGCCTCGTTCCGCTGCGCGAATTCTTCGGTTCCTTCGCCGAGCGCACCTTCCACTCCACCCAGTACATCCGCCATCATTCCGCCCCGCTGTACACCCCGGAACCCGACGCGATCCACGAGATCATCGGCCACGCCAACCAGATCGCCAGCCCACGTTTCGCGGCGCTGTACGAGACGGTCGGCGCCGCGGTGGCGCGGCTGGAGACCGACAGCGCGCTGAAATTCCTCGCCGACGTCTTCTGGTTCTCGCTCGAGTTCGGCGTGGTCAGGGAGAACGACGAAATCCGTTGTTACGGCGCCGGACTGCTGTCGTCCTATGGCGAGATCGACGAATTCCGGCATGCCCGGCTCCGTCCGCTCGATGTCGCGGAGATGGGCACCATCGCCTACGACATCACCCATTACCAGCCGGTGCTGTTCTGTGCGGATTCGGTGGACCAGATCGTCGGTGTGCTCGGCGAATTCTTCGCGACCATGGATGACGAGACGCCGGCCAGGCTCGGTCACCCCACCCAGGCTGTTTCATAGCTATCTCCGAAAACGTTGCTACAGAACACAGTTCAACTTTTCGTGTTTCTCACTTGTTGGGACCCGACACGCGCGACCGATGCGCGACTGTTACCTTCGACCCGTTCTTCGAGCTTTTTGAAAGGGTCGGGTAGACCGAAAATGACTGTGGACGCGACAGATACGCAGGCCGAGCAGAACCCGGAACCGGAAGCGCCCCTGTGGCTACAGGGCCGGGAAGCCGTGATCGCCGCCGCGGCGCCGGAGGAATGGCGCGGCAATGTTCCCGACTACGAACTGAGCCACGAGGTGATCCCGCGCGAGCGCAGCGTCGAGCACGCGCCCGGTTCGCTCGAGGCGATCGTCGAGGACCTGGTGAAGGTCTTCGAGATGGAGGTCTCGCACAAGGCCGACCCCGCGACGTGGCTGTCGGTGGTGGCCGACCAGTATCGCGGCCGGGTCAACGGCGGAACGTGGCAGGACGCCGAGGAGTTCGCTCGTATCGGCAGCTACAACATCCTGATCGGCGACAACCCCTACTACGACGCCGAGAACGAGACCTTCGATTCCTCGCACCACATCTTCCACACCGCGTTCCCCGGCGGCTTCTTCTGGGAGGTCCAGGAAGTGCTGTCGGGCCCGCCGTCGGTGAGCTTCCGCTGGCGGCACTGGGGCAAGTTCGAGGGCGAGTACAAGGGCCACCAGCCCACCGGTGAGCAGATCGAGATGTTCGGTGTGACCATCGCCCGCGTCAGTGAGGACCTGCGCATCCTCGAGCTGGAGCACTTCTACGACAACAACAAGCTGCTGGGCCCGCTGGCACACGGCTGCCCCGTGCAGCACGGCAAGCCGGAGTGATCAGGCCTTCTCCCCGAACGGCAGCCCTGCTTGCAGGAATGCCAGCGCGTCACTGACGTTGGTGACGTTCATCGGGGTGGCGGGCGCGATGGCGAGCATGGAGCCGATCATCGCGCCCGCGGCCACCCGCACCTCGAAGTCGTCGGCGGACCGGCCGGTGTAGTCGGCCAGCATCTGGGCGGCGAGTTCGATACTGCGCAGAAATTCCAAACCGATGGCCGAGCGCAGTTCCGGCACATGGAACAGCAACGCCTGGCGTTCCTGTTCGAAGGCGAGATCGGCGGGCGACATCCGGCCGAACACGGCCATGGTCGCGTTGCGGATGGCGGTGACCGGGTTCAGGCCGCGCGGGAGCGAGGCCATCTCCTCGATCATCACCGCATCCTGGTCGTCGGCGATGACCAGCTGTTCCTTGGTGGGGAAGTAGCGGAAGAAGGTGCTCGGGGATACCTCGGCCGCCGCCGCGATCTGCTCCACCGTGGTCTCGGTGTAGCCCTGTTCCCGGAACAGCCGGAACGCCTCGACCCTGATGGTTCGGCGGGTCCGCTCCTTCTTCCGCTCGCGCAGCGACATCTCAACCGACATGGATCGATTCTGCCGCATCCGCGTCGGTCGCCGGTGCCGTCTGTTGCCGTAGCCACAGCGCGGTGCCGAGTCCGGCGATCAGGCACACCGCCGCGCACAGCCCGAGCATGGTGTCCATGCCCGCCACGAAGGCCTGCTGGACCTGCGCCAGCATCGCCGGATCACCGGTCTCCCGCGCGACCGCCACACCCGCGTTGACACCGTCGGAGATCGGCGCGCGGTCGAGCGCGCCGAGGTCGGCCCGGTACCGGGTGGCCAGCACCGTGCCGAGCACCGCGACGCCGATGGTGCCGCCCGCCTGCCGAAGTGCTTGCAGCAGTGCCGAACCCGAGCCCGAGCGTTGCGCGGTCAGCTCGCCCATCGCCAGACCGACCGCGGCGGGCATCACCATGCCCATCCCGGCGCCGAGCACCGTCGTCCACAGCGCCGTGAGCCAGTAGCCGCTCTCGACCGTGGTGAACGCGCCCAGTCCGAGGCCACTCGCGAGCACGAGCAGTCCGGCGGTGATCACCACCCGCACGCCCAGCCGGGGCAGCGCCACGTCGACCAGTCTGCTGCCGATCACGAGCCCACCGATCAAGGGCAGCAGCCGCAGCCCGCTGCCGAGCGCGTCGACGCCGAGCACGGCCTGGAAGTACTGCGGGACGGTGAAGAACATCCCGAACATGGCGAAGCTGACCAGGATCGAGATCGCGGTGCCCCAGCGGAAGCCGGGTGCGGCGAACAGCGCGAGGTCGATCAGCGGATGCTCGGTACGGCGCTGCCACCACAGGAACACGGCCAGCGTCGCCGCCCCGGCCGCGACGACGAGCCAGCCGAGCAGGTCGCCCCAGCCGCGTTCGCCGATCCGGATGAAACCGTAGGTCAGCCCGAGCATGCCCGCCGCCGAGAGCAGCGCGCCGAGGAGATCGACGCGAAAAACGCTGTCACTGCGCGATTCCGGCACCAGTGTGGCCACGGCCAACGCTCCGATGACGACCAGCGGCACATTGATCAGGAACACCGAACCCCACCAGAAGTGCTGCAGCAGCCAGCCGCCGAGGATCGGGCCCAGCGGCAGGCCGATGGCGGTCGAGGTGACCCAGATCGTCAGCGCGCGTTGCCGCTCGGCGGGCTCGGTGAACAGCACCGGCAGCACCGACATCGACAGCGGCACCAGCGCGGCGGCGGCGACGCCGAGCACCACCCGCGCCACGATCAGCTGGCCGGCGGACGTAGCGAACGCGCAGCCCACGGAGGCCACACCGAACAGCACCAGCGCGGCCAGCAGGATCTTCTTGCGTCCGTACCGGTCGCCGAGCGCGCCCGCGGGCAGCATCAGCGCGGCCAGTGCCAGCGTGTAAGCGCTGCTGAACCATTGCAGCGCAGCGGTATTCGCATCCAGGTCCACCGCGAGCGTCGGGATGGCGACCGTGAGCACGGTGACGTCGAGTCCGATGGTGAGCATCGCCACGGCAAGCGCGCCGAGCGCGAGCCAGCGGCGGGTGTCTTCCGTCCGCATATCTCCTCCAAAATGATAGCTACTACTTTTTAATAGTAACTCTCATTTGAGAGTTCATGTCAATACTCTGCCCAGTCCGGACCTGTCAGCTCGTGGACCGGCTAACGCGTCACAGCAGCGACTATTAGGCTGCGAGGCGATGAGGATTCGTGAAGTCGGCCTGCGCGCCGCATGCCTTCTCGGTGCTGCCGTCACCGTCACCGCACTCGCAGGCGCTCCCGCCTTCGCCGTCCCCGCCACCGACGGGCCACCGGTCGGCGGCTCGAGTACGACCACCACACCCCCGTTCACCACGCCGAACACCGACGACTGCCCACAGAAGACGCAGCCGCCCGCGCCGATCGACACCTCGGAGGTGCCTGCGCCCGGCGAGCCGACACCGACCCAGCTCCCCGTCCCCTCCCCCGCCATCGGCGGTCAGCGGATGGGCGATTGCGGCGTGATCGTGCCCGACGGCGCACCCCCGGTGCCCGCCGAGATCTCGGCGACCGCGTGGATGGTCTCCGACCTCGACACCGGTCGCGTGCTCGCCGCCAAGGATCCGCACGGCCGCTACCGCCCCGCCAGCACCATCAAAATCGCCCTGGCCATCGTCGCGCTGCGCAGTCTGGATCTGGACAAGGTCGTGGTCGGCACCCAGGCCGACGCCGATGTCGACGGCACCAGGGTCGGCATCGGACCCGGTGGCCGCTACACCAACCGCCAGCTCATGCAGGCCCTGATCATGTGCTCGGGCAACGACGCCGCGCACGCCATCGCCACCCAGCTCGGCGGCGACAAGGCGGCCGTGGCGAAGATGAACGAGGTGGCGAAGTCGTTGCGCGCGCTGGACACTCGCGCCGCAACCCCGTCCGGCCTCGACGGACCCGGCATGAGTACCTCGGCCTACGACCTGTCGGTGCTGTTCCGCGAGGCGATGAACATCCCGCTGTTCGCCGAACTGATCCACACCGAGCAGGTGGACTTCCCAGGATTCCCTGCCGACCCCAAGATCCCCGACGACAACTTTGACAAAGCAGACCACCCCGGCTTCCCGATCGCCAACGACAACCAGCTGCTCTACAACTACGCGGGCGCGATCGGCGGCAAGACCGGTTTCACCGACGACGCCCGTCAAACCTTCGTCGCCGCCGCCGAACGCGACGGCCATCGCCTGGTCGTCACCCTGCTCAAGGCCGACGTGCGCCCGATCCGGCCCTGGGAGCAGGCCGCACGACTGCTGGACTACGGTTTCGCCCTCGACACCGACGCCAGGATCGGCAAGCTGCCCGAATCAGGCAGCGAGGCAGTGCAACCCAGCGTCCCCCTGGCGTCACCCCCACCGCGCGCCGACGGTACCCAGGCCGACCCGGTCCGACCGGCACACCAGGGCGCTCGCATCGCCACCCTGATCGGCGGCCCGGTGCTGATCCTCGTGCTGCTGCTCTGGGCCCGCAGGGCTTTCCGGCGCAGGCGCTGACACCGAACGCCGGGCGCTACCGCCGTTTACCGGCCAGCATCAAGGCGAGCGCCGCCACAGCTCCCGCCCCGAAGTAGGCGGCGCCGGCGCCGGTCGACATCCCGTGCTCGACCACCCGCGGCCGGATGACCACCGCGTCCGGCGGCTCGACCGTGGCAGCACGCTCGTTGTCCGACGACGTCGCCGCCCACGCCGTCGCGAACAGCAGGATCCGATAGGACATGTAGCTGAAGACCATCAGGCCGATGATCGACCCGAACGTCGCCCCCACCGGGCTGGACAGCACCGCCCGCAGATAGATCGCAGCGATGATCTTGAAGATCTCGAAGGCCACCGCCGCCAGCACCGCCGCCCGCGCCGCGCTGCGCAACGACACCGGCTCGCGCGGCAGCCGCGCGATCATCCACGCGAACACCGCCCACGACGCGAGCAATCCGAGCGCGATGGAAACCAGCCGCAACACCAGACCCGCCCCGGGCAGATGATCCGCCCCCAGCAGCTCGAGCACCCCCTTGCCCAACCCGCTCGCCGAGACCGCCGACAAACCGAGCGACACCACGAAGGCCAAGCCGAGACCGATCAACGCACCGATATCCGACAGTTTGGCCAGCCACCACGGCTTGTCGGGGCTGTGACTGGCCCACTGCTCGGTGAGCGCGGCCCGCAGGTTGGCGATCCAGCCGAGCCCGGTATAGAGCCCGACCAGCAAGCCGATGACGCCGACCGTGCCGCGGGAATTGATCGCCTGTTCGATGAGGTCGTTGATCTGGGTGCCGAAGGAGCTGGGAATCTTCTCGACGACCTTGTCCTGCAACTCGGTCAGCAGGTCGGGGTGTCCGGCCAGAATGAAACCGGCCACCGAGAAGGCCACCATCAGCAGCGGAAACAGCGACAGCACAGTGAAATACGTGATGCCCGCCGCGAAGAAGTCGCCGCGCTGGCTCTGGAACCGCCCACCGGCCCTGACCAGATGATCCAGCCAGGGCCTGCGCCCGATCTGCTTCTCGACGGCTGTCGAGATGTTGTCGATCAACTGCATGACACGCGCCCCTTCAGCGAAAACCTCAGGTGCGCAACGGGTCAGCGAGCGAGGAAGCCAACCCGGTCGTACACCTGAGCAAGTGTGTTGCCTGCGATCTCACGCGCCCGCTCGGCACCCGCGGCCAGAATCCGGTCCAGTTCTGCCTGATCGGACAGGTATTCCTGCACCTTCTTCTGCACGGGTGTCACGAATTCGACCAGCGCGTCGGCCACCTCGGCCTTGAGATCACCGTAGCCCTTACCCTCGAAATTCACCTCGAGGTCGACGATCGGGGTTTCGCGCAGCGAGCTCAGGATCACCAGCAGGTTGCTCACGCCCGCCTTGTTCTCCGGGTCGTAGCGGATCTCGCGCCCGGTGTCGGTGACCGCCGAACGCACCCGCTTGGCGGTGACCTTCGGGTCGTCGAGCAGGTTGATCAGCCCGGCGTCGCTGGAGGCCGACTTGCTCATCTTCGATGTCGGGTCCTGCAGATCGAAGATCTTCGCGGTGCCCTTGACGATGTGCGGTTCCGGCACGACGAAGGTCTTCTTGTAGCGAGTGTTGAAGCGCTGGGCGAGGTTCCGGGTCAACTCGAGGTGCTGACGCTGGTCCTCGCCGACCGGCACCTGGTGCGGGCGGTAGAGCAGGATGTCGGCGGCCATCAGCACCGGGTAGGTGAACAGGCCGACGGTCGCGTTCTCGGCGCCCTGCTTGACCGACTTGTCCTTGAACTGGGTCATCCGGCCCGCTTCACCGAAACCGGTGATGCAGCTCAGCACCCATGACAGCTCGGCGTGCTCGGGCACCTGACTCTGCACGAACAGCGTGGACTTGGCGGGGTCGATGCCGAGCGCGAGCAGCTGGGCGGCGGCGGACTTGGTGCGCGCCCGCAGCGCCTTGGGGTCCTGGCTGACGGTGATCGCGTGCATATCCGGAATGAAGTACAGCGCGTCGTACTCGTCCTGCATCGTCACCCAGTACTGCAGCGCACCCAGGTAGTTGCCGAGGTGGAAGGAGTCGCTGGTGGGCTGGATGCCCGACAGCACCCGCTGCTTACGTTCGGCCGTCTCGGCCGGGGCAGGACTGGACATGCCCCCGATCTTTCCATGGCACTCAAGCGGAATTTCGCTGCACCCAGTTGCGCGGATCGACACCGGGCATGCTCGGGTGGCCCGTCTTGACCATGCGCTGTTCGCGACGGGCGAGTAGCTGATAGGACGGGGCGCTCGGCCCGGCGAGCGTGCCCGCCAGAACCCGGGGCGCCAGCGGCGGGACGACATGGGCGGTGCGGATGCTGCGGCACAGCGCGCGGTGGGCCAGTTCGTCGGAGATCCCCCACTCGATGCCGTACATCTGCCGGATCCGCGGCGGAAGACTGCCCTGGACCAGCAGATACAGCGCGGTCCCGACCTGTTCGGCCGGTGGGCGCAGCCGGTACGCCTTGCGGTGGCCCGCGAGATAGGAGCCGACCAGTTCGGCCTCATCGGTGAGGAACAGTTCGGTCGAGTTCAGATAGCTGTCGAAGTAGCGACGGAAGGCCGGGTAGTCGGCGGGTGCGGCGTCGCGCGGCATGCCGAACAGTTCGCCCCACCGGACGTAGTCCTGGTAGAGGTCTTCGCGCTCGGTGGCCGTGAGTTCGCGGACGAGGCGGTCGTACATCACCTCGGCCGAATCGAAGGTGAAGGCCATGGTCATGAACATCAGGTGCGGGTCGTGGGCCGCGTAGGCGGTGCCGGCCGGATGGTGGGCGCCCGCGTCTTCGGGCAGGGTGCCGACCACCGCGTCGTGCTTGCGCCGGGTGAAGGCCAGCGCGCGATCGGCCTCGGCCAAGCTGCCGAGGAACACCGCTTCGAACAGGGCTCCGGTGATGGCCAGGCGGGTGTAGGGGGTTTCCCGATGCGCGGTGTGTTCACTGGTGCCGACGAACAGCAGCGGATGCACCGCGCCGATCACCAGCGCCCGCACGCCGTAGGTGAGACCGACCGCGCGCTTGCTCATCACCCGCCGGATCATCGAATCGTCGGCGAAATATCCGGGTTCGCCCTGCCGTGTGGCCATGTTGCGCCTCCTCGTCGAGTGCATCTGGCAATAGAATCCTCCAGAATTGATATTCTGGCAAGAGTCTCTACCAAAACAACGCGAGAGGACGGCAGCACGCACAATGGACGCTGTGGCAGCACAACGGACATACGGCGGCGTTTCGGCGCAGGATCGGCAATCCCAGCGGCGGACCGCACTACTGGACGCGGCACTGGATCTGGTCGCCGCCGATGCCAAACTCACCGTCGCCGGCCTCTGTGCGCGCGCGGGCCTGAACGAGCGGTACTACTACGAGAGTTTCGACAAGCGCGACGACGTCCTGGAAGCCCTGCTCGACCGCATCGCCGACGAACTCACCGCGGCGATCGCGACCGCACTGGCCACCGCGCCCGCCGACAGCCGCGTCCAGGCCCACGCCGCGATCGACGCGGGCATCTCGGTGCTCACCGACGACCCGCGCAAGGCCAGGGCCGCGCTGATCGCCGGAATGGCCACCCCGGAGCTTCGCGCCCGTACCGCCAGGACGGTGCGGGCGTTCGCCCGGCTGGTCGCCGCCGAGGGCACCGGCTTCTACGGCGGCGACGTCCCACAGAATCTGGTCGACTTCCGGGCGATCTACCTGGTCGGCGGCCTGACCCAGACCCTCACGACCTGGCTCGCGGGCGACCTCGATCTCACCCGCGAGGAACTGATCGACCAGATCACCGACGTTTTCGTCCTGCTCGGCGACGACCTCGCCAGTCGTTACCGCTGAACGATCCCGCTACAGGGGGAAGCACGCGCCGGTGCACGGCTCCGACGACCCGTTGCTCAGCCAGCCGATCAGGCGCCAGAACTGGATGTCCACGTTTTGCACCGAGCCGGTACCGGAACCGCTGTCCGCGATCTGCGCACCGTTGGCAGGCTGGGACGGAAGGGGCACGCACACATCGAGCATGACGCCGTCGCATTCCGCGGCGGAACCGCTCGACAGCGCGCGCAGCAGGTTACCGACCAGGTCGCTCGATCCCGGGGACGCCTCGGCGACCAGCTGAATCTTCGCCTGCGCGGTGTCGGCGCCCGCCACGGCATCAGCTGTCGCCGGACCGGTGGCCGCCGCGATGATCGTGCCGAAAATACTCGCGCTCAACAGTATTCGCTTCATCAGGTTCTCCTAGCCGGCAGCCTCGGGTGGCCGCACGGCGAAGACAGTAAGCGGACTGATCAGACTGTGACAGACACCAATAGCAGTGGCATCGAAACCCGGGCACCGGTGCGCCGATCCAGCGGACAGCCGTCCACCGTGGACGCGGATTCGCGTCAGTCGGTCAGTCCGACCGCGCCGAAGGTGTCCGCGTCGCCTTGCAGAACCACGCGGAACACGACATCGCGGCGCGCCCAATAGGCGGCGCAGTCGCGCATGGTGGCGTCGAACCAGGCGCGTTCGGCGGGTTGCTCGCCGAGCATGTCGTCAGCGGTACGGATCACCGCGACATAGCCCGGGGCGTCGCCCACGAAATCGTCGAGGTCGCGCAGGCATTCGTCGAAGGCGTCCTTGTTGGCGCCGAAGTAGTACGGGAACTGGAAGGCGGCGGCGAACTCGTCGAACAGCTCTGCCATGGTGCGCATCTTGGTGCCGCGCAGTTCGCGCACGCGGTAGTCGGCGGGGGCGTCGTAGCGGACGCCGCTGAACTGGTTGGCGTCCACCGGCAGCGCACCGAGCACCGGCGGCGTGGTCGCGGCCGGCGCTTCGGGGGTGGGGCGAGCAAGGAACTGCGACAGCGTCATTCGCGGAGTCATCAGCGCATCCTCGTGAAGGTTTCGTAGTGGTCGCCGGTGTACCAGGCCGAACCGTCGCTGCCGGTGACGATGCGTTCGGCGTCGCGACCGCGATTGCGCTGCTTGGGATTCACATCCCACTCCTGGTACTTCACCGGATTGCCCGCCGAATCCTTGGGCGGCAGTTTGGTTCCCCGGTTCATGAACTGCTCGCCGCCCTTGGTGCCCTGCGCGTTGGCCGAACCGGGCCAGCGCCCCGCGTCGATCTCGACGAGGGTGACATAGGCACGGTCGGGCACACCCGCGGTCTTGGTGGCCGGCGAGGCCGACGAATTCCCGGCGGGCGGACCAGGCTTCGGCGCGGACGCGGTGGTGGTGATCCCGGCGACGGCACGCGTGGTCGACGTGACGGTGGTGCTGTCGCTGCCGCGACCACCGAACACGGTGAGGCCGATGGCCGCCAGAACGAGGACGAGTCCACCGAGCAGGCTGAGAGTCTTGCGTGAGAGTTTCATCGGTACTGGACAGTAACGGGCGCGTGGTCGGACCACCGCTGGTCGTAGGCGTCAGCCCGTTCGACGACGGCCTGCTTGGCGCGACCGGTCAGCTCACCGAGGGCCAGCTGGTAATCGATGCGCCAGCCGGAGTCGTTGTCGAAGGCGCGGCCGCGGTAGGACCACCAGCTGTAGGGGCCCGCGACGTCGGGATGCAGGGCGCGCACCACGTCGACGTAGCCCGCGGCGAGCAGTTCGGCGATCCAGGCGCGCTCCTCGGGCAGGAAGCCCGCCGACTTCTGGTTGCCCTTCCAGTTCTTCAGGTCGACCTCGGCGGGGGCGATGTTCCAGTCGCCGCTCACCACGAACTCGCCGGTGCGCGACTTCAGGTACGCGCCGAGCTCGGCCATGAACCGGTACTTCTCGTCCTGCTTGGGGGTGTTCTCCTCGCCTGAGTGCACGTAGACGCTCGCCGCGGTGACGTCGTCGAAATCGGCCTCGATATAGCGGCCCGACGCCGCGAACTCGGTGCTGCCGAATCCGACGCGCACGGCATCGGGTGCGCGCCGCGAAAGAATCCCCACGCCCGCGCGGCCCTTGGATTCGGGCTCGGCATGTGAGAGCACCCAACCCGCGTCGAGTGCGGGGGCCAGCGCCGCCGCGGTCTGCTCGTCGGTCGCTCTGGTCTCCTGCAGGCAGACGATGTCGGCTTCGGTCGCCGCCAACCAGGCCAACATGCCCTTGGTCGAAGCGGCACGGACCCCGTTAACGTTCACAGTCGAGAGGATTATCGGCACCGTACGACCGTACAATGCAGGCAGGGATGCTCCCCCGGACACCGTCGTCCAGGAAGGGGTGATGACGATGACGTCACGCACCGCCAAGTCCACCGCCCGCCCCACGCCCGTCGCGGCGTTGCATATCGGGTCAGGCGACCCGGTCTTGTTGTTGCACGGGTTCCTGCTCTCACCACATTGCTGGGAGCAGGTCGCACAGCGAATGTCTGCCCATTGCGAGGTGTACGCGCCGGCGTTCGCCGGGCACTGGGGTGGCCCGAAGGTCGAGGGCTGGGCACTGGATGTGTATGCCCTGGCCGATCAGATCGAGGACCAGCTCGACGAGCTGGGCTGGCGCACCTGTCACATCGCGGGCAATTCACTAGGCGGCTGGGTGGGACTCGAGCTGGCCCGGCGCGGCAGGGCACGCACGCTCACCACGATCGCCGCGGCGGGGGGTTGGGCGTCGCCGTCGCTGAGCCAGGTCAGGGTCGGCATCAAGTTCGCGTCGATGATTCCCTTCATCGAAATCGGCAAGCGCCTCGGCGGTGTGGCGATCAACAACCCCCTCGTGCAGCAGGTGGCCGCGATGCTGGTCACCAAGCACACCGGCGCCGTCGCCCGCCGCGACCTCGCGACCACGCTCACCGCGGTCCTGCACTGTGACGCGATGATCCCGCTGATCCTCGGCAGCCTGCGGGCGCCGGGCATGGACGACCTGGGTGAGCTGAGCACCCCGGTGCGGATGCTGCTCGCCGAATACGACCGGATCATCCCCAACAGCGTGTACGCCACCCGCTACCTGCGCGAACTGCCCGAGTCGGCGGATCGCATCCTGGTGCACGGAGTGGGGCATGTGCCGATGCTGGAGGCGCCGGACCGGATCGCCACGCTGATCGCCGAGCACATCTACGCCAGCCGCGGACACCTGCGCGCCGTGTGACGAGATCCCGGCCGCGACAACACTGTTCGCGGCCGGGGCCGGTTCACTTTCCGAGCAGACCCTTGGCGATGTGGGTCACCTGGATCTCGTTGCTGCCCGCGTAGATCATCAGCGACTTCGCGTCACGGGCCAGCTGCTCGACCCGGTATTCGCTCATATAGCCGTTGCCGCCGAACAACTGCACCGCCTCCATCGCCACCTCGGTGGCGGCCTCGGAGCAGTACAGCTTCATCGCCGAGGCCTCGGCCAGGCTCGGCGGCTTGCCCGCGCGAGCGCGCTCGAGCACGTTGAACACCATGTTCTGCACATTGATTCGCGCCACTTCCATCTTGGCCAGCTTGAGCTGGATCAGCTGGAAGCGCCCGATCTCCTGCCCCCACAGCGTGCGATGGCGCGCGTAATCGACACAGAGCCGGTGACATTCGTCGATCACGCCCAGCGCCATGAACCCGACGCCGATCCGCTCGGCGGTGAAACTGGCTCTGGCGCTTTCTCTTCCGTCACCGCCCTGGTGTTCCTCGGTCTCGCCGAGCAACCGATCCTTGCCGAGCCGGACATTGTCGAAGAACAACTCGCCGGTGGGTGAGGAGTGCAGGCCCATCTTCTTGAACGGCTTGCCCTGGGTGAGGCCTTCCATGCCCTTGTCGAGCACGAACGTGAGCACCTTGCGGTCGCGTTTGCCGGCGCCGTCACCCTCGTCGAGCTTGGCGTAGACGATCATCACGTCGGCGCACGGACCGTTGGTGATGAAGGTCTTCTGGCCGTTGAGGATGTAGTCCTCGCCGTCGCGTTCGACGCGAGTCTTCATGCCGCCGAACGCGTCCGAGCCGGAATCGGGTTCGGTGATCGCCCAGGACGCCACCTTGCGCAGGGTGACGATGTCGGCCAGCCAGCGCTGCTTCTGCGCGAGGGTGCCCCGCGACATGATGGTGGTGGCGCCGAGACCGATGCTCACGCCGAGGGCGGACACCAGACCCATACAGACGCCGGACAATTCACTGATCAGCACCGCCATCATCGACTGCTGATCGCCGAACGGGCTGCCCGGCTTCTTGCCACCTTCGCTCGGACCCGCCGCTTCCTTGGCGAGCATCTTCGCGACGGCGTCCTCGCCCATCGCATCGATCCCGAACTGGCTGAACAGCTTGCGCAGGATCGGATACGGCAGCATCTCACCGCTGTCGAGGGCATCGAGGTTCGGCCGGACCTCCTTGTCGATGAACGCCCGCACGGCGTCGCGGATCATCAGATCGGTCTCGGACCATTCGAACACTGTCGTCTCCTGACGCTCGCTCCGTCCAAAAACATACACGCGTGCTTGTTTTTGCGGAGCCGTTTCGGTGACCCCGGTCACCATCTGCCCGCGTAACAGCGGCGTAACGGATCGGAAAATTCGCGTCTACATCTATGCAGGACCGTCTGTGAGTCGCCGGTTACGTGCGGCAGCGGATGAAGGAGAGAGGGAAATGGCCGGAGCAGATACTGCCGCCAAAGAAACACTCGAGGACTACACGCTGCGTTTCGCCCCGCGGAGCTACCGCAAATGGAGCCCCGCCGTCGTCGGCATCTCCGCACTCGGCGGCATCGCCTACCTCGCCGATTTCGCGATCGGCGCGAATATCGGCATCGCCCACGGCACCGGAAACGCCCTGATCGGCATCGGTATCTTCGCCGTGGTCGTGATGCTCACCGGATTTCCGCTCGCCTATTACGCGGCGCGCTACAACATCGATCTCGACCTGATCACGCGCGGCAGCGGATTCGGCTACTACGGCTCCGTGATCACCAATATCGTGTTCGCGTCGTTCACTTTCATCTTCTTCGCGCTCGAAGGTTCGATCATGGCGCAGGGCCTGTTATTAGGCCTCGGAATTCCGCTGTGGCTCGGCTATCTCGCCTCCACGATCATCATCTTCCCGCTGGTCATCTACGGGATGAACACCCTGGCCAAACTCCAGGTGTGGACCACGCCCCTGTGGCTGCTGCTGATGGTGGCGCCGTTCGGCTTCCTGCTGGTGCGCCACCCCGATTCGGTGGGTTCGTTCTTCGCCTACGGCGGCGAGAACGGTGAGGGCGTGAGCGTGTCGGGCGCGCTGCTGGCCGCCGGTGTGTGCCTGTCGCTGATCGCCCAGATCGCCGAGCAGATCGACTACCTGCGCTTCATGCCGCCGCGTACTCCGCAGAACCGGGCCAAGTGGTGGGGCTGGATGCTGCTCGCCGGTCCCGGCTGGGTGCTGTTCGGCGCGGCCAAGCAGGTCGTCGGCCTGTTCCTCGCGGTGTACCTGATCGCGAACCTGCCCGCCGCGCAGGGCATCGCCAACCAGCCGGTGCACCAGTTCCTGGAGATCTACAAGGACATGGTGCCGGGGTGGCTGGCCATGACGCTGGCCGTGGTGCTGGTGGTCATCAGCCAGGTCAAGATCAACGTGACCAACGCCTACTCGGGCTCGCTGGCCTGGACCAACTCCTACACCCGCGTCACCAAGACCTACCCGGGCCGCCTGGTGTTCCTGGTGGTCAACCTCGGTGTGGCGCTGGTGCTGATGGAAGCGAACATGTTCGACTTCCTCAACAACATCCTCGGCTTCTACGCCAACTGCGGCATCGCCTGGATCGTCACCGTGGCCACCGATATCGCGGTGAACAAGTACGTGCTGAAGATCTCGCCGAAGGTGCCGGAGTTCCGGCGCGGCATGCTCTACGACTTCAACCCGGTGGGTCTGGTCGGCTTCGGGCTGTCGGCGGTGCTGTCGATCATGACCTTCTTCGGCCTGTTCGGTGCGCTGCTGAAGCCGTACTCGCCGCTGGTCGCGGTGCTGGTCGCCTTCATCGCGACCCCCCTCACCGCGATCGCCACCAAGGGCAAGTACTACCTGCGACGCGCCGACGACGGCATCGAGGCGCCGATGTTCGACGAACACGGCAACCCGTCGGGCGACCTGCTCACGTGCCACGTCACCGGCATGGACTTCGAGCGCCCGGACATGATCGCCTCGGCGGTGCCGGGTCCCGAGGGCGAGATCCAGTACATCAGCTCGCTGGCGCTGTCCACGGACAAGGACGGCAAGCACCTGCTGCCCAGGCAGTAATTTTGGAGCGCTGGCGCGCTCGAGTTCGCGGCCCCTTGTGTCCCGTCGATCAGGCACCGTTGCTTGCTCCGTCGGCCCCCACCCCCCCCCGCCCGCTCGCCGGGCCG
>NZ_JBSGWE010000003.1:238203-277809 GCF_053608825.1 Nocardia sp. NPDC055002
GGGGCGCCGTGGTGTCCGCGCCCCGTGGGGCCGGGCCCAGCCGCCCCGGTTGCTTGCTCCTTCGTCGCCTACGCAACGGCGCCTGATCGACGGGACGGCCGCGAACCCGCCGCTGCGCGGCGGCCCTCCTCGAGGTCGGGGGTGCGGGGCTGGTTTCAGATCAATCTTCGGACAACCGGCAGCGGCAGGACCCGCAGCGCGAAGCCCAGCGGCACCCACGGCCAGCCGGGCACATAGGCGTTGGCCCGGCGCTTCTCGATCGCGGCGACCATGGCGTGCACGCCGGTTTCGGTGTCCACCATGAACTTCGGCTGATGCTTGACGCGATCGTTCATCTCCGAGCGGATGTAGCCGGGATAGATCACCGAGACGTCCACGCCTGGAATCGCCTCCGCGCGAACGCCTTCGGCCAGCGCCGCGACGCCCGCTTTGGTGGCCGCGTAGGTGGTGAGCGTCTTGGGCATGCCGCGCAGGCCGGAGATCGAGGAGATCATCACCAGGTGACCGCGACCCTGCGCGCGGAAGATCTTCAACGCCGCCTCGCTCTGGGCCAGGGCGGCAAGGAAGTTCACCACCGCGGTCTCGCGATTGGCCTTGTGATGACCGGTGCCCAGCGGCGCGCCCTTACCCAGGCCCGCGTTGACGATCACGCGGTCGACGGTGCCGAATTCCTCGGCGAACTCGTCGAAGACGGTGAACACCGCCGTGTCATCGGTGACATCGAGTTGCTTCACCGACACGACACGGCCGGGGTGCTCGGCGAGGATCTGCGTACGCAGTTCGTCGAGACGCTCGGTCCGGCGAGCACACAGGCCCAGGTCGTACCCGAGCGCGGCGAACTGGCGCGCCATCTCGGCGCCGAGCCCGGAGCTGGCGCCGGTGATCAGGATGGTGCCCCGGCTCACGACAGCGCCGGGGTTCGTCGGGGGGTGATTCGCGATTCCATGTGCCCACGCTAGCCACCACGCGGCACGGAGGTCGAGGATCGGCGACTACGTTCGCCTGGCCGATGCGCCACAGCACCGCGGTGACGCACTCCTTCGCGCGTGCGAGGGCTGCGGTGCCGCGGTGCTGTCGGCGGAGTTTCAGCGGGCTGCGACCAGTCTGGCGGCGTTGGCGGCGGCGTCGTCGCCCGCTTCGTTGGCGGCCAGCTCCGCGTGGACCCGGTCGTAGTAGCGGTTGATCTCGGCGTTGGTGGTCTCCTCGTTCCAGCCGAGCAGCGGTGCGATCAGGCGGGCGACTTCCGGTGCGGCGGCGAGACCGCGATCGGGAACTTCGATCGAGATCCGGGTGCGGCGGGTGAGGATGTCGTCGAGATGCAGGGCGCCCTCGTGGGTGACGGCGTAGACGATCTCGGCGGCGATGTAGTCCGAGGCGCCCGGAATCGGGTGGCGCAGGGCGGGGTCGGCGGCGATGAGGCCGAAGATATCGGTGCTCAGGGAGCCGTAGCGGCCCAGCAGGTGCTCGATCACGTCGACGGGCAGTCGCTGTGACACCGACAGGTCGGTCACCTCGGCGAGCATGTCGAAGTAGCCTGCCGCGCCGACGATCGGCAACTGCGCGGTAGCGGAGGCGGGGATCTCCCCGCCGAGGCGCGCGGCGGCGGCGTCGACGACATCGGCGGCCATCACCCGGTAGGTCGTGTACTTGCCGCCCGCGATCACGAACAGGCCCGGCGCGGGTTCGGCGACGGCGTGTTCGCGCGAGAGCTTCGCGGTCTCCTTCGTGGCGCCGGTCATCAGCGGCCGAAGGCCCGCGTAGGTGCCGACGATGTCTGCCCTGGTCAGCGGCTCACGCAGCAGCGCGTTGACGTGGTCGAGGATGTATTGCACGTCGGCGGCGGTGGCCGTCGGGTGGTTCTTGTCCAGCGCCCATTCGGTGTCGGTGGTGCCGATGATCCAGTGTTCGGCCCACGGGATGACGAACAGGACCGACTTCTCGGTGCGCATGATCATGCCGGTGTGCAGGTTCAGCCGGTCGCGCGGCACGAGGATGTGCACGCCCTTCGACATCTGGACGTGGAACGGGAAGTCCACGCCGGTCATCTTGATCATGTCGTCGGTCCAGACGCCGGTCGCGCTGATCACGGTGCGGGCCCGAATGGTGTGTGTCAGACCGGTTTCCAGGTCTTCGACCCGCGCGCCGACGACCTTCTCGCCGTCGCGTTCCAGCCCGATCACCTTGGTCCGGGTCAGTACCGTGGCGCCGTTCTCGGCGGCGGTCCTGGCGATCATCATCGTGTGACGGGCGTCGTCGACCTGCGCGTCGTAGTAGCGGATGGCGCCGGTCAGCGCGTCGTCCCGCAGCGCGGGCGCGAGTTCCAGTGCGCCGGAACGGGTCAGGTGCTTGTGCATCGGGACCGTGCGCGCGCCACCGAGCGTGTCGTAGAGGGCGATACCGGCGCCGATGTAGGCGCGCTCCCACACCCGGTGCTGGAGCGGGAACAGGAACGGCACCGGGTGCACCAGGTGTGGGGCGAGCGTATTCAGCAGCAGCCCACGTTCTTTGAGTGCCTCGCGCACCAACGCGAAGTCCATCTGTTCCAGGTAGCGCAGGCCGCCGTGGATGAGCTTGGAGGAACGGCTCGAGGTGCCCGCCGCGAAATCGCGTGCCTCGACCAGGGTTACGGACAGGCCGCGCGAGGCGGCGTCGAGTGCGGCGCCGGCGCCGGTGACGCCACCACCGATGACCAGGACATCGACCTCGGCGGTGTCGAGCGTGCCGACAGCCTGCTCACGGTAGGTGGGGTCCAGTTGCACAGACACGATGATCTCCTTCTCGAAAGTATCGGGGGTGACTCAGATTTCGGCCCAGTCGAGGGTGCGTTCGACGGCTTTGAGCCAGCGGCGGTAGCCGTGTTCGCGTTGCTCCGCGGACCAGGTGGGGTACCAGCGGACGTCTTCGGACCAGTTGTCGAGCAGTTCGCCGGTGCCGCTCCAGAAGCCCACAGCAAGTCCGGCGGCGTAGGCGGCGCCGAGCGCGGTGGTCTCGGCGACGACCGGGCGCGAGACCGGGACGCCGAGCAGGTCGGCCTGGATCTGCATGGCCAGCTGGTTCACGGTGACGCCGCCGTCCACCCGCAGCGTCGCCAGTCGGACACCGGCGTCGCGCTGCATGGCCTCGACCACGTCGCGGGTCTGGTAGGCGATGGATTCCAGGGTGGCCCTCGCCAGGTGGGCGTTGTTGCTGTAGCGCGACAGGCCGACGACCGCGCCGCGGGCATCGGGTCGCCAGTACGGCGCGAACAGTCCGGAGAAGGCCGGCACGAAGTACACGCCGCCGGAATCGGCCACCTGCCCGGCGAGGTCTTCGATCTGCGCCGCACCCGCGATGATGCCCATCTGGTCGCGCAACCACTGCACCGCCGACCCGGTGACGGCGATCGACCCCTCCAGCGCGTAGGCGGGCTTGTCGTCGCCGAACTGATAGGCGACGGTGGTGATCAAGCCGTGGTTCGAGCGCACGATCTCCGTGCCGGTGTTGAGCATCAGGAAATTGCCTGTGCCATAGGTGTTCTTGGCCTCGCCGGGCTGGAAACACACCTGCCCGACGCCCGCGGCCTGCTGATCGCCGAGCACGCCCGCGATGGGCACCGAGCCTTTGAACGGGCCGTCGGGCTTCGTCGTCCCGAACAGTCGCGGGTTCGCCGACGGCGCGATGGTGGGCAGCATGGCGCGCGGGATGCCGAAGATCGCGAGGAGGTCGTCGTCCCAGTCGAGGGTTTCGAGATCCATCAGCATGGTGCGCGAGGCATTGGTCGGGTCGGTGACGTGCACGCCACCGGTGAGGTTCCAGATCAGCCAGCTGTCGAGGGTGCCGAACAGGGCGTCACCGCGCTCGGCATCGGCGCGCACGCCCGCGATGTTGTCCAGGATCCACTTCAGCTTGCCGCCGGAGAAGTACGGCGCGGGCGGCAGGCCGGTCTTCTCGCGGATGAGCGCGCTGTGCCCGGCGGCGTCGAGGTCGGCGATGATGCGGTCGGTGCGGGTGTCCTGCCAGACGATGGCGTTGCCGTAGGGGCGGCCGGTGTGGCGATTCCAGACCACGGTGGTCTCACGCTGGTTGGTGACGCCGATGGCGGCGAGGTCGTCGGCCGTGAGATCGGCGAGCGAGAGAGCGGTCTTGACGACGGTGCGGGTGCGTTCCCAGATCTCGTCCGGATTGTGTTCGACCCAGCCGGGGCGCGGCATGATCTGCGAGTGTTCGAGCTGGTGGCGGGCGACCACGGTGCCCTTGTGGTCGAAAACCATGAATCGCGTCGACGTCGTGCCCTGGTCGATCGCGCCCACGTACCGGTTCATCTTCTCGCCTTCCCGGACTCGTCGTCGAGTCCGCCGATCGGGCACCTGTGCCCGAAACCCACGCTAGGAACGCGGGCACGCGGGCACCACAAGCACCGTTCGACAATGCTGAACGGTGGTAGGTTCGGGCCCATGCCTGGCCCGATCCAGTCGATCGAACGCGCCGCCGCCGTGCTGCGGTTGCTGGCGCGTGGACCGGGGCCACTGGGTGTCGGCGAGATCGCGACCGCGCTCGACCTGGCCAAACCCACCGCGCACGGCATCCTGCGGACGCTGCTCGGGGTCGGGTTCGTCGACCAGGACGCGCTCACCGGCAAGTACCTGCTCGGCCCCGCGATCGGCGAGCTCGGAACCGATCGGCTCGACGTGAACGAGTTGCGCTCACGGGCGATCCACCGGGCCGACGCGCTGGCCTCCCGTTCCGGGGAATCGGTGCGCATCGCCGTGGCGCGCGATACCGGAATCACGGTGATCCACCACGTCTTCCGGCCCGACAACAGCGAGCAGGCGCTGGCGGTGGGCGAAGTACTTCCCGCCCACGCGACCGCGCTGGGCAAGGTGCTGCTCGCTTACGACGCCGCGGCGCAAGCCGGTGCGCTCCAGGGTTTCACCCACCGGACGATCACCGAACGCGACGCGCTCGACCGGGTGATCGCCGAGGTTCGCCGACGGGGCTGGGCGGACGAAGTCGACGAGCACCGCTCGGGCGAAGCGGGGATCGCCGCGCCCATTCGGGCCAGAGGCGGCCTCGTCGTCGCGGCCATCGGCATCACCGGGCCGACGGATCGGCTGTGCGACAACCGGTTACAGGTGCGCACGGCCGCGATCGAGCAGGTTCGCGCCGCCGCTCTCGCCGTGCACCGCGACCTGACGGCAGCGCGATGAACCGGGCCGGTACTTTCGCGAGCGCCACCTCCACCGACCGATACTCCGCGGCCGACAACGAGAGCAGACGACGATGACCCCACGCTTCGTGCTCGCCATCGATCAGGGCACCACCTCGAGCCGGTGCATCGTCTTCGATCAGCACGCCCGGCTGGCAGGCATGGCACAGCGGACCCATCGCCAGCACTATCCCAAGTCGGGGTGGGTGGAGCAGGACGCGCTCGAGATCTGGCGGACGGTGGAGCGGATCGTGCCCGCGGCGCTGCGCGATGCCGGGATCACTGTCGACCAGGTGGCCGCGATCGGCATCGCCAATCAGCGCGAGACCACCGTGGTGTGGGATCGGCGCACCGGGCTGCCGGTGCGGCTGGCCATCGTCTGGCAGGACGTGCGCACCGAAGAGCTGGTCGAGCAGCTGAAGGAATTGCCCGGGGCACAGCGTATTCCCGAGTTGAGCGGGCTCCCGTTGGCCACCTACTTCGCCGCACCACGCCTGCGCTGGCTCCTCGACAATGTCGACGGTCTTCGCGCAAGAGCCGAACGCGGCGACGTTCTCTTCGGCACCATGGAATCCTGGCTCATCTGGAACCTGACCGGCGGCGCCGAGCACGTCACCGACGTGACCAACGCCGGGCGCACCCTGCTGATGAACCTCGCCACCCGCCAGTGGGACGCGGAACTGCTGCGGTTCTTCGACATTCCGCCCGCCATGCTCCCCCGCATCGAACCGTCGACGGGCGATTTCGGCACCGCCCGCACCGTCGTCCCCGGCGTCCGGATCGGCGCGGCCCTCGGCGACCAGCACGCGGCGCTGTTCGGCCAAACCTGCTTCGCCCCTGGCGAAACCGAATGCACCTACGGCACCGGCGGCTTTCTCATGATGAACACCGGCACCGAACTGATCCGCTCCCGGCACGGCCTGCTCACCACCATCGGCTACCAGGTCGGCGCCGAACCGGTGTACGCCCTCGAAGGGCCCATCGCGGTCACCGGATCTCTCGTCCAGTGGCTGCGCGATATCGTCGGCCTGATCGCCACCGCACCCGAGATCGAAACTCTCGCAAGCACAGTCGACGACAACGGCGGCTGCTACCTGGTCCCCGCCTTCTCCGGCCTCTACGCCCCGCACTGGCGCAGCGATGCCCGTGGCCTGCTCATCGGCCTGACCTCCTACGTCACCAAAGGCCACCTGGCCCGCGCCGTCCTGGAGGCCACCGCCTGGCAGACCCGCGACGTGGTCGAAGCCATGAACGCCGACGCCGGCCTCCAGGCGAAGTCCCTGCGGGTAGCAGGCGGCATGGCCTCCAACAACCTGCTCATGCAGATCATCGCCGACGTCCTCGACACACCGGTCATGCGCCCGCTGGTCACCGAAACAGTCTCCCTCGGCGCCGCCTACGCAGCAGGTCTGGCCGTCGGCTACTGGCCCGATCTCCAAGGCCTACGCCGCAATTGGAAGGTCGCTGCCCAATGGATACCGTCGCCGGACCGTCGAATCCGCGAGGAAGAATACGAACGCTGGCAACGAGCCGTCCAGCTCAGCGTCGGCTGGGCCCGGCCCGCCAACTAGACCACTGAGGTAGGGACGGTCGCGCGTCAGCCGAAGAGTTCGTCGGTACGAGTGGCGGTGACCGCCTGCGTCAACCATGCGTCGAGCTGGTCGAGATCGGTACACGCGGCGAGCAGCGCGCGCTGCGCGGCGGACAGCTCGAGCCCGCGGGCAGTCAGCACGGTGAGCACCGCGTGCGCAGCAGTCTCGGCGACCTTCGCGTCCACCTCCGCGAGGCCCTCCTCTCGCCCCTTCGCCATGTACTTGGTAGCGATGCGGCCGCGATATTGAGGCGAGCTCTCCATCAGTTCCTCCAAGCGTCGGCTTGCGGCGACGGTCAACGCGTCGTCGACCAGATCAAGATACATTTTGGCATGTTCATCGTCGGTTTTCATCAGCCCGGCCAGGAACGCGGCAAGGACTTCCTCCATATGCGGGCCTGCGCCGTGGGCGATCGCCGACAGCGTCGCGCGCTCGGGGCACTTTCCGGCCTCGACCGGATCGGTGACGACCGGGAAACGGTCCGGGCCCAGCACCAGCGGTTGGATGACCGATCCGACTGTATCGAGCTCGATCGGCTGCTCGGCCCACTTCGCGACTGCTCTGCTGGGCGTCACCACCAACAGCACTACCGGGCAACACAGCCGCGATCGCAGGGTGGTCAGGTAGACCGGCCATTTCCAGCGACGCACGTCCGCCTTGGACAACTGCACCTCGACGCACACACCGAGTACCGGGATGTCCCGATCGTCGTGGGTGCTGAGGGCCAAGTCACCGCGGAACTCCTTGGGCCCGACGTCAGTGAAGTCGCACGGCTCAGCCCGCATCTGCGACAAGCCGGGCAGCGGGATCCTGAACTCCTCAGCCAGCAACGACGGGGCGAGCAGGAGATCCGTGCGGAACAGGTCAAGCAAACCCTCGTGCAGGTGGCTCGGCATGTGGGCAACGTAGGACGAGGTGCGCAAGGGCACCAATCGGTTACGGCGTGTTACGCGCCGACCGGCGTTGCAGGAAAACCGTGAGGGTGAACAGGAGGACACCGGCGACGGCCAGCAGGGCGCCGACCACGGCCGGGGCGGTGTAGCCGAGGCCCGCGGCGATGACGAGGCCACCGAGCCAGGCGCCCGCGGCGTTGGCCATGTTCAAGGCGGCGTGGTTGAGGGCGGCGGCGAGGGTTTGGGCGTCGGCGGCTACGTCCATGAGGCGGGTTTGGAGGCCGGGGGCCAGGGCCGCGCCGGAGGCGCCGACGAGGAAGGCGCCGATCGCGGCGGTGACGGGGTTGTGCGCCGCCAGGACGAATCCGGCCAGGATCACGACCATCGCGATCATGGCGACGAAGATCGAGCGGTCGACGCCACGGTCGGCGAGGATGCCGCCGCCGATATTGCCCACGATCATGCCGAGACCGAACAGCGCCAGCACGATCGGCACCGCGCCGATGGGCATGCCCGCGACATCGGTCATGGTGGTGGCGATGTAGGTGTAGACCGCGAACATGCCGCCGAAGCCGATCGCGCCCACAGCCAGGGTGAGCAGCACCTGCGGGCGTCGCAGCGCACCGAGTTCGGTCATCGGGTTGGTGATCTTCATGCTGGTCAGCGCGGGGACATAGCGCCACAGAGCGGCCACCGTCGCCACGCCGATCACGGCGACGACCACATAGGCGTCACGCCAGCCCAGGTGCTGACCGAGCCAGGTCGCGCCCGGCACCCCGATCACATTCGCCACGCTGAGCCCGAGCATCACCGCGGCCACGGCCTTGGCTCGCTGCCCCACGGGTGCGAGCGTGGCGGCGGCCAGCGAGGCGACGCCGAAGTACGCGCCGTGCGGCAGACCGGACACGAACCGCGCGAGCACGAGCGTGCCGAAGGTCGGCGCGAGCACGGTCCCGATATTGCCGATGGTGAACGCGACCATCAACACGATCAGCAACTTCTTGCGCGCCACCCGCGCGCACAACGCGGCGATCAACGGCGCACCGACCACGACGCCCAGCGCGTACGCCGACACCGCGTGCCCGGCCGACGGCTCGGAGATATCGAAGGCCCGCGCGATATCGGGCAGCAACCCCATGGTCACGAACTCGGTGGTCCCGATCCCGAATCCACCCAGCGCCAGCGCGAGCATCGCCGGGACATGCCAGCTGGTGCGTGGCACCTCGAGGCGATCGGGGGCTGCAGTGGAAGAAGTCACGCTTCCATGCAACGGCGACGACTACCCTTTAGCTACCCGAAACGAGCGTGAGTTACCCCACCGTGGGAACAACCGCCGGGGACGGACGCAAAAGCGCTCGCATCGGATTCGATGCGAGCGCTTCTTACAGCCGTGCGGGTTCGCGGTCGCGAACCGGGCTACATCACTTCAGAGCACGAGCCAGGTTGACGTCCAGCGCGCCGAGGAATTCCTCGGTGCTCAGGTAACCCTGGTCGCCACCGACGAGCGCGGCGAGGTCCTTCGTCATCTGGCCACCCTCGACGGTCTTGATGACCACGTCCTCGAGCGCCTGCGCGAAGCCGATCACCTCGGGGGTGTTGTCCAGCTTGCCGCGGTGTTCGAGACCACGGGTCCAGGCGAAGATCGACGCGATCGGGTTGGTCGAGGTCGGCTTGCCCTGCTGGTGCTGACGGTAGTGCCGGGTGACCGTGCCGTGCGCGGCCTCGGCCTCACAGGTCTTGCCGTCCGGGGTGAGCAGCACCGAGGTCATCAGGCCGAGCGAGCCGAAGCCCTGGGCCACGGTGTCGGACTGCACGTCACCGTCGTAGTTCTTGCAGGCCCAGACGTAGCCGCCCTCCCATTTCATGGAGGAGGCGACCATGTCGTCGATCAGGCGGTGCTCGTAGGTGAGGCCCGCCGCGTCGAACTCGGCCTTGAACTCGGCGTCGAAGACTTCCTGGAAGGTGTCTTTGAACATGCCGTCGTAAGCCTTGAGGATGGTGTTCTTCGTGGAGAGGTACACCGGGTAGTTCTGCTGCAGGCCGTAGTTGAACGAGGCCCGCGCGAAGTCCTCGATGGACTTCTTGAAGTTGTACATACCCATGACGACGCCGCCGTCCTCGGGCATCTTCACGACCTCGTGGATGATCGGCTCGCTGCCGTCTTCCGGGGTGAAGGTCAGCGTGACGGTGCCCGCCTCGTAGACCTTGAAGTCGGTGGCGCGGTACTGGTCGCCGAAGGCGTGACGGCCGATGATGATCGGCTTGGTCCAGCCGGGCACCAGGCGGGGCACGTTGGAGATGATGATCGGCGCGCGGAAGATGGTGCCACCCAGGATGTTACGGATGGTGCCGTTGGGCGAGCGCCACATCTTCTTGAGGCCGAACTCTTTCACCCGCGCTTCGTCGGGGGTGATGGTGGCGCATTTCACGCCGACGCCGTACTTCTTGATGGCATTGGCCGCGTCGACGGTGACCTGGTCGTCTGTCTTGTCGCGGTACTCGATGCCGAGGTCGTAGTACTCGAGATTCACGTCGAGATAGGGATGGATCAGCTTGTCCTTGATGAACTGCCAGATGATCCGGGTCATCTCGTCGCCGTCGAGTTCTACAACGGTGCCTTCAACCTTGATCTTGGACATGGATCTTCGTGTCCTCCTCGGTGGGTGCCCTTATTGCACGGCTAGGCGAACACGCTTGTGAGCGGACCCCAGCAGTTCCAACAGACAACGTATATGCCCCGCGTTGTCTGCGGGACGTGTGGTGCAAACAAGACGAGCGTACTGCTGTCCCCCACCTCACCGCGATGGGAGGGCCCGCTGTGCGGGACTCCTCGAAGCTACTCCGCTCCGGCCGCACGTCGGCACCCGATCGGGCCTTGACCGGCTACTGAGTAGTAACACGGCGGGGCCCGCGCACCGAGAACGGTGGCGCGGGCCCGGTTCACCAGGTCAGACCGCGATCGGTACCGCGGCCGCGTGTTCGTCGCCTTCGATCAGGTTCTCCGGCTTGTCGCGGATCATCACCGCGATCACCACGGCGGCGGCGAGGAAGAAGCCGGCGCCGATATAGAACGCGACGTCGTAGCTGTAGATCGAGGCGCGTTCGATCAGGTGGTCGACGGTCGGGTTGTCGGTGACGTAGTTCTCGGCGGCCTGCACCGACAGCGTGGTCAGCAGGGCGGTGCCGACGGCGCCGCCGACCTGCTGGGCGGCATTGAGCAGGGCGCTGGCGACGCCGGAGTCCTCGGCGTCGACCTGATGCAGCGCGACGGCCTGCATCCCGACGAACAGCGGGCCCATCCCGAGCGCCATCAGCAGCTGCGCGGGCAGCACGCTCAGTGCGTACCCGTCGCCGTAGCTCAGTTGCGCCAGCCACAGCAGTCCGACGACACCGAGCAGCGCGCCGACCACCATGAGCGGACGCGGCCCGAACTTGGGCATCAACGAACTGGTGATGCCCGCCGCGATCCCGATGCCCACGGGGAACGGCAGGAACGCGATGCCGGCCTTCAGCGGCGAATAGCCCAGGGTGTTCTGGTAGTAGAAGCTCAGGAACAAGAACATCGCGAACATCGCGATCGGGATCAGCAGCGCGGCCAGCAGGGCGCCGCCCCGATTGATCTCACCCGGAATGCGCAGTGGCAACAGCGGATTCGCCGAGCGCGCCTCGATGAAGACGAACGCGATGAGCAACGCGAAGCCCGCCCCGAGCAGGCCGAGCGTGCTGCCCGCCAGCCAACCGTGTTCGGCGGCGCGACTGAATCCGTAGACGATCGACACCAAGCCGAATGTCACGGTGACGGCGCCGGGCAGGTCGTAGCCGCCGGTTCTCGGCACCGGGATATCGCGCGTGATCACCGCCACCGCACCGGCTACCGCGATGAGCGCGATCGGCGTGTTCATCAGCAGCGTCCATCGCCACGACGCGAACTCGGTGAGCGCGCCGCCGACGATCAGCCCGAACGCGATGCCACCGGCGGTGATGCCGGCGAAGACCGCGAACGCGCGGGCCCGCTCCTGCACATCGGTGAAGATCACCGACAGCAGCGACAAGGCCGCGGGGGCGAGCAGCGCGGCGAACGCACCCTGTAGACCTCGGCCGATGAACAACTGCGGCCCGGTCTGCGCGAGCCCGGCCAGCGCCGAGGCGGCAGCGAAGCCGACCAAGCCGACCAGGAAGATCCGGCGGCGGCCCAGGTAGTCGGCCATCCGTCCGCCGAGCAGCAGTAGGCCGCCGAAGATGAGCGTGTACGCGGTGAGCGCCCACTGCTTGTCGCCGTCGCTGATCCCCAGGTCGCGCTGGGCATAGGGCAGGGCGATCGTGATCACGGTGGCGTCGAGCACCACCATCAACTGGGCGGCGGAGAGCACGACCAACGCCCACCACCGCATCGAATTCTGTTGTTGATCAACATGTTTCGTCATTATCTCGGTGCCGGTCACCAGGACTCCTCGTCGCTCGATTGGCGTGGATCAATCCTGGCATTGCAAGACAATTGGCGTCAAGAGAAAAATGTCTGAATGCGCCAATTGGCCTACTTGGACAGATAGAGCCGCCGACACGGTAGGCTGAGGGAATGCTGGACTCGACCACTCCGATCAGCGCCGACCGGACGACCGAACCGGCTGCCGGCGCGCCGCTGGGCCTGCGCGAGCGCAAGAAGCTCCAGACCAAGGCCGCGATCGTGGCGGTCGGACTCGACCTGTGCGACAGCCAAGGGTTCGACGCGACGACGGTCGAGCAGATCGCCGCGGGTGCCGATGTGTCCCCGCGCACCGTCAACCGGTACTTCGCGCTCAAGGAAGACATCGTGCTGGCCCCGATCGACGACTTCGGGGTCTCCGTCGCCGTCGCGCTGCGCTCCCAGCCGAACACCGGCAACGAACTCCAGGCACTGTGTGGCGCCTACCTGACGGTGGTCCAGGCCGAGGCGGACGCGGACGGCATCCGGTTCATCCGCCAATTCCTGCAGATGCAGCGCATCATGCGCACCAGCCAGTCGGTCAACGCCCGCGCGCTGGAATACGCGGAGAAGAAGAACGTCGCGGTGTGCACCGAGCTCGCGCAACGGATGGGCACGTCACCGGACGACTTCACGGTGAAGCTGGTGGCCGGGATCTGGCAGATGCTGTGCCACCTCTCCGTCGCCGACACCGAACAAGCCTTGCTGAGCGGGTCACCGGCGGTAGCTGTCCGGGTCACTCGGGACGCCGTGCTGCGCGCCTACCACGGCTTACGGCAGGTCTGCGGCGCACCGGTGGACGACACGCCAGGCTTCGGCACACCGTCCAACGAGTGATCTTCGGCGGGAAATGCGGGGGAAGTTTCCGCCCGCGGGAGATCTCCGGTTAACATGACGGCAAGGTCATGAGTACCAGCGCCAAGCCCCGGCTCGCTGGTCGGCAACCCTCCAGCTGCGGTGGGGTGCTCCGGGTGATGACCGGGCTCTCGAAAGTCGAGAGCAAGCGCGCACTGCAGGAGGCCCCCATGTGTTGTTGCCAGTCGATCCGACCCAGTTGACGAGATCCCCCGGCTGACACCCATTTGGAGCACGACATGACTGACTCTTCCCTGCCCGAGAACTGGTCCTTCGAGACCAAGCAGGTCCACGCGGGCCAGGCCCCCGACGCGAGCACCAACGCGCGGGCCCTGCCGATCTACCAGACCACCTCCTACACCTTCCGCGACACCGATCACGCCGCCGCGCTGTTCGGTCTCGCCGAGCCGGGCAACATCTACACCCGGATCATGAACCCCACCCAGGACGCGGTGGAGCAGCGCGTGGCCGCGCTCGAAGGTGGCGTCGCGGCGCTGCTGCTGGCCTCGGGCCAGGCCGCGGAGACCTACGCGATCCTGAACCTGGCGAGCGCGGGCGACCACATCGTGTCCAGCCCGCACCTCTACGGCGGCACCTACAACCTCTTCCACTACTCGCTGCCCAAGCTGGGCATCACGGTCTCGTTCGTCGAGGATCCCGATGACCTCGCGCAGTGGGAAGCCGCGATCCAGCCGAACACCAAGGCGTTCTACGGCGAGACCATCGCCAACCCGAGCAGCGCGGTGTTCGACATTCCCGGTATCGCCGGTGTCGCGCACGCGAACGGCCTTCCACTGATCGTGGACAACACCGTCGCGACCCCCTACCTGATCCAGCCGCTGGCCCACGGCGCCGACATCGTCGTGCATTCGGCGACGAAGTACCTGGGTGGTCACGGTGCGGCCGTGGCGGGCGTGATCGTCGACGGCGGCACCTTCGACTGGACCGTGCGCGACGCCGACGGCAACGCGCGCTTCCCCGGCTTCACCGAGCCCGACCCCAGCTACCACGGTGCGGTGTTCGCCGATCTGGGCGCGCCCGCGTTCGCGCTGAAGGCTCGCGTGCAGTTGCTGCGCGATCTGGGTGCCGCGGTCTCGCCGTTCAACGCGTTCCTCATCGCCCAGGGCATCGAGACGCTGAGCCTGCGGGTCGAACGGCATGTCAGCAATGCCGAGGCGGTCGCGAAGTTCGTCGCCGAGCAGCCGGGCGTCGACGCGGTGTTCTACGCGGGCCTCGAGTCCTCGCCCTGGCACGCGCGAGCCAAGGAGCTGGCACCCAAGGGTGCGGGCGCGATCGTGGCCTTCGAGCTGGCCGGCGGTGTCGATGCGGGCAAGAAGTTCGTGGACGCGCTCAGCCTGCACAGCCATGTAGCTAACATCGGTGATGTGCGTTCACTCGTGATTCACCCGGCGTCGACCACGCACTCGCAGTTGACGCCCGACGAGCAGCTGGCGGCCGGCGTCACTCCCGGCCTGGTCAGGCTCGCGGTGGGCATCGAGGGAATCGACGACATTCTGGCCGATCTGCGGGCCGGGTTCGCGGCGGCGACGACGTGACTGTGAGCACCGAATCGCCGATCGCCCGACCCGGAACCGGGGTGGCCCTGCTGCCACCGCCGGACGGGCGCGTCGGCGTGGTCGCCATCGGGGATGTGGCGCTGGAGAACGGCGCCGTCGTCCCCGATGTGCGGCTGGCGGTGCAACGCTGGGGCGAGCTCTCGCCCACGCTGGACAATGTGGTGCTCGTCGAACACGCGCTCACCGGCGACTCCCATGTCGTCGGTGGGCCCGACGGGGCGCCCGGCTGGTGGGAGGGCATGGTCGGGCCCGGCGCGCCGATCGACACCGACGAGTGGTGTGTGATCGCGACCAACGTGCTGGGCGGCTGCAAGGGCAGCACCGGCCCGTCCTCGCTCGCCTCCGACGGAAAGCCTTGGGGCGCACGGTTTCCCGAGCTGACCATCCGTGACCAGGTAAAGGCCGAAGCGCAGTTGTTCGAGGTGCTCGGGATCGAGCGGCTCGGCGCTGTCGTCGGCGGCTCGATGGGTGGCATGCGGGTGCTCGAGTGGATCATCGGCCTGCCCGAGCGGGTCAGCGCCGCGCTCGTGCTGGCCGTGGGCGCCCGCGCCACCGCCGATCAGATCGGTACCCAGACCACCCAGATGGCCGTCATCGCGGCCGATCCCGACTGGCAGGGCGGCGACTATCACGGCACCGGCCGCGCGCCGATGACCGGCATGGGACTGGCCCGGCGCATCGCGCACCTGACCTACCGCACCGAGGGCGAACTCGACCACCGCTTCACCAACAAGCCCCAGGGCGACGAAGACCCGTGGACCGGTGGGCGCTATGCGGTACAGAGCTATCTCGAGCACCAGGCCGACAAGCTGGTCCAGCGGTTCGATCCGGCCACCTACGTGCTGCTCAGCGAGGCCATGAACCGCCACGATGTGGGTCGCGGGCGCGGCGGTATCGCTGCCGCGCTGGCCTCGACATCGGTGCCGTGCGTGGTCGGCGGAGTCGACTCGGATCGCCTGTACCCCTTGCACACCCAGGCCGAGCTGGCCGAAGGGCTGCCGGGCTGCGCGGGTCTGGAGATCGTGCATTCACGCGACGGGCACGACGGGTTCCTCACCGAGGCGGCCGCCGTGTCGAAGCTGCTCACCGAGACGATGCGCTTGGCGCGGGAGAACCGCTGAGCCGTCAGGGCCCGGTCAGCAGGGTGACGATCGAGCGAACGTAGGCCTGAAGCCGTTCGCGCGGATACTCTTCCGGCTCGCTGACGGCCAGCCTGCCGAGCATTTCGGCGACGGTCAGGGTCGAGTTCGCGAGCAGTTCGGCATCCATGCCCGACCAGCGCGGTGACAGCGAAATGCCCATGCGGACAAGAGATTCCGCGCGCGCCAGGATATCGGCGCGCGACGTGCGGAGAGCCGCGCGGTATTCGCCGGGGGCGCTCGCGGGCGTGGCGAGGATCAGCCGCCAGCGCGTCGGATTCGCCAGTGCCACACCGACGAACGCTTCCACCGTCGACGAGGCGACGGCGACCGGATCGGCGCCGAGCAGGTCGTCGGGCAGCGTGTCGGCGATCTGTTCCAGTCCGCGTTCACTCTCGCGCTCCAGCAGCGCTTCGACCAGTTCGGCGCGGGTCTTGAACACGGTGTAGAGCACCGGTTTTCCGACCCCGGCCTCCTGCGCGACCGCCTCCATGCTCAACTCGTGCAGTTCCACCCGGCCCAGCACGGCGAACGCGGCATCGAGCAGTTGCGCACGGCGTTCCTGCGGCGGCAGTCGCGGGGCATAGCGGCGCCGCGGTCGTCGGTCCTGCGTCGCGGTCACACGCCCACCTGCCTTTCTCTCCCTGGACGATACCCCGCGGCCGACTTGTCAGCGCAATTCCTACGCAGCCGTTGTATTCATCACACGCCATTGCTACGGTGGTGTTGTATTCACTTGCAAAGGAGCACGTGCAATGGCCTTCGACCCCACTTCCCTGCGCCGCGACGACTACGGCTTCTTCGGACCCGACTCCCCCAGCTGGAAGGTATGGGCGTCGCCGACCGCCCTGATCGGATTCCAGCGCGCGGTCGCCCTGGAACACTTCGATCCGTTCCTCACCGCCGCCGTCGCCGATTCGCAGGGGATCTACAGCAACCCACGCACGCGGCTCGACCACACCCTGCTGTACTTCGTGCTCGTCGCGGTCGGCGACGGCCGCACCGCCATCCAGGCCGCCGAGCACCTGATGAAGGTGCACGCGCCGATGACGGGCATCGAACCGATCAGCGGCAAACGCTACAGCGCCAACAGCCCGGAAACCCAGCTGTGGATCCACATCACCGGCTGGCACTCGGTGCTCAAGGCCTATGAGATGTACGGACCCGGCCCGCTGAGCCCCGAGGAGGAGCGGCGCTTCTGGGCCGAATGCGCGATCGCCGCCGAATTGCAGACCTGCAAGCCCGCGGACGTCCCGCGCTCGCGCGAGGAGGTGCGTGCCTACTACGAGCGAGTCCGGCCGCAACTGTGCGTCACCGAGCGCGCCATCGAAGGCATGCACTATCTGATGTGGACGCCGCCGAGCAAAGGCTGGGGCTACGCGATCGGGAGCAGGCTGCTCTCGCTGGCCAGCATCCCGACGCTGCCGATGTGGATGCGCAGGCTCGGCCGGTACCGGGTGCCCCGCGTGGTCGACCTCGCGGTGCGGATTCCCGCGAAGGTGATCGCCTGGGTCGCCGCCCGGCGCGACAACTGGGTGATCGTCAAGGCCGCCCCGTTCATCGCCCCGATGACCGGGCAGGTCTTCGCCGCGCACGCCGCCGCGCCGGTGCCGGTCGACCCGGTGACGATCACGCCCGAACGGGCGCGCGCCCTGTACGGCAGCCAGGGGCATCGCAGCCTCTGGGAACCGAAAGTCCCCGAAACCGCCTGAACGACACCACATCCGGGGGTGTCGAGGCCGGCCACGTCAACGATGCCGTGGTCGGCCTTCGGCGTCAGCTGACGCCGAGGGTGTTGATCGTGGCGGCCAGGAAGACGATGGCGCTGCCGAGCGCGGTGAGCGCGGCCACGTCGAACGGGCGGCTGCGCACGGCGAGCAACCCCACCTGCACGGTCGGCAGGCACAGCCGGAACGCGGCGGCCACCAGGGCGGCGCTGCCGAAGATCAGCGCGCCGCGGCGCCACCGATCCCACGCGACGAAGCCGACCGCGATCACGATCAGCGCGGTCACCACGGTCATCGGCAGATGACTGCGCAGGTACTGCTCCCCCGCGCTCAACCGCGCGACCCGGTGCTTGCCGGTCGTCTCCGCCTCGTTCACGAGCCCGATTGTTCCAGATACCGCCTGCGCGCGGACGGGGTGGCGCATGACAGAGTGGTCCGCTGTGCTGCACCTGATCTTTCACGAGCCCGTGATTCCGCCCAATACCGGCAACGCGATCCGGTTGGCCGCGGGGACCGGCTGCGCGCTACACCTGATCGAACCGCTCGGCTTCGACCTCTCGGAGTCCAAGCTGCGCCGGGCCGGACTGGACTACCACGACCTCGCGGTGGTGACCGTGCATCCCGACCTGGCGACGGCGTTCGCGGCGATCCGGCCCGGCCGCGTGTTCGCGTTCACCACCCAGGCCACCACGCGTTTCACCGATATCGCCTATCGAGACAACGACGCGCTGCTGTTCGGCACCGAGCCCACCGGTCTGCCCGCGGAAGTACTGGCCGATCCGCAGATCACCGAGCAGGTGCGCATTCCGATGCTGCCGGGTCGACGGTCGATGAACCTGTCGAACGCGGCGGCGGTGTCGGTGTACGAGGCCTGGCGGCAGCTGGGATTTCCGGGCGCGGTCTGACTCAGTCGATATCGAACCGCTTGAACCGTGAGGTGGCGCCGGCGGTCAGCCGGACGGCGGACTTGGCTACGCCGAAATGATCGGCGAGTAGTTCGATGGCGGCCTTGTTGGCCTTGCCCTCGACGGCCGGGGCGCGGACATAGAGGGTGAGGGTGCCGTCTTCGGCGGTTTCGACGAGTGGGCCTTTACGGCTGTTCGGTTTGATCGTCGCCCGCACTGTGGGCACCGGGGGTCTCCTTCCCGGATGCTGCCGATGCCGATGCGCCGGATGCGTTGACCTCGGATGCGGTGGCCGGCGGTGCGGTGGCCGGCGGTGCGGTGGGCACCGCAGCGGTGGGCACGTGCGCTCCGGTGCGACGGCGCCTGCGCAGCAATCGCAGTGCGGCATACAGCAATCCGCCGATCACCGCGAGGAAGCCCAGCCACGGCACGGCCTTGCCGACGAAGACGATCGCGTCCTGCAACCAGTCGATCAGCGAGTGCCAGCCCGAGACGATGCCGTCCCAGAAGTTGTCCGGATCGCCGGGGGCGTTCTTGTCGTCGGCGGTGAGGGTGATGGTGAGCGTCGACAGCGCGACCTGATCGTCGAGGCTGCGTTTCTGCGCGGTGAGGCTGTCGAGCTCGCCCTGCCTGCTCGACAGCGCCTCCTCCGCGGCGATCAGGTCGGCGGTGTTGGTGGCGCTCGTGATCAGCGCTTTGAGCCGGTCGACGGAGGCTTGCAGGGCGCGGATGCGGGCGTCGAGGTCCTGCCACTGCATGGTGACATCGTCGCGGTTGGTGCTGACCCGGGTCACCGTGCCGACCCCACCGAGCCCGGTGATGAAGGCATCGGTCTTGTCGGCGGGCACCCGCACACTGAGCACGGCCCGAGCGGCCCGCTCGTCGGTACCGGGCTGTTCGGTGCGGCTGTCGATCCGGCCGTCGACGGCGCGGACCTGCTCGGTGACGGTCGCGGCGGCGGCGATCGGATCCCCCGAGGTGACATCCACCGATCCGGTGATCACCTCTTTCCGGTTCGACTGATCCGTCGGCGCCGGACTGTCCTGCTGCGGGGCGCCCTCGCGGAACCCAGGCGCCACTGCGGGAGCGGGCCCGCCCATGACGGTGGGCGAGGACGCCTTACCGGCATGGTCCTCGCTCTCGTCATCGCCGCACCCGACCAGGAACACGAGTCCGAGCAACGCGATCATCACCACGGCAAGCTTGCGCATGTTCGCAGCGTAGTGCGTGGGAGAGCCGGAGCGGGCGCGCTCGCGCGACCTGGTCATGACGGCTGATCGTCGGCCGTTGCCGTGTGCCGTTGAGATTCAAGCGCTTCGACCGCGCGGCGGCGGCTGTCGGGCGACGGGTGGGTATGAATCAAGCGAGCCAGCAGGCGCTGCTCGACAGGGGTAGCGTCCCAGTCCGCCTGCAGTCGTCGTAGTACACCACGAAGATCCTGGCCGTAGCCGAGTTCCACCGCTACTCGGTCGGCACCGTACTCCTGCCACTGGGACAGCCTGGCTCGCGCGAGGGGCTGCGCGACGAGGACCACCACCACGACCAGGGCGGTCGGCAGCCCGAGAAACCGGGTCGACACGGCGAGAATCGCCCAACCCGAGCCGAGGACGGCTGCGGTCGGCACGATGACGACCACCAGCACGCCGAGGAGGATGACCGGCCGAGGCCCCCGAAACAGTCGGTGGGCGATCCACCGAGGCCCGATTTGCAGCGACCACGCGACCTTGGACACCACCCCCACAGCGAGCTCGAGGAGCAGGTCGGCGGGACCTCGATACCACTTGATCAGCCACCGTAACCACATTCGTCCCAGCAACTGATGGCCCAACTCGTGCGCGAGTACCGCCTGCAGTTCTCCTCGCGTGAACACATCGACGGCATGCCGGGTCACGACGACGTGCCGGCCCAGAGTCGCGTATCCGTACACCTCTCCGTTCACCGTTGCGACGTCGTTAACCCATGGCGTATAGCGAGACCCGTCGATCCGGGCAACGGCGGCGACCGCCGCCCACGCGGCGGCCACTTCCGCGTGCTCGGGCGACGCGGACCGGCTGGCCTGCGCTGCCGCACCGGAGATCAGGACACCGACGAGCAGAACGCACGCGCCCGATACCGGCCACACCAGCGCGGCGACGACCACGAGCCAGTCCCCGACCAGCGCCGACAATCTCCAGATGAGCCATCCGCTGAGCACGACCGACGGCAGCGAGACAACCAGATCCCCGATCAGCACGAAGAACTTGGTCCGTCGTGCGACCAGCACCGGTCCCGCGGGTTCCGATTCCTGCCGAGCGTGCGCGTTCATGCTGTACCCCCAATTCCCAAGATACCCAACGGATACCGGGTGACCGCGAGATCAGCGGAAGTCGCGGGATCGGGCGACGATCCGCAGGTCGAGATGTTCGAGGTGGTCGGCGACGACGCTGGCGGCGCCCTCGGCGTTTTGGATGCGGCCGCGGATGAGCAGGGCGGTGGCGTTCTGGGCGAGACGGCGGTAGCGGGTCCACAGGCCGACCGAGCAGACGACGTTGACCATGCCGGTCTCGTCTTCGAGGTTGAGGAAGGTGACGCCCGCGGCGGTGGCGGGGCGCTGACGGTGGGTGACGGCGCCCGCCACCAGGATGCGGGCGCCGTCCTCGACCAGCAGGAGATCGCACGCGGGAACCACACCGAGTGAATTCAGGTGGGCCCGAAGGAATTCGGTGGGATAGGAGTCGGGCGAGATGCCGGTGGCCCAGACATCGGCGGCGGCGAGTTCGAGCGCGCTCATGCCGGGCAGGGACGGAGCGACGGTGGCGGGACCCGTGCCGGGTAGGCGATCGGGACGTTCCACGGCCGCCGCACCCGCTGCCCACAACGCCGCCCTGCGCACGCTGCTACCGCGCGATTCCCGTTGCGCAACCAGCTGATCCGGCACAGCATCTGGACCCCGCACAGCCGTGACCCCACCGCGACCGGCGCCCGAGCTGAGCCTGTTCGGCGGTGCGAGGCGGCCGTTCACGGAGTCGCCATGGCGCGGTTCGGTGTCGACCAGGACGTCCAGCGCCCCTGCGGTCGCGAGCGATTCCGATTGGGCGACAGTGAGTTCCACGCGACCGGTGAGGTCGAGCATCGAGGCGAAGGGGCCGTGTTCGGCACGGGCGGCGACGATGCGCTCGGCGAGGTCGGTGCCGATGTGCCGCACACCAGACAGGCCGAGCCGGATCTCGGTGCCCGCGTTCTCGAGGGTGGGCTCGGCGCGGCTGGCGTTGATGTCGGGGCCGTGCACGCGCACCCCGTGCCGGCGGGCGTCGGCGACCAGCGACTGCGGCGAGTAGAAACCCATCGGCTGCGCACGCAACAGCCCGGCACAGAACGCCGCCGGATGGTGCAGCTTGAACCACGACGAATAGAACACGATCGAGGCGAAACTCTGCGAATGGCTCTCAGGGAAACCGAAATTGGCGAAGGCGTAGAGCTTCTCGTAGATGCGGTCGGCGAGATCGCCGGTGATGCCGTGCAGGTCCCGCATGCCCTGGTAGAGGCGGTCCTTCAACTGTTCCATCTTCTCCGGCGAGCGTTTGGAACCCATGGCGCGGCGCAGCTGGTCGGCTTCGGCGGCACTGAAACCGGCGACGTCGATGGCCATCTGCATCAACTGTTCCTGGAACAACGGAATGCCGAGGGTGCGGGCGAGTGAGTTCTCCAGCGCGGGGTGATCGCAGACCGGCGCCTCCTTGCCGTTGCGCCTGCGGATGTAGGGGTGCACCGAACCACCCTGGATGGGCCCCGGCCGGATCAGCGCCACCTCCACCACCAGGTCGTAGAAGGTGCGCGGCTTCAGCCTGGGCAATGTGGCCATCTGCGCGCGCGACTCCACCTGGAACACCCCGATCGAGTCGGCACGCGAGAGCATCTCGTAGACACCGGCTTCGGTGAGATCGAGCGCGTGCAATTCGACCTGCTCGCCTTTGTGCTCGCGCACCAGGTCGATCATGTAGTGCAGCGCCGAGAGCATGCCGAGGCCGAGCAGGTCGAACTTCACCAAACCGACCGCGGCGCAGTCGTCTTTGTCCCACTGCAACACACTGCGCCCGGCCATCCGCGCCCACTCCACCGGACACACGTCGGCGATCGGCCGATCACAGATCACCATGCCGCCGGAGTGGATCCCCAGATGCCGTGGCAGACCGTCGAGTTCGCCCGCGAGCTCGAGCACCGCGTCCGGGATATCGGTTCCTGTCTCCGCGGCCACCCCGGACCAGCGGCTCACCTGTTTGCTCCACGCATCCTGCTGCCCCGGCGAAAAGCCCAGTGCGCGTGCGGCATCACGCACCGAGGACTTGCCGCGGTAGGTGATCACATTCGCCACCTGGGCGGCGTAGTCGCGACCGTACTTGGCGTAGACGTGCTGGATGGCCTCCTCGCGGCGGTCGGATTCGATGTCGACATCGATATCGGGTGGTCCGTCACGTTCGGGCGAGAGGAACCGTTCGAACAGCAGCTGGTTGGCGACGGGGTCGACGTTGGTGATGCCGATGGCGTAGCAGACCGCGGAGTTGGCGGCCGAGCCTCGGCCCTGACACAGGATGTCGCTCTTCTTGCAGAACTCGACGATGTCGTGCACCACCAGGAAATAGCCGGGGAACTCCATCTTCTCGATCACCGCGAGCTCGTGCTCGAGCTGCCGGTACGCCCGCGGGTTCCGCTCCGGCGGCCCGTAGCGCTCGGCGGCGCCACGCAGGGCGAGCTCGCGCAGCCACGAGTTCTCGTCATGGTCGGCGGGCACGTCGAACGGGGGGAGTTTCGGGGCGATCAACCCCAGGTCGAACGCGCATTCGCGAGCCAGCACCGCCGCGTTCGCCACCGCGTGCGGGTAGTCGGCGAACAGGTGCGCCATCTCCGCACCCGAACGCAGGTGCGCGCCGCCGGTGGGCGCGAGCCAGCCCGCCATCTCGTCGAGACTGCTCCTGGCGCGGATCGCGGCCAGCGCCATCGCCCGGCGACGCTGCGCCGGAGACGCGAAATGCGCACCGGTGGTGGCGAGTACGGGCACATCGAGCCGGTCGGCCAGCGCGATCAGCAGCGCGTTGCGCTCGTCATCGGTGGCGATGCCGTGATGGGTGAGCTCCACGCTCACCCGATCGGTGCCGAATCGTTCGAGCAGATCCCGCAGGGCCGCTTCGGCTTTCGGTAGCCGGATATCGCCACCGCGCAGATCGTGTTCGAGCGCGGTGCGCAGGTGGCCTTTCCGGCAGCCGGTGAGGATATGCCAGTGCCCGCCCGCCGCCGCGGCGAGCGTGTCGAGGTCATAGCGCAGCACGCCCTTCTCCCCCGCCGCCATGTGCGCCGTCGCCATCTCCCGGGAGAGCCGCCGGTAACCCTCCTGCCCCCTGGCGAGAACCAGCAGATGCGGACCGAGCGGATCGGGAGATCCGGTGCGCGGCACCGAGTCCGGCGCGTTCACGTGCCCGTGTTCGACCGCATCCGCGACAGGAGTTCGCAACCCGCCCCGAGGGACAGAACGGCGCCGGACCGCATCCCCTCGGCCCGGCGCCGCCTCCGCATCGGTTCCCAGTGACAGTTCGGCACCGAAAACCGTTGGCATTCCCCATTCCCTGGCCGCCTCGGCGAACCGGACGGTCCCGTAGAACCCGTTGTGGTCGGTGAGCGCGAGCGCTTCCAGACCGAGCCGTACCGCCTCCTCCACCAGCTCCTCCGGCTGACTCGCCCCGTCGAGGAAGCTGTAGGCGGAGTGGGTGTGCAGCTCCGCGTAGGGCACCGTCGGGCCGGTCGGCCGGTCGAGCCCGGCGGCGTGGTACTCGCCGCGTTTGCGTGACCAGGCCGGACTGTCGCCGCCGTCGCCCGGGTGCATGTCTTGCGCGGGCCTGCCGCTCGGCTTGCCCGAGAGCACCCGCTCCAGTTCCGACCAGGTCGGCGGACCGTTGCTCCAGCCCATGCACCCGCTCCTCTCACGACCCCCGCATCACCACACCCTTTCCCCTTGGCGGACTACTCAATTCGCGGGCAAGCGCTCCATCGACCGCGATTCCAGCGCCGCCTCCACATGGCTCAGCCCGGTGCGGATCACCGCGCCGTAGGCATCGTTGGCGAGCACGTCCAGGTGCCCGCGCGCGATGGCCAATTGCATCCGCGCCATCTCGAAGTCACCGACGCGGCGATGACTGTCGGCCAGGTTCAGATACAGCGAGGGCAGAAACCCGCGCAGCCCCTCATCGAGCGGGATGCCCGGCCCGAACACCGCGGCCAGCGCCCGCTGGTCCCACAGCAACGCACCCTCCGGCAACTCCTGCACATCCGCCAGGTGATGTGCCACCACGCAGCGATGCAACGGGTCGCCGCCTTCCCCTATCTCACTCCACAGCCTGGTCAGCGCCGCGCGCGCCGCATCAGGGTCGCCACCGCCGAGCCGCACCGCGGCATAGATGTCCGCCATCCGATCGTCCGCCATGTGCATCAGTATCGCACATACGTTCGAATATTGGCGAGAGGCATTCGAACATATTTTCGAGTTTCCCGGCGATCCTGGCCCTCTAACTTACTTTGGAGTAAGTTCGAGGCAACGAGCTGCAAAGGAGCAGTGATGTCTCAGGTTTCTCCAGGTGAACGCGGCCGCAAGCGGCGCGATCTCACCGGCAGGCATGTCGTGATCACCGGTGCGTCGTCCGGGATCGGACGGGCCGCCGCACTCTCGGTCGCCGACAAGGGCGGTGTCGTGTTCCTGCTCGCGCGCCGCGCCGACGAACTGGCCGCGGTGGTCGCCGAGATCGTCGACGCGGGCGGGCAGGCCTACGGCTACCCGTGCGATGTCACCGACTCCGAGTCCGTGGACTCGGCCGTCAAGGCGATCCTCGACCAGCACGGCCACGTCGACATGCTGGTCAACAACGCGGGCCGGTCCATCCGCCGCGCCATCCACCGATCCACCGATCGCCTGCACGACTTCGAACGCACCATGGCGGTCAACTACTTCGGCGCGCTGCGGATGACCCTCGCGCTGCTGCCACAGATGCGCGAACGCGGCTTCGGCCACATCGTCAACATCTCCAGCGCCGGCGTGCAGGTGGCCACCCCTCGCTTCGCCGCCTACCTCGCCAGCAAGGCGGCCCTGGACAAGTTCACCGAGGTCGCCTCGGTCGAAACCCTCGCCGACGGAGTCACTTTCACCACCATCCACATGCCGCTGGTGCGCACCCCGATGATCGCCCCCAGCGGCGACCAGGGGCCGTCCGAATCCCCCGAGTGGGCTGCGGGCACGATCGTGCGCGCCCTCACCGAACGTCCCAAACGCATCGATGTCCCCCTCGGCACCCTCGCCGAATACGGCGGCATCATCACCCCCAAACTCCGCGACCGCATCCTGCACCGCTACTACCGCGCGCTGCCGGATTCCCCTGCGGCCAAGGGCGAATCGGCCGAAGACACCCCGGCCCCCGCACCGGTCCCCCGGGCAGATCCGAAAACCCCTTCCGCCGCCCGAAAAGCCACCGGCACCGCCCTGCGCCGCGCGGCCCGCTGGGTACCCGGCACACACTGGTGACCCCCCGGGTAGCACAGCTCCCGGGTCCGCTCGCGATTCACTGCAGGTCGAGGGTGAAGTGGTGGGCGGTGATGGCCAGGTGACGGCGCATGTAGAGACGATGGGCGGCGGCTCGGGTAGGGCCGACGCCGGAGTCCAGGTGGACCCCCGTGCACCGCAGACGCCGAGCTTCGGCGGTGAGCCAGTCGAGCAGACTGTCGGCATGGCCTCGACCGCGCGCCGCGGGAAGGGTGGAGACATCGTCGATGTAGAGGTGGTGGCCCCAGGCGGTGGAGCGGGATTCGCGGAACCCTGCCACCGATAGCGCCGCAGGGGAACCCGTTTCGAAGACCCCGATGAGACGGTAGCCCGCGGGGCGGAGTTCGTTGTCGATGAACTCGGTCAGGCGCGATGCCGTCTCCCACCGTGAGCGAAGCTCCAGTAGCGCCGGGCCCGCCAGCTCGGTTTCGTCCTCGCCGATTTCCCGGATGTCGATCATGGAGTCGACGTTAAGCCCGTCGGATGACGCACGGGAGGGCCACCGCGCCGTAGTTCCAGTAGTCCACTGTGGCGCTTGCCCGGAAGCCGAGTCGTCCGCAGTCGATGAGTCAGTGATCCGTGGGGCGTTCGGACAGCGCGGGAAGTTGTTCTATCGCAGCGGGTTCCAAGTAGGTAGCCGGCTTGGGGGCGGCGCCGCAGCTGGCTTGGCGCGGAGCGGCGGGGACGGTACGGGCGGTGACGCGCCAGCGGCGGCCGTCGCGGTGGGTGACGATGGCGGCGCCCGCCACGGTCGGGTCGTGCGTGGGGGCCGGGTCGGGCTGGACGGTGAGAGCGGTGGCATCGGCCGGGACCTGCTCGCGCACAGCCACTTCGGCGAGCTGGGAGATCGGGGGGTAGCAGCTGCGGCCACGGAGACCGGTCAGGGCGACCTCGTCGGCGTCGGCCGCTGCGAGCATCGCCTTGGCGGCGGTGGCGTCGACGCGGCCGTAGGTGAGGCCGGAGGGAAGCAGGACAACCGCGGGGGCGAAACGGTGACCACCGGTGTGCGAGGCCTCCCAGACCCGGCCCGGGTAGTCGGCGGCAAGGGCGGCGGCGATCGGGCGGCCCAGCAGGGCACAGCACTGGTCGCGTTTGCCGTGCGCGCAGACCAGCACCACCGGATCATCCACGCGCACACCGATTCCCGGCGCCGGACCATCGACGAGATGCAGGTCGATGTCGAAGAGCTGGCGCAAGTCGGTGATCTCGAACCGCTCGCACCAGGAGCCCTCCGGCCGCGAACTGACCAGCAGCACAGTGCGGGTACCGGTGAACTCGTTGCGGCCGGGGCGGCGGATCAGCGTCGGCCGGACCTGCGCCGCCGACGTACGCGCCGCGAGTTCGGCGGTGATCTCCGGACCGAGCACTTCATCACCGATCACATCACCGCCCCACGCACCGGGATGCTCGATACACAGCCATCCGGTGAAATGTCCCGCGGTACCGAGCAGCGGAAGATCGGCAGCGGCCGCCGTACACAACATGCCCTCGAACGGGTTCACAGCGCTCCTCCCACGACCGAGCCTTCCGGGGCTGTCCCGGACAAGCGTCGTTTCACTCTAGAACCGGGTCGGTGGGCTACTCGTAGACGCCCTCGGCATGCCATTGCATCGCGTCGTAGACGAGCAGGACAGCGCGGATCTCGGTGGGGTCGGCATCGAGCTGGACTTGGACGCGCACGGCCAGGGAGGTGGGCTCTGCCGTGGACCACCAGCGTTCGGTGATCGGCCAGGGGCCCGCCCAGCCCAGCAGCGCCCACTGCTTGCTGCCCCAGCGCAGACGGGTGGGGACGGCGGTGAACAGGCCACGATCGGTGACCAGGACGGGGGCGCCGTCGGCGGCGCTCAGGTGCACGACCGGACGGTGCAGCAGGAGCAGGGTGGGAGCGGGTTCGGGGAGGCGGCCCGGCCAGGGCTGGGTGGGGTCGGCGGCGGGGGTCAGCTCGTCACCGAGGGCGATCATGGTGATGCGTTCGGCGGGCCCGCGCCCGCCGCTGAGCACGCCGATGCGGACGGCTTCGCCACCGAGCAGCCCCTGCACGCGCACCAGGGCGCGGCGGGCGCGCTCGGTTTCCTCGCCCTCACCACCCCACAGACCGAGTTGCAGAGCACCGGCAGCGACCACCTCGACCGGTTCCAGTGTGAGCGCGACGATCGGGCCGGTGGGGCGGGCGCGGTGGGTGAGCCAGCCGTCGAGTTGCCAGCGGACGCGGTCGGCGGTGTCGGCCGGGGTGAGTGGGCGAGCACAGCGCCAGATCCTGGTGAGCTCCTCGCCCGTCTCGGTGCGCGCGGTCACGGCGAGCCGGGTGCACGCCACTCCCGCCGCCGACAGCACCGTGTGCAGCCGGGTGGACAGCTGCCTACCCGCGAAAGCGGCCGCGTCGACCCGGTCGATGGGCGGGTCGCAGGCCAGCTCGACGGTCAGCTCCGGAGCGGGGCGGCGCGCCGACGGTGGACGTTCCGGCAGGGCGCGGGCAGTGCGATGGGCGAGCACGGCGTCGGCGCCGAACCGGGAGGCCACTTCGGCGGGAGACAGGCGCGCGAAGTCGCCGATGCGGCGCAAACCCAAGCGGCGCAGCAGGTCGACCAGCTCCGCGCGCTGCGGTGCGGCCAGGCTCGGCTCCACCGCCAGCTCCGAGACCGGCAGCCCGGCGAGGAACTTCGCGCCCTCCCCCGGAGCCACGATCGCCCCGCGCCTCGCCGCGATCACCGCTGTCGACATGGCATCGGCGATCCCGATCTGCGCCTCGGCTCCCGCCACGGCGACCGCGTCGATCAACCGCACCACCGCGGCCTCCTCGGAGCCGAAATACCGTGCGGCACCGCGTGCCCCGAGCACGATGAGCCCGGGCCGCAACACCTCGACGCCCGGCACCGTCTCGTCGACAGCGCCGACCACCGGCTCGAACAATCGCGCGTCCCGATCCGGATCATCCTGCACGACAACAAGCTCCGGGCAACATCCCTGCGCATCCCGCCGCCGCATCCCCCGGCGCACACCCTCGGCCCGCGCGATCGCCGAACACGCCACCACCGAACTCCCCCGCAACACCGCGATCGGCCGCTCCGCCGACACCCCCTCCACCGCGGCCGCCGCCACCGCGGGCCAGTCCAGGCACCACACCGCCAGCACCCGATCAACACGCGTCACGACGACAGGTCGGCGGTCATGAGACAGCCTCGTGTAGTGCGGTGACTTCCGTTGCGCCGCTGACGGTTTCGCGTGGCAGCCATTCGGTGCGGCCGACCTGGGCGCACAGGTCCATGCGGCCGTGGCGGGTCTGGCCCGCCTTCGCGCTCACGCGCACGTCGAGGCAGACCGAGCGCAGACGGCCGCGACCGGGGCCGAGGCCGCGGTACCCGGTGACGCGGGAGTCCAGGCGCAGAGTCGGGTTGGCCCATTCGCCCGCGACCACCAGGGTGGCGCCGCGATTGCGGGCGCGGGCGGCGAGGACGCGGCAGCGCGACGGGGGAACAGCGAGGCCGCCGAGACCGAGGACTACCAGGTCGAGGCCGTCGAGCAGGACCGCGGCCACTTCGGCGGGGTCGGGGCCGGGGTCGGTGATCACCGCCAACCGGGACAGCTCGGCACCCATCTCGGCAGCGGCCAGCAAACCGAGCCGGGGCAGGCCGACGACCGCGGCGTGGCCGCCGCTCCCGGTAACCGCGGCGAGCATCCCCGTCAGCAGGGAGTGTGCGCCGGTGTAGGCGACGACCGCGCCTTTCGGCAGCCCACCATCGGGCAACAGATCGGCGAGCGGGGGCGGAACAGGCAGCAGATCTCGGCGTAGTGGCTGCTCACGTGGCATATGTCCGGTCGCGGACTCACCACGTCCCGGCACTGCGGCCATCCGCCTGCGCAGCTCGTCGATCATGCCCGCACCGGGCGACAACGCTTCCGAACCCATCAACACCACCTACTTCCACGATGGACCCGCGAGCGGAAAACCGCCCTGCGCCGAAACGGCAGCACCGTTTCAGCTATCGATCGTATTCGAATATACGTTCGATAGCGACCAGCCTGACACCCACCCCCACCCCGTGTCCACCGCGCAGCACCCCGGAGATCCCGGCCAGTCAGCGCCATATTCGGCTACCCTCGCACCCGTGACCGAACGTGCTCGCCCCCATATCGGCCCCGACTACCTGGTCGCGGGTCGCTACCGCCTGCAGTCCAAGCTGGGCGGGGGTGGCATGGGTGCGGTCTGGCTCGCGACCGATCGGTTGCTGAACCGGGAAGTCGCGATCAAGCAGGTGCTGTCCACCGCCGGACTGAGCGCGGCCGAGGCCGAGCGAATCCGCAGCGCCATCGTGCACGAGGGCCGGGTGGCCGCCAAGCTGTCGCACATCCACGCCGTCGCCGTGCACGACGTGGTGATCGAGGCGGGCGAGCCGTGGCTCGTCATGGAGTACTTACCCTCGCGCAGCGTGGCCAAGGCGCTCGCGCTGGTCGACACGCTGCCCGCGGTCGAGGTCGCCCAGATCGGCGCGCAGGTCGCCGACGCGCTGGCCGCCGCGCACGCCGCGGGCATCGTGCACCGCGATATCAAGCCGGGCAACATCCTCGTCGCCGACCGCGGCAACAGTGTGGGCCTGGCCAAACTCAGCGACTTCGGCATCTCGCGCGGCGCCGGCGACACCCAGGGTGACGAACCCGACGGTGTGATCACCGGCACCCCCGCCTACCTGCCGCCCGAGGTCGCGCGCGGCGCCCGGCCCACCGAGGCCAGCGACGTGTTCTCCCTCGGCGCCACCCTCTACACCGCACTCGAAGGCCAGCCGCCGTTCGGTTTCGACTCCGACGAGCACGACGTCGTCGCCGCGGCCGCGATGGGCCGGATCATCCCGCCCACCCGCAGCGGCATCCTCACCCAGCCGCTGCTGCACATGCTCGAGCCCGCGCCGCAGCGCCGCCCCACCATGGCCGAGGCCCGCGACGAAATCCTCACCGCCGCCTTCGGGCCCGGCACCGGCGCCTACATCCTCGGTGTGCCGCTGCGCACCGAGGACGGCACCATTCCGGCCTGGTCCACCCGTAACTCCGCCAGCGGCCTGCGTAGCCCCAATTCCTCCCCCCTCCCGCGCCCGCACCGCGCGCCGGTGGGCGCCACCGCCGCCGCACCCCAGCAGCGCACCGGCAGCTTCGTCGACAACCTCCCCAACGGCGCCCCCCTCGCCATCGGCGCGGGCGTGCTGATCGGCTTGATCATCCTGATCGCGATCATCATCGCCGTGATGTAGAGCCGCGGCCCTACCGCGCTTCACTCGATGCGGCGCCGATGAGCCCATCGAGTCAGCGCGTTCCGGTTCGACTGTTGCGTCTTACGAAGCACATTCGACGCGTGCGTCTCCACGGTCTTCACCGAGATGAACAGGGATTCGGCGATCTCCCGATAGGTGTAACCACGCGCCAGCAAGCGCAGCACCTCCAGCTCGCGCGGGGTGAGTGAATCCAATTCGGGATCGAGCGGCGGCTCGGGGACCGGCGAGCGCCCGGTGAACGAATCGAGCACGAACCCGGCCAGCCGCGGACTGAACACCGCGTCCCCACCCGCGACCCGGCGGATACCGTCGGCCAGCTCGGCACCGGAAATCGTCTTGGTGACGTACCCGCGCGCCCCCGCCCGGATCACCGCGATCACATCCTCGGCCGCGTCGGACACACTCAGCGCCAAACACACCGGCCCCGTGACGATCCCGCTCAGCACCGCCACTCCACCACCGTCGGGCATGTGCACGTCGAGCAGCACCACGTCCGGCTTCGTGGCATCGATCCCGGCGATCGCCTCGGCCACCGCCCCGGCCTCACCGACGACCTCCATATCGGTCTCCCGGCTCAGCTCGGCCCGCACCCCCGACCGGAAAACCGCGTGATCGTCGACCAGGAACACCCGCACACTCACTACAAGACTCCTCATTCGAACCGCTCGATCGACCTGCTGTCATCGGTACCACACCGCGGCGTCCGGGCGCCGAGATCGGCCCGGGTCGGTGCGATCGCGCTCAGTGATCGGCCGGATGATCCCGTGCCGGCGCGTGGTCATCCTGGTCGGCGACGGCCGGCACGTCGTCGCCGGCGACCTCGTCCGGCTCGGAGGTCCCGGAGTCGGTGCGCGGCATGACGATCCGTACCTCGGTGCCACGCCCGAGGGTCGAGTCGATCACGGCCGTACCGCCTCGGCGCTCGATCCTGGCGCAGATCGACTTGGCCACCCCGCGCCGATCGGCAGGCACCGCCGACACGTCGAAACCGGCGCCACGGTCGCGCACGAAGATGCTCACCTGGTGGGGTTCGGTCTCGGCGAACAGGTCGATCTCGGGGACCTCGGCGTGCTTGGCGGCGTTGACCAGCGCCTCACGGGTGGCGCCGAGCAGGGCGGTGAAATGTTCCTTGGGCAGGCCCGCGCCGGTGTCGCCGGGGTCCATCGCCACATCGCCGACGGTGACCGGGGTGACCTTCACACCGTGCTGGTCCTCCACTTCGCCCGCGATGGTGCGCAGCGCGGTGGCCAGGCTCGACTGGGCGGGCGCGGTGTCGTCGAAGAGCCACTTGCGTAGTTCGCGCTCCTGGCTGCGGGCCAGGCGAAGCACCTCCTGCGGATCCTCGGCCTGGCGCTGGATCAGCGCGAGCGTCTGCAATACCGAATCGTGCAGGTGCGAGGCGATCTCCTCGCGTTCCTCGTTGCGGATACGGGCGCCGCGCTCGGCGTTGAGCGCGCGAACCATGCGCAGCCACAGCGGCACCGTCAGCAGACCCGCGCCGACCAGGGTGACCGCCACCGCGATCAGCGCCGACCCGAGCGAACTGAGATCGATCCTGGCCAGCACCACCACACCGAGCCCCACCACGATCAGCGTCGCCCCGGCCACGATGCGCGACCAGGTGACCACCGAGGGACGCGCGGGCAGCCCGAACAGGGCCCGCGGCCCCGGCGCGGCGACATCGTATTCGCGCCATACCAGCGCGGCACCGACCGCCACCACCACGATCGGCGCGATCACCTTCGCCGCGGTCCCCTGGAACAGCCACCCCACCGTCACCGCGAGTCCGAGCCCGAGCAGGGCGAGCCCGATCGCCTGCCTGCGCTCGTCGCCGGTCGGTTTCGCCGCGTCCGCGCCACCCGGAGTGAAGATCCACAGCAGCCCGTACGCCACCAGTCCCGCACCGACCAGCGCGGACAGCAACACGAACGCCAGCCGCACCTTGATCACGTCGACACCGAGATGGTCGGCCAGACCACCCGCTACGCCACCCACCACCCGCCCACCACTGCGGCGGACCAGGCGCGGGGTCTCGGGCACCGGCGCACCCACCGGCTCGGGGCCGGGTACGGGCAGCATGGGCCGATAGCCGCGCGGCACGCCATAACCCTGCGGATACTGGCCGTAACCCGGCGCGGCCCGATACTGCGGCGGCTGCGCGTAGTGCTGCGGCGCCCCATAGACCGCCGGCTCACCCCCGAACGCGCGCTCCACGAAACCACGCGGCCGTTGCCGACCGAACCGCGGATTCGCCGCGGCCCCCGGCCCGTCGGAAGGCCATGGGTGGGTGGCGTTGTTCCCGGCGGCGGCGCCGGGCCCGGACGGGGTCGCAGACCCCTGGGCGGCAGTGCGGGCGGGAACAGACGGATCCATGCTCTCGATACTGGCACGCATCGGGCGGGGTGGGCATCGGGAACATCCCTGAGATCAAATTATCAGGGTTACCCCCGATGTGCGGAAGGGGTGGCTCGGCACACCATGGATGGCATGAGCAGAACGAGCTTCGCCGACCAGGTTCACCAGATGTGGCAGACGCGGCCCGTCCGGCTGCCTCGGCAAGGGCCGATCGCCGGCGTGGCGGCGGGGTTCGGGATGCGGTACGGGGTGGATCCGGTGCTCGTGCGGGTGGCCTTCGTGGTGTCGACGATCTTCGGCGGGGCCGGGATCGTGCTGTACCTGCTGGCCTGGCTGGTGCTGGGGTCGGCGGGTAACGAGATGTCGGCGGCGCAGGCCCTGTCGGCCCACGATCGAGGTTCGCATTCGCAGACCAAGACGATCGTGTTGATCGTCGCGCTGGCTATCGCCGTGTCGACCATGGGGCCGATCGGGCTGGGTATGGGCGGGTCCGGGGTGGTCAGCATGGGGCTGATGCTCGCGGGCTGGTGGATGCTGTATCTGCGTCATCCCGAGCTGCCCGCGGGGTTCGACGCCTACCGCGCTCCGCTGGGCACGACGGGCTACCCGGGCGCGGGCTATCCGACCGGGGTCCCGGTGCGCGGCTACCCGTACAACCCGGAGGTACCGCCGACGGGGATGTACACGCCCTACACGAAACTCCCCGACGCCTACGTTCCCGATCCGGCACTCGCCCGCGAGGAAACCCGCATGGCCACAGCCGAATCCACGCCGCTCCTGCGAGTCGACGCGACCGACACGGTCGTTCTGCGCAAGGACATCGACGAATCGGGCAGCGCTGCTGAGGATTCCGTCGAGACCACTCGGATCGCGGTGACACCGGCCCCCGTCGAACGCGGACAAGAGGATCCGGACAACCGCGAAGTCGCCTCGGACGCCGTGTCGGATACGAGCGAGCAGGCGGGGGATTCGGCTCCACCCGTCGATCTCGACAAGCGGGCGGACAGCTCGAAATCCGAGGTCGTCGAGCCGGCCGACGCCGACGAGAGCATGCGGCCCGCCGCGCAACCACAGGCGAACGACGCCGGTGCTACCGCCGTGCTGCGCAAGGACCTCCCCGGAACCATCTCTTCCGCACCGGAGCCCCCGCGGATCAACGCGCAGGTGCCCAACGGCTGGGATCCGCTCGCCGTCGCCCCCCTCGCCTGGGAACTTCCGGAAGCGGCACCCCGCTACGCACCTGTCGCGCCACCGGCACCGAAACGTCCACGCTCCCGGCTCACCCCGGTCACCATCGGCCTGGCGATCCTGGCCGCGGCGCTGGCGGGTGCGGCAGCGGCATCGGGCGTCGAATGGATGACCCCCGCACGGATCGCGGCCTTCGCCTTGGCCGTAGTCGGACTCGGCCTCGTCGTCGGCGCGTTCCTGCGGCGCGGGTACGGGCTGCTGATACTCACCGCCCCGCTGGCCGGGTTCGTGGTGCTGGCCTCTCTGATCGGGCCGATCGACTTCAGCGAAACCGCCGTCGGCGACCGTGTCTGGGCGCCGACCTCGGTCACCGAGTTGCAGCCCCGCTACGCCCTCGACATCGGTTCGGGCACGCTGGATCTGCGCGGTCTGGACCTCACCGAGTCACGCAGCGTCGAAGTCGCGGTGAACATCGGTGACGCGAAAGTGCAACTGCCAGAAGGGATGACGGTGAACATGACGTGTGACATCCGAGTAGCCGACTCCAACTCGACCTGCAAAGACGGACTGAGCGGACCGAACTCCCCCGGCGCCCCGGTCCTCGACCTGCACGTCAAGATGCACCTGGGTGACGCGGTGGTGACCCGTGGCTGATCCGACCGGCACCGAGCCCGCCCGCCGACCCGCCTTCACCCTGCTGACCATCGGCCTGATCGCACTGGCCGTGAGCGTCTGGGCACTGCTGGGCGCACCCACCCCCGACGACGGCGGGATCCTGCCCATCGGCTGGGGCGTGGTGATCGCGGCCATCGTCATCGGCCTGCTGCTCACGCTGGCCCCCAGCCGTAAACACCACTGACCGAGGACAACCCAGGACACAGCAATGGCCCGTCATCACGACGGGCCATTGCTGTTGACGGGACCAGTTGAAGGACAAGGGCAATGGACGAATCCGAGAAGAGACCGGAAACCCCACTGGCGAAGGTCCTGCCACCGGTCACCCACCGGCCGCACACCGGCGGCTTCCTCCTGGGCAGGCTCCTGCTCACCCAGGCGGCGCCGCCGCGGCCGGCCTAGGTCACTCCCACTCGATGGTGCCCGGCGGCTTGCTCGTCACGTCGAGGACCACGCGGTTGACCTCGGCCACCTCGTTGGTGATGCGCGTCGAGATCCGTTCCAGCACGTCGTAGGGCAGCCGGGTCCAGTCCGCGGTCATCGCGTCCTCGCTCGACACCGGACGCAGCACGATCGGGTGACCGTAGGTGCGGCCGTCGCCCTGCACACCGACCGAACGCACGTCGGCCAGCAGCACGACCGGGCACTGCCAGATCTGTTTGTCCAGGTCGGCCGCGGTGAGCTCCTCGCGGGCGATGGCGTCGGCCTGACGGAGCAGGTCGAGCCGGTCGGCGGTCACCTCGCCGACGATGCGGATCGCGAGGCCGGGGCCCGGGAACGGCTGGCGCGCAACGATTTCCTCGGGCAGCCCGAGTTCACGGCCGACCGCGCGGACCTCGTCCTTGAACAGCAGGCGCAGCGGCTCGACCAGATCGAACTCGAGGTCGTCGGGCAGGCCACCGACATTGTGGTGGCTCTTGATGTTCGCGGTGCCGGTGCCGCCGCCGGATTCGACGACGTCCGGGTACAGGGTGCCCTGGACCAGGAATTCGACCTTCGGCGCGGCGCCCGCGGCAGCGCCCTCCTCGAGCACGATGCCCGCGACCGCGTCTTCGAAGGAGCGGATGAACTCGCGGCCGATGATCTTGCGCTTCTCCTCGGGATCGGAGACGCCCTTCAGCTCGCCGAGGAACTTGTCCACCGCGTCGACGGTCACCAGCTTGGCGCCGGTCGCGGCGACGAAGTCCTGCTGGACCTGCTCGCGCTCGCCGGCCCGCAGCAGACCGTGGTCGACGAACACACAGGTGAGCCGGTCACCGATCGCGCGCTGCACCAGCGCGGCCGCCACGGCGGAGTCGACACCGCCGGACAGGCCACAGATGGCGTGCCCGTCACCGATCTGCTCGCGCACGCTCTCGATCAGCGACTCGGCGATATTGGCCGGGGTCCACTGCGCGGGGATGCCCGCGAGCTCGTGCAGGAAGCGGCTGAGCACCTGCTGGCCGTGCGGGGAGTGCAGCACCTCGGGGTGGTACTGCACACCGGCCAGGCGCCGCGCACGGTCCTCGAACGCGGCCACGGGCGCACCCGCGGTGGTACCGGTGACCTCGAAGCCCTCGGGGGCGTCGGTCACCGCGTCACCGTGCGACATCCACACCGGCTGGATGGTCGGCAGGCCGCCGTGCAGCACACCGCCGTCGATGTTCAGCTCGGTGCGGCCGTATTCGCGGGTGCCGGTTTCCGACACGGTGCCGCCGAGCGCCTGAGCCATGGCCTGGAAGCCGTAGCAGATGCCGAACACGGGCACGCCGAGATCGAACAGCCGAGCGTCGAGTTGCGGTGCGCCCTCGGCGTACACACTCGACGGACCACCGGACAGGATCACGGCCAACGGCTGCTTGTCGGCGATCTCTTCCACGGTCATCGTATGGGGAATCACCTCGGAGAACACCCGCGCCTCACGCACCCGTCGGGCGATCAGCTGGGCGTACTGCGCGCCGAAGTCGACGACGAGGACCGGTCTCTGAGTATCTGCCACCGCCACAGTTTAGTGACGGGGTGCGGCGAGCAAGCAGCGGGCATCGCCGGAGGCCGGACTCGCCGTAGTGACTGTGCACGACGCGCCCCCATTCTTGGGCGTGGCGCGGCGGCTCTGGCTATCCTCGTGCTCGTGCCATTCGCCCGCGCGATCGATGCCGACATCTACTACGAGGACAGCGGTGGCACCGGTCCGGTGGTGTTGCTCGCCCATGAATTCTTCATGGATCGCACGATGTTCGCCTCGCAGCAGGCCGCGCTCGCACCCGAATTCCGGATCGTCGCCTGGGACGCGCGCGGTCACGGCCGCACCAGAGACCAGCGGTTGCCCTTCACCTACTGGACGGCGGCCCGGGACGCGCTGACGGTGCTCGACTCGATCGGCGTCGAACGCGCGATCGTCGGCGGGACGGCGCAAGGGGGCTTCACAGCATTGCGGACCGCGTTGGTCGCACCCGACCGGGTCGCCGCGCTGATCTTGATCAGCACCGAGGCGCACGGGCCGACCCTCGACCAGTCGACCGCCACCCAGCGATTCCTCGACGAGTGGCACGACCGCAGCTCCCGCGAGGAAGCCGCGGGCCGACTGGCCGACTGGCTCATCGGCGACGACACCTGGTACCGCGACATCTGGACCCGCCGCTGGGTCGGCGACGCCCACAGCGGGCTCGACGCCGCCGTCGGCTGCCTACTCGGGCGCGATTCGGTACTCGACCGACTACGCGAGATCACCTGCCCGGCACTGATCATCCACGCCACGCAGAGCGGCATCGCGGGCGACCGGGCCCGCACGCTGGCGGACGGGCTCACCGCCTCCACCTTCGTGGAGATCGATGGCGCCCGTCTCGCCGTCACGATGACGCACCCGGAACCGGTCAATACCGCGATCTCCCGGTTCCTGCGGGATCGGGTCTCACTGGCCCACGTTCGTTAGCGCGGGGCGGCCTGTCAGCGGACGCTGAGCCCGACCTTCTGGAATTCCTTGAGGTCGGAGTAGCCGGCCTTGGCCATCGAACGGCGAAGGCCGCCGACCAGGTTCAGCGAGCCGAACGGGTCGTCGGAGGGACCGTAGAGCACGCGCTCGAGGCTCGGGCGGGCCACCGCGCCGTCGGGGCCGTCCAGCCAGGCCTCGTCGACCGGCAGGAACGAACCGCGCGGCACCGAGGGGTGCGCGGTCGCCGAGGGCCAGTACCAGCCACGACCGGGCGCCTCCGCCGACGCCGACAGCGGCACACCGAGCATCACAGCGTCGGCGCCACAGGCGATGGCCTTGGCCAGCTGACCCGAGGTGGCCACGTCACCGTCGGCGATGACGTGCACGTACCGGCCGCCGGTTTCGTCGAGGTAATCGCGACGGGCCGCGGCCGCGTCGGCGATCGCGGTCGCCATCGGCACGCCGATGCCGAGCACCTCACCGGTGGTGGTGGCGCCGGGGAACGAGCCGTAGCCGACGATGACACCCGCCGCGCCGGTGCGCATCAGGTGCAGCGCGGTGCGGTGATCGCTCACACCACCGGCCACGACCGGCACATCCAGCTCGGCGATGAAAGTCTTGAGGTTCAGCGGCTCCTCGCCACCCACGTGCTCGGCGGAGATGATGGTGCCCTGCACGACCAGCAGGTCGATGCCGGCCTGGAGCAGCGCCGGGGTCAGCGCGCGGGCGTTCTGCGGGCTCACGCGCACCGAGGTGGTCACCCCGGCCGCCCGGACCTGCGCGACGGCGGCGGCCAGCAGGTCGGGCTGCATCGGCGCGGCGTGCAGTTCCTGCAGCAGCGAGATGGCCTTTTCGTAACCCCCCTTGTCGACCAGATCGAGCAGCTGGTCGATCTTGGCCTGCACGTCGGCGTGGCGGGCCCAGAGGCCTTCACCGTTGATCACACCGAGGCCACCCTGGCGACCCAGCTCGATCGCGAACTCGGGCGAGACCAGCGCGTCGGTGGGGTGCGCGAGCACCGGGATCTCGAAACGGTAGGCATCGAGCTGCCACGCCAGCGAGACCAGCTTGGACGAACGCGTCCGCCGCGAGGGCACGATATCGACGTCGTCGAGCTCATAGGTCCGACGGGCGACCCTGCCCATACCGATTTCGACCATGTCACGCACAGTTGCTCCTGTGTTTTTGGAGCGCTGGCGCGCTCGAGTTCGCGGCCACCACGGGCCGCCGGTGAGCCACCCCCGCGTTCGCCAAGTGCGCCCACGCCGCGGCGCCGGTCCGCCGGCCCCCCCGCCCAACCCCCCGGGTCCGGGGGCCCGCCCC
>NZ_JBSGWE010000003.1:277819-694506 GCF_053608825.1 Nocardia sp. NPDC055002
TGGGGGGGGGGGCGCTCTTGGGCGCCCCCCCCGGCCCGCCGTTCCGCCCCCCCCGGTGGCCCCTCGGGCGCCCCGGCGGGGGCGCCTCCCCGGCGACCCGGCCGCGAACCGCCGCTGTGCGGCGGACCCTCCTCGAGGTCGGGTCGTGCGGGGCCGGGAGTGCCGGTAGGCGGCGGACTCGGAGCCTGCTTGCATTGCCCTTGTGCGCCGGGAGCGTACCTCCCGGCGCACAAACGCATCTATTGTACTCAGCCGCGCCCGGTGTAGTTCGGGGCCTCGACGGTCATCGTGATGTCGTGCGGGTGGCTCTCCTTGAGGCCCGCCGCGGTGATCTGCACGAACTGCGCGCCCTGGAGGTGCTCGATGTTCTGCGAACCGGTGTAGCCCATCGCGGCACGCAGGCCGCCGACGAGCTGGTGGATCACCTGGTTGACCGGGCCGCGGAACGGAACGCGGCCTTCGATGCCCTCGGGGACGAGCTTGTCCTCGGCGAGCACGTCGTCCTGGAAGTAGCGGTCCTTGGAGTACGACTTGGCCTGGCCGCGGCCCTGCATGGCGCCGAGGGAGCCCATGCCGCGGTATGCCTTGAACTGCTTGCCGTTGACCAGCACCAGATCGCCGGGCGACTCGGCGGTACCCGCGAGCAGCGAGCCGAGCATCACGGTGGACGCGCCCGCGGCGATGGCCTTGGCGACGTCGCCGGAGTACTGCACGCCACCGTCGGCGATCACCGGCACACCGGCGGCCTTGCAGGCGGCCACGGCTTCGAGGATCGCGGTGATCTGCGGCGCGCCGACACCGGCGACCACGCGGGTGGTGCAGATGGAGCCGGGGCCCACACCCACCTTCACCGCGTCGACGCCCGCCTCGACGAGCGCGGCAGCACCGGCGCGCGTGGCGACATTGCCGCCGACGATCTGGATCCGGTCACCGACCTCGGCCTTGACCTTGGCGACCATCTGCAGCACCTGCGACTGGTGGCCGTGCGCGGTATCGACGATCAGCACGTCGACCCCGGCGTCGGCCAGCGTCATGGCCCGCGACCAGGAATCCTCGCCGACACCGATCGCGGCGCCGACCAGCAGGCGGCCGTCGCGGTCCTTGGTGGCGTTGGGGTACTGATCGGTCTTGACGAAGTCCTTGACCGTGATCAGCCCGCGCAGGCGGCCGTTGCCGTCGACGATCGGCAGCTTCTCGATCTTGTGGCGACGCAGCAGACCCAGCGCGGCCTCGGCGGTGACACCCTCACGAGCGGTGATCAGCGGCGCCTTGGTCATCACCTCGTCCACACGACGGTCCTGATCGACCTCGAAGCGCATGTCGCGGTTGGTGATGATGCCCACCAGCGCACCGGTCTCGTCCACCACCGGCAGACCCGAGATGCGGAAGCGGGCGCACATGGCGTCGACCTCGGCGAGGGTATCGGTGGGACGACAGGTGACCGGGTCGGTCACCATGCCCGCCTCGGAGCGCTTCACCGTCTCCACCTGGGCGGCCTGATCGGCGGCCGAGAGGTTGCGGTGCAGCACGCCCATACCGCCCGCACGCGCCATGGCAATGGCCATGCGCGCCTCGGTGACGGTGTCCATGGCCGAGCTCACCAGCGGCGTGCGCAGGGTGATGTCCCTGGTCAGCTTGCTGGACGTCTCGACCGAGCTGGGGATGAGATCCGAGGCGGCAGGCAGCAACAGCACGTCGTCGAACGTGAGGCCGAGCATGGCGATCTTGGTCGGATCGTCGCCCCCCGTAGGAGGGCGCACCGCGATTCGTTCGCCCGACACGGGATTACTCATTCGGATCGACCCCTCCTGGTCGTCATAGCTACCGACGCGGTAGACACGGTGCGTCGGTGCTCGAGCGGAAAAAGCTTTCGGATGGTCGGCTGGAACAAAGTCGCCGACGCCTGTATTCCATGGTATCCGGCGCCCGGAGACGCCTGTGAAGTGAGCCCTTCCGCAAAACTTGCCCGGTGCATCGCTGGCGCGATGCACCAAGTACTGCGTACCGTGGGGATGTGCGTGACCATCTACCACCTGGCCTGCCGCCGGATCCCTTCGCCGGAGACCCCTCCGACCCGTCCGCCGCGCTCGATGCGATCGAGCCCGGTGAGCCGTTGGATCCTCATGAGCGCCTCGCGGTCGAGGAAGATCTCGCAGACCTCGCCGTATACGAAGCCCTGCTGGCCCACCGCGGTATCCGCGGTCTGGTCGTCAGCTGTGAGGATTGTCGGCAAGATCACTACCACGACTGGGACATGCTGCGGGCGAACCTCCTACAGCTACTGGTCGACGGCACCGTCCGTCCACACGAACCCGCCTACGACCCCACCCCCGAGGCCTACGTCACGTGGGACTACTGCCGCGGCTACGCGGACGCGTCGATGAACGAGGCGTTCCACGGCGACGGTTTCGACGGGTTCGACAACTGAGCTCTCCGGCGACTCGGCACAGCTGAGTCCGTCGCGGCGCCTGCCCTCCCCCACTCTCGGTCACGCGTGCGTGGGGGACTACGCAGGCCCGCACCGGAAATCCCCCCAGCACAAGACGAAGGCCCCGAACCTGTTCGGGGCCTTCGTCTTTGTTCAATTCATCGTGCTGCTACGGCGAGGGCACCGCGGGCGGCGACTGCAGGATGGTCGCCGGCGGAGGCACCTGCTGCGTGGGCGGCAAGCTCGGCAGCGGTGCGGACGTCGGGACCACCGTCGGCACAGTGACGACCGGCGGTGATTCGACGATGGTGGTCGGCGGTGTGGTCGGGTCGACAGTCACCGGCGGAGTCACCGGCGGCTGTGTCGGCTCGACCGGCGGCTGCGTCGGCTCGACGGGAACCAGCGGCTTGGTTTCCGGGCCCGGGCCCGGGGTCTGCATGATGACCGGCGGTGGGGTCGACGGATCGGTGGTACCCGCTCCCGGACCGGTCGGCGCCACCGGCGCAGTGGTGCCCGGATTCGTCGTCGGCGGGACCTGGACGGGCGAGCTCGGCTTGGCCGGCGCGGTGGTGGTCGGCGGCAGTTGCGCGCCGATCTCCGGGGCGACCTTGATCAGCTGATCTCGCAACAGGTTCCAGCGCGCGATCAGATCCTCACGCTTGGCCGGATCGTCGACCTGGCCTGCGTTGGCCGAAGCCTGTTCCAGCCTGGCCTTCGCCTGTTCCGGATTGCCCGAGGTGAGCAGATTCTGCGCGGCCAGCAGATCTTCGTCGGCGTACTGTACGACGGTGGACTGCGCCTGCTCGCTGAACACGACCTCCTTGACCCGCCACAGCGGATCGCCGGGGGCCGCGCTGTAAGCGAAGGCCGTGATACCGCCGAACACCAGCGACAATGCCGCTGCTGCCCCGAAAATCGGGCGGACCAGTCGTAGACGTCCGCGCGAGGAAGCTCCGACTCGAACCTGCCGCGCACCGATCTCCTGATTGACAGCCGCGAACACGGTGTCGAGATCAGGGCCCGCGGGCATCGGCTCGGCCAGTAGGTCGGCCCGCCAATCCGCGAGTAACGACGCGAGCTGGAACTCTTCGGGACTGTCGGTACGCACCGGACCATCGCTCGCGATCGCGTCGATCAGCGCATCATCGCTGCGCACCGCCGCAATGTCGACCGGCCCGGAGTCACCGGCGTCCTCGGCGGCGTAGGGACCGCTGTCGTGCGATCCGCGCTGCCAAACTTTCCGGTCGCCTAGACCGCGCTCGCCATCCCTAGCCATACATTTCACCTGCCCTCGCCACTTGTGACTTCAGTTTCGCGAGTGCCCTGTGCTGGGCAACCCGTATCGCCCCCGCCGTGCTGCCCACGGCGACTGCGGTTTCCTCTGCTGACAAACCCATGACCAAACGCAGGATCAGGATCTCTCGATGCTTCTCGGGGAGCGTTGCCAGCAGAGTGTTCATCTGCCTGCTCGTCTCCGAGTCGAGAGCCCGCTGTTCCGGCCCGTGGTCGGTGGATATGACATCTGGTACTTCGGCCATCGCCTCCGCCTTGTTACGGGCGGCGTTGCGATGGGCGTCGGCGACCTTGTGCGAAGCGATTCCGTACACGAAGGCCATGAAGGGCCGACCCTGATCCTGATAGCGGGGCAGGGCGGTCATCACAGCCAAACAGACCTCTTGCGCAACATCGTCCGCGGAGAGCTGTCCGCGCTCCGCGGCTCCGATCCGTGCCCTGCAGTAGCGAACTACCAAGGGACGGACCAGTTCCAATACCCGAGCTAAAGCGGTCCTGTCGCCCTGCGCAGCCGCAGCGACGGCGAGGTCCAACTCTTCGCCCATATGCGTCATCGTCAGAGATTTTCCTGGCGTTACGAGTGGCGCGGTCGAATGTGACCGAGCTTCCACCGAAAAGGCGGAACGGGACTAACAATAGCGACCCCCGGATCGGCCGCCAGCGGGCGTGGTCGCTTCTAACCGAGCTCTCAGAAAGATCATCTGGAGCGAATCAGGCACCCAGCGGGGCGATGTCCCCACCCCAGGCCCGTAGACGGGCGCCATGATCTGCGGCTTCGCCCGCCGCGTCGTGCGCCAGAGCCGGTTCGGCGACTCCCGAGCGCAGCATCGCGGTGGCCCATCGCAGTGGGAGAAGGCCGTTTTCGCGGCAGTCCGCGTCGACTCGCACGGCCAGTTCGGCGGACCCGGCGAGATCGCCGGTCGCTGCTGTCGCGGCCGCCACGAGCAGTGCCGATTTCACCTGGTGACGCACAGAGGGCAGCGCCGCGGCGAGTTCGGCCGCCGCGACCGCGTCGCGCAGTGCTTCGCCCGCTTCACCGCCGGCGAGCGCGGTCTCGGCGCGCACCCAGTGCCAGCGCACCTCGGCTCGCGGAGGTGCCGCGCCGAGCAGTGGCCGTACCCGGCCGAGCAGCGTGCGGGCCAGCGCGAGCCGACCGGTGCCGAGGGCATCGGCGGCCAGGCCCGTGTACGCGTCGGCGAGCGCCTCGGCACGGGACGCGCCGGTGGCGCCGAGTGCGATCGCCGCGGCGCGGCCGTCGAACGCTGCCGCACCCGCGTGATCGCCGAGCTGGCGCAGCAGCGATCCACGGGTGCTCTCGACGAGGGATTTCAGGCCGGGATCGGTCGCGGTTCTGGCCGATATCAGCAGGTCAGCACGGGCGGCGGCGTAGCGGCCCTGTCCGCCGAGCGCGACCGCGCGGTACCACCGCGACAACGGGTCCGCCGGCTCCGGCAACTCCGCAGCGGCCAGGCCCGGAGTGGGCCCGAAAGCAGTCGAAACGAGTATTTCGGAACCGATATCCGCGGGTGAGGCCGTTGTCTGCACGACGAGACTCTAGCCGCCACCTACCCCGGGCGGCTCCCATGTTATGGATCGACGAGGGGCAATCAGCAAACAATCAGCATTTCTCTCGAGTGTCGATGTTGCCATCAGGTAAATCTCCGCTCCCCGATGCCACTACCGGAAAGTCTCGAATTCACATGCGTTTCGCGCAATTAACCTTCACGCCCCGTTTTCGCCATCTGCACGCAGTCCGGCGGCGGAGGCCGTTGTGATCCAGCACACCCGGCCACCCTGGCCGTCACCGGCACGAACCAGGCCCCGACCGGCGCGACCTGGGAAAATATGGGATGTCTCGGAAACGCGAAGACACCCGATCCATAGCCAACCAAACAGTATGGAGGGATCGGGTGTGAAATGTAAATAGTGAGTAGGTTAAATTTCAGCGTTGCAGATTTACTGAACTCATGCGCCGAACTATTGACGGAAATTCCCGCCTGCACCTAACGTAGCTCATCGCCACGGTTGGCGCCGCGCGAAATCGCAGCGACCTCCGAGCGGCACCGTCAGGCACCGTCGAGCCGGCCACCCCCATCGGGTGGCGCGAAGACCTGCCGCACCACTCGCTCGACAACGCTGACGAGCTCGCGCCTCAAGGAGTTCACATGCCCATGCCCACCCACCTCCCCGGACCGAACGCCGATGTCTGGGACTGGCAGATGCGTGGCTCGTGCCGCGGTCAGGACTCCGCGGTCTTCTTCCACCCCGACGGCGAACGCGGCCGCGCCCGCACGGCGCGCGAGATGCGCGCCAAGGAGATCTGCCGGGCCTGCCCCGTGCTGATGCAGTGCCGCACCCATGCCCTCAAGGTCAGCGAGCCCTATGGCATCTGGGGCGGCATGTCCGAGACCGAACGCGAGATGCACGCCCGCCGCAACCGGCGACGGATGGCCGTCTGAGGCCAACCGGGCCCGTCTGGCCGGGTTGGCAAATCTGTTCCAATCCGCTGGCCGTGGCGCGCCGAATCTCTAGCAAACAGCTGGCACCCGAATAAAAGGCACCCCCGGTCGCGGGAGGTCATAGCCTCGGGCTACATTCGTGACCGATGACACAGAATGGGTTCCGAAGCGAAGCCTTTCCACCGAGCGTGGATTCTGCGGTTACCGCACGCGCGGCCGAAGGAGTCGAGCTAGCTGCACTGCTGGAACGATGCGGTCTGTCCGACCAGCAGGCCTTTGCCGAGCTGTACGACCGAACGTCCGCGCGCGTTTTCGGCCTGGTCCTGCGGGTGCTCCACGACCCCGGGTACGCGGAGGAGACCACTCAGGAGGTCTATCTCCAGATCTGGCGTACCGCCACGAGTTTCGACCCCGCCAAGGGGTCGGCGGTGACCTGGCTGATGACGTTGGCACACCGGCGCGCGGTCGACCGGGTTCGCGCCGAGCAAGCCCACACCCAGCGCGAGGTCGCGTACGGGATCCGGGTGCTCGGACACGAATTCGACGAGGTCACCGAGGAGGTGGAACGCAGACTAGAACAACAGGCCGTCCAGCGCGGACTCTCGACCCTCACCGAGACCCAGCGCGAGGCGATCTCGCTCGCCTACTACGGCGGGCGGACCTACGCGGAGGTAGCGACATACCTCGGCATCGGGTTACCGACCGTTAAGTCCCGAATTCGGGACGGATTGACACGACTGAAGAAAAGTTTGGGGGTGACGTGAGATGAACGAAGCCCAGATCGATCTCGCGCACACCGTCGCGCTCGGATTGATCGACGACGAAGACCATCACGCGATCCAGACCATCATCGATACCGAAGACTCCACCCTGTGTACGCAGTTCCTGCGAGAGGTTCGCGGTACCCGCGAAGCTCTCGCCCAGCTCGCGTCCGCAACCCCCACCCCACCGCCACCGTCCCTGCGCGCCCGTTTACTGGCCGCCCTGGATGCCGAAGATCCCCCGGTAGCCAGCTGAACGACGAAAGGCCCCCAGATCGCGATAGCGATCCGGGGGCCTTCGTCATATCACCAACCCGCCACGCACGACCCGACCCTGAGGAGGGTCTCGCCGCGCAGCGGCGGTTCGCTCCGACAACTCAGTGCGAGTGACCGTGGTGCCCGTGGTCGTCGTCGGCCTCAGCCGGCTTCTCCACGATGGCGCTCTCGGTGGTCAGGATCATCCGCGCGACCGAGGCGGCGTTCACCACGGCGGAGCGGGTCACCTTGACCGGGTCGACGACACCGTCGGCGAGCAGGTCGCCGTAGGTCAGGGTGGCGGCGTTGAAGCCTTCCTTGCCCTCGGAGACCTTGGCGACGACAACCGCACCGTCGAGACCGGCGTTGCTGGCGATCCAGTACAGCGGCGCCTCGAGGCCCTTGCGAACCACCTCGACACCGACGGCCTTGTCGCCGGTGAACGAGTCACGCAGCTCGACCAGCGCGGCAGCGGCGATCACGAGCGCCGAACCACCACCGGGGACGATGCCCTCCTCGACCGCGGCCTTGGCGGCGGCGACCGCGTCGTCGACGCGGTACTTGCGCTCCTTGAGCGCGGTCTCGGTGGCAGCGCCGACCTTGATCACCGCGACGCCACCGGCCAGCTTCGCCAGACGCTCTTCGAGCTTCTCGCGATCCCAGTCGGAGTCCGAGGCCTCGATCTCGCGACGCAGCTGCGCGCTGCGGCCCTTGATGTCCTCGTCGGAGCCCGCGCCGTCGATCAGCACGGTCTCGTCCTTGGTGACGACGACGCGACGCGCCTGACCCAGCTGCTCGATGGTGGCCTCGCGCAGGGTGACGCCGAGATCGGGGTTGATCACGGTGCCACCGGTGACGACGGCCAGGTCGTCGAGGAACGCCTTGCGACGGTCACCGAAGAACGGCGCCTTGACGGCGACGGCCTTGATGGTCTTGCGGATCGAGTTGACCACGAGGGTCGACAGCGCTTCGCCGTCGACGTCCTCGGCCACGATCAGCACGGCCTTGCCGGACTCGGCGATCTTCTCCAGCAGCGGCAGCAGATCGGGCAGCGAGCTGATCTTGTCGCGATGCAGCAGGACGTAGGTGTCCTCGAGCACGGCCTGCTGGGTCTCGGGATCGGTCTGGAAGTAGGGCGAGAGGTAGCCCTTGTCGAACTGCACACCTTCGGTGATGACGAGTTCGGTGTTCGTGGTCGAGGATTCCTCGACGGTCACGACGCCGTCCTTGCCGACCGTGGTGAGCGCCTTACCGACCATGTCGCCGATTTCCTCGTCGCGCGAGGAGACGGTGGCGACCTGGGCGATGGCCTTCTCGCCGGAGACGGGGGTGGCCAGCGCGAGCAGCACCTCCGACACCTTCTCGGCGGCAGCGGCGATGCCCTGGCCGAGGGTGATCGGGTTGGCGCCCGCGGCGACGTTCTTCAGGCCGCCGCGCACGAACGCCTGGGCCAGCACGGTGGCGGTGGTGGTGCCGTCGCCCGCGACATCGTTGGTCTTGGTGGCGACGCTCTTGACGAGCTGTGCGCCGAGGTTCTCGAAGGGGTCCTCGAGGTCGATCTCACGCGCGATGGTGACACCGTCGTTGGTGACGGTCGGGCCACCGAAAGCCTTGGCCAGCACCACATGCCGGCCGCGGGGGCCGAGGGTCACCTTGACGGCGTCGGCCAGCTTGTCGACACCGCGTTCCAGAGCCCGGCGAGCCTTTTCGTCGAACTCGATCTGCTTGGGCATAAGAGGATTCAGCTCCTGTTTGTGAACGCAATCCGCCCCGGGCCTGTGAAGACGCCGGGGCGGAACGCTGATGCGGCGTTGGCCTTACTTGGTGACGACGGCCAGGATGTCGCGCGCCGAGAGGATGAGGTATTCCCCACCCTGGTACTTGATCTCGGTGCCGCCGTACTTGCTGTAGATGACGACGTCGCCTTCTTTGACATCGACCGGGATGCGGTCACCCTTGTCGGTGACGCGACCCGCGCCGACGGCGATGACGGTGCCCTCCTGGGGCTTCTCCTTGGCCGTGTCCGGGATGACCAGGCCGGAGGCCGTCGTCGTCTCGGCCTCGTTGGCCTGGACGAGGATCTTGTCCTCGAGCGGCTTGATGTTCACGCTCGCCACGTTGAGCCCTCCACTTTCAGGGGAAATTCGGTTGTCCGGAACTGGTGTCCCAGGCCGGGTTTCGGTCAGCTCGCGACCCTGCGCACAGCCCCGTCGTCGCGGGTGCCGGAGCCGAAGCCCAGAAGTCGACTGGCACAAGTACAGCTTCACAGTGCCGACTAGCACTCTATACGCGAGAGTGCCAGCACTCAAGGTCGGGTTCTGCCGATGTCGCATTTTCGACACGCCCACACTGGCCAGTGATCTTCACATCGCCTGCCACAATCTGTAACGTTCGCATAACAGGCTGTGACATAGCACAGGAAGGCGCCATCCGCTCGGAGAGCACCATCGGCTTGAAGGGAGGTGAACATGCGAACATCCCTCGGCATCTCGGCCGGGAACGAGGTGGTGTGCTCGGCATTGGTCGCGACGGGGCCCGCGGGCGAGCAGACTTTCGACTACCGGGTCGTTTCCGCAGATGAGGCACATTCCGATCTCGGCGATCTCGTATCGTCCTCGATCGAATTGATGACCACCCAGCTGCCGGTGTCACAGGCGGCGATGGCAGGCGAACCGCTCGGGCGCTATTCCGGCGGCCACTGCCGCGCCGAGTCGGCCCGGTCACGGCCACCGACCAGCGTCGCCGTCGCCTACCGCAACAAGGAACAGGCACAAGCCATTCGGGCCGCCACCACGCGCCACCGTGATCTGCGGCTCGTCACCGAGGGCGCCGCCGCCCTCGCCTATCTGCGCCACACCGGACTGCTCGACCGCTACCCCACCGTCGCCGTGATCGACCTGGGCGCGACCGGACTCACCGTCACCGTGGCCGATTACACCGACAACGTGGTGCTGCACACCGAACGGACGCCGACGCTGAGCGGCAACGCGATCGACGAGCTGATCTACCACCACCTGGTCGACCTGCACTACGCCCGACGTGGCACCCGGCCCAACCGCACCACCCTGACCAACCGTGGCCGTGCGGCCAAGGAACACCTGTCGCTGGCACCCGTCGTCACCATCGATCATGTAGCGGGGCAGGGGCTGGAGCTCACCCGTCCCGATTTCGAGGAGCTCATCGACGGCCTTCTGCGCAATATCGCGCTGTTCTCGTCGTCGGTGTTCACCCGCGCGCCGAAGTACCCCGACGCCGTCGCCGTGATCGGTGGCTGCGCCAACATCCCGTGTGTCATCGACATTCTCGAATCGCGCCTCGACGTCCCCGTGCTCACCGTGCCCGACCCCGAGGCCGTCATCGCCAAGGGCGCGGCGCTGGTCGCCGACGCCGCGGCACCGTCCGGACTACCGGGCGTTGGGCACGCCGACGCACCGAGTGGCACCTTCGCCAAGGTCGTCGGCACCCTCGTCGGCGCGGTCGTGGTGGTCGGCCTGGTGATCGGCTACGGCGTGCAGGCAGTCTCGCCCGACGCCCCCGATGTCACCCCCGCCGGCACGAGCAGCACCGTGCGTCAATCCCCGTTACCGCTGGTGCCCTCCCCGGCACCCACCCCCGCCAATCGCGAGAGCACCGAACGCACCGGCGCCACCGTGGCCCCGCCCGCGACCGAAGCACCGAATGCCACCACCGGGGCGCCGAGCCCGAGCGGCACCACGCCCTCCGCGCCCACCTCGACGACGGCCCCCACCCTGCGCCCCGATCCGAACCTCCCGCAGATCCCCTACCCCGAGTCTCCTCTCGGCGGCCCCTTGGACAGCGGCTCCTCCGGCGGCGGCAGACAACGTCCCTCCACCCCCAATACCTCGCCCACGCAGGCCCCCGCCAACAGCACCCTCCCGATTCCGTCGGCCACCGCGACAGACGAAATCCCCTTACCGCCAGCCGATTAGCACGCGCACTGCGCCGGGTGGACCGGTGGTGGGTTCTTCAGGAGTGCCGTGCGACCAGGCAGGACGGGCGCTAGCCGCGCAGGGCGCTCACCGAGACCGGCAGCCCGGGATCGGTGGCGACAGTCAGTTCAGCAGGCTGCGCACCCGCCGCGATCACGTGCGCGCCCAGCGCCGCGATCATCACACCGTTGTCCGTGCACAGCCGTGGCTTGGGCACCCGAAGCGTCAAACCCGCGGCAGCACACCGCTCTTCGGCCAGTGATCGAATGCGCGAGTTAGCGGTGGCGCCGCCGCCGAGCACGATCGTGTCGACACCGACGTCGGTCGCCGCCCGGACAGCCTTCATCGTCAGCACATCCGCCACCGCCTCCTGAAAGGACGCGGCGATATCGGGAATCGGCAGCTGGTCGGGCGTGATGCCCTGACGCTGCGCGGCCTCGACATAGCGGGCCACCGCGGTCTTGAGGCCGGAGAAGGAGAAGTCGTAGCGCGCGTCGCGGGGCCCGGTCATCCCACGGGGAAAGGCGATCGCCCGCGCGTCACCCGAGCCGGCGGCAGCGTCGAGGGCCGGCCCACCGGGATAGCCGAGACCGAGCAGCCGCGCGACCTTGTCGAACGCCTCCCCGGCGGCATCGTCGACGGTGCTGCCGAGTTCGGTGATCGGCTCACCCAGATCCGTGACCTGCAACAGGTGCGTATGCCCACCGGACACGAGCAGCGCCACCGCGGGCGGCATCGGCCCGTGCTCGAGCGTATCGACCGCCACGTGCCCACCGAGGTGGTTGAGCGCGTAGAACGGCACATCCCACGCCGCCGCATAGGCCTTGGCCGCGGCCACCCCCACCAGCAGCGCACCGGCCAGCCCCGGCCCGATGGTGACGGCGAGCGCGTCCGGCTTGCTGATCCCCGCGGTCGCCAGCGCACGGCGCATCGCGGGCACGATCGCCTCGAGATGTGCGCGCGAGGCGATCTCGGGCACCACGCCGCCGAAGCGGGCGTGCTGGTCGACGCTCGAGGCCACCTCATCGGCGAGCAGCTCGACCGAGCCATCGGAATGACGGCGCACGATGCCGACTCCCGTTTCGTCGCACGAGCTTTCGATCCCCATGACGATCACGACAACACCTCGTCCTGCCGGCCGCGCGCGGCCCATTCATCGGCCGCGGCGGTCAGTTCCGGACGGCGCATCGTGTACGCGTCCGCCCCGCTGGGGTGGTAGTAGTTCTTGCGCAGCCCGATGATGTGAAACCCGTGCTTGGCATACATCGCGATGGCGGGCGCGTTGTCTGTGCGCACCTCGAGGAACACCGGCCCGCCGCGTTCGGCCGCCGTCGCCAGCAGCGCTTCGAGCAGCAGCGTGCCGATGCCGCCCCGATGACATTCCGGGTCGACACCGATCGTGTGCACCTCGGCCTCGGGATGGGCGTCGTCACCGAGCAGCGCGATACCCGCGTAGCCGACCATCACCCCGTCTGCGGTGCGCGCGGTGATGTAGCGGTTGTGCCCGCCGGCCAGCTCGGACCGGAACGACACCGCCTGCCACGGGTCGTCCTCGGGGAACAGCAGGTGCTCGAGTTCGACGCAGCGGTCGATGTCGGGCAGGGTCATGGGAGCGATCAGGTACTCGGTCACGGCACTCACGCCCCGGTCCGGTCGAGGGTGCGGAAGCTGTTCTCCACCGCATCGGGCCTGCGCAGATACAACGGCACCAGCGCTTGCGGTGCCTCTCCCGCCAGCAGCGCCGACGCCGCGACGGTGACCAGCCCGGCAGGCGAGGGCGTCTCGCTGGGCAGCACCGGCAGATCGAAGAAGTCCACGTGCGCGGCCGACCCGGCGATCGCCGCGGCCTCACCCACCGGAACGTCGGCAGCCTTGTTCACCTCGGGACCGGCGACCCGCGCCCCGTTCAGATACTTGGCCCAGTACACCTCGCGCCTGCGCGCGTCGGTGACCACCAACAGCTCGCCGGGATCTCGCTTCTCACCGATCGTGTCGGCGGCGATGGCGTCGAGACTGCACACCCCGTGCACGGGTAACCCGAGCGCGTCACCGAAGGCGGCCGCGGTGGCCATTCCCACGCGTAGCCCGGTGAACGGTCCAGGTCCGAGCCCGACGACGACCGCGTCGAGCTCGTCGCGGCGCACCCCCGCCTCGGCTAGACACTCCAGGATCTGCGGAGTGAGGACCTCGGCGTGCGCGCGGGCGTCGACCTTCACGCGGGCAGCGAGCGTCGCCACGGCGGGGCGGGTGCCGGGTTCACCGGCAGGTGACAGGTGCACCAATCCCGCTGTAACGGCGGGTGTCGCGGTGTCGACTGCTAGTACGAGCATGATTGTCTCAACAATACCGGGTGGTATCGGCGCTCGGCGCGCACCGGTGCGCGCATGATCGCGCGTTATTCGATCCATTCCCAGATCGCCGTGCGCACATCGGATTCCGGCTCCCGGGCGAGTTGCACTCGCAGATGCCGGTCAGCGAGGTGTTCGACGACCCCCTTGCCCCATTCCACGACGACGACCGCGTGGTGCAGGTCGGTGTCGAGGTCGAGCGAGTCCAGTTCGTCGAGGTCGCCCGCGAGGCGGTAGGCGTCGACATGCACCATCGCCACCCCGGGCGTGCCGTCCGGCCGCACTCCGGCCTTGTGTGCCCGCGCGATGATGAACGTCGGCGAGCTGACCCGGCCCGCGACACCGAGTCCGGCGGCGATTCCGCGGGTCAACGCGGTTTTGCCGGCGCCGAGCGGGCCGTCGAGCACGACCAGGTCACCCGGGCGCAGGGTGGCCGCCAGTTCGCGGCCGAATGCTTCGGTGTCCTCGACGGTGTCGAGAACGCGCTGGTGCGGGTCAACCACCGACGGCCTCCTCGCCGCGGTTGCCGATGATTCCCGCCCGCGCGAGCAGCCGGTCGAGTGCGGCCAGGCTCACCTCGGGGAACTGCAGGTGCGGCATGTGCGCCGCCTCACGCACCCGGACCAGATCGCTGCCCGGTAGTTCCGCCGCCAGTTCGCGGGAGTTGCGGAACGGGATCACCACGTCGTGCGCACCGCCGAGGATCAGTACCGGCAGCTCGCCGAGGACGGGCAATGCGGCTGACTCATCGTGCAGCTCAATCGCTTTCAGGAACTTTTCGATGGTGCCGACGGGCGTGCGGTCGATCATCATCGTGGTGAATCGCGACAGCGTCGGACTGACGGGGCCGTGGAACGAGCTCACGTGCAGGATCGGCGTCACCACGTGCTTGCTCGCGCTGCGGCTGAACTGCACCAGCGTCGGCGCCGTCCGCACCGCCAGCCGGAAGCCGTCGACCGCGGGATGCCGAACCAGTTGCGAGATCCCGGTCGCGGTCACCTCCGCGGCGGCGGTGCTCAGCAGCCCGACCGCGCGCACCCGCGTCGCGAACAGCTCGGGGAACTGCGCGGCCGCCGCGAGCACGGCCATTCCGCCGAGCGAATGCCCGACCAGCACCACCGGCCCCGTCGGCGCGCACTCACGGATCACCGTGGCGAGGTCGCGGCCGAGCTGGGCGACCGTGCAGCTCTCGGTACTCGGTGTGCCGGAGCGTCCGTGTCCGCGCAGATCGAAGAACACCATCCGCATCCTCGACCCCCACTGCCGCGCGAGATCGCGGCGCTGGAAGTGGAAGGACTCCATGCTGTTGCAGAATCCGTGCACGAAGACGACCGTGACTTCGGCCGCCTCGTCGCCGTAGGTGCGGGTGGCCAGCGACACCCCGTCGTCGGCGAGCACCATGCCCGGTTCGTCGTCGTCGATCAGGGCGAAGTTCTCGTCGCGGTATTCGTCACGCTCGGCGGGCCACATCACTCGCGCGCCGATCTGGCGCAGGGTGTGGGCGATGGCGAGGCCCGCGAGCAGGCCGGCGGTCGCCAGGCCACCGCGGCGGATCACCGTGCGCCGGGTCATCGGCCGGTACCCACGTAGCGGCGGACCACACGGCCGCGCGGCGCGCAGACGACTTCATAGTCGATCGTGTCCAGCGCCCGCGCCCAATCGAGTGCGTGTGGCTGTCCCGCGCCGCCGCCGAACAGCACCGCGCGGTCACCCTCCCGCACGCCGCCCGCGTTGTCGCCGAGGTCGACCATGAACTGGTCCATGCACACCCGTCCGACATTACGGTGTCGGGCTCCGCCCAGCCACACCTCGAAACGTCCACTGAGCGAACGGAATACGCCGTCGGCATATCCCGCGGGCACCAGCGCGATCGTGGTGTCGCGCGGTGCGATCCACCGGTGCCCGTACGACACGCCCTCCCCTGCCGCCACCTTTTTCACCAACGCGACCTCCGCCTGGAATGTCATCGCGGGCTTCAGACCGAATTGTCCGAGCTCCGGTATGGGCGAGAGCCCGTACACCGAGATACCCGGCCGAACCATGTCGAACCGCAGATCTGGTCTGGTCAAGGTGGCCGCCGAATTCGCCAGGTGCACGAGTTCGGGTTCGAGACCGTGCTCCTTGGCCAGCGCGATCGCCTCGACGAACCGGTCCCGCTGCCGATCCACCATCGGATGCCCCGGCTCATCGGCGTGCGCGAGATGGGAGAAGATCGCCCGTAACCGCACCACCTGCCCGTCGACGAGCGCCCGCACAGCACGCAGGACCTGCGGATACTCGGTCACCGACACCCCGTTGCGATTGAGCCCCGTATCCACCTTCAACGTCACCGTCGCGGTCTGCCCCGTCGCCACCGCGGCGCGCTCCACCGCCCGCAACTGCGCCAGCGACGACACCCCGATCTCGAGATCGCCCGCCACAGCACCCGCGTAATCGGCGTCGACAGTATTGAGCCAGCACAGCACAGGAGCCGTGATCCCCGCCGCCCGCAGAGCCAGTCCCTCCCCCACGGTGGTCACGCCCAGCTCCCGCGCACCCGCCCCCAACGCGGCCCGAGCCACCTCCACCGCCCCATGGTTGTACCCGTCGGCCTTGACCACCACCATCACAGCGGCCCCGTGCGCGTACTCCCGCAACACCTGCACATTGTGAGCAATGGCATCCAAGTCGACGACCGTCTCCACTTGCGCATTCACACCCCCGATCGTGCCAGGACCCGCCGAATCCGCCATACCTGGGCTCCGTCCCGGGCCTACCGACCCTCGCCCCCACCGACCTCCCGCAACACCCGCACGGCCTCCCGAACATGCCCCAGCAACGGCGTAGCGGAAATAGGCGCCCCCGCCGCCCGACCCTCATGAGCGGCCAGATTCGCCGCCAACGCATGTACCCGAGCTCCGGCAGCCGCAGCCCACCCCGCCGCACACCCCGCGGCGAGCAACGCCCCGATAATCCCCGACAGCACATCCCCCGACCCCGGCGTGGCCGCCCAATCCCCACCTGCGTCATTGACCAGCGTCGGCTGCCCCGGCGAGGCGACAACCGTCGCCCGGCCCTTGAGCAGAACCGTCACCCCCCACTCCTGCGCGAGCCTTCGCACCGCCCCCACCCGATCCGCCCCCACCGCACCACCGGTCAGCCGAGCGAATTCCCCCGCATGCGGCGTCAGCACCGTCACCGCGGATCGCCCCCGAACCAGCCCCGGTTCCTCGGCAAGGATCGTCAACCCATCCGCATCCACCAACACCGGCAGATCAGTACCCAGCACCTCGGCCAACCGATCCCGGGCCCCCGGATCAGTACCACCCCCCGGTCCGACCACCCAGGCCTGCACCCTCCCGGTCTCCGAAATCGACGAACTGGCGACAACTTCGGGGAACTTCTCCAATACCTCGGTATCGGACCCCACATACCGAACCATCCCCGAGGTCGCCGCCACTGCGGCGCCCGTGCACAACACCCCCGCCCCCGGGTACTTCGCACTGCCCGCGCAAACCCCCGTCACTCCCTGGCTGTATTTGTCGTCAGCAGGCCCCGGCACCGGCCACCCGGCCCCCACCGCTCCTGGATCGAGCCGCACCAGCCCAGCCTCCGGAAGACGTAACCCGATCGGCACCAACACGATTCGCCCGCACCGAGGCACCGCCAACGCATGTACCGGCTTATAGGCACCGAACGCCACCGTCACATCCGCCGTCACCGCGGGTCCATCCACCGCCCCCGTATCCGGATCGACTCCACTGGGCAGATCTGCCGAGACAATCGGAACATCCAGGGCAGCAACTATTTCCGACGCCCCGGACCGCAAAGGCCCCCGTCCGGAAATCCCCACGATCCCATCGATCACCAGATCGACACCATCGAGCCGATCGACCACCCGGCCCCCAGCTGCCCGCAACGCAGCAAGCCCTTCCCGATGCGCCCGTTCAGGATTCAGCAGAACAGCCGACACCCGGACGCCCCGACGCCGTAGGAAGGCCCCCGCCCACAACGCATCCCCGCCGTTGTCCCCCGACCCCACCAGCAGTCCGACGGTTCGGCCGACCACGCCCCCGGTCAGCGACCGCAATTCGTCGACAACCACCCCGGCCAGCCCGAAGGCAGCCCGCCGCATCGGCATACCCGCAGGCACCCGCGTGAACAGCTCGGCTTCCGCCGCCCGCACCTCGTCGACGGTGTAGTAGCCACGCCGATCCGACATAGTCGCCTCCCAGCTGCCCGAAACGGGCCGCCGACCGGCCCGGGGTCGCTCGCAGACTACGCTCCACACCCATGTCGATGGTTCGTCACCGCGCCGCATCCGCCCGGTTTGCCGCCGGAATAGTCGTGGCCGCCGCCCTGGTGTCCGCCGGCTGTTCCGGCGACTCGGGAAACGCCGCCACCACCACAACCCGCAAACCCCGCCCGGTCACCACCACGACCACCCAACAGCACGCCCCGACCAACCTCACGGTCGAGGTCGGCGACATGAAATACGCACCCGCCGACGCCACCATCAAGGTCGGCGAGACGGTGACCTGGAAGTTCTCCGACAAGGTCCCGCACAACGTGCAGGGCATCGGCGACAAGGCGATGGGCCTCAACAGCCCCATCTTCGACAAGGGCGAATGGTCCTACACCTTCACCCAGGCCGGCACCTACCGCTACATGTGCACCCTGCACCCCGACATGCGCGGATCCATCACCGTCAAGTGACCCTGCCGGCCTCGCGTCGAGGCCGGCACCCGGTCCCTATTCGACGGTGACCGACTTGGCCAGGTTGCGGGGCTTGTCCACGTCGTAGCCCAGAGTCTGGGCCACCTCGGCGGCGAAGATCTGCAGCGGCACCGTGGACAGCAGCGGCTGGTACAGGGTCGGGGCGGCCGGGATCTCGATCAGGTCGTCGGCGAACGGGCGCACGGTGTCATCGCCCTCTTCGGCGATCACGATCGTGCGGGCACCGCGCGCCTGGATCTCGCGAATGTTGCTGAGCAGCTTGGAATGCAGCACCGCCCGCCCCTTCGGCGACGGCATCACGATGATCACCGGCAGGCCCTCTTCGATCAGTGCGATCGGCCCGTGCTTGAGCTCGCCCGCGGCGAAGCCCTCGGCGTGCATGTAGGCCAGTTCCTTGAGCTTGAGCGCGCCTTCGAGCGCCACCGGGTAACCCACGTGGCGACCGAGGAACAGCACCGTCGGCACGTGCGCCAGCTCGCGCGCGATGGCCCGCACCTGCGGCGCGGTCTCGAGCACCCGGGCGATCAGCTTCGGCATCGATTCCAGTTCGGCGAACTCGCGAGCCACCTCGTCGGGGTACTTGGTCCCGCGCGCCTGCGCCAGGGCCAGACCGACCAGATAGTTGGCGGCCACCTGAGCCAGGAACGCCTTGGTCGAGGCGACACCGATCTCGGGCCCGGTCCGCGTGTAGATCACCGCGTCGGACTCGCGCGGAATCTGCGCCCCGTTGGTGTTGCAGATGGCCAGCACGCGCGCCTTCTGCTCCTTGGCGTGGCGCACCGCTTCGAGGGTGTCGGCGGTTTCACCGGACTGCGAGATCGCCACCACCAGCGTCGACCGGTCGAGAACCGGGTCGCGGTAACGGAATTCGCTGGCGAGCTCCACCTCCACCGGCACCCGGGTCCAGTGCTCGATCGCGTACTTGGCGAGCAGGCCCGCGTGGTAGGAACTGCCGCACGCCACGACGAACACCTTGTCGAATTCGCGCAGCTCCTGGTCGGCGAGGCGCTGTTCGTCGAGGACGATCCGGCCACCCTTCTCGTCGACGACGAAATGCCCCATCAGGGTGTCGGCGACGGCGGTGGGCTGCTCCTCGATCTCCTTGAGCATGAAGTAGTCGTGGCCGCCCTTCTCGGCGGCGGCGAGGTCCCAGTCGATGGTGAACGGCCGGCTGACCACCCCGTCGGTGTTGCCCGCGAAGTCGGTGACGCTGTAGCCGTCCTTCGTGATCACCACGGCCTGGTTCTGCCCGAGCTCGACCGCTTCGCGGGTGTGCTCGATGAACGCGGTGACGTCGGAGGCGATGAACATCTCGCCCTGGCCGACCCCGACGACCAGCGGCGTCGACCGGCGCGCCGCCACGATCGTGCCGGGATGGTCCGCGTGGGTGAACACGAGCGTGAACGCGCCCTCGAGCCGCTGCAACACGGCGTGGACACTCGCGGTGAAGTCGCCCGCGGTGGGGCCGTCGGCGTACGCGCGCGAAACCAGATGCACCGCGACCTCGGTATCGGTGTCGCTCAGCAGCTCGACGCCCACGTCCTCGAGCTCGCGGCGCAGCGGCGCGAAGTTCTCGATGATGCCGTTGTGGACGACGGCGAGCTTGCCGGAGATGTCGCGGTGGGGGTGCGCGTTGCGGTCGGTCGGCGCGCCGTGGGTGGCCCAGCGGGTGTGCCCCATCCCGGTCGAACCGGCGAAACGCTCGGTCCCCGCCTCGCCCAGTTCGGCTTCCAGATTGGCCAGCCGCCCGGCCTTACGTTCGACCGCGAGAGCACCGTTTCCATCGAGGATCGCGACCCCCGCGGAGTCGTATCCGCGATACTCCATGCGTCGCAGCGCGTCGACGACAACGCCCAGCGCATCCCGGTATCCGACGTACCCCACGATTCCGCACATGGTCCCCCACCCTACTGATCGGATACTCTTCTCGCCGTGTCGGTGTCTGCAAAATCGCTCGTGAGCACCCTGTCCGTGCGTGGCCCCCACCGGGTGCTGCGTGGGAACTTAGGGATCGCAGGTCAGCCGGGTGTGGTGTACACGCCCGAGTCCGGGCTGAACCTGCCCGCTGTCGCGTTCGCGCACGGCTGGCTGACCAGCGCCGAGAACTACAAGAGCCTGCTCGAACACATCGCGTCGTGGGGTTTCGTGGTCGCCGCGCCCGATACCGAGCGTGGCCCGATTCCGTCACATCTGGACCTCGGCACCGACTTGCTCACCACGCTCGACATCGTCAGCAAGGTCCGCCTCGGTGACGGCACCATCAGCGTCCACCCCGACCGCCTCGCCCTCGCCGGCCACGGCATGGGGGCAGGCGCCGCGGTGATCGCCGCGGCTCAGCGCCGGGTAGCCGCCGTCGTAGCGCTCTTCCCCGCCCCCACCTCCCCCGCCGCGGAGAACATCGCCCCCGACATCGACGCGCCCGGCCTGATCCTGACCGGCGACGATCTCGACTCGGTCAGCTCCAACGCCCGCGCCCTCGCCGCCGCCTGGTCGGGCCCGTCGATCCTGCGCACCATCGGCGGCGCCTCCCACAACGGCATCATCGAGGGCCGCCGCCTCTTCGCCGCCCTCGGCGCGGGCCGCTACGAACACAAAACCGACAAGGCCACCCGAGCCCTGGTCACCGGCTACCTGCTCGCCACCCTCCTCGCCGACAAGAAGTACGCGGCCTTCGCCGACCCGGAAGCCGAGATCCCCCACATCAAGGTCGTCGACCCCCACGCCGAGGTCGAGGTCGAGGCGCCCAAGCTGTCCATCGGCACGGTCGCCAAGCTCATCCGCGGCTAGAGAAAGAAGCCCCCGGGCCGTCCGAACGACGTCGGCCCGGCGCGATCACCCTCCGTATTCGGCGTCGCGCCGGCGATTCAGACCAGCCAGCTCTTGCGCTGGTAGTACTCGGCTTCGGGATCGTCGTCATCCAGCGGAGCAGCGCGGTCATTGGCCCGTCGAGCGGCGATAGACCGTGCGATGGCTTCGCGCTGCTCCCTGACCGCGGCTTCTTGACGCTCGCGTTCCTCCGCTTCGAGCCGTGCCCGCTCTTCGGCCTCGGCAGCTTCGCGCTCCCTGACCGCTTGAATCTCGGCGAGAATCTCGTGACCGTTGTTGTGCACGGCGAGGCTGTTGCGCATCTCGTCGTACTCGTAGTCCAGAATCTGCACCCGGCGAAGGAAATCGTAGGCGCCTTCTTCGATCCGCGATCGACTCATGGCGAAACCCCCTCAATTCGTTGATTCACAGCGGGCCCGCCTCCGCCAGGACCGCACCGGAGTCACCCGGATCGGGTTGCTGGCTCACCGGATACTGCTCCGCCCAATGTTCACCGTCGGGCTCGTTGTCCGCACTCGGCGTGGAGCCCGCACCCGGCATGTTCTCCGCGGCATAGCCTTTGGCGTTGAGAGAACCGGTCGGGTTCGGTGTCGCACCCGAGGATGTCCCCTCCTCAGTGTCTTCGAGACCGGTCGGCCCTTGGCCCGTGCCGGTCTCCGGTGTGCCCGAACCGATTTCGCCGCTGGTCTGCTCGTCGCTGATCACCGGGATGCCGTTCGCATCGAGCGTCATGCCGTATTCGTGTGAGTTTCCGGCAGCGTCGGTGGTGCTCACCGTGAGTTGGCCGTTCGCATCGGTTCCCACACTGACCTGGGTGCCGTTCAGATCGAATGTCGCGCCACCGGACATCAAGCTGCTCAACTGGCTCGAAATCGACGCGAAACCCTCTTGCACCGAGGTACTGAGCGAGGTGAGGCCGGAACTGATCGTCTCCGCCGTGCTCGTGACGAGCGATTCGAGTTCACTCACCGATGACACGAGCGACGTGAGACCGGTCATCACTTCGCTGACCGTATCGGTGATTTCGCTGATCGTGTCGGTGATGTCGCCGTCATCATCGTCATCGTCATCGTCGTCTTTGGTGGTCGACGGGTCCTCGGTGGTCGCCGCCTTGGTCGACGTGTCCTCCGTTGTCGACGGTGTTCCACCAGTCGAGGTGTCACCCTTCGACGTATCTTTCGTCTGGGGCTGCTGCTCCGTCGTCACGGGTGTCTGCGGCTTGCTGGAATCCTGCGGCATCGGATATGCGCCGGTATCCAGTCCGTTCAAGGCTTCGACAAGAACGCCATAAATCCGGCGGACCTCGGTGTCGACTTCCTTGCATAGCTGAACGAATTTATCGTATGTTGCGGTGACGTGCGGCATGAAGATATCAACCAGCCACTGCTTGGCCTTCTTGCCCGCATCAGAATCTGGGTTGGATGAGACCTCTTGTATGTAATCATCGATCGCAGTGCGGCTCATCCCGCTGCTGTTCTGCTGCGGTATGTCAGGCGTATTGGGAGACCAAAAGCTCTGGACCGTAACCGCTTTGTGCCGAACGGCAGTTCGCAGCGCCGTCGAAACATAGCTGAGCTCGAGCGATATCGTCGCGGCTTCGATGCGATCTTGTTCAGCACGGAGAATCTGCGCATTCAGCATATTTGATGCGGAGTCAGCCGCCTGACCCTGCCATATCGACGGCAATGCCGAGAGCTGCCGCCGCTGATCGTCGATCTCCCCGGGCAATTTAGCCATCACCTTGGACAAAGCCGCGGACATCCGATCGATTGCCGCGATATCCATACCACGTTCGGTGTCGTACTTCGCATAGATCGAATCGAAATTCCCGTTAGCCCCCGCCAGCAGTTCTGACCTAGCAGGAGCGTGCGTAACCGCTGATGCTTTTCCATAGCGAGGTAGGTATTCGACGAAATACTGCAAACCTTCCGCCCCGAGGTCGAGCATCTCGTCTGCGCTACCACCGGTAGGAATACTGGCCCAGGTCGGAGAGTCAGCCATGAACGCCCCCGGACACCGCGGCCGAACAGGTGCACACGAATGCGCGCATCAAAGGTTCACCCCTGCGGCCGTTATCTTCTTGACGTTGGCATCGTCGACCGTCGCGTACGTATCCGCACTGGTACCGAACTGAACGCCCGTCTTGTCGATCGCGGTCTGCCAGTTCTTCAACCACGTCTCGACCTTGCCGATCACGCCCCCGACCTTCGTCCCCTCGGCACCGTAGTCACGACCGGCTTGCGCGGCGGTGAAGGACCAGCCCTTGACGTCGGCGGAGCACGTCCCGATGTCAGCCGCCGACGCCTTCAGGTTCGACGCAGCCTTACGCAGAGCCGTCGGATCGACCGTTACTGAATCGCCCACTTCCCCCTCCTTCTGGTCAAGCGCCGGCAGGCGCACTACTCCCTTAGACGCGCCACGACCGGGATCGGTTCCACGATCACACGACGAATGCCGCTGTGCTCGGATTCGATCACAGCGGCACCCTGGTGCGCTACTTCTCCAGGTTCCCCTGGTCGGTCTTGCGCCACTCCGACGTGCCGTCGGGATGACGGTGGTATTCCCAGGCGGCGTAGTCGCCGTCTTCCTCGACGACGGTGACGTGATCGGCGAGGCCGTCATGGTCGTAGTCGGACCAGATACTGGTCGAGTCCGCATCGCCGGTGGAGAGGGAGTCGACGACGCCGTCGTGGTCGAGGTCGAGGGATGGGTTGTTCAGCTCGACGGGGCCGAGGCCGCCCAGAGACGAGTGGGCGTCGATGTCGGGTAGGCCGAGGCCGGGGAACTCACCCGAGGTGACCATGACTGCTCCTCCAACGGAAAACTCGCGGATGACGACGTGGCGGGGTTGCCACCATCTTGTCATCCGCGAGCGGGCGCCGGGGGGTTCGGGGCTACTTGTTCGGGATGAGGATCCACATCGCCAGGTAGATCAGGAACTGGGGGCCGGGCAGCAGGCAGGAGACGACGAAGACCAGGCGGACGACGTTGGGGTTCCAGCCGTAGCGTTCGGCGAGGCCACCGCAGACGCCTGCGATCCACTTGTTGCTGGTCGAACGGGTGAGGCGGCGGGCGGGGGCGGTCATGGTGTTGCCTTCCTGTGGAGCGGTGATGTCTCCACTGTGCCGTCGGAGCACCCTCGCCCGCATCGGTCCACAGACCCACCCGCACCCTGATTTCGACAGGCCCCGACCTCAGGGTCAGACCCCGAGACGGGCACAATTGTCGAGGTGAGCACGACATTGCACGCCAGTGGCCTCTCCGCGGGGCACGCCGAACGGACCCTGTTCGCCGACCTCGATTTCACTCTCGCCCCCGGCGATGTGATCGGGCTGGTCGGGGTGAACGGCGCGGGCAAGTCGACGCTGCTGCGGATGCTGGCCGAGCGCGAGCCGGGCGAGGGCACCATCGCGCTGAGCCCGCCCGACGCGACCGTCGGTTATCTGACCCAGGAACCGGAGCGCATCGAGGGCGAGACGGTGCTCGAATTCCTCTCGCGCCGAACCGGTGTCGCACACGCTCAGCAGGTGATGGACGCGGCGGCCGAACGCCTCGGCGACGGTGGCGACGACGACTACTCGCCCGCGCTGGAACATTGGCTGGCGCTGGGCGGCGCGGACCTCGATCAGCGCGCCGAAGAGGTCGCCGCGGACCTGGGGCTGACCCACGGCTTGGCCGGCGGGCTCGACACCCCGATGACGGGCCTGTCCGGCGGCCAGGCGGCCCGCGCGGGGTTGGCCTCGGTGTTGCTGTCGCGCTTCGACATCCTGCTGCTCGACGAGCCGACCAATGACCTCGATCTCGACGGCCTCGACCGGCTGGAACGGTTCGTCACCGGGGTGCGCGTACCGCTGATGGTGATCAGCCACGATCGAGAGTTCTTGGCGCGCACGGTGAACAGCGTTCTCGAACTCGATCTGGCTCAGCAGCAAACCGGCTTCTACGACGGCGGCTACGACGCCTACCTCGCCGAACGCGAGATCGCCCGCAAGCACGCCCGCGAGGCCTACGACGAATTCGCCGACACCAAAGCGGGTTTGGAGTCGCGCGCGCAGATGCAGCGCAACTGGCTCGAGCACGGGGTGCGCAACGCCCGCCGCAAGGGCAAGAACGACTCCGACAAGATGGGTCGCAAGACCCGCGCGGAATCCACCGAGAAGCAGGCCGCCAAGGCCCGCCAGACCCAGCGCCGGATCGAACGCCTCGACGTGGTCGACGAGCCGCGCAAGGAGTGGGAGCTGCGGATGGAGATCGCGACCGCCCCACGCAGCGGCGCGGTGGTCGCGACCGCCAACAACGCCACCCTCACGCGCGGCGAGTTCACGCTCGGCCCGATCACCACCCAGATCGATTGGGCCGACCGGATCGTGCTCACCGGCGCCAACGGCTCGGGCAAGTCGACCCTGCTCGGCCTGCTGCTCGGCAAGATCGCCCCGGACACCGGTTCGGCCGCGCTGGGTTCCGGTGTGGAGATCGGCGAGGTCGACCAGGCCCGCGGGCTGTTCCGTGGTGACGACGCCCTGGCCGACACCTTCGCCGCGGCGATGCCCGACTGGCCCGATGCCGAAGTCCGCACGCTCCTGGCCAAATTCGGCCTGCGCGGGCCGCACGTGACGCGTGCGTGCGACACCCTGTCCCCCGGCGAACGCACCCGCGCGGCCCTGGCCCTGCTCCAGGCGCGCGGGGTGAACCTGCTGGTTCTCGACGAGCCGACCAACCACCTCGACCTGCCAGCCATCGAACAGCTCGAACAGGCCGTCGAATCCTTCACCGGCACCTTGATTCTGGTGACGCATGATCGCCGGATGCTGGATTCTGTTCGTGCGACCCGTCGTTGGCACATGTCCGGTGGGCTTCTCAGCGAGGAATGACGCATGGACTACGCATTAGGTATCGACACCCGAATCACCCTGCTCGTCACCGGATTCCTCTTCCTGAGCGCGTTGCTGCTCGGGGTGTGGAAGTACCACGGCATCCGGACTGAGGGCGCGGCGCACGTCTATGTCGACATCGCCCACCGCGCCGCGCTGATGTACTCCTTCGCGGGGATCCTGCTCGCGGTGTTCACCGAGCTCAGCGCCTGGCCGACGATCGTCAACCTGACCGCCGACCTCGTGGTACTCGCGTTCTTCGCCGGTGCGATCGCCAGTTACGCCCTGCACGGGCTGCGCCGGGACACCACCAACCAGTTCGACGGGAAGATTCCCGCCGAACTACGGCTGTCGATGTACGGGCTGATCGTGGGCGAGATCGGTGGTTTCGGGGTGCTGTTCAGCGGATTCGTCGTCGGACAGTTCTAGAGCGACTGCACCACAGCGGGCTCGGCCGCACCGAACAGGTCGATGTCGGAGCCGAGCTTGGCCCCGATCAGGCCGACGCCGAAGGTGACACCGAGCACGGCGACCACCGCGATGAACGATCGCGAGCGCGGCACCCGTGGCGCCGCGAACGCGCGGGTGCGTGGCGCCTCGGCGACCGGCTCATAGGCGGACTGCCCGTAGCCTTCGTCCCGGATCGGCACCGTGTGCGAATACCCTTGCGGCACTTCGCGGCACCCCGGTCGCCCGCAGGCCCCACCACAGCGGTGCGGCTGGTCGGCTTCGCCGTACTCGTACGGGTACTGGTCCTGGTAGTTGCGGGCAGGCAGCGGCGGAACCATGATCGGCCCCCTTCGAATCGTGCTGCGCGCCAAAATAACCGCCTGCGCCGAGCAGCACACACGCGCCACGGGGCACACAGGTCCAGACGGCGTATCCCGATACTAGTGGGGCCCGGTGGAACACGCCACAGCACCGATCGCCGACCCGTCGTCCGGGTCCCGGCGACTAGACCGCGGCGACCCGCTTGGCCAGATCATCGGCCAGCTGACGCGCCTGCGCGGGATCGGTGGCCTCCACCATCACTCGCACCAGCTGCTCGGTCCCGCTGGGCCGCAACAGAACCCGCCCGGTATCCCCGAGGATTCGCTCGGCCTCCGCGACAGCCTCCAGCACCTCGGGAGCGACAGCGACCGCACCCTTGTCCGACACCGCGACATTGATCAACACCTGCGGCACCGTGGTCATCACCGAGGCCAGCGAGGCCAGCGAGCGCCCGGTCTGCGCCATCCGCGCCATCAACCGCAGGCCGGTGAGCACCCCGTCCCCGGTGGTGCCGAACCGCGGGAACACCACATGCCCGGACTGTTCCCCACCCAGGCTGTATCCGCCGCGACGCAACTCCTCGAGCACGTACCGATCGCCGACAGCGGCGGTGATCACGGTGATCTCGGCGGCGCGCATCGCGATGTGCAGGCCGAGGTTGCTCATCACGGTGGCGACGAGGGTGTCATCGACCAGTTCGCCCGCGTCGCGCATCGCCAGCGCGAGCACCGCCATGATCGCGTCACCGTCGACGATCTCGCCCGCGGCATCGACGGCGAGGCAACGATCGGCGTCACCGTCGAGCGCGATGCCCAGGTCGGCGCCATGGTCGAGGACCGCGCGCCGCACGGTGTCCAGGTGCGTGGAACCGCACCCGTCGTTGATGTTGAGCCCGTTGGGTTCGGCGTTGATCGCGATCACCGTCGCGCCCGCCTCCCGGTACACCTGCGGGGCGACCTCGGCGCCCGCACCGTGCGCGCAGTCGACGACGACGGTCAGCGAGGACAGGTCCTGCCCGGTGGATTCCAGTAGATGCTCGACATAGCGTTCGTGGGTGCCCTCGACGGTGTAGTCGCCACGCACGCGGCCGATGCCCGCACCGGTCGGGCGCACGGTGACGCCTTCGGCGATCAGGGCTTCGATCCGGGCCTCGATGGCGTCGTCGAGCTTGTGCCCGCCCGCCGCGAAGATCTTGATGCCGTTGTCGGGCATGGGGTTGTGCGAGGCGGAGATCATCACGCCGAAGCACGCGTCGTACAGGCCGGTCAGGTAGGCCACGGCCGGAGTCGGCAGCACGCCTACCGAGAGGACATCGACGCCGACGGAGGTCAGGCCCGCGGTGACCGCGGCCTCGAGCATCTCGCCGCTGGCGCGGGGATCGCGACCGAGTACCGCGACCGGGCGCTTCTTGCCGCGTGAGAGCACCTGCGCCGCCGCGGCGGCGACGCGCATCGCCAGTTCCGGGCTCAGCGACTCGTTGGCGAGCCCGCGAACACCGTCTGTGCCGAACAGCCGTCCCATAAACCTCTACCCGTCGTAGGTCCCCGTTTACAGCACGAGAGCAGGCGACCAGCCGTGCTGGAAGCCTGCTCTCGCACACGTGCTCCGCCGACCGTACCGTCTCCACCAAAGTAAGCGAAGACGGCGGTCGACGGTGCGTAAATCAGCGCTTCGAGTACTGAGGCGCCTTACGGGCCTTCTTCAGGCCGTACTTCTTACGCTCGGTGGCACGCGGGTCACGCGTCAGGAAGCCGGCACGCTTGAGGGCGGGACGGTCGTCCGGGGTGACCACGATCAGCGCGCGGGCGATGGCCAGACGCAGGGCGCCTGCCTGACCCGACGGGCCGCCACCGACCAGGCGAGCGTAGATGTCGAAGTTCTCGACACGCTCGACCAGGACCAGCGGGGACTTCACGAGCTGCTGGTGCACCTTGTTCGGGAAGTAATCCTCGATGGTGCGGCCGTTGAGCTCGAAGTTGCCCGAACCGGGCACCATGCGAACGCGAACGACGGCTTCCTTACGACGGCCGACGGTCTGCACCGGGCGGTCGAGGCCGAGCGGCTCGAAAGCCAGCTCTTCTTCGACGTACTCGCCTTCGGCGTAGCCTTCGCCGTCTTCGACGATCTCGACGACGACCTCATCGGTGGCGTCGAACTCTTCGGCTGCGAACTCTTCAGGAGCGGTCACTGGGCCACCTGCTTGATCTCGAACGGAACCGGCTGCTGCGCGGCGTGGGGGTGGTTCGGGCCTGCGTAGACCTTCAGCTTGCCCGCGATCGCGTTACCCAGCTTGTTCTTCGGGATCATGCCCTTGACGGCCTTCTCCACGAGACGATCGGGACGGGTCGCCAACACCTCGCCGACAGTGCGCGACTTGAGGCCGCCCGGGTGTCCGCTGTGGTGGTGGATGAGCTTGTCCTGCTTCTTGTTGCCGGAGATGGCAACCTTTTCCGCGTTGATGATGATGACGAAGTCGCCACCATCGACGTGGGGTGCGTAGGTCGGCTTGCCCTTGCCGCGCAGCAGGCCAGCGGCCTGCACGGCGAGACGGCCGAGGACTACGTCAGTGGCGTCGATGACGTACCACTTGCGGGTGACGTCACCCGCCTTGGGGCTGTACGTAGGCACAGTCGTTCCCTGTCTGTCGTCGGTGTTGCCGGCCCTGATGTGTGGATCGAGGCTGTCCTGGCGGCCGGTGGAGACCCAGGACATCGAGGAGACGCCGATCCGCGAACGGTTCGGCGTTCCACACGCCAACGGGCAACGATACCAGCCACGCATCACCGACCCGTAATCGGGCGAGGCTAGATCACGACCGGCGGACCCGGGTCGGTCGCACGCGCGGGACCGGGGATCAGGTAGCGCAAAGTATCGATGCCGGGGGTGACGCAGGCGGAGTCGTCGACCAGCAGGCCACGCGCGGTCTCGATGCCCTCGCGCGGGACCGTGTTCGCGTACGGAGTGAACGCGCAGCTCACCGGTTCGGCGGCCGAGGCGACGGCGGGATCCGGCTGGAGTGCGACCAGCGCCAGCGCGCCGACCACGGCCGGGGTGCCGAAGAAGCCCTTCTTCACCTTGCCGAGCAGTTTGCCGCGGCGGTCGTCGTCCTCGGCATCGTCGTGTTCGAGCGCGTGCCGCGGCGCGCGAGCAGGTGGACCTGACGGCTGCGGCGGTTGCGCGGCGGGCGGACCGGCGACGAACCCGGCCGGTCCGGGCGGCTGGGCGGTGGGCGGTGCGGTGGGTTGGGCGCCCCACCCGACCTGCGCGGCGACTGCCTGACCCGGATGCCCCGAGTCCGGATAGTCGTCCTCCTCGTCGTCGAGGTCGGGCTCGGTGACCAGCAGATGCGCGGCGCCGAGGACCAGCGCGTGCATCGGATGGTCGGCCACGTGCAGGCGCTGGCCCAGATGGTTCTGGAAGGCGAAGCGCAGCGCGTCGTTGAAGCAGACGTTGCCCGCGAGCAGCACCGTCGAGGTGTCCGCGCCGATCGAGCGGGCCGCGGCCATCGCCTCGATCACCACATTGTCGGCCGTGCGGGCGTCGCGCAGCGCCTCGGCACTGACCGAGACCTCCGTCGATTCGGTCGGCTGTTCGTCGTCGCCGTGCACCGCGACGACCAGCAGCGAGCGACCGTCGGAGTAGATCCCGGTGGCGCCGATGCCGGTGCGGTGTCGCTCGCTGGGCGGGGAGACCAGGCCGAGCGCGCGCACATAACCCGAGAGCGCGACACTTTCGGGCAGCGGTTCCACGACCACGTCGAGCTGCTCGACGAGCGCCGCGTACACCTCGACCTTGTCCTCTGGCCAGCTGTCCGGATACGGCAGCGCGACCAGCTGCGGCTTGCCCTGTAGGTACTTGCCGATCGCGGCCAGCGGGTTGTAGAGCCTGGCCCGGAAGACGAGTTCGGCGGGCCAGGTGGCGCCGGCGATCACGATCTGTGGGTGGCCGAGGATGTCGCGCACATCGGCGATCGCCATCCCCAGGTCCGGGCGCTGCCGGTCGACACCGGCGGTGTGCAACCTGCCCGCGGCATCGGCGAGCAGGTAGGCGGGCGGGGTGTAGGTGCCCTCGACCTGTACCGGGCGGACCGGGGTCGCGCCGCCACCCGCGGCCACGGACACCACGTCCCACCCCAGATGCAGGGCCCCAACTCGAACGGTCACAGGATCAAGTGTGCCCGGTCGGCGACAGACACGCGCAGCTTGCCCACCGAAACGATGCTGACCTGGCGGATCATGCGGTGCGCATCGAGGCATGCGCAGGCGCCCCGCGTGGTTACGCGAGCTACCGTCTCCGGGCGCTGACCGCTCATGCCTGTGACTTCTTCAGTCGTAGTCGGCTCCACGTGATCAGGGCGAGGATCGAGGTGATCACGATGAGCATCACGATGTCCAGGATCCAGATCCCCGCGCTGTGCCCCCAGAGTGGGTCGTCCTGCGAGCCGAAGACCAGCTTCGTCAGATCCACCGTCGACGCGCCCGCCGCGTAACCCCAGCGTGAGGGGAACAGGTACGAGATCTGCTCGAGGCCGACCCGGTCGGTCACCGGGATCAGGCCACCCGCCATCACCAGCTGCACCATGATCATCACCACGAGCATCGGCATGACCTGCTCGTTGGACTTGGCCAGGCTCGACATCAGCAGGCCGAACACCACACAGCACACCGCGGTCATCGCGATGTCGAAGTACAGCTCGACGCTGCCGCTCGGAATCAGCGAACCGGCGCCCGGCGCCTTCTTCCCGATGAACGTGATACCGATCAGGACCGCCGACTGCAGGAACGCGGTCACGCTGAACACGACGATCTTGGCCATCAGGTATGCCGAGGGCAGCAGGCCGACCGCGCGCTCACGCTGGAAGATCGACCGTTCGCCGACCAGGTCACGCACGCTGAGCGTGGCGCCCATGAAGCACGCGCCGAGGATGAGGACCACCAGCAACTGCTGGGCCTCACCGCCGCTCTCCCGCCCGAACGACCCGTCGGGCAGCTGCACCAGCGCGCCCTCCGTGAACCCGTCACTACCCGGCACCACCAGCGACAACGCGCCGAGGATGAAGGGCAGCACCACCAGGAAGATCAGATATCCCCGGTCGGAGAAGATCAACCGCAACTGCCTGCGAGCCAACGTGCTGAACTGCCGCATCGCGCTCGATTGCGGCGGCGCGCCCACGTTGCCGCGGTTGGGCTGTGCGGGCGGCGGTGGCGGCACGTAGGCCTGCCGGGACCGATACTTCGCGAAGGCCTGATCAGGGTTGGCCGCGACCTCGGCGAAGATCTCCGCCCAGTCGCTGGTCCCCATCGCCGCGCCGACCCCACCCGGATGACCGGCGAACGCCGTCTTACCGCCGGGGGCCAGCAGCACCACCTGGTCGCACATATCCAGGCAGGCCACCGAGTGCGTCACCACGATCACCACGCGACCGGCGTCGGCCAGTTCGCGCAGCATCTGCATGACCTGCCGATCCAGCGCCGGGTCGAGACCCGAGGTCGGCTCGTCGAGGATCAGCAGCGACGGACCGGTGAGCAGTTCCATCGCCACCGACGCGCGCTTGCGCTGACCACCGGAGAGCCGGTCCACCCGGGTGTCGGCGTGCTGGGTGAGCGAAAGCTCTTGCAGCACACCGTCGATCACCTTCTGCCGGTCGGACTTGGTGGTATCGGGCGGCAGCCGTAGCTCGGCGGCGAAGCCGAGCGCCTGGCGGACCGTGAGCTGACGGTGCAGCACGTCGTCCTGCGGCACCATGCCGATGCGCGAACGCAGCGCCTCGTACTCGGCGTGCAGGTTGCGACCCTCGAAGGTCACCACACCACCGGAGGGCTGGGTATTGCCCGCGATCAGCTTCGACAGCGTCGACTTGCCCGCGCCCGACGGTCCGATCAGCGCGGTCAACGTGCCACGCCCCGCCGTCATGTTCACGTCGACGAGCAGTTGCTTGTTGTTCTCGACGGTGAACCCGACCCCGTGCACCGACAGACCCTGCTCGGCGACCGGCTTCTGCCGATGCGCCAGCGCGCCCTGGGTGACGACGAAGTCGATGTTGCCGATGGTGACGATGTCGCGCTCGCGCAGCACCGAGCGCTGCTGGCGGTGACCGTTGACGAAGGTGCCGTTGGCCGAGCCGAGGTCCTCGATGACCAGACCCTCGGGCGAGGCGAGCAGCTTCGCGTGCGCACGCGAAGCCAGCGGATCGTTGACGACGATCTGGTTGTCCGAGGTGCGGCCGATGCTCAGGCCGCCGGGCGGAATGCGGTCACCGCGCGCGACCGGTTCGGTCGAGGCGGCCTTGCGGACCGGCGGCAGCATCGACGAATCGGCGCGGCGGGTCATATTGATGTTGTCCTGCGGCTGCGCGGGCAGCTGTGAGGTGGGAACGTATTGCGGTTGCTGTTGTTGTGGGCGCGACGGCGGCTGGAAGCCCGGATGCGGCTGCTGCGGTCGCGGCTGCTGGTGGTGCGGTTGCTGCTGGTGCGGTTGCGGCTGGTGCGGTTGCGGCTGGTGCTGTGGTTGTGACGGCGGCGCGACCATGGTCGCCGCGTGGCGCGCCCCAGGCGCCGCGGGGACCAGGTGCAGCAGCGGCCCGGTGATCGCGTCACCCAGGCGCACCTGGGTGGGTCGGTCGATCGAGACGGGCTGGTTGAGCCTGCGCGCGTCGACGAAGACGCCGTTGGTACTGCCGTTGTCGGCGAGTACCCACGCGCCGTTGCTGAATCGAAGAGTGGCGTGCACACGAGAGACCAGCGGACTGTCCACGAACAGGGTGACCTCGGGCGCGCGGCCCATGGTGATCTGCTGGCTCGCTTCGAAGACTCGTTCGGTTCCATCATGGCGCACGGTGATGGTCTGCGCCCCCGGTGAAGACATGGAGCGGATACTATGCCATCGCCCGGACATCGGCGGTGCCCCCGAGACGGCTTTGCGCCCGATCCGGCGATCGACCTGCACGTGTATCCGGCCGACCAGGGGGACGTATGCCGAAAGCCCAAGTGTTCGTTGCGATCTCTGTCGTGCTATGCGCGCTGATGGGTGTCGGGTGCACGCGGGCGATCGATGGACACGGGGTCTCGATCTACGACGATCCGTTCCAGGTGGCGGGATTGCCGACCACGGGTGGTCCGAACGGTCCGCGCACCGGCGTCCCCGATTCGCCCCTCACCGCGTCCAACGGTGACGGCGGTGAGGTGGACAAACTGGCGCTCAACGCGATCGACGACATCCAGTCCTACTGGCAGGCGGGCTTCGGAACCGAATTCCCCGGCGAGACCTTCGACCCGGTCGAGAAGCTGATCTCCTGGAACGCCCGCGCCGCCCGCAGCCAGGCGGTCGAATTCTGCAAGGAGACCACCTACCACCTGGTCAATGCCGCCTACTGCCGCAGCGACAACTCGATCGGCTGGGACCGCGAGATGCTGCTGCCCACCATGAGCGAGACCTTCGGCACGATGTCGGTGGTGATGGTGCTGGCCCACGAATACGGCCACGCCATCCAGAGCATGGCCAAGATGGTCACCAAGAAGACGCCGGTCCTGGTGAAAGAGCAGCAGGCCGACTGCTTCGCGGGCGCGTTCATGCGCCACGTCGCGGAAGGCAAATCGAAGCACTTCACGATCAACACCTCCGACGGCCTGAATTCCGTTCTGGCCGCCACTGTTTCGATTCGCGACTCCGATCCCGACGACCCGGAGAGCGTGCACGGTTCGGCCTTCGAGCGCGTCACCGCGGTCCAGATCGGGTTCACCGACGGGCCGCGCGGCTGCAAGGGCATCGACGAGGACGAGATCGACTCGCGCCGCGGGTCTCTCCCGCAGAGCTTCTCCGGCGACAGCGGTCGCGGCGAATACCCCGTCTCCAAGGAAAATCTCGTCGAGCTGAGCAAGGCGCTCCAGGCCATCCTGCCGGTGAAGGACGCGCCGACCTACGACTACGCGGGCTCGCGCATCGACTGCAAGGACGGCGCGGTCACCGAACCGGTCACCTACTGCCCCGCCAAGAACACCATCGCCACCGATGTACCCGGACTGGCCGAACGCGGCGCCACCGACACCGACGACGACGGCCCGCTGCCGGTGAAGGTCAGCGGCGACTACAACGGCTACGTCGTGTTCATCTCCCGCTACACCCTGGCCGTGCAGCGCGGTCACGGCCAGCAGCTGACCGGCGCGAAGACCGGTCTGCGCGCGGCCTGCCTGTCCGGGGTCGTCACCGGCAAACTCGCCCAGCCCGGCCGTCCGGTGAGCCAGGGCGACATCCAGCTGTCGGCGGGCGACCTCGACGAAGCGGTCTCGGGCCTGCTCACCGACGGACTGGCGGCCAGCGACACCGAGGGCAACACGGTGCCCAGCGGATTCTCCCGCGTGGATGCCTTCCGCGCAGGCGTCCTCAACGGCGAAACCACCTGCCTGTCACGCTACAGCTGAGTTATTGGAGCGCTGGCGCGCTCGAGTTCGCGGCCCCTTGTGTCCCGTCGCTGCGCGGCGGATCCCTCCTCTGGGTCGGGATGTGCGGGCTGGGAATGCGATCGGCGAAGGGTTGTCAGCCGAACGGGGGTGGTGCGGCCGGTTCGTAGCGCAGCACCCGGTTGCCGATCATCACCTCGGTGCCGGGGACGAGCACCATCGGCTGATTCGGGGTGAGGCGGACCCAGTCGCGGTAGCCGGGGTGGCGGCTGCGCGTTCCGTTGGTGGAACCGCGATCGATGAGTTGCACGTCCCAATTCACCAGGTGCACTTCGGCATGCGCGCGCGACATGCCGCCTGAGGTGTCGTCGATGCGCAGCGGGATGAGTCCACGCTGGGCGGCGTCGGAGTTCTCCGGATCACGCCCGATCACCGCGTCGGCGGCCATCAGATAGGTCATGCCGTCGTCGAGCACGAGCATGCCGAGCGGCGGGCGGACCACCTCGGCGAGCGCCTGGGTCTGATCGACCGGCATGCCGCACACCGTGCAGAACGCCGAGCGCGGATCACTGGGATGCGCACGCGCGCACTTGAATCCCATCACCTTCACCGCCAGCACCGTCGACTTGGCCGTAGCCTCGAGCCTGCGCTGCAGGTCGGGGTCGGGTTCGGGTGCGGGATTGGTTCCGGAGAGCCGGGTTTCGGCGTTGTGCGGGTCGGCGACGGGGGCGTCGACCGTGCCGTGCGCGGTGCCGGTGACAGCGTCCAGCATCGAGGTCGCCGGTTGCATTCCCGTCGCGGGCTGCTCGGACGGTCGTGAATCCGGTTGCGCCGCCCGCGGTTCCCGGTCGATACGCGCGGTAGGCGGTGGCGGCCTGCGAGTCTGGCCCACCGGTTCCGCGGTTCGCACCCGGCTGCGCACATCGTTGGACCACATCACGGCCCCGCCGGCCTGCGCGATTCCCTCGACCAGCCAACCGATTCCGCGCTCCGGCGGCAGATCCGGGATGCGGCCCTTGGCGTCGTCGACGAACAGCGCGACCGCCTTCGCGGGCTCGGAGGCGACCCGGTCGACGGTGAACGCCGCGTCACTACCGCGGTAGTACTCCGGGCCGTGGTCGTCGGCGAGTACCGCCGTCACCGAACCGTGCAGGAAGATCGCCACGCCACCGTTGTCGGCGGCCGACAGCACCCCGAAATCGATCGGCACGCCCGGCGAGATCTGCTCGGCGTACTTCATCAGCCACCGCGTCGCCTCGCGCGCCACCACCGAACCCGGGCCCGACGGCGCCTGCTCGTGCGCGTCACGCACCAACTCCGCCAGCGATTCCAGCGCGATCGCCGCGGTATCGCCGGGCGTGAGCTTGCCCTGCCCGCGATGCGCGACCACGATCACCGCGCCCGCGACCCGTGCGACCGCGTGACTTCCGAGCACCACTTCGACCTGCCGATCCCTCACAGGTATCGGCCTCCACCGGAACTGCACAGCAGGAGGGTCGCCATGTCACCCAGACTATGGCAAGCACCCCGATCAGGTCCCCCTGGGCGGGGTAGGTCCGGTAACTTCATAGGTGTCGCGGGAGGAACATCGAGGGGAACCTGATGATCGATTCGACCAGAATTCGCATCGCGCTCGCCTGGGGTGGGGCTCTGATCGTCCTGTCCGGCTGTGCCGTCAGCGGCACACCCGTCGCCGGTGAGCCCGATGTGCGCGGCCTGGAGACCGGGACCTTCGCCACCGACCGGCACACCTACACCGACACCGCGGGCGACCGGGGCGCGCTCGTCGAGGGCGCGCGGATGTCGGCGGCCGTGGTGCCCGCGGTGCGGATCGATCCGTCGCTCTCGCACGGACGCGGCGGCGTGATCGTCCCCGATATCGAACGCGCGCTGGACTTCGTCGCCAACGTCTCCAAACCTGTGCTGGAGAACCGCAAATTCGTCACCGGCTATGTCGCGCTCGGCGCCGACAAGGCAGATCCAGACGGCCAGACCCGTCCCGGTCCCGACGCGACCGCGCTGACCACGGCGCTGTTCCGCTTCCCCACCGCGGCGGCCGCCACTCTCGCCGCGCGGGAACTCGAGGACGTCGACCTGGCCGTCTCCCCCGACAACCGCAAACTCGCCTCCACCAAATATCCCGACGCCTACGTCCATTGGCGCCCCGGTGTGCCCACCATCGGCGCCTTCCTCGCCCACGAAGAGTTCGTGATCTCGCTGTTCATCCAGCGGCCCCGGGCCGACGCGGCCGACCTCACTTCCTGGGTCGACAAGAATCTCGCCGCCGAACTCGCCCAGCTCGCGAAGTTCGACCCCACACCCACCGAGAAGATCTCCGACCTCCCGGTAGACCCCGCCGGACTCCTGGCCCGCGCGGTCGTCGGCGACCGCGCCGCCATGAGCCCCGGCCAGTTCTCGTTCGCCTCGTATGCTCCCGAGCACCTCGTCAACAAGGCAGCCGACCTCACCGCCCGCCAAAACCTGGTCGACGCAACGGGAGTCGAAGCCCACGCGGTGGTCGAGGGCGGCGCCGTCACTCGGGTACGCGACCAGTCCGCCGCGCAATCGCTCATGCAGGGCCTCATCGATTCGGCGGGCCACTACGACCCGATCACCGCCCCCGCCGACGTCCCCACCGCGACCTGCCTGAAACTCAACGACAACGGCAACAAAGAAGACGACTACGTCTACCGCTGCTATGTCGCCTACAAGCGCTACCTGGCCATGGTCAGCGCCGACGGTGAGCCCGAGGTCCGCCAGAAAATCACCGCCCAGTACGCCCTGCTGGCCAACAGCCTGTGAGTTCGCTCGGCCCCACTCCTCGATTGCGGTGACGTAGGATTCCGCCGACAATCGTTTCGGGGAGGAATGAGTTGCGAGCCGCAAAAGTCGTCTGCGTCCTGGCGACCGCACTGTTGACCACTGTCGTCACGGCCTGCGGTGGTCCCGATGAGATCGCCGCCACCGACGCCCCGGTGGACCTCGCCACTCTCGACGTCGGCAACTATCCGACCCAGCCCCGCCAGGTCGGAACGGTCGCCAACCTGGATCAGGGCCGCTTCATCGAAGCCGAACGCCTCGGCGACTTCGTGCCGACGCCCGCCGATATCGATCCACGGTTCGTCCACACCAATCCGTCGATCGCGTCGGTGTTCCTCGATGCCGAAGCCGCGCTCGGCAAGATCATGGCCGTCGACCGGTTCGCCGAGGTCGCCCCCGATTTCATCGGCGGATTCGTGAGCTCGGCGGAGACGAAGCCCAGCAATATGGGCCTGGACATGGTGAACGCGGTGATGATCTTCCCCGACGCGCAGAAGGCCACCACCGCCGCCGCCGAGCTGGAGAAACTCGATTTCGGCTACGCCCCGAACAACCAGCGCATCGAGATCCCCGGTTATCCCGCGGCGATCGCGCACTGGCAGCCCGACCAGCAGTCGATCGGGTCCTGGTTCGCCACCGGTCATCTGGTGATCTACACCTGGTTCTACGACTACCTGAAGATCTGGCTGGAGAAGGTCGACAAGCAAGCGCTGCTCGACCTCACCCGCAAGAGCCTCGACACGATCGTCCCCGCCGTCGCGAAATTCACTCCCACCCCCAGCACCGAACTGATGACCCTGCAGCGCGATCGCGACGGCATGCTCGGCCGCACCGCGCCCCGCCCTCGCGAGGATTCCTGGATCAACCCACCCGGTGTCTACGCGGGCCGCACCGCCCGTCACTTCCTCTCCGACCCGGTGAGCACCGCGAAGATGATCGACGACTTCGGCATCGACCTCTACGCCAACGACGGCGCCGAGGTCTACCGGGCCCGCGACATCGCCGGCGCCCAGGGTGTCCGCGACGAGCTCGGCGGCGTCACCCGCAAATTCACCGCCTCCGCCGCACCGAAGAACCTGCCGAGCGCCCAGTGCAAGGAATACATCGGCAGGAAACAACGGATCGCGATCCGTTTCTATTGCGCGGTGTCCTACGACCGCTACGCCGCCTATGTCTGGTCGAACCAGCTGCTCGACGCCCAGCAGCGAATCTCGGCCCAGTACGCATTGTTGGTGAACGCGAAATGAGAATCCGATACGCCGTGCTGGCCGCCTCGCTGGCCACCGTCCTGACCGCCTGCGGCTCCACCCTGTCCGGGCAGGCGCTGCCCGGCGAGATGGATGTTCGCAATCTCGACGTCGGTTCGTACCCGACCGAGCCGGTCAACGCCCACGACGACGACCCGGTCCCGCCGTTCTACGAGATGTACGAGGTGGCGGCGATGCGGATCGCCGACTATGTGATCAACTCCCGCGACATCGACGCCCAGATGACCTACGGCAAACGCGCGACCACCGTCTCCGCCGGCGTGATGCCCTCGGCTCTCGGCGACGAGCCCGCGATGTCGGCGATCGCCAAGAAGCACAAGATGCTGTACGGCTTCGAATCCAATGGGGCCGCCAAGGATTCGCGCGTCGAGACCTACGGTGACTGGCCGACGAAGAAGGCCGACAACAGGCTCACCGCCACCACGATGGTCCTGCAGTTCCCCGACGCGGACCGCGCGGCCGCCGCCGCGAAAGAGTTCTACGACACCGACCTCGCCATGAAGGAAGGCCGCAACCAACCCGTCGCCATCCCCGGACACCCTGCGGCCCTGTCACATTGGCGTCCCGACTCACCCTTCCTGCGCACCGTGCTCCCCCACGGCCCCTACGTGATCGCCTTCCTGCTCTCGGTGCCCACGCCCGACCAGCAAGCACTCACCACCCTCGCCTCGAACGCCTTCACCGAGCAGATCGAGGCACTCGCCGACACCACGCCGCTGACCGACGAAGAGGTCATGACACTGCCGTGGGACCCCGACCATCTCCTGATGCGCACCCTCAACCCGGACCAGCTGGCCAACCCCGAGGGCTCCGGCTACTACGTGGTCACCGGCAAACACGGCATCCTGCACTACGCGGGCGACCAGCTCCCCACCGATCGCCACTACGTCGACGAGCAGCTCACCAAGATGAGCGCCCAGCAGGTGGCCTTGTCCTGGGGCACGATCGCCGTGCGCACTCCCGACGAGCAGACCGCCCGACGCGCGGTCACCGAGAAGCTGTTCCCCTGGCAGGTAGAAGCCGAGGCCGCCAACCCACCCAACCTCCCCGACGCCGCCTGTGTGGAGAACAAACGCACCGGTGCGGCGAAACGCTTCAGCTGCATCCTCGCCTACAACGAATACGTCGGAATAGTCAGCGGCAACCAGCTTTTGGACGCCCATCAACGTGCGGCCGCGCAATATGCACTATTCGCCAACGCACGGTGACCGGCCTTCTTCGGAACCCGACCACACACGTCCCACAGCATCGACGATCGGCTCCAAGGAGGCCCACCAGCGCCGAGCGCGCGACCGGTGCCTGAGTGCTATCTTCTCTGAAGCGCTTGGCTGGCGGGGTGGCAAGAGCCCCGAAGTGCTGCGACCGAGTCGCGCGGACTCGGTGGTTCGTTACGGAGGGGAATGCATGAGGAAAACGAGCGCAGTGCTGCTCGCGGCCGGGGTAGCCGTGACTGTCGCCACAACCGCCGGATGTGGCGACTCGCCGGAGGCAGCGGATACCGCAGCAACAGCGCAAATCGATCTGAGCAGCCTCGATGTCGGCAACCTCAAGACTGAGCCAAAGGTCTACGGCAAGGTCACCAGCCTCGAACAAGCCCGCGCAGTCGAAGCTATGCGAATGGCGAACTACATCGCGCTTCCGATGGAAATCGACCCCGCAGTCATCGTCGCTCCACCGGCGATGTCAGGTGCAGTTCGGTTGTTCACCGACTTCGGCTCCAGCGTGATCAAGGGGCGCATGAAAGCCGATCCCAATAGATTGAACGAATCAATCAAGGGTTTCATCGGCGGTTTCGTCAGCACCGGACAAACAAGCACGAAGGGGCACCTCTCGCAGGAGCTCGACAATACTGTCATGCTTTTCGACAGCGAACAAGAAGCACTCGCCGCAGCCGATATCTTGGCAACCGAGGAATTCGGAACCTCTCCAGAAAACACTGTTGTGGAGATCAAGCAATATCCGGCAGCGCGCGCGCATGTAAATCCAGGGGAGGCGGGGATGTTTCACTCCTGGATCGCTGTTGGCAGGTACGTCATCGCCACCTATCTTTACGACAATGTCATGTCCACGTTGAAAACCCACGACAGCGAGAAGCTGGCGACTCGAGCCGAAAAAAGTATCAGCAAAATATCCGCTGGACTGAAAGACTACTCGCCGCCGCGCCTCGACAAGCTGATGGATTCCGACATTGACCTGGATGGAATGCTCGGATTAGCATTGCCGACGGTAGGAATCGACGGCGCACAACGCGGCATACCCGGCGTATATACCCGACACGGAGGCCTTCATATCTCGGGAGCCCCGGAATCGGACGCCAAGTTGTTCGAGGAAACCGGCGTGGACCGGATCTCGTGGCAGGGGGACTTCGTGTACCGCGCCCGCGATGCACAGGGGGCACAGCGAATCGCCGAAGAGCACGGGCAAGTATCCAAGTTCTTCCGCCGCGTGGAACCTCCGAAGAACCTTCCCAACGCACTCTGCAAGGAATATATCGGACCATCCGCGTACGCAGTGAAATTCTACTGCTCCGTCTCCTACGGAAGGTATTCGTCTGAAGTCGCGGCGTCACAGCTGAAGGATGTGCATCAGCGGGTATCGGCGCAATATTCCATCTTGGCGAAGAGTAAGTAGAGAAGAAATGGACCAGAGACCACCGATGTTTTCGCGGACAACACGCCTTTCGGTATGCATGGCCACGATCGTCACCGCACTCTCCGTCGCCGGCTGCGGCTCCACCGTAACAGGCTCTTCGATTCCTGCTGAACTCGATGTTCGCAAGCTCGATGTCGGATCTTATTCCACCACTCCGCTGGATATGCGATACACCTACCAGAACGACCTCAGCGGTGGACTTAAACTTGCGGTTATGCGGTTGTCCGACAATGTCGTCACCGGCATGGATATCGACCCTCGATTCAAATACAGCACCGGGTCAGTTCCGTTTGTCGACGCAGCGAAGGCTACTACCGTACTGGCCGACGTCACCAAGCCGGTTCTCGAACGGAACAAGATGATGTTCGGCTTCGCCTCTGGCAGCGTTGACAAGGAGCCGGATAAGTCAGGCAAGAAGGTCGACGGGCAATCGTTCACCACCGTCGCGGTCATGCAGTTTCCGAGTGAAACGATAGCGAAACAGGCTGCTACGGAGATCGAAGAGGCGGACTTCGCCGTCGCTGCGGATAAGAACGAGAAGATCGCGCTGCCCAGCTATCCCGAGGCGCACACACACTGGCGCCCCGGCGTCGCCACCATCGGTTCCGTGATGGCCAAAGGCAACTACGTCATCAGCCTGTACCTCAGCCATACCACCCCCGATCTCGCTGCCCTCAAGGATTTGGCCGAGAAGTCTTACGCCGCACAGCTTCCCCGCCTCGACGCGCTCGAGCCGCTCACTGCGGAAGAAGTGCTGTTCCTGGAGAATGATCCGGACGGGATGCTCAGGCGCACCTTCAACCCCAACGCGATGGGGCTACCCGATCCTGGCAAACAGGGCTCCTACACCATGCAGGGCTTCCTACACCAAGTTGCCAACACAGCCCTGTGGAAACAAACCCTCACCGAGGTCGGACTCGACCGCTTCTCGCTCAGCTACGCGGGCTCGTTTTCCACCTCGATGCTGTTTCGAACTCGCGACGCCGAGGCCGCACGCCGCCTCGCGTCCACGATCTTGGATGGCGTCTACCCTGGTGTCGCGGACGCACCTGCCGCTCTACCCGACGCGAAATGCGGCGAAGGAAAGTCGACCGATGACATCGAGAAGAAGCGGTTCCGGTGTGTTGTCACCTACCGCAATTACACCGCCACGGTCGAAGCCGACCAGCTACGCGATGCTCATCAACGGGCTGCCGCCCAATACGCGCTCCTCGCGAACAGTCAGTAGCGCCCGGTTTGCCCACCCGACATACTCTGAAACGAAGAGAAAGAGCGCCTCGCTGATGCAGGACAGGAGACAGTCAGTATGGCGATGAGTCCTGGCACCATCGTCGGCGGATACCGAATCGATCGGGTCCTCGGCGCAGGCGGTATGGGCACCGTCTACCTGGGAAAACACCCCAGTCTTCCCCGAATGGACGCGCTAAAGGTGCTGAGTCCGGAACTCTCTCGTGACCACGAGTTCCGGGCACGGTTCGAACGCGAGGCCAACCTCGCCGCCGGGCTCGATCACCCGAATATCGTGTCGGTGTACAACCGTGGCGAAGAGCACGGGCAGCTGTGGATCGCGATGCAATACGTGCCCGGAACCGACGCGTCGGCGGAGATCGCTCGCGATCGTCACGCGATGACGCCGCTCCGAGCGCTGCGAATCGTGACCGAAGTCGGGAAAGGTCTCGACTACGCACACCGAAAAGGCTTGCTACACAGAGACGTCAAGCCCGCGAACTTCTTGCTGTCGAATACCGACGGGGATGAAGACGAGCGAGTCTTCCTCACGGATTTCGGTGTCGCGAAGTCGAATGACGATGCGAGCGAGCTCACGCAAACCGGCAGCTTCCTCGCAACGATCGCCTATGCACCGCCGGAGCAACTGTCGGGTGGCGCGCTCGACCACCGAGCCGACATCTATAGCTTGGCTTGCTCGTTCTACAAGCTGCTGACCGGACAGAACCCTTATCCCGCAGCCCAACCGGCCATGGTGATGATGGGGCATCTACACGAACCGCCGCCGCGAGCCACCGCGGTGAACCCTGGTTTGCCCCCGGCGTTGGACCACGTATTCGCGCGTGCGATGGCGAAAAGTTCCGCCGAAAGATTCAGCACCTGCCGGGAGTTCACCGACGCGGCGGCCGCCGCGTTGACACCGGGCCACAATCCGGTGTCGACAAACACCTCACCGACCTATCCGATTCAGGTCCTCCGTCCGGAGACGGGCTCCCACTACTACACCCAGCAGCACGTGCCGACCGCGCCCGGACCGTTGAGGCCGAACAACCGTGGCAAGTGGATAGCTGTCACTGCCGTGGTCGCAGCGACTGCGGCCGCCGCGACCATCGGAATCGTTGCCCTGCAGGATGATCCCGGTGCCACCGCGTCGACATCGGTCACCTCGACGTCGAAGGTGCTCACGCCACTCGAGAAGTCACGCAAGGACAATCCCGCATTCGAAGGGAAGCCGATTCTCATGGTGGATGTCTTCGACGCCGGCGCGAACTCCTTCGACCCGGGGATGGGTGTCTTCCTGTCGCCTTCACCCCAAACCAGATTTCTCGGCGACCTCGGCCTCATCTACAGCCCGACCTATGCGAAGAACGGTGACGAAGCCTCGCCCCGCCCGATCGGCAAAGACGATCGCTACACGGCACTTTCGAATGTCACCAACGGCTACATCCTGGCTGTCCGAAGCGATTCCAAAGCCGGTGGGGGCGGCTTGCTCGGGTTACCCTCCGCGATCACCAGTTCGCGGGCAACAGTCATCGTCATCGATGACCCCGCAGCGGTGGCCGCGATGAGGAACTGGTCGATGAGCTCTGAACAGACACTGATCGACAAGGTCGTTCCCGTCCTGCAGACGCAGATCAAGTAGTCCGACCGCCGGTGATGCGGCAGGAGCAGCACCAGCGGTGGTAGGAATCGGACATGGCCACGCGCCCCAAGGTGCGGTAAGGTCCACGGCAGTTGCCGTGCCCGCAGCGCGACCAGCCTGCGATGGGGAGGAGGGGGGACCACGGCGACGATGGCCATCAGTTGCGACGACGACGTTTGCACTGGCCATCGACACTGTCGCCACCGGTTCGTCCGGACGAACCGGCAGTACGACGAACACCGCGGATGGCGGTGAACGGGGACGTCCGAGACCTTTCGAAAATTGGATGGAACCGATCGCTCGCGGCTCGCGTCCAACTAGATGAAGAGGTCGAATGCCGCGGAGCATCGCGACCTGACCCATTCGGAGAGGATCCACTATGGCAGTGAAAGCGTCAGTCAACGCGGAAGCCGTTAAGACGTTCGCGCACGGCTGCGAAGACAAGCACGCCGCGCTCGTGAAGGCAATCCGGGACCTCAAGACCTTCGAGGACCAGCTCACGGCCACGTGGACGGGTGAGGCGAAGTTCGCGTTCGACTCGTTCATGGAGCGGTACTACTTCCAGGCTGACAAGCTGAACGACAAGCTTCTGCAGACCGTCGAGAACCTGATGACCACCAGCGGGAAGTTCACGAACGCTGACGAAGCGTTCCGCGACACCGTGGCGTCGCACACGTCGAGCCTCGACCTCCCCGCACTGTAGTCCTCACTCACACATTCGACTGATTCGAAGGAGACCTCATGACCAATATTTCTGCCAAGTTCGGCGAGGTCGCAGCCACTGCCGATGAAATTCGGAATGCTGCGCAGGGCGTCCAGAACATGCTCGAAGACTTCAAGAACGAAGTTGCGAAGTTTGTCGCCGAGAGCTGGGACGAAGGTAGCGCCTCGGAGGCGTTCCGTACCCTGCAGGCGACCTGGGACACCCACTCGGTGCAGCTGCAGACCACGCTCGACGGTGCCGCGAAGCTCGTCAGTAGCGGTAACTCCGACCTGCAGAGCACGGACACGGCCCTCGCCGGCCTGTTCTGAGCCACACCTTTCGAGCCCCCGAGCTACTGCTCGGGGGCTCGAATTGTTTCTACTGCAGAAGATCTCGAACCAACGCCACTGCTGGCGCTATTGCGGTTTGCTTACCCGGCCGGGACTCGGTTTACCTAGAACCCAGCGCGCTCGAGGTATTTCAACGCAGCATCTTTGTCCTTGAACCCTGACATCACCGTGTACAGCTTCGTCGCCGTGTTGAAGGTTTCCACGGTGGCCCCGCCACCCGGGATCGTGTCATCGATGCGGAACTTCTTCTCGCCCTTGTCCATCAGCCATTCCGGGTGCTGACTGCTCCACTGACGGAGCAGTTTGTCCGGGTTGGTGTCGATCCAGGCGATCGGGTAGCGGTCGATGTCGACGGCTGTTCTGAGCAGGCCTACCGTCAAGCCGTTCTTGGCCGGCACCGTGAAGACCACTCGGACCGCGTACGGGTCGTTGCCGATCGGGGCCTTCTCGGTGATGTTGTTGACGGCGACGACTTCGCGTAGGGGCGCGGGCAATGCTTCGAGGACGATCTTGGCGTCGGACGAAACAGGTTGCGGGGCCGCCTTGGTCGTCGTCGGTGCGGGTTTGGAGGTGCTCTTCGCAGAGGTGGGCGCCGCGGGCGCTTCCTGGACCGACGATGGGGGTGCTGCGACCGTTGCCGCTTCGTCGTCGCCTCCGCCGGCGACAGCGACAACCCCGACCACCAGCACACCGATGACGACAACAGCGCCGCCGACCAATACTAGGGGCGATTTCCACCACGGGTTCGGCTGCGGCGGTTGGGGCCATCCCTGCTGCGGTGGTTGACCCCAACCCTGTTGCGGGTGGGGCTGACCACCCGGCTGCGGATGCGGCTGCGAGCCGTACTGCGGCGGCTGCATCGGCGGATACGGCTGCTGACCGGCATACTGCTGCGGCGCACCCTGACCGGGTGCCCAACCCGGACCTTGCTGCGGCGGTGGATAAGTCATGGTTTCCCCTCCCGATTCGCAGGCCGCAGGCGGTACACAGGCGACCCGGTGCGAGCGTACTTGCGCACGCCGCCGAACCCGAATCGAGGCAATCCGCTACCGCTCGCTGATCCGCACACCGCTCAGGATCGTGTCCAGGTCCGAGCGGTAGCGGGGGACATTGGCGATGGGGGTTTGGGTGGTTATTCGGATGGGGTAGAACTTGTCGCCCACCGGGTAGGCGAACTCCAGGTAGTCGTGGTGGGAGTTGGCGGTGGTTCCGGTGGTGAGCTGGGCGGGGGTACCGCAGATCCGCACTTCTTCGGAACGTGTTCGATGCCAGTCGGATTCGTGGGGGCGCAGGATCCGCAGGGTGTTACTCGCGGCGTCGGCGGTATTCGCCGGGCTGAAGGTAGTGACGGTGACCGTGGCCATGCCGAAGGGTGGGTCGGCGCCTTCGATGGTTTCGAAACGGTGGAGTACGAGACCGCCGCCTTCGACCGGCTGGGTCGACCAGCCCGGGGGTTGCGGGGCATGGATGGTGAAGCCGGCGGGGTTGGCTGTGGTGGCTGACGGTAGGTCGGCAGGGCACGACGGCGCGCTGGATGTCGACAGCTCGGCCGGGGTGCATGCCAGAGTGCAGGACGCCAGGAGTGTGGCGAAGAGGACGCGGCTCATGCCCCGACGTGGACGCCTCCGACGACCTGCTCGCAGGCGGACATCACACCGGCCCAACCATTTTCGGCGTACTGGCAACCGATGCTGACCTGGACTCCGCGTTCGACGAGGACCTGCCAGCGAACCGTTGACCCGTCGGCGGGACGCTCTTCGTAGGAGAGTCCGGGGCGGCCGGCGAAGACTACGTCTCGGCGCACGGGGGTGACGGTGCCGGCGGGCTTTTTGGCGATTTGGGCGCTGAGGTCGGCGGCGACCTCGTCGTAGCCGGCACCGGGGGTGACCGGTTTCTGGGTGATGGTGATGCGGTGGCGGGCCGCGTCGTCGGGGACGAGGTCGGCGCGGGAGTCGGTGGCCGTGGTGCGGTGCCAGCCCACAGGGATCTCGACGACGACTCGGCCGACTGTCTCGGTGGTGGGTTTCGGCTTCGGTTTTGCCGACGTGGGCTGGGGCGCTGCGCTCGTCACCACGGGGGCCGAGGTGGTCGCGACGGCGGCAGTGGCCTGTTGGTCACCGGATCCGAACAGGAAGAAGCCACCGATCGCCGCCGCGGCGACAACAGCGGCGAGAGCCGCCGCGCCGATGTAGAGCGGGCGGCGATCGACCGGGTTGGTCGCCGCGGCACGTTCGCGCAGGGGCTGCATCCACTCGGCCGCGGGCGGGATGTTCGGCGTGTAGGTGGGGGTCTTCTGAGTCGGGCGCGCCAGATCTGTTCCGGTCAGCGGGCTGACGGGCACGCCCGCACCGCACGCGCTTTCGACTGCGGCGGTGACCGCGGCCAGTACCGCCGGATCGGTGGCGCCGAACACCTGGACGACGTCGGCGGGGCGATCGGCGAGCAGGCGGCCGAGAAGTGCCGTGAGCCGGCCGAATCCTTCCTCGTCGGCGAGTTCGGAGGCAGCCAGGTTCGGTTCGACCTCGACCGCCTCAACGTGGGTGCCGTACGTGTCGTAGGTGACCGACGACGCCGAGGTCGACAGCATGCCGAACTCGATGATCGCGGTGCGGCGGCTACGACTGGCGGTGACATCGACGGCCGAGGCCCGCAGGGCACAGGCCTCGAACGCCACCTCGTGGGTGAATTGCTGTGCGGCGGTATCGAACAGATCGAGTTCGGGTTGTCCCCACGAGGTGGGATGCACGACGACGATCCGCTCACACAGCGGCGTCACCCGCAGGGTGTCCATGATCGCCGCGAGCAGCGCGGACAGGGCTTGGCTCACCGTCGGCATCCGAGGTGGCAACGCGAGCACACCACCGGCCAGGTACTGCACCACCGACACCGCCTGGGTGGGCGGGATCAGCGGCTCGCCGACGACGAGATCGGAACCGTTGCTGCCCAACACGACCGACGGCGCGACATCCCAATGGGTGGTGGCGCCACGCGCCCACACTTTGGCTTCGCTGACAACGAGCTCGACGACGGTCATTCCGGTTGCGGCATCCAGGCGGTCTGGACCAGGCCCTCGGTATTACGCGTGACGAAGGTGCCACGCCCGGCGGGCTTGGGGCCGGGACGCGTGGTACCGACCATGACGCCTTCGTCTTTGCTGCAGCTCATCACCAGTGCGGCCGAACCGAGGTCCTTCATCCGCGCCAGCGTCGCCTCGTACATGGCACGGCTGGCTCCGCCGGAGCGGCGAGCGATGATCAGGTGGAAACCGAGGTCGCGGGCGTGCGGCAGATGCTCGACGAGCGCCGAGACCGGGTTGCCCGACGAGGTGGCCACCAGGTCGTAGTCGTCGACGAGCACATACAGCTCGGGACCGGTCCACCACGAACGCTCACGCAACTGCTGTGGCGTCACCTCGGGACCGGGGGTCCGCTTGGCGACATACGCCGCGAGGTCGGCCATGTTCTGGGTGAATTGCGGTGCGGTGGAACCATATCCGGCCTGGTAACCCTCGGGGATGATGCCCAGCATCGAGCGGCGGTAGTCGCCGACGATGAACCGTGCCTCGTTGGGGGTGTTCGACGCGGCGATGCCCTCGATGATCGAGCGCAACAGCGTGGTCTTACCGGACTCGGAGTCGCCGATGATGATGAAGTGCGGGCTTTCCGCGAAATCAATGTAGACCGGAGCGAGCTCGGCCTCGTTGATACCGATCGGGATGCGCAGGCACTTGGTCGCCGGATCGACGCGCGAGGGCCAGTTGCCCGCCAGGTACAGCAGCTGTTCGCGGGGCAGCTGATCGGGCAGCATGCGGACCTGCGGTGCGGGGCGGCCCGGCGTCATCCGGGCGATCGTCTCGACCGCGGACGACACCGCTTGGCCCAGATTGGACGGATCGGCGGAGCCGTCGATCCGCGGTAGCGCGGTGAGCATGTGCAGGCACTCGGCGGTCATACCGCGGCCGGGACGGCCCTGCGGAACCAGCGACGCGAACTTGCGGCCGAGGTCGGAATCCATCGGATCGCCGAGGCGCAGCTCGATGCGGGTGCCGATCTGGTCCTTGAGCGCGGGGCGGGCTTCCGCCCAGCGGGCGAGTGCGATCACCACATGCACGCCATACGAAAGACCCTGCACCGCAAGGTTCATGATGACCTGCTCGAGCGCGTCGAAGTCCTGGCGGATCGAGCCGTAGCCATCGATCACCAGGAACACGTCACCGAACGGATCCTCGTGCGCGCCCTGGGCGGCCGGGCTCGACGCCGGGTCCATCGAACGCAGGCGACGGAATTCGACCATCGACTCGATGCCGAGCTGACGGAACTTCGCCTCACGTGTGCGAACGATCGTGGTCATCTCGGCGACGGTGCGCCGGACCTGGTCCTCGTCGAGGCGGCTTGCCACCGAACCGACGTGCGGCAGACCCTGCAGGCTGGTCAGCGTGCCACCACCGAAATCGAGGCAGTAGAACTGCACCTGCTCGGCGGTGTGGGTCAACGCCATCGCCATGATCATCGAACGCAGGGCGGTCGACTTGCCCGACTGCGGACCGCCGACGATCGCGACATTGCCTCGCGAACCGGACAGGTCGACCACGAACGGGTCGCGGCGCTGGTCGTAGGGGCGGTCGACGATGCCCATGGGGGCACGCAGGGTGGCGATCGCGGCGAATTCGCCGGTGAGGATCGAGCGCGGCACGAGCTGATCCATCGTCGGCGCTTCGTCGAGCGGCGGCAACCAGATCTCGTGGGCAGGTCGGCCGTGGCCCGAGATGCGCGAGACCAGCATGTTCAGGTTCGACATCTGCTCGTTGTCGTCGCCGACCGGTTCCGGCTCGAACTCGGCCTCCACCGGCAGCGGAACCCGATCGGCGGCGCGGAAGCCGACGTGGGTCGCGGCGAAAGGCCGGGCGTTGACGTCGATCTCGCCGCCGACGATGCCGGCACTGGTGACCTCGCGGGCCGAACCACCACCGACGTAGGGACCCGACACGTACGAAGCCTGGAAGCGCTGGATCTCACCCGAATCGGACTTCAGGTAACCGCCACCGGGGGTGCTCGGCAGGTTGTAGGCGTCGGGGACGCCGAGGACCTGACGGGACTCGTTGGCGGAGAAGGTCTTCAGGCCGATGCGGTAGGACAGATGCGATTCCAGGCCCTTGAGCTTGCCCTCTTCCAGACGCTGCGAGGCGAGCAGGAGGTGGACCTGCAGCGAGCGACCGAGGCGGCCGATCATCACGAAAAGTTCCGCGAAATCGGGGTGCTGGGTGAGCAGTTCGGAGAACTCGTCGAGCACGACGAACAGCGCGGGCAGCGGGTCGAGGTCGGCGCCCGCCGCGCGGGCCTTCTCGTATTCGGAGACGTTGGCGAAGTTGCCCGCCTGCCGCAGGACTTCCTGGCGACGGTTCATCTCGCCCGCCAGCGCGTCCTTCATACGGTCGACGAGGTCGGCTTCGTCCTCGAGGTTGGTGATGACCGCGGCGACGTGCGGAACGCCGTCGAGGCCGAGGAACGTCGCACCACCCTTGAAGTCGACGAGGACCAGGTTGAGCTGGTCGGGCGAGTGGGTGGCGAGCAGGCTGAGCACCAGGGTGCGCAGGAACTCCGACTTACCGGAACCGGTCGCGCCGATGCACAGGCCATGCGGGCCCATGCCGTTCTCGGCGGCTTCCTTGATGTCGAGCTCCACCGGTGCGCCGTCGGCGCCGATGCCGAACGGCACGCGCAGACGCTCGCGGCCGTAGCGGGGACGCCAGGCGCTGGCCGGGTTGAAGTTGCCGATATCGCCCAGGTTCATCAGCTGCGACCAGGTGGAGATCGTCTCGGTCTCGTCGGTCTCGACATCGCTGCTGCGCTGGGTGGCCGCACGGTAGGGCGCGAGCCTGCGGGCGAGCTGCTGGGCCTGCTCGGCGCTGACCCGGTCGATGGTGGCGAAGCGTTCCTGGTTGCCGGTGGCACCGCGGCCCAGGCACTCGCCGTCTTCGACGACCATCTTGATGCCACGGGAAACAGCAAGGCGCGGTGCGTAATTGCACAGGTCGATGATGGTGACGCCCTCGTACCCGGACTCACGCAGCTGGTCGTCCTCGGCCTCGAGCAGGCCACCGTCGACGACGATCACCACGTGCACCATGTTCGGGTTGTTCGGCTGGTTACGCGAGTAGCGGACCCGGTTGCCGAGCAGCGGATGCAGGCCGCTCATCGCCTCGCGGATGGAGCCGTAGAACATGCGCTGGGTGCCGATGCCGTCCTGGGAATCGGGGTGCTGGGTATGCGGGAGCCACTTGGTCCACTCCCACTCGCGGGCGGTGTCCGGGCCACAGACCACGGCGACGAGCACCTGGTCGGGCGCCTGGAACATGCACAGCTGCAACAACATCGCACGCGTCATGTCGCGCGCCTGGGCGCGGTCGCCGTCGAGGGCGACGGTGCCGAAGCCCTTCACCGCGATGGCGGTGGGCAGATCGGGAACCGTGGAATGCGCGCGCACGAAACGGCGCAGCGACACCGCGGCGATGGGCTCCAGCTCTTCGACGGGGCCGGTCTCGGGGGCTACCAGCCTGGTCGCCAGGCGCTGGCCGCCGAGGCCGATGCGCGCGTGGCAGAAATCCTTGTCGCCGGAACGGCGCTCCCACATCCGGCTGGTGCCCGCGAGCATCCAGATCAGGCCGGGCTCGGGGTGGCTCCACTCGACGGCGGCGCGCTGCTGCTTGGCGGTCTCGTCGACGTCTTTACGGACCTGATCGAGGTAGCGCAGATAATCCTTGCGGTCCTCGTTGGCTTCCGCGGCCTTGGCTCCCTTGCCACCACCCTGCCCGAACATGGTGACCATCGACATGATCATCATCATCGGGAACATCATCGACATCGGGTTGGACAGCATGCCGCTGCCCTGGGTGAACATCAGCGCCATCATGCCGACCATGCCGACGACCATGACGACGGGCATCAGCTTCGCGAGCAGGTTGCCCGGGGTGATCCGCGGGATCTCCGGCGGCGGCTGCAGCGTGACCTCGCCACCCGGTGTACGCGGCATCTCGCGCCGGGCACGGCGCTGGAACCTGACGGTGCTCATGGTCGAAGACTCCCCCTGCTTGACTACTCGCTCATCTGTCGTCGCGACGGGCTCAGTGTAGAGGTCGCGGCCGACATGTCGTATGGTTCGTCAGGCATTCTGCTGTCCGAACGGTGGGTTCCGCAAACTGTCGACCGTGTGAGCGGTCGAGCGGAAACACGAGGTAGAGACGGAACTGGGGGAGTTTTGACGCACGCGCGACTCGATCATGTGGAAGAGGACTCCGCACGCGGCATCGTTCGCGCGCCGGACCTTGCCCGAGTAACCATCCTGGCCAAGCACACGCAGGTAGACATGGCTATTCCGGTCGACGTGCCGGTCGCCCTCGTCATCCCCAGCGTGGTCGACATGGTCGCGCAGCACAGCCGCTCGAATGATTTCGACAACGACGGCGAACGCTACGAACCCGCCGAGTGGGTGCTCGCCCGCATCGGCCACCCCCCGTTCTCGAACTCGCTCAGCCTCGGCGAACAAGGCGTGCGCGACGGCGAACTGCTGATGCTGGAGAGCGCATCGCACGCGGCGCCGACGCCCCTGTTCGACGACATCATGTACAACGTCGCGGTCGCCGACGCCGAGCACTACCGCAGCTGGACGCCGAAGACCGCCCGCGTCACCGGTTCGGTGCTCGCCGCACTCACCATGCTGGTCGGCTGCTTCGGCCTGCTGGCCGCGCCGGATGCGTTGCCGTTCTGGGTTTCCGGGTCGCTCGCACTGTTCGTCGCGATCCTCTGCGTGGTGGCGGGCACGGTGCTGAGCCGCATGTACCGCGATGCCTCGGCCGCGCTCGTGCTGGCCGGCTGCGCGCTGCCGACCGCGTTCACCGGCGGCATGCTGCTGGTGCCCGATCACTACGGCGCGGCGCATCTGCTGCTCGGATTCGCGCTGCTCGGTTCCATCGCGGTGCTCGCCTGGCGGGTCACCGGCATCGGCCTCGCGCTGTTCATCGGCGCGGCGACCGTCTCGGTGTTCGGCGTGCCCGCGGCCCTGGTGGGGCTGCTCACCGATCAGCCGGTCAAGGCGATCGGCGCGGCCGTCGCCGCGCTCGGACTGGCCGGACTCTCACTCGCGCCGCGTGTTTCGATGCTGCTGGCCAAACTGCCGTTGCCGCCGGTCCCCTCCCCCGGCACCCCGATCGATCCGACCGAGGACGATCCGGACGACCACCGCGCCCTGCCGACCCTCGATGCCCTGCGGGCGCGGTCGGAGCGGGCCCGTAACTACCTCGCCGGCCTGGTCAGCGCGACCACGCTGGTCACCGTCGCCGGCGCGCTGCTGGCGACCGACGCAGGCTCCGAAGATCCCTACTGGCCCGGCATCTCGCTCGCGCTGGTGTGCGCGGTGGTACTGATGTTCCGCAGCCGCACCTACGCGGGCGCCGAACAGGCCATCGTGCTGATCGCGGGTGGCTCGTCGATCGTGCTGATCATGCTGGTGGGCGTCGCGCTCGAAATGCGCCAGCCGCTGGTCGTTTTCGGTGCCGCGCTGGTGATTCTGATCTCGGCGCTGGTGATGGGCCTGATCGTGCCGAACCAGTCCGCGACGCCGCCGATGCGCCGGGCCGTCGAACTGCTCGAGTACGCGTTCGTCGCCGCGGTGCTGCCGCTGGTGTTCTGGGTCGCCGATCTCTACTCGCTGGTTCGCGGGCTGTGAGGCTCGGCTTTCGACTGACGGCCGTTGCTCTGGTCGTCGGTCTGAACGCCGGATTCGGTCTCTACGGCACAGCGCACGCGGACCGGCCGCCGGCCATCGACCCCGGAATGCTGCCCGCGGGAGATCCCGCCGCGCCGCCGGACAAGACCGAACGCGGCAGCGGTACCAACGGACTGTGCTTCCGCACCCAGGCGAGTACGGCGACGGCGGTGATTCCTCCCAGCCAGCGCTCCCTCGATCTGGAGCGGGCGTGGGAATTCTCGCGTGGCGCAGGACAACTCGTCGCGGTGATCGACACCGGCGTGGAGCCCCACCCCCGCCTGCCCGATCTGTGGGCAGGCGGTGACTACGTGGCCGCGGGCGGCAACGGGACCGAGGACTGCGACGTGCACGGCACGGTCGTCGCCGGCATCATCGGCGCGACCAAGATCGACAACCAGGGCTTCTCCGGTGTCGCGCCCGAGGCCCGCATCCTCAGCATTCGCCAGACCAGCTCCCTCTACCAGTCCGAGGGCGCGGGCCGGAACAAAGGGCCCGACGATTTTCCCGAGGGCTACGGCAAGGTCTCCTCACTCGCGAGCGCGATCCGGCGGGCAGCCGACTTCGGCGCCCGCGTCATCAACATCTCGCTCGTCGCCTGCAACAGCGGTTCCCCGGCCAACGAAGCGGCGTTCGGCGCGCTCGGCGCAGCTGTGCGGTACGCGGCGCTGGAGAAGGACGTGGTGATCGTCAGCTCGGCGGGTAACTCCGACAACGCCTGCAAGTCGGGCAATCCCGGGCCCGACCCGCTCAAACCCGCACAAGATCTGTGGAGCACGATCCGCACCTATGTGAATCCCGCCTGGTACGACGAATATGTGCTCTCGGTCGGCTCCATCAGCGCCAACGGCGCACCGTCGTCGTTCACCGTGCCCGGTCCGTGGGTCGGCATTGCCGCACCGGGAGAAGGCATTACGTCCCTCGATGCCAGGACCACCGGCATCTCCGACGGCAAGTACGACAACCAGGGCAAGTACATGGCCTACAGCGGAACAAGTTTCGCTTCGCCGTATGTCGCCGGCGTCGCCGCACTGGTGCGCGACAGGTTCCCGGACCTGACCGCCAAGCAGGTCATCCAGCGGTTGCAGGCCACGGCCCACGCACCGGCAGAGGGCTGGAATCCGTACATCGGTTACGGCGCAGTGGATCCCGTCGCGGCGCTCACCAACGAAGTGCCGAGGGAACTTCCGCCGAAGCAGGCCAGCCCGGCGCGCAGCCTGCAGCTCGCGGTGCCCGCACCGCCGCCGCCCGCGGACAACACCGCGCGCAACGTGGCCCTGATCGGTTCCGGCGCCATCGGCCTCATCCTGGTCCTCGGCGTACTGGCGTCGTTCCCGATCCGGCGCAAATTCGGGATGTCGGCCGACGATCTCTGACCTGCTCGACCAAAGAGCAGGGTACGGTCGGCGGGCCAGAGCCCGTCGACCCAGGTAGCCGCATGAATTCGTCAACAACCGACCGTCCACTCACCCGCAGGCAGCGGTGGGAGCGCGCGACCAATCTGCCGTTGATGGCGCTCGCGGTGGTGTTCGTCATCATGTACGCGTGGCGGGTGCTCGATACCGATGTGTCACCGCGGCTCGACACCAGCCTCGTGCTGGCCGATATCGCGATCTGGGCGGTGTTCTTCGTCGATTTCGTGGTCAGATTGCGGCTCTCGGGCGACCGTTTGCGCTTCGTCCGCAAGCACCCACTAGACCTGCTGGTCGTGCTCGTGCCGCCGTTTCGTCCGCTGCGTCTGCTCCGTGCTTCGCTGCTGCTGCTCGATGCCCTCAACCGCGCGACGCACCCGCGCACCCGCCTGGTGACCTTCGTGGCCACCAGTTCCCTGCTGATCCTGTTGCTGTCGAGTCTGGCCTTCTTCGACGCCGAATACGGCGCACCCGACTCCAAGATCGAGACCTTCGGCGACGCACTGTGGTGGTCGGCGGTCTCGGTGACCACGGTCGGCTACGGCGACGTCTACCCGGTGACCACCGAGGGCCGACTGGTCTCGCTGGTGCTGATGACGTTGGGCATCGGCCTGATCTCCTTCGCCATCGGCACCATGACCAGCTGGGTCGTCGAACAGCTCAAGACCGTCGACGATGCCGCCGACCGCGCCGAGAGCATGCTCCGCGAACTGGTCGAGGAGGTCAGAGCCTTACGGACCGAGGTCGCCGAACTTCGCTCCGATTCCGCGAAGTCGGCAGCCCTACCCGACTAATTGACCGTGGCGACAGGCTTTTTGGCCGGCGAGGGATCGGGCGCGACACCGTCGTGCGCGACCATCGCCTCTTCCCGGCCCATCGTCGGCCCACCCGCGAGCAGTCCGATGATCGGCCACGGCGCCGGTTCGGCCTTGACTTCCTCCAGGCCGAGCGCCTTGACCGCGTCGGCGTTCTTGACGCCGAAGCGGACGCCGGTATCGGCGATGTAGAACAGGCTGTCCTTGCGGCGGCTGTTCGGTTCGATGCCGGTGGACTGCACGTAGGCGCCGGACGCCGGCGGAATGAAGACGGTGTCCGCGTTCGGGCCCGCGCCGTCGGCCTGCGCGAGGTCGACCATCTTCGCCTTGTCCGGGATCGGCAGATCGATGCCGGTCAGCAAGGTCAGCTCGGCGCGTGCGGTTGCGTCGGTGTTGTCGGTGGCGCCCGCGATCGGCTTCCACGACATGCAGCTGACCGGCTGGTCCTTGGCGGTGATCAGCGTCGGCCGCTCGCGCGGGTAGTCCTGCACCTTCAACGTCTGGACGATGGTCGCGTAGGTGCGGTCGGTCGACTGAATAGTCGTGCCGTTCATCATGGTCGGATAGAAGTTGCGGATGATCTGGGCGGTCAGCGCCGAAATCTCCTGCAGCCCGTTCTGGAGCACCACATAGTTCTGGTTGGGCTCGTTGAACACCTGGACCACGTCACCGATCTTGTGGCCGCTCACGTTGTAAGTCGGTGTGCCACCGGGGTTGTCGATGACCGGCGTGATCAGCGGCAGCACTTCGGGAATCGCGTTGAGCAGACCCTCGCCGATCGGGCGCGGAGTCACGCCGGTGATGCCGAGTGCGTGGGTGACGGCCGGATCGTCCATCTTCACGCGCGCACGCTTGCCGTCGTAGACCAGGTAGACGGCGTCCTTGCCCTTCACGAGCATGGCTTTGCCCGCATCCACCTTCGATGCCTTGGCGCCGAGATTCGGGTCACCGGCGAGCACCGACGTGGTCAGATCCGCTGTGCCGTCGGACTTGAGCTGATCGCACACCGTCCAGGTGCGGCCCTTGCCGCCCTTGTCGTAGAGGATCGACGACGGGGCGCCCGGAATGCCGATGAGCTGCCCGCGGGGCTTTTTCCCGAGCTCGGACTCCTTGACGATCGCTGCCTTCGACGCCTCACCGGCCGCCAGCCGGGCCGAGGCCAGGTTCAGCGCGGGATGCACCACATTGTCGACGACCACGTAGACGCCGCCGGATTCCTTCGCGATCAGGATCTTGCTGTCGCCGATCTTGTCCTGCGGGCGCAGCAGCGCGAGCACACCACACCCTGCGAGGACGACGATGCCGAGCACCAGCCCGACCACGTAGGCACGGGTCTGCGCGCGCATCGGGTCGTGCAGCATGCGCACATCCCGGCGCACCAGGGCGTGCTCCATTCGCCGCACCAGGAAGCGGTATCCGCTGACCTGCCAGCGCGTTGTGGGTTTTGAAGGCATGGTTCCTCCCCCGAACAGTGCTCTCGTCCGGGCAACACAGTACAGTTCCCGGCAGCAGTTGTTCGCATTCGGCCATCGGCCGATCGACAAATGGGTACCTGGGGGAGGAACGAATGGCTGAGTTCACCGGGGCGGGACCGCGCCCGCTGTTCGGTCGGATTTCGCTGCCGCACCTACTCATTGCGCAGGTCCTCGGCCTGATCGCGGGGGTTGTCGCGCTGATCTGCCGCATCGATGCGCTGACGTCGCTCGCCATCGCCGTCGTGGTGGCGCTGCTGCCGCTGATCCCGATCGGCAAGCGCACGATCCTCGACTGGATCTCGACCATCCGCCGGTATTCCGCCAAGCGCGACTACACACTCGGCGACACCGTCGACTTCCGTGACACCGACGGGCGCTCGCTCGGCCTGTACTGGGACGGCAGTCGCGTGGTCACCGTCGTCGAGGTGCTGCCGCCGCGCGGCGGGCTGACCCGAATCGCTCGCACCGCCGTGCACGCCTCGCACCTGTTGCCGCTGCCCGAACTGGCCGCCTGCCTCCACCAGCACGACATCCTGCTCAGCGGGATCGACATCATCAGCCACGGCCACCGCAGCCGGTCCGGCACACCCGCGGGCGCGATCTACGAATCGCTGCTCGGCCCGCTGCCCGCGACCGCGCACCGCACCGTGTGGCTCGCCATCAGCTTCGACGCGGTGGCCTGCCCGGACGCGACGGCTCGTCGTGGCGGCGGCACCGACGGCGCTTCCCGCTCGGTCACCATCGCCACCCAGCGGATCATGCGCACGCTCGAAGACGCCGACTGCAATGCGCGCATCCTCACCGCACCGGAGATCCGCAAGGCCGTTCAGCAGATCACCGCAGGTCTCGATCCGCGCACGCTGAGTCAGCGATGGAAGTACGCCGAGATCGGCAACGCGGTGAACATCGGCAGTGCGGTGGATCCCAAGCAGCTGGGTTCGGATCTGCTCGCGCAGCTGTGGGTCGCGCCGTCGCGGGGGACGACGGTCGCGGTGCGGTTGCGTCCCGGTAGCGACGCCGAATCCGTGAGTGTCGGCGCCGCATGGCGATTGACCGCGCGCGAGCTGCCCGAGAAGACCAAGTCCAAGGGCATGGTGTCGATGAGCGGTCGTCATCGCGACGCGCTGCTGGCGCACCTGCCGATCGCGGTGCCCGGTGTCGACGACACGATCCCGACCATCGAGTACCCGATCGACGTCATCGGCGCACTGCATCTTCCGTCGTCGGGTTGCGGGCAGCTGCTGGGCTCCGACGACGAGGGCAACGGCGTCGCCACCAGGATCGTCGGCGCCGGTATCTCCACCGTGTACGTCGCCGGTGAGCTGTACCTGGCCCAGCAGTTGGTGTTCCGCGCGCTGGCTGTCGGCGAGCGGGTGCTGGTGCGCACCGACCGGGCGCAGGCCTGGGAGCAGTTGGTGACCACCGTCGGCAATCCGGAGCGGCTGACCATCGCCGTCGAAACCCACCAGTCCGACGCGGGTTTCACCGCGACGGTGGTGGACGGTGTGCTCGCGCCCGCCCCGCACGCCGGTGTCACCACGATCTACCTCACCGGTGATCCGAACGGCTGGCCCGCTTCTCGCCCCGACCTGGAGATCTTCCAGCCCGGAGCGATCGGCAACCGCGTGGTGCTGCGCACGGGAACGACCAGGGTGAACCTCACGCTGGTATCGATTCCGCGCGAGTCGACCTACATCGGCCAGCCGCGTGGTCAGCGCGCGATGGCGTCGGCCTGATCGGTTCGCCGTAGCTCGCGTCACCATGCGGGTGATGCCACGGCAGACTCAGCCCGGATACGGTTCCACGGTGCGGGCTGCCCGCAAAGTCGTTCCCCACCAGGACAATTGGTTCAGCATGCGGTCGCATGCGTCGATCGCGGCGGCGTCGTCGGTCATGCCGGCCTTGTCGAAGCGGCGTTTGGCCTGGGCGAAACTCACCGATTCGCGCACCGACACCATGTGCAGTTCCGCGACCACCTGACGCAACTGCTCGACCGCGCGCAACCCACCCGACAACCCGCCGTAGGAGACGAACCCGATCGGCTTGGCCCGCCACTCGTGCTTGGCGCTGTCGAGCGCGGTCTTCAGCGAAGCCGGATACCCGTGGTTGTACTCGGAGGTGACGGCGACGAACGCGTCCGCACCGGCCAGCCTGGCCCGGAACGCCTCGACCTCCGGCGTCTCGGTGAGGTCCACCGGCAACGCCAGATCCCGCAGATCGAGCACCCCCACCTCGAATTCCGGCCGCTCCCCCAGCGCGGTGACCAGCCAGCCGGCGACCACGGGCGCGAATCGCTCGGGCCGGGTGCTGGCGACGATGATCTCCAACCGCAGCGGTGCATTCATGCCGCCGAGCTTATCGACCCCGAAATGCCCCGGTACCGGAGCCGCCGGTCGGCTCGTGCACCATAGGGCTGTCGGTTTCGTTCATGGGGCGCAGGGGGTCGCACGGGTGATTATCGGACGTTGGCAGTTGGTGGAGACGTTGGGGACGTCGCGGGATTGGTCGATGTTGACCGCGGGTACCACGCCGCGCGAATGGGCGTCGTATCAGCGGGCTGTTCCGGCCCGGTTGCAGCCGTTGATCGCGGCCGCGCACGAGACCGGGACGCCGGTGGAGCAGATGTTGCCGAAGTCGCGCAACCCCTGGTCGAAGTTGCGATTTCGGGCCGTGCCGGTGTTGTGGCCGGACTCGTCCGTGCATGCGGTGAAGGTGTGGGTGGGGCCGGAGGTCCCGGCCGACGAGCTTCGCGTGGCCCCGTTCCAGGTCGACGCGTACGCCCGCGTGGTCCGCACTCATCCCGCCGGGCTCGGACCCCACTTCGGTTCGGCCCCGGTCGAATACAGCGGTGCCGAGCCGTTCGAGCGGATCGAGCGTTTCGATCGCGCACTGGAATTCGTTGCCGCGCTGTACCGTTCGGAACCTCGGAGCAGGTGGTCGGGCGTCGCCACCGTGCATTCGGCGATCGGCCCGCGTTCGCTGCTGGTGGCCGCGCGCAACGGCGACGCCGAGCAGCGGTTCACGTGGCGCGGAGTGTCCGTCGATGTCACCGACAGTGTTGCCCCACAGAACAAGTCGTTCGAGGCCGCGACGCTCGAATTGCTGCGCGAGTCCCAGCCGGGCCTCTACCTGGTCATCGTCGACACCGCCCAGGTGCGCGCGGTGCGCTGGGTCACCGAGCCGGTGCCGGGGCTGACATGGCGCGGGGTAGACGAGCGAACCGTCCCGCATCCCGAGGACCGGCCCCGAATCGCCGCCCTGCGGGCCGAGGTGCTGGCCGGTGCCACGCGCGCCGGGTTGAGCGGGTTACGGCTGGCCGCCGAGGCGGGTGGCTGGCTCACCGTCGACGTCGAGGTGTCACCGCTGCCCGGCGGCGGCGCGGCGCCTGCTTTCCTGCTCGCTCAGTTGCAGGTCACCGCGCAGCCGGGGTGATCAGGGCAGTTCGAAGGGCAGCGACACCCCGGCGTGTACGCGGCAGCGCTCGCAGGTGTCGGTGTCGTCGACCGCGGTGACCGCACGTCGCATGAGCTCTTTGAAGGGTCCGAGGTTCTTCTTGAATTCGGCGAACACATCGACTGCGTGCACACCGTCGCCCTCTTCCAGGCCGGCATCCAAGTCGGTGACGAGAGCGACTGCCGCGTAGCACATTTCGAGTTCGCGAGCGAGAACAGCCTCGGGGTGGCCGGTCATGTTGACCAGGTCCCAGCCCTGCCCGGCGAACCAGCGGCTCTCGGCGCGGGTCGAGAAGCGCGGGCCCTGAACGACGACCATCGTGCCGGAATCCTCGACCCGAAGGTCACCGGCGGACTTCACCGCGGCGGCGCGCAGATCATCGCAGTAGGGATCGGCGAAGGAGACGTGCACACCGCCGCCGTCGAAGTAGGTCTGCGGGCGACCCGAGGTCCGATCGACGAGCTGGTCCGGCACCGCCACGGTGCCGGGACCCCAATCGGCGCGCAGGCTGCCGACCGCGCACGGCGCGAACACCCGGCGCACCCCGAGCGAACGCAGCGCCCACATGTTCGCCTGGTAGGGCAGGGTGTGCGGCGCGAACTCGTGCTGCTTGCCGTGCCGGGGCAGGAAGGCGACGGCGCGGCCCTCGACCTCCCCGATCGCGACCGGCGCACTCGGCGCGCCATACGGTGTGTCGACCTCGACGTGCACCGCGTCGTGGTCGAAGAAGTCATAGAAACCGCTGCCGCCGATGACGGCGAGTGCGGGCCGGGGAAGCGAACTCATAGCGCCGATTCTTCCGCCCGGGCCGTCCGCGCGCAGCACCGGGGACCTGTCACCTGACATTTCGACCGCGAAACTGTACCCTAGGGGGGTATTAGTTCGCCACGCGAGCTACCAGGCAGGCGAGGAGACCTACGGTGACAACACCCACCCCCGACACCGCGACCGGCGGCGAGCACGCAGGCCACGCAGGCCACGGCTACATCACCGCCAAGGACGACTACCTCAAGCGACTGCGCCGCATCGAGGGTCAGTCGCGCGGCCTCCAGCGGATGGTCGAAGAGGAAAAGTACTGCATCGACATCCTCACCCAGGTCTCCGCCATGACCAAGGCACTACAGGCCGTCGCGATGGGGCTGCTCGAGGATCACATCTCACATTGCGTCGTCGACGCGGCGATCGCCGGTGGACCCGAGGCCGAAGCCAAGATCAAAGAGGCCACCGACGCGATCGCCCGGTTGGTCAGATCCTGACCGACTCACGAAATCGCCAGTGAGCCCGCGAGCCGAACCGTCACCCTGTCCGCAGACAATCCGGTCCGCGGCTTCGTCGCCTCGCCGACTACGAGATCGGCGAACAGCAGCCCTGACTTACGCGGTGAATCCGGAGAACGCGGCGACGTGGACCTGCTCCCGCCACAGGTCCACGCGCCGGTCCGGGCACACGTGGTCGACTCCCCCCAGGACGCCGACCCGGCCCAGTTCGGTGTGGTAAACCGCCGACGGCGCTACACCGCCGGCGAAGACTTCACGTTCCAGTGGCGTCGGCCATCGTGATCGCTCCTCGTACGCACTGGTCCGACGAGATCCAGTGTGCTGCGAGAACGATCGTGCTGGCAGTCCTCCCGCGCCAAGCCTCTGACAATCAGTGCCACGTTGATCAGCCGATGTGCGACTGCCGATATTCGCCGGGCGTCATCCCTGTTTCCTGGTGGAACACCCGATAGAAGTGCCGTTCGGAGGCGAATCCCGAGGCGTAAGCGACCGCTGCGGGTGGGTGGCTTCTCGTGCGGGCCAGCAGCTTTCGCGCATGCATGATTCGCAATCTGCGCAGGGTGGTGCTGAGGCTGTCGCCGGTGCCGTCGAAGATTCGGAACAGCGTGCGGCGCGAGATGTGACAGGCCGCGGCCACCTCGTCGACGGTCAATTCCGGGTCGGTGCACCGCTTTCGGAGGTAGACCATGACGTGTTCGCGACTGAGCGCGTCAGCAGGGGCATCGACAGGTTCGCTCCCCGCGGCGAGCAGCACCGCCGAGCCGAGGAGGTCGAGCGCACTTCTGGCCAGGATGTCGGCCTGTGCGGGCGATTGCGCGCGGACCCGGGCGAGCTCACGAAAATAGGTGGCCACCACGCCCGCCGGGCTGTCCGGAGCAATCGCGGTGGCGGTCGGTATGCGGACCTCGGCGAGACCCGGCTGCAGGCGGAGCAGTCGCGTCGGCACTCGCACGAGCACCTGCTCGTAGGACACGCTGTCGTGCCAGAGCGAGGGTCGCGCGGTGTCGAGAAATGTCATCTCTCCCGGCTTGAGCAGCACCGAGCGGCCGTCTTGGGTGAGCCGGGCACGACCGGCGACCTGAATGCTGACCAGCAGGTATTCCTCGTCGGCACACGCCACATGCGTCTTGGTGCGCCGGAATTCCTGATTCCCGCCCGCGAGCGCGGTCAGCGAGAAGTCGGCGACTCCGGGCAAGGGACTGCTGGTGAGCCTGCCGAACGTGGGCGCGTCCAATGTGGGATCGAGCGCGAGTGGGAAATACGTCTTCGTCATCAACGCTTCCCACTCCTCGAACTCCGCACTGCGCGGTGTCGGCGCCGAGAACTCCAGCGTCGTCGTTTCGTTCGCCACAGGCGACCTCCGGAAACGAGAATCGGGTGCTGCCGTCACTGCGGCATCGCCCAGAAGAATACCCCCGCTCCGCGCCTCGAATGCAATTGCAAATGTACTTGCATTCGGCCTTGACCAGGTAAAACCTCACTGCGCAAGCCTCTTTCAGCACACTCCGGTACGAGGGCCGCAGACAGCACCCGACACACGTGCGCGCGGTACCGGAAGACGTGACCGGGCCGTGTTTACTGGTGGTTGCCAGCAGGATGCTCGTCGACGCGCCACCGGGAGGACACATCCATGTCTGCCGAATCCGCTGTCCTGTCCGTGCGCTCCGAGGACGGCCGCTCGTTCGTCGTCGAGAACGCCGCGGCCAGCTCCTTCCCCGCCGGATCCCTGATCGTGGTCAGTTGCGCGGGGCGCAGGCAGCTCGGGCTGGTCGAGGAGCGTACGGCGACCGTGCCCGTCGGGTTACGCGGCAGGTTGATCGGCGAACTCACCGATGACGGGATCGACACCAGAGCCAGTCACGCCTTCGACGGCGGGGAGATCGGCCCCGCCGATCGCGACACCGTCGCCGCGCTCCACCACACCACCGGCGCCGAACTCGAGGTCGGCGTGAGTCTGTCGGCGCCCGGCGGCCCCGCCCGACTGCTCCCCACCCGCTTCAACCGGCACACGTTCTGGTGTGGCCAGAGCGGTTCCGGCAAGACCTACGCGCTCGGCGTCGTCCTCGAGCAGCTGATCGCGCACACCGCGCTGCCGATCGTCATCTTCGACCCGAATTCCGATTTCGTCCGCATCGGCGAGGTGATCCCCGGCGCCACCGGCCCCACCGCGCAGGCCCTGCGCGAGCGCGATATCCGCGTCCTGCGACCGAAATCGGAGCCACCCGGTCGCCTGCGGGCGAAGTTCATCGACATGCCCTTGACCTCGAAGGCCGCTGTGCTGCAGCTGGATCCGGTGGCCGACAGGGAGGAGTTCAACGAACTGATCCATCTGTCGTCGGCGATGTCCGGCGAAGTCCACGATGTCCTGGACAACCTGCGTGCCGTCGAGAACACGGCTCGCCGCCGACTCGCGATGCGCGTGGAGAATCTGGGACTGCTCGACTGGGAGGTCTGGGCGGGAACCGACCAGGCGGTCACCGAGATCGTCGCCGATCGCCCCGATGTGACGGTCCTGGATCTCGGCGGATTCTCTACGCCCGCACAGCAACTCGTCGTCGCCTTGTCGCTGCTCGACGATCTGTGGGCCAAACGCGAGGAACGCCGCCCGGTTCTGCTGGTGATCGACGAAGCGCACAACCTCGCCTCGCCCCGGCTCGAATCGCCGGTGGCCGTCGCCGTGCGCGAGCGGTTGATCCAGATCGCCGCCGAGGGGCGCAAATTCGGTCTGTGGTTGCTGCTGTCGACACAGCGCCCGTCAAAGGTGCACCCCGGCATCATCTCTCAGTGCGACAACCTCGCCTTGATGAAGATGACCTCCCCATCCGACCTGGAGGAACTCGGCACCTACTTCGGCTACGCGCCGAGCGGCCTGCTCGCCCAGGCGCCCTGGTTCCGACAGGGTGAGGCGTTGCTGGCGGGCGGATTCGTCCCGACGCCCGCCCTGGCCAAGGTGAACGCCCGGCTGACCCGTGAAGCGGGCGCCGATGTCTCGGTGCCGCTGCGATGACGTCCGGCTTCGTCGCACTGTGGTTCGCGGCCGTCGCCTCAGGCCCCCGCGAGGCCGACGCGCACCGGCTCACGCCGCACGATCCGACCGCTCGGCCCCCGGACCGGCAAGCGCTCACCGCGGGGCGCGGCCGCGGCGGCCGGGCGCACGGTGCGGCCGAGATCTAGATCGGCGTAGAGCAGTCCCTCTTCGCCTTCCGCCAGCGGTGCGGCGAGTTCGAGTCCACCGGGACCGAAGATTCGCGAGAGGCCGCCACCACCACGCAGCAGGCGCCGCTCCGGCATCCGCGCGTCGACGACCTCCCAGCCTGCCACCGGCACGACCGCGACGGGCGCGACGACATGGGTCGATCCGTCCATCGCGTAGCGAACGCTGGCAGCGGTATTGAGGTCGGGCCCCCATTCCTTGCCCTCCCCGTAGTACACGGTGAAGCCCGACCAGGCGGCGACGTGGAGCTGCTCGCGCTGATCGTGCATCTGTCCACGCAGGTCGGCGCGGAGATGATCGGCGCCGCCGAGGACGCCGATCCGGCCGTGCACGGTGTCACGAACCAGCGGTCCCCCACCGGGCGAGGCATTGAAGACAGTGCGCTCGAGCCCGGTCGGTTCCGCCTTGCGAGCGACGGCGATGGTGCCGTCGGCATCGATCAACGCCTGGGACATGAAGACCTCGTGTCCGGCCCGCTCGGCGAAGCCGATCGAAACGTGCACGCCCGTGCGCCGGGCGGCGTACGCGATGGCACGCAGTTCGGGACCGTCGGCGGTCAGCGCGTTGGCCAGATACCTGGCCAGGAATTCCTCACCCCAATCGACCGAATTGAGCCACATCCACCACGGGAATCCGGGCAGGAATGTCTCCGGAAAAGCGATCACTTGCGCGCCGCCGCGTTCGGCCGACGCGATGTATTCGATTGTCTGTTCGACTCCGGCAGACAGATTCAACCACTTCGGCTCGGCTTGCACCGCTGCCACGCGTACCCGACTCATCGTGCCCCCTTGTCCGCTCAACCAGTGAAGAGTGTTCAATTCACTCTCTCGCAGAATGGCGCCACACAAACTGTCATCCTGTGCCAGCCGACTGACCGTTTGTGCCAATCCGCCGATTGCGATGAGTTTCGCCGAGGTCTACCGAAATATCGCGTGAGAACGGCGGTATCAGATAGTCAGCGCGCTCGACGCGAGCATGCGGAATTCGCCGGGAGTCATCCCCGTCTCCAGCCGGAAGGCCCGGAAGAAGTGTCGTTCGGAGGCGAAGCCGGACGCGAGCGCGACCGTCGCCGTCGCGCGGCCGGGGTCGCGAGTGAGCAGGGTGCGCGCGCATTCCACCCGCATGCGCCGCAGCACGGCGCTGAGTCCGTCTTCCACATCACCGAAGAGCCGGTACAGCGTTCGACGCGATACCAGACAGGCACGGGCGATGTCGTCGACGGTCAGGCTCGGGTCGGCGCACCGGGTCCGCATGAAGGACAGCACCTGCTCGCGGGACAGCGCCTGCGCCGGCTGACCCGACGGGATTTCGCCCGAGGCCAGCCGGACCGCGGAGGCGAGCAGTTTGACACCGTTGTCGGCCAGGACAGTCGCATGGCCGGGAGCGCTCTGCTGGATGCGGGCCAGATCGCGAAAGAAGCCTGCGACCACCCCACCCGCGCTGTCGGCGGTGACCGTCACCGCGGTCGGCAACGGGGATCCGCCCGGGCCGAGCTGTTGGCGCAGGACCTCGAGTGGCGTCTGCACCACGACTTGCGCCCACGGACCCTCCAGGTCCCAGTGGTACGGGCGCGAGGTGTCGTAGAAGACCATGTCGCCGGGGCGGACCGAGGCCACTCGATCGTCCTGGTGCAGCAGTCCGGAGCCTTCGGTCAGGATAGAGACCAGGAGGAATTCACCGTCGGTCTTGGCGATCCCGCGAGGCGTGCGGCGGATGCGCTGGCCGCTCGCGCGGACCGTCGACAGATCGAAGCCGGGGTGACTGCTGCGCTCGATGCGGCCGTGGAAGGTGCCGTCTCCGCTCGGATCCGCCATCAGCGGGACGTAACTCTCCGACAGCAGCGACTCCCATTCGGCAAACGATTCACGTGCTCCGGCGCGGGTCTGCGCGATCTCCATGCCAACCACCTCGCTCCCTATCCGAGTCGAACAGCAAACAGTTGGCGTCGCACAATCGTCGGGCTCGCCCGTGGCCGAGCCTGCCAGATCAACCGTCCAATTTCCATCAACTGTTTCCGAATGGGATGGTTTGTCGACATCGGAAATGCGTCTAGCACCGCCGATTCCAGCGGATAACCGTCATGAGTCTTTCAATATGAAACATCCATGTGAGGCACATCACCTAACCCGGCTTGACGGAAATCGTCAGCCGATATCGGCGCCGGAACGAGCTACTACTCGGTATTCACCCGGCGTCATGCCCGTCGCCGCTTGGAACGCACGATAGAACTGTCGCTCGGTGGCGAATCCCGACGCGGTCGCTACCGCCGCGATCGAACGGAAGTCGCTCGCCACGAGCAACACCCGCGCCCGCTCCAACCGCATTCCGCGCAGGACCGCCCCGAGCCCGCCCTCGAACTCCGCGACCACCCGATAGAGCGTGCGCCGCGACACCCGGCAGCCGTCCGCGATCCGCTCGATCGTCAGTTCGGGGTCGGTGAAATGGGCGCGCAGATAGTCCAGCACCTGCTGCCCGTTCACCGCCGCGATCTGCGCCCGGCCGGGCCGCTCACCCGCCGCGATGGTGGCCGCCGCACCGAGGAGGTCGATGCCGCTGCCTGCGAGCACAGCCGCCGCCGCCGGATCGGTGCTGTGCAGCTGGGCGACCTGGCGGAAGAATCTGGCCAGCATGAACCCGACGCCGCCTTCCCCGATCACCATCCCGGCAGGCAGCACATCGGCACGGATACCCAGGTGGTCGACGACCTGCTGCCGGGGCACCCGAACCGTGAGATCCTCGATCAGGCCCTCCGAGCGCCACCGAATCGGCTGCGAGGTGTCATAGAAGATCATCGCGCCCGGTGCCAGCTCGACGCGGTTGCCCGCGTGCTCCACCTGGGCGTGGCCGGCGAGCACCACGCTACCGATGACGTGGAAATCGTCGGCCCTGGCGATATGCCTACGCGTACGGCGCAATTCGTGCCCCTCGGCGACCACCGTGCCCACGGAGATGTCCCCGAAGTCGGCCGACCTGATCCGCCCCTCGAACGGGCGCGACACGGTGGGCGCGATCGACACCTCGGTGATAGCGCCGGCGACCAGCTGTTCCCAGTGCGCGAAAGCGTCCGGCACCGCGATCTGCGCGGTCGAGCAGATCTCGGGAAAACCTTCGAACGACGTCATCGCCCGACGTCGCTATTCCAACGCGACAGGGCGCATGCTCGCCCCGAATTCAGCTGGCGCCATTCGTGTCTCCGCCATGATCGCTGCCACTCGTCGAATGAGGTGGCCGAGGAAGTATCCATCGTCTGGGAAATCTAGCATCGCCACCGATTACCACACCGATAACGTGAGCGCCACCACCACAACTCGGCGGCCGAGACAAGAAATTTTCCTTATTTTCTTCGAGTAGGGAAAAGTCTCGAACAAATATCGGATCGCCACTCGACAGTTCAGGTGTCACAAATTCGGTGAATGGATACGGCTATTAATCGCCGCAGCAACCGCCTTCGGGCACCGGTACAGTTCTGGATTCCCGGGTTTGGACATTACGTGCGGCGAGGTCGGCGTCGGCCGGATAGTCGACGGCGATGAGGCTCAAACCGTGGGCGGGAGCGACCGTCACCGAGCTGGAACGTGCGGTCTCGGCGAGCAGGGACGTAGTCCATTCGGGGGCGCGACGGCCCTCACCGACCGCGAGGACGGCGCCGACGAGGCTGCGGACCATCGACCAGCAGAAGGCATCGGCGCTCACGTAGGCGGTGAGCAGGTCGCCGTCACGTTCCCAGTCGAAGCGCTGGAGTTCGCGGATGGTGGTCGCGCCCTCGCGACGTCGGCAGAAGGCGGCGAAGTCGTGCAGGCCCAACAGGTTTCGTGAAGCGGCGCGCATAGCCTCGAGGTCTACGCCGGGCTTGCACGGCACCACCCCGCGCGCCTGCAACGGCTGGGCGCCGTAAGGGGCGGTGGTGAGCCGGTAAGCGTAGTGGCGGCGCATCGCGGAGAAGCGGGCGTCGAACTCGGGCGCAGCGGTACGGATTTCGGTGATCCGCACGTCCTTGGGCAGGAACTTGGCCATCCGGTACAGCAACTTGTCGGCATCGAACTCGGACTCGGTGTCGAAGTGCGCGACCTGTCCCTCGGCGTGCACGCCCGCGTCCGTGCGGCCTGCGACCGTCAGCTGCAGCGGCTCACGCAACACCTTCGACAGCGACTCCTCCAGCACGCCCTGCACGGTGCGCAACCCCGGCTGACGTGCCCAGCCGGTGAAATCGGTGCCGTCATAACTGATCCCGAGCCGCACCCGAGTCATGCCATCCTCCTGAATTCGCACGCGGAAAAGAACCGAGCCCGCCACCCACGAAGGGTGACGGGCTCGGCAGAACTCCTGAGAATCAGGCGTCCTTCTTGTCCTCGGTGGCCTCGTCGGCGGCCGGGGCGTCAGCCACGGTCTCGTCGGCGACGGTCTCCTCGACCTCAGCGGCCGGAGCCTCTTCGGTCTTCTGCGAAGCGGCGACGCGACGGGCCCGATCGGCCTCGTTGGTCACGGTCTTCTCGCGGACGAGTTCGATGATGGCCATCGGCGCGTTGTCACCCTTGCGCGGCAGCGCCTTGGTGATACGGGTGTAGCCACCCTCGCGACCCTCGAACGAGGGGCCGATGTCCGCGAACAGGACGTGCACGACGTCCTTGTTGCGGATGTCCTTCATGACCTCACGACGGTCGGCAAGGCTGCCGCCCTTCGCCTTGGTGATGATCTTCTCGGCGTAGGGACGCACCGCCTTGGCCTTGGCCTCGGTGGTCGTGATCCGACCGTGCTCGAAAAGCGCCGTGGCCAGGTTGGCGAAGATCGCCTTCTGGTGCGACGCCGAGCCGCCGAACCGGCGGCCCTTCTTGGGCTTGGGCATTGTGGGTTTCTCCTGGGCGTATTAAAGCTGTTCGGTTTCGGCGTAGTCCTGCTCGCCGCCGTCGGTATCACTGAACGTGCCGCTGTCGCTCCACGTTCCGGTGCTCGCGTCGTAACCCACCACGGAGGACGGGTCGAACGACGCCGGGCTGTCCTTGAGCGAGAGGCCCAGCGTGTGCAGCTTGACCTTCACCTCGTCGATGGACTTCTGGCCGAAGTTGCGGATGTCGAGCAGGTCCGACTCGGTGCGGGCAACGAGCTCGCCCACCGTGTGCACACCCTCGCGCTTGAGGCAGTTGTAGGACCGGACGGTGAGGTCCAGGTCCTCGATCGGCAGACCGAACGAGGCGATGTGATCTGCCTCGGCCGGGCTGGGGCCGATCTCGATGCCCTCGGCTTCGACGTTGAGCTCACGGGCCAGGCCGAAGAGCTCGACCAGGGTCTTACCGGCCGAAGCCAGCGCGTCCCGAGCCGTGATGGAGTTCTTGGTCTCCACGTCGAGGATGAGACGGTCGAAGTCGGTGCGCTGCTCGACACGGGTGGCCTCGACCTTGTAGGTCACCTTGAGCACCGGGGAGTAGATCGAATCCACCGGGATCCGGCCGATTTCCGCGCCGGTCGCCTTGTTCTGCACGGCGGGCACGTAACCGCGGCCCCGCTCGACGACGAGCTCGATCTCGAGCTTGCCCTTGTCGTTCAGGGTGGCGATGTGCATGTCCGGGTTGTGCACGATGACGCCGGCAGGCGGAACGATGTCACCGGCGGTGACGGTGCCCGGGCCCTGCTTACGCACGTACATGGTGACCGGCTCGTCCTCTTCGGAGGACACGACCAGGCCCTTGAGGTTCAGGATGATGTCGGTGACATCTTCCTTCACGCCGGGGACGGTGGTGAACTCGTGCAGGACGCCGTCGATGCGGATGCTCGTGACCGCGGCCCCCGGGATGGAGGACAGCAGGGTACGACGCAGCGAGTTGCCGAGGGTGTAACCGAAGCCCGGCTCGAGGGGTTCGATGGTGAACTTCGAGCGGTTCTCCGCCACAACCTCTTCGGTCAGTGTCGGACGCTGGGAAATCAGCATGAGGATCTACTTCCTGTTCAGGGCATCCGCTATTTGATGCCTCGTCAGTGATTGCGGGGGTCGCCGCGTAGCGACCCCCACCGTTAAGCGATTACTTCGAGTAGTACTCGACGATGAGCTGTTCCTGCAGCGGCACATCGATCTGCGCGCGCTCGGGCAGCTGGTGCACCAGGATGCGCAGGCGGCCGGGGACGACCTGCAGCCAACCGGGAACCGGGCGGTCGCCGACGGTCTCGCGAGCCACCTGGAAGGGCAGCGTCGGGAGCGACTTCTCCTTGACATCGATGATGTCGTACTGGGAGACCTGGAAGCTGGGGACGTCCACCTTGACACCGTTGACGATGAAGTGACCGTGGCTGACCAGCTGACGGGCCTGACGACGGGTACGGGCCAGACCGGCGCGGTACACGACGTTGTCCAGACGCGACTCGAGCAGACGGAGCAGGTTGTCGCCGGTCTTACCCTTGAGGCGGTTGGCCTCTTCGTAGTAACGACGGAACTGCTTCTCCATGACGCCGTACGAGAAGCGAGCCTTCTGCTTCTCCTGCAGCTGCATGAGGTACTCGGATTCCTTGATCCGCGCGCGGCCGTGCTGGCCGGGCGGGTAAGGACGACGCTCGAACGCCTGGTCGCCTCCGACGAGGTCGACGCGCAGACGACGCGACTTGCGGGTGATGGGGCCTGTATAACGTGCCATTTTGAGCTTTTTCCTTTCCCGCTATTAGACGCGACGCCGCTTGGGCGGACGGCAGCCGTTGTGCGGCTGGGGAGTGACATCGGAGATCGAGCCGACCTCCAGGCCGGCGGCCTGCAGCGAACGGATCGCGGTCTCGCGGCCCGAACCCGGGCCCTTCACGAACACGTCGACCTTCTTGACGCCGTTCTCCTGCGCCTTGCGGGCAGCGTTCTCGGCAGCGAGCTGCGCGGCGAACGGGGTGCTCTTACGCGAACCCTTGAAACCGACGTGACCCGACGACGCCCACGAGATGACATTGCCCTCGGGGTCGGTGATCGAGACGATGGTGTTGTTGAACGTGCTCTTGATGTGCGCGTGGCCGTGCGGGATGTTCTTCTTGTCCCGGCGACGCGACTTCTGAGTCTTCTTCGGGCCAGCGGCCCGGCTCTTCGGAGGCATACGCTATCCCTACTTCTTCTTGCCGGCGACGGTCTTCTTCGGACCCTTGCGCGTACGCGCGTTGGTCTTGGTGCGCTGACCACGAACGGGCAGGCCACGACGGTGGCGGATGCCCTGGTAGCAGCCGATCTCGATCTTGCGACGAATATCGGCCTGAACCTCGCGGCGCAGGTCACCTTCGACCTTGTAGTCCGAAGCCTCGATGTACTCGCGGAGCTTCGCCAGGTCGTCGTCGTTCAGGTCCTTGGAGCGCAGGTCGGGGCTGACGCCCGTCTCGGCCAGGATCTGGGTGGCGCGGGTGCGCCCGATTCCGAAAATGTAGGTCAGCGCGATCTCCATGCGCTTTTCGCGCGGGAGATCAACGCCCATCAGACGTGCCATGTGGCAGGTTCCTTAATGGTTGCGGAGGTCTGCTCCCCGTCCGTCCCCCCGTCTTTACAAAGGTGGGGGCACCGGCCTCCGTGCCGGTGGATGGCGCGCACAAGTGCGTGCGCGCTGGAACTGGGAGTGCTTCTTTCGGTCAGTCCGATCAGACGATCGGTGCCCGGTGGTGAGGCTGTATCAGCCCTGACGCTGCTTGTGGCGCAGGTTGTCGCAGATCACCATGACCCGACCATGACGGCGGATCACCTTGCACTTCTCGCAGATCTTCTTGACGCTCGGATTAACCTTCACGTCAGTCCAATCTTGTATTGGTCCACACAGGTGGTGTGAACACAGTTTTTCCCCAGCCAGAGGACTGGGGAAGTCTGGTGTGCGTCCCGTTGCCGGGACACTGTGCGACGCCGCGCGCCGGTGAGGCTCGCGACGCCGTCAGGCATCACTTGTAGCGGTAGACAATCCGGCCGCGTGAGAGGTCGTACGGCGACAGCTCGACGACAACGCGGTCTTCCGGAAGGATACGAATGTAGTGCTGCCGCATCTTTCCGCTGATGTGCGCGAGAACCTTGTGACCGTTCTCGAGCTCGATCCGGAACATCGCATTGGGCAGCGGCTCGACAACTCGACCCTCGACCTCGATGGCCCCGTCTTTCTTCGCCATATCCTCCGCGATCCCGGTTACGCTCAACCTGAGTTTGATGGCCGTCCGCGTGTGTGGCGTCGACCAAGAGCCCGTCGACATGCATGCGAACAGTCGGCGCATAGGTGCACCGCCGCTCAAGCTTACCGGGCCGGGCGGCCAGAGGCAAAAGTGCCCCGAACCGTACACCCTGACCGGGCCCCGTGCCGCACAATCGGGAGGCCTGCGAGCGCGCCGCCCTGAGCACGGTGTCCAGCCACCGGGCGGCCACCACGCCGTGGGGGTTGTCGCGTAAACTCACCGGCGTCGGAGAAGTGGGTCGATCAGATCGGGGGACCCTGGTGAGCGAGGCGTGCCGGTGAGCCGCAACAACGACAGCCTCCCCATGCTGCCGCCGTGGCTGTCGGAGAGCGACGTCACACAGGTCGGTTACGAGGCTCCGGTCGAGAACCTGCCCCAGGACGACGAGATCGACGACGCACCCAAACGCCGCCGCTTCATGGGCGGGCGCGGTGACGACGCGCCGCGCAAGGAAAAGGGCAGGCGCCGCCGCAAGGATCGCGAATCCGAGGAAGAGGCAGCCACCCCACGTCCGGGCGAGGCTGTCGACCAGCGCCGCCCCGCCGAGCCGACCCATCAGTCCGGTTCCGGCTGGTCCACCCCGCAGCAGCCCGCCGACCCGCTGATCCCCGGCCCGTCCCACCAGCAGCCCCGCCGCGAAGAGCAACCGCGTCCGCAGCCCACCTACGAGCAGCCCGCACCCCAGGCCGGCCGCGATGCGTCGCAATACCAGCAGCCACACCAGCAGGCCGCGCCCGCACAGCCCAGCGCCGGGTGGCAGGCTGCCCCGAACCCGCTGACTCCGCCGGTCAGCCCACCGCCGCCGGCCGATCCGGCGCCGCGACCGGACACCAGCGGTCCGTCGTCGATTCCGGGGCCCTCGGCCGCGGATCCGGCGCCGTGGGCCGGCGGTCAGGCGTCGACAGCGGCTCCGTGGTCGTCGGGTCGGCCACCGGCGGATCACGCACCGGCATCCACCGGTACGCCCCCTCCGCTCCCGCCCGCACCCATCAGCGGGCCTGCGCACGCGGGCCCGGCAATACCCGCGCCGATCAGCGAGGCGGTGGATCACGCCGCGAACGCGCTCCCCACCCGCACGCCCGCGCCACCGTCGACCGGCTTCACCCCGCTCGGCCCGAACCAGCAGCGTCCCGACCTTCCCCCGCCCCCTCCCCTGCCGGACCCGCCCGCGCGGCCGACCCAGGCCCCACCGCGCCTGACCGTCCCGCCGCAGCCGACCACCGCCGAACCGCGGCCGACCCCCGCCGAACCGCGGCCAGTCGCTGCCGAGCAACCGGACCCGGCGCCATCGCCGGTCACCGCGCGTGATGTTGTCGAACAACCCAGCACGGACGCACTGTCGATACCCGCGCCCGGCGAGGTCGAGCAGTCGGCCGATGTACAGCCTTCCTCGGCATCGTCGTTCCAGGAGACCGAGCAGGCCACACCGCCTCGTCCGTCAACCGCCGAGGTGCCCGAACCGACCACGGCGACGACCGCCGCGGAGTCCACCGAATCGGCGGCAACCGGTGCGCGCCACTCGGCCGACGGGCTGTCCGCGCCCGACGAGGACGCGATCGCGCCACGACACGGGTCGCCGTACAGCTCCGGCGAGTCCGTAGCTCCGCAGCAGCCACCGGCTACCGAGCAGCGGTCGCCGTACGCATCGGGCGAGCGCGTGCCGCCGTCGGCTTACCCCGCGACGCAATACAACCCGGTCCCCGGTGATCCGGCACCGGTCGCGCCGACGCATGCGCCGGATGGGCGGACCGAGGTGTACCGGTCCGACGATCCACGGCTACACGGCAGTGCGCCGGGTGAGCACGGTCAGGTGGGTCGGCAGGGTGGCACCGACCCCGCGGAACAAGCACGCGCCGCGCAGACCGGTTATCGCTCGGGTGAATTCGTGCAGGCGGCCGACACCGCGTCGCCGTATCCCCGCCCCGACGGCACCCCGGCCCAGCACCAGCAGCCCGACGGTCTGCCCACGTACGGTCCCGACGGCGTCGCCCAGCGGCCCGACGGCGCGGCACCGCAGTATCGGCCCGATGCCGCACCCGCGCAGCAGCCCGACGGCGCTCCCGTACCGCCGTATCGGCCCGACGGCTCCCCCGCTCCGCAGTATCAGCAGCCGAATCAGGGGGCGCAGCAACAGTTCCCGCCGAACGGTCCAGCACCGCAGTACCAAGCCGACGGCACGCCCGCGCAGCAGTACCAGCAGCCGCAAGGCCCCGGCCAGCAGTACCAGCCGGACGGCCCACCGGCACAGCAGTACAACCAGCCCAGCGGGCCCGGTCCGCAGTACCAGCCCGACGGCACGCACGCACAGCAGTACCAGCAGCCGAACGCGCCGCAGCAGTACCAGCAGCCGGGCAACTACCAGCAGGGCCACCAGCAGCCCTACGGCCAACCGGGTTGGGGCGCACAGCCACAGGGCTACCAGCCCTCGCTCGACGACGTCCCGGTCAAGCGCGCGAAGAAGGCCCCCGGCAGTGGTTGGCGCAAGGCCGTGCACCACGTGTCCGGCGGTGCGATCAACCCGGGGATGTCCGCAGAGGAGCTGCGCCTGCAGGAACTCGTGGCCCGGATCCGCCAGCCTGTGCGCGGCGACTACCGCATCGCGGTCCTCTCGCTGAAGGGCGGCGTCGGCAAGACCACCACCACCACCGGTCTCGGCTCGATCTTCGCCTCGATCCGCGGCGACCGAGTGATCGCCGTCGACGCCAACCCCGACTTCGGCACCCTGTCGCAGCGCGTCGCCATCCAGACCCGTTCGACCGTGCGCGATCTGCTGCTCGACCCGGCGATCCAGCGCTACTCCGACGTCCGCAGGCACACCTCCCAGGGCTCGAGTCGCCTGGAAGTCCTTGCCAGCGAGCGTGATCCGGCCGCGTCGGAAGCGTTCAACGACGAGGAATACCGGGCCGTGGCCCGCATTCTGCAGCGCTTCTACAACATCATCCTCACCGACTGCGGCACCGGTCTGATGCACTCGGCGATGAGCGGCGTCCTCGACCTCGCCCATTCGCTCGTGCTCATCTCCTCGGCCGCCATCGACGGCGCCCGCAGCGCCGCCGCGACCCTGGATTGGCTGTCCCTGCACGGCCACGACCACCTGGTCCGCAACGCGGTGGTCGTGATCAACCTCCCGCGCGAGGGCTCACCCAACGTCGGCGTCCAGCAGCTGCGCGAGTACTTCCTGTCCCGCTGCCGCGCCGTTCACATCATCCCGTTCGACGAGCACCTCTCCGAGGGCGCCGAGATCGACCTGCACCGCTTGCACAAGACCACCAAGCGCGCGTATGTGGAACTGGCGGCGACGGTGGCCGACGAGTTCGGCGTCCACCACCACCGGCTCGGCTGACACGCACGTCCGCGGTGTGCACCGCGGACGTGGTGTGCGGTCGAAGTGCTAGCTCACCACTCGGGCAGCCGCCTGCGCCCGGCCAGTACGTCACGCACCAGATCGTCGTAGGCGTCGGCCAGTTCGGCCAGGTGATGCCACGCGCAGTGCAGCATTTCGTCGTTGGCCGCCAGCGTCATCAGGGCGTGGTGCGCTCGCACGGAAGCCTCGGCCATGCGGTCGATGACCGCGCCGACGGTCTCCGTGTGCAGCGTGGCGCCGAGGCGGTGCTGCGGGATGGACCGCAACACCCAGTCGTCGATCGCCAGCACCAGTTCACTACGCCGGCAGTCGATTTCGCGCAGGACCACCGGATCGGTGTCGACTCGGCCCCCGCGCCCGACGATGCGTTTCTCGTGCAGCACGGCCAGATCGCGCGCGAACCACAGCAGCGGTCCCCCGACCACCCGATGTCCACGACACGCCCGGACGAGAATGTCGGAGAGGGGTAACAGACCGGTAGCTGCCGGGAGCCCGGCGGAATCGACACTCCGCACTGTGTCGGGGAAAGCCATGACAACTGTTGAACTCTCCGAACCAGCCACATTGCCTCGCCGTCATCGCCGCAGAGCACCGGATCAGGACGTTCATTACAATAAACCTCGCAAGCTTTCTGTCAAGCATTACTCGGCCGTAGGTAACCGATACGAGTACACTTCGTTACCTGCACGACCTACCGAGGAGCATGATGGCGGACGGTCCGACCTATCTCCGGATCGCGAACCTCCTCCGTGAGGAGATCCACGCGGGCACATGGAAACCGGGCGACCGGCTACCCAGCCACTCCGAGCTCGCCGATCAGATGCAGGTCTCGATCACCACCTCACGCAACGCGATTCAGGTGCTCGTCGCTGAAAATCTCGTCTACACAGCGACTTCCCGCGGCACCATCGTGCGCAACCAGGAAGTCCTGGAGTCGGTGGTCACCGACCACATCCGGCGCGATCGGCCCAGGTCGGCGCACGACATCTTCGAGGAGATCGCGCGCGCGGCCAACCGGGAACCGTCCAAGCAGTTCAGCACCAGGATGGAACCCGCGAACACCGAAGTCGCACGCTGGCTCGGTGTCGCCGCCGATTCCTGGGTGCTCGCGCGCACGGTCGTGCAGTACCTGGACAACGAACCGTGGTCGTGGGAGGTGAGTTTCTACCCCCGCGACCTCGCCGAAGCCGCGGGCATCGACTCACCACACGACATCCCCGAGGGCACCACCCGTCGCCTGGCCGACCGCGGCTACGGCGAGACCGCCCACCGCGACACCGTGCTGGCCCGCGCCGCCACCGCCGAAGAAGCGGCAGTGCTCGGCGTAGCCACCGGCACCGTCCTGCTCGACCATCTGCGCATCGGCGCCAACCACGAACGCGTCACCCGCGCCACCCGCCACCGTTCCCTGGCGGGCCGCAACCAGCTGGCCTATCAGCTCGGCGACACCACGGGCACCGACGTCATCGCCCGCACGTTGGGCATCGCACCCCGGTTGGCCGTCGCGCTGCCATGACGGTGCGCCTGCGCCCGGCCACCCTGGGCGACCTGCCGCTGATCTGCCGCCTGCGCGTCCAGCGCACGTCGTGGCTGACGGCACGCGGGTCGGATCAGTGGACGGTGGCGGGGCGCGGCCGACCGATCGAGATCTTCGCCGGGGCGGTCGGGCGGGCGCTGGATCGCGGTGAGACGTGGATCGCGGAGGTCGACAGTGAGCCCGCGGGGACGATCACGGTCAACCAGCGAGCCGATCCCGGACTGTGGTCGGCCTGGGAGCTGGCCGAGTCGGTGATCGTGCATTTCATGATCGTCGACCTGCGGTTCGCGGGTATGCAGGTGGGGCACCGGATGCTCGCCCACGCCGCGCGGCTGGCCGACCAGAAGCACCGGGACTGGGTCCGCCTCGATGCCTGGACCGCCAACCGCCACCTGCACGACTACTACCGCCGTGCCGGCTTCACCCTGGCCCGCATCGCCGACCCACTGACGACCGGCCCGTCCTGCGCGCTGTTCGAACGCCGCACCGACAGCTGGTGCGGTCCGCCGGTCCGCCGCGCGGCCCACCGGCGTTCCGTCCCGGCACTGCCGCTGATGGATCGCTTTCCCGGCTGACCGCGGGGTTACAGCGGTGGCAGGTCGGCGATGTGCACGAGTTCGATGCCCTGGCTCCGGGAGACCAGCGTGCCTCGGCCGGGCGGCATCTTGCTCGGGCGAACATCGCCGATCAGCTTTCCCTCGTCCCGGGAACCGCTCATGATCAGCGTCTGCACCGACAGGTTCTTCATCGCGCCGAGCACCGGGTCGTACAGCGCACGCGACGCGCCACCGATGCGGCGGGTGACGACCAGGTGCAGGCCGATATCGCGTGCCTGCGGCAGGTATTCGAGCAGCGGGGCGAAGGGATTGACCGATCCGGTGACCACCATGTCGTAGTCGTCGACGACGACATAGATCTCCGGGCCGGACCACCAGCTGCGTTCGCGCAGTTGCTGCTGGGTGATGTCGGAACCCGGAATTCGCTTGGCCAGGTAGCCCGCGACCTCGGCGATCATCGGCCCACAGGTCTGTGACGAGGTCGAGTATCCGGCCAGCTGATCCCCCTCGAGCACACCGAGCATGGTGCGCCGGTAGTCGATCAGGATGACCCGCGCCTCGGACGCGTCGGACTGTTCGGCGATGCTCATCACGATGTTGCGCAGCAGCGTGGTCTTGCCGCATTCCACGTCCGCGAAGGCCATGAAGTGTGGTTCGAGACCGAAATCCAGCACCAGCGGCTGCAATTCGGACTCACCGAGACCGACGACGACCTTGCTGCGGTCGAGCTTCACGCCCTGCCCCTTGGCGGTGGCGACGACCTCGTCGCGCGGGAAGCTCAGCGGCAGCATGCGCACCTGCGGGGCACGGCGTCCCGGATACAGCGCGATGAGCTCTTCCCGCGCCCTGGTGACACCGTCGGCGACCGTGGACGGGTCGGAGTCCGAATCCAGGCGGGGCAGCGCGATCAGCATGTGCAACTGTTCGCGGGTGAGACCGCGACCCGGCCTCCCGACCGGAACCTGGTGCGCGGTGCGGCGATTCATCTCCGAGTCACCGGGATCGCCCAGACGCAGCTCCAGCCTGGTACCGACCTGGTCCTTGACGACCGGCCGGATCTCGGCCCAGCGCGAAGCGCCGATCATCAGGTGGACGCCGAAGGAAAGACCCTGGGTGGCGATGGCATTGATCAGCGGTTCGAGGATGTCGAATTCCTCGCGGATGGCGCCCCAGCCGTCGATCACCAGGAACACGTCACCGAACTGGTCCGCGGCGAGCAGGTCGCCCGGCGCGGCGGTGGTCCCGTTGATCTGTCGCGCCTCGAGCGCGGAGAACTTGCGCCGGCGGAACTCGGCCATGGATTCGATACCGAGCTCGGCGAACCGTTCCTCGCGCTGCCGCATGAGGGTGGTGAGCTCGGCGATGGTGCGCCGGACCCGATCGCCGTCGAGACGACCGGCAACCGAACCGACGTGCGGGATCCCGACCAGACCGGCCATGCTGCCACCACCGAAGTCGAGGCAGTAGAACTGCACCTGCTCGGGCGTGTGCGTGGCGGCCGCGGCCAGGATGATCGTGCGCAAGGTGGTCGACTTGCCCGACTGCGGGCCACCGACCACCGCGACATTGCCCTGGGCGCCCGCGAGATTGATGGTGAGCACGTCGCGGCGCTGCTCGTAGGGCTTGTCGATGACACCGATCGGCATCCACAGCTGACCGTGCCGGTTCACCGGCGAACGCCAGTCGGGGTCGGGCAGCAGCATGTCGGCGGTCGGCGATTCCTCCAGCGGTGGCAGCCACACTTCGTGGGCGGGCCTTCCGTGCCCGGTCAGCCGCTTGACCACCACGTCGAGCAACGAATCCGGGATGCCCTCCTCGGCGCTCTGGCCACCGGGTGGGGGCGGTGGTGGGAGTTCCGGACGACCGCGCAGGATCGGGTCGGTCTCCTCGTGTTCCGGCTCGAGCTCCGCGGCTTCGACGGGGGCCGCGGTGAACACCACGGGCCGCTGCCCGCCGACCGGCGCGCCGTCGTCGTCGATGACCGTGCCGACCGGCGCGACATAGGAACCCGAGACATAGCTGGCGTTGAACCGAAGCGGTTCGGAGGCATCGCTTTTCAGGTAGCCCGCGCCGGGCACGCTGGGCAGGTGGTAAGCGTCGGTGATGCCGAGTACCGCGCGCGATTCGTTGGCCGAGAAGGTACGCAGACCGATCCGGTAGGACAGATGCGATTCCAGGCCGCGCAGCTTGTTCTCCTCCAGGCGCTGCGAGGCCAGCAGCAGATGCACGTGCAGCGAGCGACCGAGACGGCCGATCATCACGAACAGTTCGGCGAAATCGGGTTTCTGCGAGAGCAATTCGGAGAACTCGTCGACCACCACGAACAGCGCGGGTAGCGGATCGAGCGGAACGCCCGCCGCCCTTGCCTTCTCGTAGTCGGTGACGTTGGCGTAGTTGCCCGCCGAGCGCAGCAGCTCCTGGCGGCGGTTCATCTCACCGGCGAGCGCGTCCTTCATACGGTCGACCAGCGAGAGCTCGTCCTCGAGGTTGGTGATCACGGCCGCGACGTGCGGCAGCGAGTCGAGGCCGAGGAACGTGGCGCCACCCTTGAAGTCGACGAGGACCAGGTTGAGGGCATCCGGCGAGTGCGTGGTGACCAGCGAAAGTACCAGCGTACGAAGGAATTCCGACTTACCCGAGCCGGTGGCGCCGATGCACAGGCCGTGCGGGCCCATGCCGTTCTCGGCCGACTCCTTGATGTCGATCTCGACCGGCGTGCCGTCCGGGGTGATACCGATCGGCACCCGCAGACGTTCCCGCGCGGTTCGCGGTCGCCACACCCTGGCCGGGTCGATCTGGGCGGCGTCGGGAATGCGCAGCAGGGCCATCAGGCCGGGGTCGCTGGTGGTGCCCTCCCCCAGGCTGACGATCTGCGCGGCCGTCGCGAGCCGGTAGCGGGCGAGTGAGCGCGCGAAGGCCGCCGCCTCGGCCTGGCTGACCTCGTCGGCCGTGGCGAACCGTTCCACCCCGGCGGCGCTGCGCGCCGACACCGCGCCGTCGGCGACGACCAGTTGCAGGCCGCGGCGCGCCGCGAGTCCGTTCTCCGGCGCGGTCAGATCGAGCACGGTCACCGAGTCGAGGCCGGATTCGCTGATGGTGCGCTCGTTACCGCTGATGTAGCCGTCGTCGATCACCACCACCAGGTGCAACCGGCCCTGGGTGGGTTGCGGATTGCGCATGAACCGGCCGCGTTCCATCAGCTCGGCCTGCAACGCCGATTCGAGCTCGCCCAGCGAGGTGTACATCATCCGCGCCGAGCCCAGTCCGTCGCGCACCGACGGATGCTGCACGTGCGGAAGCCATTTCGCCCAGGCCCAATGCGTATCGGGATCGGCGCAGACGATGGCGACGACGAGATTGTCCGGCCCGTGGAAGGTGGTCAGTTCCATCAGCATGGCCCGCACCAGCTCGCGGCCCTCGTCGAGGTCACCGCCGATATTGATGGCGGGAAAGGCCCGCAGCGAGACCGCGGTCGGCAGTTCGTGCACCACCGAATGCGTGCGGACGAAACGGCGCAGCGCCACCGTGGACACCGGTTCGAGATCCTCGAGCGGGCCGGTTTCGGGCCGGGCCAGCTTGGTGGCGAGGCGGTGGCTGCCGACGCCGACTCGCACATGCCCGAAGTCGGGGTCGTTGGGGCGGCGCTCCCACATCCGCCTGCTACCGATCAGCGAGGGCAGATCGGCGGGTTCGGGATGACTCCAGCCGAGCGTCTCGAGCTGTTTGGTGCCGGTGGTGCGCACGTCCTTGCGCACCTGGTCGAGATACCGGAAGTAGTCCTTGCGTTCCTCGTTGAGCTCGACGGCACGCTTGGGACCACCGCCGCGCATGCCCGCCATCATGCCGACCATCGACATGAGCATCATCATCGGGAACATCATCATCATCGGATTGGCCAGCAGATTGCGGCCCATCGTGACCATCATCGCGATCATGCCGACCACCGCGACCACCATGATGACGGGCATCAGCTTCATCATCAGCGGCGACGGGATGGCACGCTGGATCTCCGGCGGCGGGGTGAGCGCTACTTCACCGCCCGGTGCGCGCGGCGGCGCGATCCGGGGGCGACGGACGAAACCTTCGGTTGCCATCGAACCCTCTACTCCTCGAATTCCTGATTGAGGTCAACACCGCGGCGGCGGAACGGGAACCCGAACGCGGCGCCGATTCCCAAGGCGGCCAACAGGAACAGCGATCCGGCGATCGCGACCTGGCGCGGCCGGGAATCCGGTTCCGGCGCCGCGTAGGGTTCGGCGATCGGATGGCCGACGTCGGCGCCCCTGCTGGGCGGCTCGGCGGACAACGGTGCGGTGAGCGCCGCGAGCGGGTCGATCAGACCGGCGCCGATGGCATCGTCACGGCCGCGCCCCGGTGCGTGCGCGGTGCGGGTGATCCGTTCGATCACCTGCTGGGCGGACAGTTCCGGGAAGCGTGACCGGATCAGCGCGGCCAATCCGGCGACATACGGTGCGGCGAAACTGGTTCCGTCGACCGGCTGCACACCCTCCATCGTCTGTACGCCGTCGACCAGCCCGGTGCCACCGGGCTTGCTGTCCAGCGACACGATGTTGCGGCCGATCGCGGCGGCCCCGACCCACGGCCCGCGCAGCGACAGCGCCGAGGGCTGGCCGTCGGCGTCGACCGAACCGACCGACAGCACGTACGGGGTGAACCACGCCGGGGACGGGACAGTGGTCACCGAACTCCAGCCGGATCCCTCGTTCTGGTTCTGGCACGGCCCGCCCTGCTCCACATTGCCCGCCGCCGCCACGACCACCACATTGCGGTCGTAGGCGTACTTCACGGCAGCGCCGAGCGCGCCGTCGGCGGTATTGGAACCGGCTGCGGTGCAGGCCACTTCGGAGATGTTGATCACGGTGGCGCCCATGTCCACCGCGCGCACGACCGCACCGGCGAGGGTGAGCACACTGCCGTAGCCGTCGCTGCGCAGCGCACCGTCCTCCTTGACCGAACCGGCCCGGTCCTTGCGGTCGTAGGCGAGGCTGAGCTGGCGGATGGCCAGGATCTCCGCGTCCGGGGCCACCCCGACGAACGCGTCGTCGGGTGAGGGCCGGGCGGCGATGATGCCCGCCACCAGTGTGCCGTGGCCGTCGCAGTCGACGGTGCCGTCGGTATCGCTCACGTAGTCACCGCCCGCTTGCAGCGCGGGCAGGCGCGGATGCCGGTTGACGCCGGTATCGATCACGGCCACCTTCTGCCCGGCTCCCCGGCTGAACTGCCAGGCCGAGGGCAGATCGAGGACCTGCTGCGACATCGGCGGTTCGACCGGCGCGTTGCCGCGCAGCACCGGTTCGGCGCACAGTTCGCGCTGTTCGGTCGCCTCCAGCGGAGCCGGTCTACCGCTCAGCGCCAAGGCGGCGTCGAGCGCGCCCGGATCGATCCGGGGCGGGGCGATGGCGCCCGCCGGCATCGGGAATCCGGCGACGGTGCCGAGCACGGTCGCCGCACAGGTGAGCCGCAGCAGCGCGCGCCGCATGGCTGCGCCGGTCATATGTTGCGGGCGGTCGAGTACACATCCATCACCCACAGCGCGAGCGGGATCATCGTGATGATCAACAGGTACTCGAAGATCTCGATCATCCGCCGCGTCACCGGTGTCACTTCGACATGGGGTCCGATGACGCCGAACCCGATGACAGCACCCGCGGTCGCCAACAGCAGTGCCACCGCGACGAATTCGAGCGATTCGTGGCCGAGGCCGAGGCCGGAGAGCAACGCGAGCAGGGTGAGCGCGCCCGCGATGATCAGCGTGGCAGCCTGCACCAGGTCGGCGTAGGAGCGACCGCGCAGACACAGCACGATCCCCGCGACCGCCGCGAGGGCGACGCCGCCGGAGTGGAACGAGCCGAACGGGTCGGCCGCGCCGACGGCACCGATCAGCGCGGCGAGCGCGCAGGCGACGACGAGCCCGGTCTGGATCTGATTCGCGACCCGGGCGCGTTCGCCGAGCCCGGCCGCCGAGGGCAGCGCGATCGCGCCGACTGCGCCGACACCCTCGATGGTGGGCCGCTGTTCGTGATCGGCGGGGTCGATCGCCCCGCCCGCGGTCGGCACCGGCGGAATCGGCAGCCGTGCCGTCACCGCGGCCAGCCGTGGCACCGACGACAGCAGCATCACCGCTGCCACGAGCACCCCGGCGAACAGCTTGGCCAGCCCCGGATGCCAGATCAGATAGATCGCACCCGACACCGCGCCGAACACGCTGAGCGTGATCGCGGCGGCGAACAATCCGGCTCCGATTCCGGTGACCCGATACCCGATCACCGCGGCGACCAGGAGCATCACGCTGCCGAGCAACAGGCTGCCCGCCCCGAGCACGCCCGGCACCACCAGCGCACCACCGCCGAACAACAGCAGCAGCGCGTCCAGCGAAAGCCAGTTCGCGGTAATCGAATCCGTGAATTTCCGCGCGGCGATTCCGGCCGCCGCGGACGCGGCGATCCCGGTGCCGAGCAGTGCGAACGCCGGGGCGAGCGGATCGGTGTGGGTGCGCGAGACGATCAACAGCGCGAGTGCGGCGATGATCGAGACGGTCGCCAGCACGAGCCCGGTCCAGCGGGCCGCCGATCCGGACCACCCGCGGAACTCGCCTGCGGTGAGCCGGGATACGGCGTCGATGACGTCGTCGAACAGCGCGGGCGACTCCCGGCGGGTCACCGGGCTCAGCACCAGCAGCTCACCGTCGTAGACCTCGGCCTCGGTGAGCGTGCGGCTCGGTGCGAGCGGGTCCTGCCCGAGTCGCGCCAGCGTCCAGTGCTGGGCGCGGATCGGAGCGGAGTCCTCGTCGCCTTCGGGCAGGCGCGGATCCCGCGAACGGATCAGCGCCACCAGATCACCGATGAATCCGGCGATCGGAACCGTGGCGGGCAGACCTATGTCGAGCTGCGTATCACCCCCGATCACTGAAACTCGGCATAGTTCGGGCTCATTGCCTAACAACGTCGACACCAGTGATGAACTCTCAGTCGTAGCTGACTACTTCCGTTGCGACCACACGGCAGCGTTACCTAATCTAACGGACAGGGCAAACCGGCGCGATCGAAGTCCTGCCGCCGGATTGAACACCAGCTGTCCATCAGAGGAAGATTTCGGGGTCCGACACCACATGCCAGACATTCGCCAGGCTCAACGCGCCTTCGACGCGGGCGTCCTCTCGCTCGGTCTGTCCATCGACGGTCAGGAGTCCGCGCGCGACGAGGAGTACGCGAAGCTGGCCTTCCAGCGCGCGACGGAATGGGACTCCTCGATGTGCGACGCGTGGCTCGGCCGCGCGGCAGCCGGCGAGGTGACCAAGGAGGTGCTGTTCAATCTGCACCGCACCAGCCTTGATTCACTCGGCCGCGAGCAGCGCAGGATCGGCCTGGCACCCCGCGCCATGGCCGGGCGCTTCCTGCCCGGGCTCTACATCGACTACCCGCTGGCCGGGCTCACCGAGATCTGGCTCGCCTGGGCATCGCAGCTGATCGCGGACACCGACTACGACCAGGCCGAGCAGGTGCTCGACGAACTGGCGAAGCTGCGCGGCGGCCGCGCTGACGACCCCGACAAGCAGATCGACGATCGGATCAGCGCCTACATCCGCGGCATCCTGCACTACAACACGCAGCGGTGGTCGGATGTGATGACCGTGCTGGCCGGTTCGGAAAGCTGGAAAGACCCCTACCTCGCCACCGGCGCGAACGTGATGGTGGGCACCGCCTGCGCGCAGCTGGGATTGTTCGGCGAGGCGATCCGGCGGATGGAACAGGCTGAGGCGGGCCCGATTCCGTCGGCCAAGTTCACCGCCATGTACAACCGTGGCCTGTGCCTGCGGGAATCGGGTAACGAGGCCGAGGCCCAGAAGCTGTTCGAGCAGGTCTACTCGCAGCTGCCCGATTTCGCCGCCAACACGACCGCCATGCGCGACCGCACCTTCCGGATCGTGGTCACCAGCCGCGAGGTGATCGACGCGCGCACCGACAAGTGGGATGCCGGCTCGGCGCCGACCCTGGCGTCGATGAACGAGGCCGCCGCGGAGGACCGTGCGAAGACCGTGCTCGCCGAGGCACGCGCACAGCTCGACAAGCAGGTCGGACTGGCCTCGGTGAAGAACCAGGTGGCCAAGTTGCAGTCCTCGGCGCAGCTGGCCAAGATCCGCGCGGGCAAGGGCCTGTCGAGTCAGTCCCGTGGTCAGCACCTGGCCTTCACGGGTCCGCCCGGTACCGGTAAGACCACCATCGCGCGGGTGGTCGCCAAGATCTATTGCGGTGTCGGACTGTTGAAGACCGACAAGGTGGTCGAGGCCAAGCGTGTCGACTTCGTGAGCCAGAACCTCGGCGGCACGGCGATCAAGTCCGAGAAGCTGATCGACAGCGCGATGGACGGCGTGCTGTTCATCGACGAGGCCTACACGCTGATCCAGACCGGGCTTTCGGGCGGTGACGCGTTCGGTCGCGAGGCCGTGGACACGCTGCTGGCGCGCATGGAGAACGACCGCGACCGCCTCGTGGTGATCATCGCCGGGTACGACGGCGAGATCGACCGGCTGCTCGCCGCCAACGACGGCTTGGCCTCGCGCTTCGCCAAGCGTCTGCAGTTCCCGTCGTACACCGCCGCCGAACTCGGGCAGATCGGCGAAATCGTCGCCAACAGCCGGGATTCACAACTGTCGCCGGAGTCGCTGGCCACCCTGATCGAGACCTGCGACTACCTCTACAACCTGGAGAGCACCGACCAGAGCGGGCAACCGCGCCGCGGTGTGGACCTGGCAGGCAACGGTCGCTTCATCCGCAATGTGATCGAGTCGGCGGAAGAGGAACGCGAGTTCCGGCTGGCCAATACCGAGGGGCTGGATCTGGCCGAGGTCGACGACGACGTGCTGATGCGCATCGAGGAGCCGGACATGCGGACCGCGCTCGCCGGGATCGTCGCCACCCTCAATATCGGACAGATCCCGAACCTGAGCTGAACGCCGAAGGGGGCCCGGTGCGAATGCGCTCCAGGCCCCGCTCTTTCGGCTACTTACTGGCCGAGGGCAGCGAATCGTAGCTGGTCAGCGCATCTTTCGCGGACAGCGTCGGGCCGGGGACGAGCTGGCCGATGATCGACCACGGCGCGAGCTTCGGCTTGTCACCGAGGCCGAGCACCGCGGCGGTACCGGCGTCGGGGATGCCGTAGCGAATCCCGTTGTCGGCCACATAGAACAGCGATTCCCGCCGCAAGCTCCCGGGCTCGACGCCGGTGACCTGGACGAATTCGCCGGTACTCGGCGCCAGGTACACGGCATCCATTCGGTTGCCCGAACCGTCGGCGGTCGCGAGCGTCACCGGCTTGGCCGATCCGGCCAGCGGTAGTTTCGTTCCGGCGAGCAACGTCACCGTGGCGCGTTCGGTCGGCCCGTCCACCGACTTGCCCTGCGCGGTGGCCTCACCGGGATCCTTGGCCCAGTTCACACATGCCACGGGGGCGTCCTCGGCGGACAGGATCCGCGGCTTGTGCTCGGGGAAGGCGTCGATCGGCAAGGTGTGCAGCATCGGCATCCGGTCGAGCACATCCGGCGCCAGTTCGGCGATCTCGCGCATCCCCCGCGAATCGGCGTTGCGCAGCAGGTCGGCGGTGAACTCCGAGACGCGCTGTACGCCGTCGGCGAGCACCACGTACATCGTCTCCTTGCCCGCGGCCTCCACGCCGGTCACCGAGATGATCCCGCCGATCGGCACATTCGACAGTTTGCCGGGGCCGGGTTCGCCCGCGCGCTCGATGGCCGGCACGGCGAGCGGCGGGGCCTGAGTGGTGGCGCCGAGCACCGCGCTACCGATCGGGCGGACCTGCTGACCGGTCAGCCCGAGTGTCCGGGCGAGCACCGAGTTGGTCGGGTCGACCTCGGCCCGCGCGCCCTTGTACAGAAGGAAGGTCTTGTCGCTGTGGCGCATCAGCATGGCGTCGTCGGCGCCGACCGCGCCGATCCGGTCGCCGGTCTCGAGCTTGCCGACGATGGCGGTGGTGAGGCCGCCGCCCGCGCCGGACGCACTACCCGCGGCCGAGAGCGGGGTGGTCTCGCACAGCGTCCAATTCGAGCTCGAGCCCTGCTTGGAACCCGGCATGGCCGCCGGGGCGCCGGGAATGCCGAGCAGCGGACCACGTGGCATCGAACCGAGCTTGTCGTCCTTCACCGATTTCGGCGCCTGCGCGTCGCCGGCGATGAGCCGGGCCGAGGCCAGATTGAGCACCGGGTGGAGGGTCTTCTCGCCCTCTTTCGCCTCGACGACCACATACATGGCGCCGCTCTGCTTCCCGGTGACGATCAGCGCGTCGCCGATCGCGCCCTGTGGTTTCAGAAAGCCGAGGATGGCCGCCCCTGCCACGATGATCAGACCGAGGACCGCGCCGACCATCAGCGACCGGCTCTGCGACTTCATCGGATCGTGCAACATGCGCACGTCACGGCGGACCAGGGCATGGTCGAGCCTGCGTAGCAGAAAGCGATAACCATTGACCTGGGCTTTGGTTGTCAGCTGTGCCGGCACAGGGACTCCATTGCTGAGTTGATCACCATCTCGTCGGACACGGTACCGTAAATCCGGAACTTGTCCTTCACCATGATTCGACGTACGCCAAGCGGGGACAACGGCTTTGAACAACAGTATGAACGCCGGGCAAACCGGCAGCGCACACGTCTACGACACCCTGCGTGACCCGGAATTCTGGTTGTTCCGGATGTACCCGCTGCGTGCGTGTGTGCCCACCGCGATACTCGCGGCGATCGTGGCCTGGATCGTGCTGGCGACGACGGATTCGGTCTACGGCGCGATCGGCGGCGCCGCTTTCGTGCTGTTGATCGGGCTCGTGCCGATCCGGCGACGGCCCCCGGCGGTCCGGATCGGTGACTGGCTGGCGCGTCGGCTGCGCGGCCGCGCCGACACCCTCGATCGGGCTCCCGCGTTCGACGTACCGCTGCCGGAGGGCGGCGGTTGCGGGGTGCGCTGGGACGGCGATCTGCTGCTCACCATGCTGCGGATCGACCCGCCGCCGGACACCCTCACTCTGCTGCGTCGCGGCTCGCTCAGTGCCGACCAGCTGCTCCCGCTCACCGAAGTGGCGCGCTGCCTCGAGCAATTCGATGTGGGGCTGGTGAGCATCGATGTGATCTCCACCGGCGCGCGCACCGCGGGCACCGGTGCGGCCGCACAGCTGTACAACCGGATTCTCGGCCCGCTGCCCGCCATCGCGCACCGCACCTGCTGGCTCGTGCTGCGCCTTGACCCCGTGGCCAACGCGACCGCGGTGGACAAGCGTGGCGGCGGTGCGACCGGTGCGCTGCGCACCATGATCATCGCCACCCGCCGGGTCGCGAATCGGCTGGCCACCCAGGGCATCGACGCCGCGGTGCTCACCGCGACCGAGATGAACAGCGCGCTGCGCGAACTGTCCTACGGCTTCGACCCGCTGCGGCTGACCGAGTCGGCGCACGGCCTGGAATCCGAGTACGGCAGGCATCTCACCCATTACCAGCTCACCGCGCCGATGATCGGCACCAACGGACTGGCCGAGATCTGGTCGCTGCCCACGTTGTCGACCACCGTCACCCTGCGCCTGCATCCCGGCGCGGGCCGGATCGGCCGGGCGGACGACAAGGCGGGGACCGTCGTGCTCAACGCCGTCGTCCGCTTCGATTCGGTGGAGCCCTACGACAAGGCGCCGATCGCCGGGCTGCGCGAACTCCCGGGCAGCCAGCGCCGAATCCTGCTCGACACCTTGCCCATCGGCGCCGCCGATGCCCTCGGCGGCCGGGACGGCTACCGGGGCACCCTCACCGCACTCACCGATATCGCCGTGCCGACGACCGGCTGCGGCCAGCTGATCGGCGCCGACGAACGCGGCCAGGGCATCGCCGTCCCGCTGATCGGCGCGGGCACCCGCCATGTCGACGTGATCGGGAACCTGGACCTGGCTCAGCAGGTGGTCCTGCGGGCCACCGCACTCGGCGCGCACGCCGTCGTGCACACCTCACGCCCGCAGGCATGGCAGTCGATGGTCGCCAATCTGGCCACCCCCCAACTGCTGTCGATCGCGCCGCGCGCCGCGGGCGCGACCCCACAGGCACCCCCCGGCCCGCCACCCGTCCCCGCGGCCCCGTACCCGACCACCACCGTCCTGGTGTTCGACGGCATCGCGCCGACAACCCATCTCGGCGGCGCGACCTTCGTCGAAATCCGCACCACCGAACGCGATCCGGACGCGCTGCCGCCCGACGTGACCCTCATCCAGGACCCGTACGCCCCGAACCGGATCACGGTCCGAACCAGCACCGGCAGTGCGACAGTGTCGATGGTGACCACCCCCGACGAAATGCACTACATCGGCGAATCACTCGCGGCCCGCTGAGAATTGCCCGACTTCACACCCAGTTCGGAAAACCGCACCGCGAACCCAGCACCAGCCACCCACCCGCACAACCGAACCCCCTACGGGCCGACCTCGCACAGGTCCACCCCGTACGAGCCCGACCCGCACAACCCAACCCCCACGGGGCCGACCTCTAGGAGGCCCTCGCCCGCGCAGCGGGCGTAGCGGCCCGGCCGCCCGAAAAACGGGGCGGGACAAAGTGCCGAAGGCACGAGTCCCGCCCCGTTTTTCGGGTGGCCCCTCAGGGGCCGCGCTCGAGCGCGCCAGCGCTCCAATAACTCAGCTCCTAGAAATCAGCGAAACCGTCGCCGACCTTGCCGTCGGCCTCGAGTGCGCGGTTCAGCGCGGACTCGACCTGAGCGGCGAGCTTGTCGAGCTTGTCGAGGGTGTCGGTCAGCTCGGTGGTGACGTTCTTGTGCGCGGTGTCGAAGGTCGAGATCGCCTGGTCACCCTGCAGGTTGTTGCGGAAATCCGAAGCGGCGCCCTCGAGTTCGTCGATTTCGCCCTTCATCTTCCCGCCGTAGGTCTGCAGGTCGCTGAACAGCTCGTTCATCGCCGCGGGATCATAAAGAATGGTCATGAGCTCAGTTCCTGTTCGTTTCTGATTCGCGGTCAGAGATTGGTGTAGCTGCTGCCGCCGCCGGTGGAACCACCACCGGACAGGCCTGCGCTGTCCATGTTCACCAGCGTGGACTTACCGGAGCTGACCGCTTCGGTGAGCCGGTCGAACTTCTTGTTCAGCGCGTCGGACTCGTCGTGCCAGGCCTGGGCGACCTTCACGAACTCGTCGGAGGCGTCACCCTTCCAGCCGCGGAGCACGGCCTGGGCGGCGTCATCGATCTGGCTGACCGACGTGCGGAGGTTGTTGATGCTGCCTTCGAGCTTGGAGACGACGCCGTCTACGCCGCCGGCTTCTACACCTACTGGTCCCTGAGGGGGCATGTGCCGAACCTTTCCTACTTGATGGTTGAAACGAGAGATGGCTTAATCTGGCCGCCACCCCCCACCGGGAAGCCCCTCGAGGAGCGCACCGATTGCCTGCGTGAGGCGGTGATCGGTGCCCGGCGTGATGGTCGACCACACCTGCCCGTCGGGCGCCGTCATCGGCGCTACGACGATCCGGCCGCGCGCGGTGTCGTACACCGCGACCGCGCCAGGGGCTCGGGTGGTCAGCCCGTCGTGGTGGACTACGGCGACGATCTCGGTGTAGCCATGGCAGGTGCCGAAGGCCGCGCCGAGCACGGTCGCCTGGTGCGCGTCGATACCGAGCGCATACATCGCGTCCACGTACTGGGAAGTTGTGTCGGCCGCGTCGAGGCGCGCCGCCAGGTCGTCGGCCGCGACGCTCACCGGCGCTACCTCGGCGGGCGCGCAGGTCGGCAGCGCGGCCAGTAGCAGGCGGGCGAGTTCGCGGTCGGATCCGTCGATGGCATCGGTGGCGATCTCGAAGGTCTCGCCGGTGCGTACCGCGCTGGCGTGACCGGAACCGCGGCGGGCCAGGCAGATTCGCCGCCTGCCGTCGTCACCGTAGCCACGGGCGACGAGTTCGGCGTCGGGCTGGGCCAGGGTGTGCAGCGCGCCCGCCAGGTCGGGTTCGACATCGCCGTAGCTGTCGAAGATACCGGTGGCGGTGAGTTCGGCGACCGCGGCGTCGCGGGCCGCGCGCCAGGCGTCGAAGGTGTCCTGCTGCGGCCCGACGGCGAGCACCAGCGGCAGGGTCTGCACACCGAGCCGGTCGGCGACCGCGAGCAGCGCGTCGTTGGTGAGCGTGGTCATGGCCGTCCCTCCGCGGTGGCGGTGCCGCCGGTCTGCGCGGCGGCTCGCTCGGCGACGCCGAGCACCGCGGGCGCGGCCTGGATCTCGCCTTCAGCGACCAGCTGGTCGGACTCCTCGTAGGCGAGGCCCGCGCGCGGGAAGCGGGCAGCCGAGTCCTGGCCTCCGCCCTGCGCCATCGCGCCGGGAACGAGCGGCGCGGACTGGCCGGCAGGGGTGGTGGTGACCGGGGCCGCCTGCGTCGTGGCATTCACCGTGGTCGCGGACTGAACGAAAGTCGGCGCGCGGTACGCGGTTTGCACCGGAGCCGGCATCGACGGCAGCGCACCGAGGCCGATCGCGCCGATCCCGGGCATCGCCCCGGCCGTCGGCGTCGGCGACGCGCTCTGGCCCGACTTCTCGCCGGTGAGCGCGGCTTCCGGGGCGATCGGCGGCGGCGGCGCGTGCAACCACGGCGTCGCCAGCGGTTCGGTGGCCGCCTCGTAGCTGCGCATCACCCGGGAGGCAACGGCTTTGGCCATGTCGGCATCGGCGTCGGTCTGCGCCGCGATGGCCTTGATCGGCGCACCGAGGGCGGCGCCGACCTGTTCCAGTGCCTGCTGCATCGCCGTGATCGCGGCGATGTCGGCGGTATTGGGCATGGCGATGGCCGCCACCTCGTAGGCGAGGACCTGGGCTTGCATCCTGGCCGCGTTGGCGGTCGCGGCCGCCGCGGTCTCGAGCAACCACTCGCGCAGCGTCGAGATCCGTTCCCACACGAGCTCGCTGCTCCCGGACTTCCAGGAACCACGCAAGGTCTGCAGCACCTGCTCGTAGTCGAGCACGGCCGCGCCGAAGGCCGCGGCGAGCCGCGTCCAGGCGGCGGCCGCGTCGGCCATCGGCATCGGTCCGGCACCGGCGGTGAGGTCGGTGGCGAGCTTGTCCGGCTCGCGCGCCTCCCACACCACTCCGGTGAAGCCGGGCTGCGGTGGTTCGATCATTATCCGTTGAAGCCGCTGGTGTTGTCGGTTTCCATCTGGTCGAACTCGCTCACCTGCGCGCGCAGGGTGGCGGCGAGCTTGTTCATCTCGTGCGCACCCGCTTCGGCTCCGGTCAGGTAGTCGTCGGCGACGCCGTTGGCCGTGTTCGCGGCGCGCACCGACACCTCCTCGGTACCGGCCGGTGCCACGTGCAGCGCCGGTGCCACGGCGGTCAGTTCGGTGGTGAGCCGGTCGGCGATGCCGTCCAGCGCTGCCGCGGCTTTGCTCGCCGCGGCCGAATCGAATTCGAAGGTGTTACTCATCTGCCACTCCTGTCATGGTCGTGCCGCGTCACAGTGAGAGTTCTTTGTCCGGCGGAGCTTCGGTGACCACCGGTTCGGCGGCGCCGACGACCGGGGTCGCCACCCCCGCGATCTGGCCGACGACTTCGTCGCCGTGATTTCCGGTGACCAGCTGCGAGTGCACGGCCTCGTTGCCGCCGCCCTCCACCGCGCGCGCCATCGGCATGCCCGCACCGGCACCGCCCATCGGCATCATTCCCGGCGACGAGCCGCCGGCCGATGCCGTGGTCATGTTCGCGCCGCCGGAGGTGGTGCCGCCCGCGCCACCGACCGCGCCGGTGGCACCCACAGTGGACAGACCACTGGCGCGACCGCCCTGCCACGGACTCAGTGGTGACGACGACGACCCGGCGCCGCCGATCGCACCGACCCCACCGATCGCACCGCCTCCCCCGCCTGCACCACTCGCGGCGGCCAGTTCCTCGGCGGATTCCTCACCGGTCGCGGAGATCTCGGTGCCGGTGGTCGTCGAGCCGGTGGTGCTGGTCGACAGCGAACTCACCTGTTCGGCCAGCGAACCGAGCGAGGAGACCGCGGTGCTCGCGGTGCTGATCAACGGCGTGATCAGGCTCATCAGCTGACTCAGCGACTCGCTGCCCGCGTCGACACCGGACGGCGCGTTGGTCACCTCGACCTTCTCACCCGCCTGCACCATCTCGCCGCTGCGCGCCACCATCTCGGCCTTGGTCTCGGCGGTGATCGCCAGACCCTCCGCCATCGCCTCCATGGTCGCCGCGATCAGCACCGCCTGACCACCCGGGGTGAGCACGTAGAGCGGAGCGAGCGCCAGGGTGGCCGAGTACCGGGCGATCACCGCGGCCAGCTTGGCGCCGCCGACGGCGACATTGCCCGCCGCCTGGGCGAGCACGGCCTTCTCCTGGGTGCTCTGGGTGGCGAGCTTGGCGCCGTCGGCCTGGGCCGCGGTCGCCTTGGTGGTCGCCTCCGTCGCCGCGGAGCTCTGCCACAGCTGCATCACCGTCTGCAGCGCGGTCGAGCCGAGCGACATCACGGTCTCGAGCACCGAGGAGATATTCGTCAGTGCCTCAGCGGGATTGCTCGACGTGCCGGTGCCCGAGGTCGCGCCGGTGCTCCCGAGCGCACCGGTGCCGAACGCGGAGGCCAGCTCGGTGAGTGGCTGCATCAGCGCCGTCAGATCGATCGTCGGCAGCGCGGGCATCTCCGGCAGCTGGATGAACTCGGGCAGCTGCGGCAGCTGCGGCAACCCCATCGAGCCGAGCACCTGACTCACCGGCTGATCGAGCATCGGCGCGAACGAACTACCGCGCAGCACCTCGAGCACAGTCGGATCGACCGACGCTGCCACGCCGGCCGAATCTCCCCCTGGATACGTCATCGCTACTGATCGACCGCCGAGATACCCAGCTTGGACGCGCCGTCGGCGCCCTCATAGGTAGCGGCGGCCTGGGTAGCGGTCAACGCGGTACCCGCGTGCACCGCGGCCAGCTGGGCCACCGAGGTGAGGTGGTTGGCCTGCGCGTACGCGAACGACATCAGGAATTCCTGGCCGATCAGGCCGAACACGGGCACCGCGGCGGCCATCGTGGCGACCTGGTCGACCGCGCCCGCCTGGGCGACCCCCGCCGCCATCGTGGCCGAGGCACCCGCGTACGCACGAACTGCGTCCGGAACTACCGCAACATGGTTCATGGCTATCGTCCAATCTCGAAACAGCCCATGGTGTTTCGTTACTTTATCTACCCGTCCGGCCCTGACACCACACAAATCTGCGGTGAAGATCAGTTGAATCTCACGTGCCTGCCCGGTTGTACGCCGTTACCAGCTCGGCTCGCTCACCGAAGGCGCGATGCGCGGCGGCCCGCGCGGTCTGTACCAGCACGCGCTCGAAATCAGCCGGTGACAACTTGGCGATCGCCGCGCTGAACTCGAGCCCGACCAGCGCGCCCGCGCCGTCGACCGTCACCGTCACCGCGCCGTCGGGCGAAACCTCCTGCGCCCGGATGCCGTTGGTGGCATCGGCCAGATCCTGCAACCGATAGAGCTGACCCTGCACCTTCGCGATCAGCTCGTCCATGGTCTCGACCATCGCCTTGTCCTCCCCTCTTCGCTCGCTAGACCGACCGCAGCCAGCTGTCCGGCTCGGTGTCGTATTCCTGCTCCTCGACGATTTCCGCCGCCGCGACCTCGGCCTCGGTGGGCAGTCCCGTCGCCGCCAGCAGCGCCGGGTCGAACCCCGCCTCCGCCAGCTGATTACGCCGTGCCAGACCCGCCCGCTTCGCCGACTTCTGGCACAACCGCAGGATCTCGGCGGCCAGCTCGGCCGGGTCGCGGCGGACCTGTTCGCGATCCACCGTGATCCCCACCGGCAGTCCCTGCTCGGTGGTACGCACCACGATCGCGCCCGTCACCGACGACGCGCTGAACTCGGTCGGAAACTCGTCCACAGCTCCCCCTTCCGTCTGGCCCGGCATCATTACGCCCGATCGTCCCTGATGGCTCTGACAACTTCCGCGATCTGAGTGTTGATCAGCGACACCACCCGCCTGCGATCGGCGCCGACAGCCACCCGCGGCGTGCCGGGCACCAGCACATAGCGACCGTCATCGGTCAGGTCGCGCCAGCCCAGCCGCAAGCGCACGATGCCGCGCGGACCGAATCGCGACCAGCCCTGCTCGATGTCGATGAAGCCGTCGCGGTCGAGCGGCGCCTGCTGAAAGGTCAACGTCCGCACCGCGGCATCGTCGTCGTAGTGCTGAACCAGCGAGCGGCCGTACGAGTGATCGAGCTGGTCGTCGGCCGGTTCGTCGAGGCGGATCTCCTGGCTGCGCCCCGCGTCCGCCTGGGGCAGGTGGCCTGCGACGACGTCACCGAGGGACAGCGCATCATGGCGGGTGATCACGAATCCCTCAGCGTGGTACAGGGTTCGGCCAGGGCGCTGGCGCACCAGATAGCCCACGTCGCCCTTGCGCGCGGCGAGCATACGCACCGAGAACGCGGGATCGGTGAGTCGCTCACCACCGCCGTACCCGCGCACGATCAGCCGGATATCGGGATGCGTGAGCACCTCGATGATGTCGTCGAGCTCGTGCCCCCAGCGCTGCTTGATCGTCATCCAGTTGTGCTTCAGCGTGAACTCCGCCTCATCGGAGGTGCTCGGCTCACTGCTGTGGATGAACGGGTCCGGCATGTACTCCTCGTCGATGCCTGCCCACAGCGCATCGAACTCGTCGCCGGTGAATTCCCAGGTGGGCGTCACTGTTCCACCACCGGCCTCGCGACGATCGGCGCGTCACCGAGCGCTTCGTCCAGGTGGGTCGTCGAGTCGAGGTAGTCGGCCCGCTTGTGTTCCTTCTGCTGGCCCTGACCACCGCCGGCGCCACCCATCGGCGACATCGGCATACCACCCATCGGCGAGCCGGCCGCCGACGACGCGACGCCCGTGCGGAAGCCCTCCATACCCGTGGTGGCCGAAGCTCGCGGGAACAGCTTGGACGCGCTGTCCAGGCTCGGCGACAGCGGCGCGGCGCCCGCACCGGCGCCACCGCCGCCGGAACCCGAGCCTCCGCCGCCACCGCCGCCCTTGCTCGCCGCGCTGAGCGCCTTCTTGGCCTGGTCCTGCAGGGAACCGAGCGCCGCGGAGCTCGGAATACCCGCCAGGGCACTCTGTTCCGCGGCCGAGGTCGCCTGTTCCACGGCCGACTGCGCGGCGGAACTGGCCTGTTCGAGACCGGATTGCAGGGCCGAGGTCAGTTGATCGGTCGAGGACGACCCCGTCGAACCCGTCGAACCGGTCGACCCCAGCGAGCCGTTGCCCGTGGTATCCCCGCTGCCGTTACCCAGCTGGCTACCGGACTTCTGCTCCTGCAGCTCCGCCATGGCCTTCTTGAACGCGGCGGAAGTGTCGCCCGAACCCGACCCGCTCCCCGAACCGGAGCCGCTCCCGCTGCCGTTTCCGGAGCCGTTCCCACTTCCGTTGCCGTTTCCGTTCCCGTTCCCGTTCCCGGTTCCGTTTCCGGAGGACGGCGCGGTCGGATCGGGCAGCGTGGGAATGTGGCTCGTAGTGCTGTTGAGTCCGGGAACGTAGGTGTTCCACATGACCTGGCGACCGTTCTTGGCGCAGGCCTCCTTGTCGGCCTGTGCCTGCGAGCCGTTGGGATCGGAGTAGCACCGGGGCAACATGAGCGCGGTCGCCAGCCCTTTGGAGGTGGCATTGATCCAGCCGACGGTGTAATCCAGCGCTGCGGCCACCTGTTTGGTCTGATCGACCAGCAGTCCGTTGGCCTCGTGGTAGGCCGACATCGCCGACATGGCGCGCGTGGCGCCGCCCGGGCTGGTCCAGCTCTTCTTGCTCGCTTCGACTTTGGCGTTCAGGTCGTCGAAACCCGTTTTCAGCCAACCTGCCAGCCTGCCCCAATACAACGCGGTGTGGGCCAGATTTCCGGGCACCGTCGACAGCGAATTCATGATCGCCTGGAGTTCGTTGTAGTTGTAGCCGCCGGGGCCCTCCGCCTTCATTCCGGCCGGATCGAAGGTCTTTCCGTCGGACAGGACCTTCGGCAGGTTGACCGCGGTCGCCACCGCCGGGAATTGGAGGACCGTGGGCGGCAGCGGCGTCTTGGCCATGCCGGCGCTTCTGCCCTGCTCGATCTTGGTGCGCAGCGCGTCCAGATCCACCTTGCTGCCGTCCTCGGCGCCCTTGTAATGCCGGGCCGCGTCGAGAAAGGTGTTGGCGACATTGTCGAGGACCGTCTCGTGCTTACCGAGTACGGTCTGCAGCTGACCGGCCTTGCCTTCGAACTGCTTCGACAGTTGTTTGCCCGACTCCAGTGAGGAGAACTCGGGCAGGTTCGAGACCATGTCCACCTGGGATTTCACCGAGTTGACCCAGTAGCGCGCGTTGTTGGCGGCTTCGACCAGGTTCGGCAACGCCGACGGCTCGAGCATCAGCGATCCGTCCGAGGCTGCCGAACGCAGCCCCGCCCACTGATCCTGCGCCGATGGTCCCGTCATGAAGTCGACCCTCCCTGTCCGTACCGGTGTCGCCTCGCGCCCCGCCTGGCACCGCTACCACGACACCGCCGATTCGCACGGCTTGCTAACGATTCTACGGTCTGTCACATGAATTACGCATGTACAGCAGCGATCTCACTGGTGGCGATGGTTCGACCATCTCCGGCCATCGCGATCACCAGCCCGCGTCGGTAGCGGGCCGCGACGGATCTCGGGATCCGTCTTCTTCGTCGGTCGAGAGTCGTTCCCGCTCAGGCGAGTTGGGCGGCTCCAGCGAGGCTTCCACCGGCTGCGGAATCGCGAAACCGTCCATGTCGTCGACCAATTCGGTGATCTTCGGCAGGCGGGCGCGTTCGCTCTGGATCGGCGCCATCAGCGCCTGCGTCTTGCGGGCCACCTCCACCGAGGCCTGCTGCGCGGCCTCGGTCACGGCCTTGGCGATCTCGGTGTAGGTGAGGTCGTCGATGTCGGGGGTGAACTTCGTCTCGATGACTTTGTAGTCGGCGTTGACCGTCACCGTCACCCGTTTGCGCACGGTGGCGCTGGCGATGATCTTGGCGCGGTCCTGCTGGACCTGCGCGATCGCACGCATCTGGGTCTGGACAGTCTCGAGGATGTCCGCCATCTGTGCCTTGGCGTGCTCGTTGGCCATTCCCGGTTCCCTCCGACTCGCGGGCCGTCGCGCCCAGCCCGTCGGTTAGCGAGCACACCACAACTGCCACACCCACGCAACAGCACGACGCCGTAGGTCAGGTCGCCAGGCCGACGGTGTGGGTGCCCGCCGAACCGGCGAGATTCAGCTGGAACCAGGCGGAATCGACGTTGTAGACATCGTCGGGAAAGACGCGGGTGAACGCCTCCCTGGCCACAGCCCCACGCTCGGCGGCCTCGACCAGGCCGGGGACCGCTTCCTTCTGCGCCTGACCCGCTTTCGCGCCGAGCAAGCCGGTCAGCACGTCGACGACAGTCCTGGTGTCCCACATCCCGGGGACGGCGGACGTGAGCGCGTCGGCGCCCGCCGACGCGCCCCGATACCAGCGGCCGCCCTCCCACCAGTAGCAGAAACTCAGCAGACCGTTCTCGGCGCGGCGGTTGATCACCGGCTCGGCGACCCAGTCGGGGGCCCCGAGAAAGAACTGCGGCATCGGGAGGTCTTTGTTGTAGACGGCGTCGAGTTCCGGTGCGTCCCATACCCCGCCGGAGAGCACCGCACGATCGCCCGGGAGCAGACACAGGGTGGAGCCGCTGTGTTTCGAGCCTTCGAAGACATGGAAGGCCGGTGTCACGCGCGGTCCCCACTTGGAGCCGATCGCGACGAACGCGGCGGCGATCAGCGCCCACCGGCGGGCCAGGAGATCGAGCGGCGGGAATTCCACGTCCGGCGCCGACCCGATGGCGGTGCGGCCCGCCGCGGTATCGGCACGCGCCTGCTCGGCCGCGGCCAGCGGCGTGCGGATCTGCCGGTTACCGTGACCGATGTAGGCGGCCAGCCAGATCGGCAGCCGATCGCGCGGATAGATCTCGATGTCGGTGCGGTACACCGTCGGCGGGAAGAGCTGGTCGTCCGGGAACGGGTCGTCGCCGTAGTCGAATTCGACGTTCATCCGGCCCGCGTTGCTCAGCGTGAGCAGGTAGCGCCACCACGGCCCGTCGCCCATCGACGCGGACAGGTGCCGGTGCTCACGCAGCAGATCCAGCAGTTCCGGGCTCGGGAACACCCGGGCGAAACGCTCCTGCTCATCGTGGAACACGACCATCGACACCTCGGCCGCCGCCGTCAGCGCGAAGGAAGCCTCGACCTTGGTCCAGCCCGGCGGACCCAGCGCCGCCAGCGTTTTCGCGATGCGATGACTCAGGGCGGCGGCCCGATCCGTGATCCCGTCGTCGTCGGCCACCACCGTGGTGAGGGTGAATCCGACATCGGGATCCCCGGCCAGCTCGTCAGCCACTGCGCACTCCTGTTGCCTAGTCCTGGTTCTCGCCGTACCGCGCGGTTACGGTGCCTGCCTCGTCCCACACGGTCCGGGTGAGCAGCGCGCCGTCGGGGGCGAAAACGGTTTCTTCCTTGCGATTCCCGGTGGGGAACCAGGTGCGCCAGCGGCCCACCTCGTGCCGATCGGCGTACTCGCCGGTGTAGCGCGGGGTGCCGTCGAGGTACCAGCCGCGCGTCGGACCGTCGGGGTAGCCGTCGGTGTAGCCGGCCAGTTCGGTGATGGGGCTGCTCGGTGCCGGGCGGCGGAACTGCCTGCCGGTGAACGGCTCGTCGCCGTAGTACAGACGGCCTTCCTCGTCGTCCCAGCGGAACGCGGGATCGTCCGCGGGCAACGCGTCGGCCGCGATGCCCTTGCGGGTGCGCTCGTCCTCGAATTCGATCACCTCGCCCGCCTGGTTCCAGACCGAGTGGGTGAGCAGCGTGCCCTCGATGTCGTAGACGTCCTCCAAGCGGCGGGCGCCGTCGGGATACCACTCCTGCCAGGTGCCCACGGGCCGGTTGCGGTAGAACTCGCCGTTGTAGCGCATGGTGCCGTCGGGGTACCAGCCCGTCCAGTCACCGTCGCGGTCGCCGTCGTCGTAGCTCCAGTACTCGCGCCAGCTGCCGTCGGGGCGGGTCTGGGTCACCGCGCCGCTGTAGGGCTCACCCCGATACGACAACCTGCCGGTCGCCGCGTCGATCGCCACATCCGGATCGCTCAGTTCGATCGGATCGTCACTCACCTTCGAAACCTCTCCGATCGCATCAGACTCGGTCGCTGAAGATTGTCATCCGGCCCGCCGGATCGGCAACCACGTTACGGATCAGCAGGCCGAGGTCCAGCTCCGGCGGCAGCGAACGGTAGATCAGCTCACCCATCGGCCTGCCGTCGACCGCGACCGTGAACCGCGTCATCCGCTGCCGTGAACGCTCCCAGCCCACGTGCGCGGCCCAGGTGAGCTCGATCGGCTGAGCGCCGACCTGCACCATCAGCCGATCGGCGAGCCGATAGAAGATCACCGTCACCCCACCGAGATCGGCGTACAGGCCGTCGGCACCGAGCTGTCCCGGCGCCGCGGGCCGCAACGAGCCGGACCGCGGATCGAACTCGGCCAGCACGCCACCGCCGTACGGACGGACGAGCAGCACGATGTGCTCGGTCGGCGGCTGATACTCCGGCCGATACGGCCTGCGGGCATCGCCCTGCCCACCGGCAGGCGGCATCGCGGGCGGCGGATACATCGGCGCACCACCCTGCGGATTGCCGGTACCCGGCTGCTGCCAACCGGATTGGTCGAGGGCCGGGTTCCCGTTCGCCGGAGAGTAGAGCTGGCCGCTACCTGGCGGGTGACCATTGCCCGGCGCGTACGGCTGACCGTTGCCCGGCGCGTACGGCTGACCGTTGCCGGGTGGGTACGGGTGAGCACTTCCAGGTGGGTACGGCTGACCGTTACCGGGGTACGGCTGACCACTACCGGGGAACGGCTGACCGTTACCCGGCGGGTACTGCTGCCCACTTCCAGGCGGGAACGGCTGACCATTACCCGGCTGGTACGGCTGGCCACTACCCGGCGGATAGGGCTGACCATTGCCTGGCGGGAACGGCTGACCGCCTCCCGGCTGATCCGGCATACCCGAGCCAGGGGGTTGCGTTCCCCACGGCGGAAGAGACGGCAGACTCGGATTTCCGCCGGGCGGCGTTGGCTGGACCGGCCACGACGGCACTGTCGGTTCGTTCGGCGTCGGCTCAGTCGGCGTCGGCTCCGTCGGCCACGGCGGCACAGGTGGAAGCGGCGGCTCAGCCGGTACCGGCGGCACGGGTGGCAGCGGCGGAAGCGTCGGCACAGGCGGCAGCGGCGGTTCCGGCGGCGCAGGCGGCAACGGTGGCATGGGCGGAACCGGCGGCAGCGGTTCGCCCGGCGGCACAGGCGGTTTCGGTGGCACGGACGGATTCGGCTGATCCGGCGGGCACGGCGGTTCCGGCTGGCTCGGCGGGCACGGCGGTTCCGGCTGGCGCGGCGGTTCCGGCGGCAGCGGTGGCTCCGGCGTCAGCGCCAGCGGCGGCACCGGCCATTGGACGGCGTCGAACACCGGCACGTCGAGCTCGACCTCGTACTCGTGCGGCGGATGCGGAATGTGCGAACGCATCGCCGACCCCGGCAATTGCCTGCGCACTCCCGGCCGCCCCTCACCATCGGGCGACCGCGGCGGACCCTGGCTGTCCCCGTCGGCATCACCGTCCCGATCCAGGTCGAAGCTCTTGTCCGGATCCCCCGAATCAGCGTTGTCTCCACCTTTGTCCGAGTCTCCGGCCGTGGTCGGCTCGCCGTCATCGACACCCGAATCCGGATCGTCCACCGACGGCCGACGCGTACCCTGGCCCGCCTCCGAACCTTCTTGTTCGGCCCGGCCGGTGTCGCCCCGGTCAACGCCCGATGTCGGCTTGCTCGGATCAGCTTCGCCCACCACTACATTCGCGCCAGCACCCACTGGTTCGGGCTCACGCGGGATAGCCTGCCCAGCCGCACTGCCGTCGCCGGTCCGACCCGCGCCGACGTCTCCGCTCGGATCGACTTCGCCCGCAACGACGTCCGGGTCTGCGCCCACCGGGCCGACCCTGCGCGGAGTCGGCGAATTCGCCGGGTCGCCAAGGTCGCCGCGCTCTCTCTGGCCCACTCGTTCGCTCGGATCCGGCGATCCCGGCCTCTGTGTCGGCAGCCCGGAGTCAGCGTTCTCGGCAGCCGGGTCGGAGCCCGGATCCTGCCGCGAACCAGCACCCGGCTGAACCTTGTTCTCACCGTCGATATCCGGACCGGCGGACGAACCCGGCGGAACCTTGTTGTTGCCGTTGCCATCCGGCCCCACACCCGATGTCGACGGAATCTGGTTGTCGCCGTCAGCATCCCGCCCCGCAGGCAACCCTGGCGGAACCTCGTTGTTGCCATCGGAATCCGAACCCGCAGGCAACGCCGGCGGAACCTGGTTGTTGCCGTTGACATCCGGACCCACAGACAACGCCGGCGGCGCGGGTGTACCGGGGCGCGCAGGCGTGGCGGGATCAAGTGTGGGCAGTGCGGGGGAATCCGGAGTGGGGGCACCGTGGGTCGGCCCACCGTCCACCGCGGGTGGGGGCGTGGGCGCGTCGATCTCGGGGTCGGTGACGAACGGTTCGTTGAGGAGCTCGCGCAGGCGGGCGATGTCGGCGGCGCGCTGCCGGATCTCGTCGCGGATCTCCTCGTGCACCCGCGCCAGCTGTTCGAGGGTCAGGCGTTCGTGCTTGTCGATGCGGCCGTCGCGGAACCACTCGTAGACCTGTGCCACCCGCTTGTCGTCGGCGTCGGTCAGGTCGACGCCGAGCAGACGCGCGTGGTCGCGGCTCGGTCCGGGGACGGCGTCCTCGGGGGCGGCGGGTAGCGGCGACCGGTTGCCGAGGTCGTCGGCGCCCACTTCGCGCAGGAAGTCGAGGGCATCGCGCAAGTGCACCGGGGGGTCGTCGCCGATGGCGCGCGGGTCGGTGTCCGGGTTGTAGACCAGGTTGTCGGCGTACGGATCGACCTTCGCGAGCGCCCGCACGTAGTCGGCGAGCGGCCCGAGGAGATCGTCGATTTCACCGCGCGCGGCCCGGTTGGACAACGCCTCGGCCAGCGCCGCCGCGTCGAGCGGCAGCGCACCGCGCGGCAGGCCGAGATGGGGGGCGAGCGCGTCACGGGCGGCGTCGACGGCCGCCGGGTCGAGTGCGCGCAGCAGCTTCGCGTAATCGGTGAGGTTCGCCGACCGCTGACGATGCAGCTCCACCCGCGTCGCCGGGTCGGCGAGCCCACGGGCGATCGCCTCCGGGCTGAGCGCCTCCGGGGTGACCCCGAAGCGCAGTGCCAACGCACTGCGCGCATTGTGCAGCGCGTTGAAGTTGTCGATCGCGTCGGCGCTGCGCGCGTAGTCGACCAGCCCCTCGACCTGCCTGGCCCGCACCTGATTGGCGCGTTCCTGCTCGGCGAGCAGCGCGTCGAGCTGCTCCCCCGACAGGTTCGACGGATCGTCGATGCCGAGCCCCTGCGCCACCTCGGCGATGTCGGCCCTGAGTTCGGCCAGCGAACGAGGTTCCGGCACAGGCTGATTCGTGTCATTCGCCACGGCGGGAAGGTCGGCGGCCGGCTCGGTGCCCGTGGGCGGCCGCTCGATCATCCGCCACGGCTGCGTCCCGTCGCGCACCATCGTCGCGTCGACCGTGCGCCCGTCCACCTCGGTGCGCAGGTGCCGCACCTCGGGCGCGTCGACCTCGAGGATGTGCACGCGGCCGCCGTCGTCGATGCCGACCACCCGGATCTCGATGTCGACCTCGCCACGGTTGAGCCGGTCGATGAAGTCGGCGTCGGCCTCGGCGAGCGCACGGGCCAGCGCGGCCTCGTGTCCGGCCCCGGTGTCGACGATCGCGATCTTGCCGTTGTCGGTGTCGACCACGAGCCGGTCGCCGCTGTCGCTGTCGTTGAAATCGGCTACCCGCTGGGTGAATTCACCGAGCACGCCGACGTTGTCGTCCAGCTGCCCGCGCAGCCTCGCGATCTCGCCGTCGAGATTGTTGACCAGCGCCTCCAGGTCCGCCCCGGCCAGGTGTGCCCAGGTGGACCGTTCGTCACGCAGTCCGGCGCGGCGCAGCGCGTCGTCGAAGATCTTGCGTGCGTCCTCGGCGTGAACGGTCGGATCGCCGCCGTCGTCGCTGAGATCGCCCCAGATGTTGACCCATTCGCCGCCGTTGTTCACTCCGCGCCAGTTGAGCATTCGCAAGCTGAACTCGTCGCCCTTGGCCGCGACGACTTCCTTGAGGTAGGCGCCGAGTGGGTCCTTGCTGTGGAAGTTGGCGGGCCGGAACGGGATGTCCGCGTGCTCGGCGTTGAAGAATCGCGCGGCCGCTTCCAGCGCCTGGATCACACCGTCGCGGCGCAGCAACCGGTATTCGGCCTCGGCGACAGCCTTGCGCAGCCCTTCTTCACTGAAATCGGTGAGCTGGACCCCGAGTTCGCGGGCGAGCGCCTCGAGCACGGTCGCATCGGAGATGCGTCCGTTGACCGCGTCGACCACATCCTGCAGCCACGGCGGCAGCGGTTCGGCAACGGCGGGAACTTCCTCGCCCTCGCTCGAAATCTGCACCGGCTCATCGGAGTCCGCGAGTTGCTTCGGCTCCCGCGCAGCCAGCTCCTCGGGCGACAAGCTCTCCGGTTCGAGCAGATGCTCCAGCCCCGCGTCGCGCAGGTCCTGCTCGATCTGACGGCGCAGCTGCGGGTCGGCATCGGAGATCCACGGCTTGTACTCGCTGCCGTCGAGATTGCGCAGCGGCAGGAATTCGCCCGCCTGATCGGCGATCCGCGAGGACAGGTGCTTGAGGATCGGCACCAGCTCGCGGTTCTGCCACATGAGCACACCCTCTTTGAGGATGCGCGCCGGATTGAACTTGATCTGCAGCTGGTCGTATTCGCCGCCTGGCTGACCTGGCGTCGAGTCCTTCACCGTGGTCAACGGCAGCCCGGCACTGTGGCCGAGCATCGACTGACCAGCACCGTCCATGCTCGATCCGGACGGATACTTCGGATTGTCGCCGTAGTAACCGCGATTGACGAGCCGGTCCCACAGCTTGCGCAGCCAGTTCTTCTTCGGCGGCACCTCGACCGCCTTGTCCGCGGTCGTGGTGAACGGCTTCGGTTCGATGCGCGCGAGTGGTTCCAGATGCCAGGCGTCGGGCCCGTCGGCCACCAGCCGCACCAGCATCTTGTCGCCGTCGACGTCGAGCGACAGCACGCGGTCGTCGAGCTCGGTGCGCACCATCTGATACAGGTGCGCCATATCACCGGCGTCGCGCGTCACCCCTGCGCGCAACCGGTTGATGTCGTCGGCGGCGCGGACGAGACCGGGGTCGGCAGGCAGTCCCAGCCGGGCCGCCCAGCGCCGGGCGATGGCCTCGCGCAGCGCCCGCTGCCGCGGATCGGTGGCGGCCTCGGCATGCCGGACCGCGGCGGCGAACGCCTCGACCGCACCCGCTCGCAGCAACTGGCGATACCGTGCGGCATCGAGTGAGCCCGCATCGGTGAGATCCACACCGAACCTGGCGGCCAGGCGATCCATCGCCTGCTGCGCGGGCTCGATCCTCGGCCCGCCCGGCTGACGGGCACCGTCTTCCGGCGGCAGTATCGAGGACGGGTGCAGCGGCGTGGCCTGCGGGTTCGGCTCCGGATCGGCGCCGAGGGCTTGGCGTGCGTCGTCGAGTCCGGCCAGCCGCAGTTCCTCGGCCATCTCGGCACGCACCTGCGGATCGCCCTCGACCCGCCAGTGGTCGAGCCCGTCCTGCAACTCGTCGACGTCGAGCGGCTCGTAGTCGTCCGGATACCGCATGGGTGTGCCGAGTTCGGCGTCGGGATCCAGTGCGCTGTCGAGGAACCCGCGGGCCCGCGCCATATCGGCGATCTCGGCGAGCGCTCCGAGCGGATCACGCTGGCCGGTGAGCGCGTCACCGAGGCCGAGGGCGTCGGCGAGTACGCGGATCTGCTCGGCCTGCTGTGGAGTGAGTGGTGGCGTGTCGGCGGTTACCGAGGGCGGCAGATCGCTGAGTTCCTGGAGGAACTGGTGGACATCGTTGAGGAAGTCTCTGCGTTGGTACGCGCGTTGGGGTTCGTCACCGGCGTCGACACCGTCGGTGACCGGCTGATCCAGCACGGCGTCGCCGGGTACGGCCAGTTCGGCGGGCGTCTTGGGCAGACCGAAATCCAGTGGCGACGAATTCTTGGCCGGCTCTTCGGGTTCCGGGCTCGGCGCGGTCGGCGGACGCGACGGCGGCTTGGACGGCGGGCCGCCGGGCGCCGTCTGCGCCGCGGGCGGATCACCCGAATCGTCGTCATCGTCACGCGAACCGTCGTCTTCACGCGAAGCACCCTCGGCACGCGAGCCGTTGCCGCTCTCGCCTGTCGACCCGTTCCCACTGTCCGGCGTCGAGGCGCCCTGCCGTTCGACCGCGGCGGCGAACCGGGCGGCCATTTCCGCACGGGCAGCATCGAATTCCTGCTGCGCCCGCAGATACGACTCGAGGGCTTGCGCGTCGGCCAACGCTTCGGCGTCGAGCTCGTCGGGCCGTGTCTGCGCGGCCTCGGCGAGTTCGGCACGCAGCGCGTCGAACTGCTGCTGCGCGGCGAGGTAGGACTCGAGCGCGGCCAGGTCGGCCGCGCGTACGGCGAAATCCGCCTCGGCGTCATCGCCACGCCGCGCGGCGGCCTCCGCGTCCCTGGCAGCCAGTTCCTCGAACCTGGCGGCGATCTCCGCCTGCGCGGCGTCGAAATCCCGTTGGGCGCGCAGGTACGACTCCAACGCGGCGAGGTCCTCGTCGACACCGTCGAGATCACGCAGCGTGTCCTCCAGCGCGGCATCGGCGCCGTTGGCGCGGCGCTCGTCCGCCTGGTCGTGCAGCTTGTTCTGGCGTTCGACGGCGTCGTCGATCATCGCCAGCGGATCGACCGGATCACCCGGTCCGACCAGGTCGTCCAGCGAGGGAATCGGTTCGGCCAGTTCGTCGGCGACCTCGTCCAGCTTGCGCATGGTCTGGTCGAGCTTCGCATCGGCCCGATCGTCGAGGTCGCGGCCGCGTTCGGGCAGCACCTCGGAATCGGGGCGGCCCGAATCCGGTTGCGGGCCAACCGGTCGCGGACCCCCGCCCGGCTTGCCACCCTCCGGCCCGGCGGGCAGTCCGCGCCGCCCCTCGGGCAACGCGTCGGGCTGCGACCCCGGGTGTTCCCTGGCCGGCGTTCCCTCGGCGGGCGGCAGGTCGGCCACCGGCCGGTAGAACTCGTCGGTGAGCGCCTTCAGCTGCTCGAGCTGCTCGGTCCTGAGGCGGATCTCCTCGCGGATGGCCGCGATCTCGGCGGCCAGCTTCTCCGGGCTCAGGCCCTCGTGCTTCTCGATCTTGCCGTCGCGGTAGGCCTCGTAGATCTCGACGAACTTCGCGCCGTCGGCGGTGGACACATCCACGCCGACCAAGCGCGCCCAGTCTCGATTCGGCTGTGGCCGTGGATCATTCGGGCCGACCGGCTCGTCCGCGCCATAGGAGCGGGCGATGTTGCCGGCGACCTGGGCGGCGAAATCGACGGGATTCGCACCGGGCTCGGCGGCGTCGACCACATCGCGCAGGCCGTGGATCGCGTTGCGGTCGTAGATGTGCGGATCGCCGGTGGTGCGCGGATCAGCCGCTCTGGTGCCCGCGGGATGATCGGTGTACGGGTCGATGCGCATCAGCGCGTCGGCGTAGGCGGCCAGCGCCCCTCGCGCGTGGTCGCCCGCGCCGAGCCGGTGCATCCGCGTGACGAGTTTGCGCAGCTTGGCCGGATCGATGCCGCTGTCGGCCGGGCCGACCTTCGACCGGCCCGTGAGTGAGTCGGTCTTGCTGACCTTCGGGCGCAGCGCCTCCGGATTTCCCGGGCTCAGCGCCTTGATCAGCGCTTCCTGCGCCGCCTTGACCGCGGCCGCGTCGACGTTGCGCAGCTGCTGAGAGTAACCGGCGGTCTTGCTCGGTTCGCGCTGCTGCCCGTCGAGCAGGTCCTCGAACTGCTGCTGGCGTTTGCCGCGCCGCTGTTTCGGATCGGTCAGGGCCTCGGCGATCCGTCTCGGCGTGAGCTCGCCCTCCGCGATACCGAGCCGCGATGTCAGCTGATCGCGCGCGTCGCCGATCAGGTAGAAGGTCTCGATGTCGGCCATCGTGCGGGCGTAATCGAACAGCGCCTCGGCCTGCCCGGCGCGCACCGCGTTGTCCAGGTGCAGCGCGCGGATGGTGGCGTCGATATTGTCCGGGTGCAGCGCGGCCGGACCCAAACCGAGTTGCCTTGCCAGATCGACGATGTCGCGCACCATGTCCGCACGGTCGCGCGGGGCGGGCGGCGGTTCCGGTGTCGCCTGGACCGGGCGCCACTCGCCGTCCTCGCCGCGCATCATCGTCACCTGCAGTTCGGCGCCGTCCACAGTGCGCCGAATGTGCTGCACCTCCGGGGTCGCCACCGGATCGAGGAACTGCCTGCCCGCGCCGTCGGCGTGCACGGCCCGGAAGTCGGGCCGCAGCACCCCGTTGTCGATGTCGATCGCCAGCTCCGGGTTGTCCCGCAGCGCGCGGGCCAGCGCCTCCTCACGGTCGAGCGCACCGTCGACGACCAGCAACCGGTCCGGCCCACCGTCGGCATCGGGCACCCGCGCGACCTGATCACCGTAGGACTTGCCCACCGGTTCGGCGCCGTCACCTTGAAGGATCGGCTGCGCGGCAGCGATGAAATCGGCGAGGTTCTGGGCCCGCTGCCGAGCCGCGTCACGCAGCTCGTTGAGCGTCGGTTCCATCCGATCGCCGGACAGATCACTGAGGTCACGGCCGAACATCGCTGCCCAGCCGGACAATTCGTCACGCAGCTGGTCGCGGCGCAGTGCGTGTTCGAAGAACTCGCGGGCCCGCGCCTCGTCCCGGCCCGGCTCCCGATCGTCGGAGAAGCTGGCCCATTCGGGCAGCCGGTCCGCGCCGTTGCCGACCCGGTCGTAGTCGCGCAGCGAGGTGACGCCCTCGAAGGCGACGATCAGGTCGCGCAGGAACCGGCCGAGCGGATCCTTGTCGAGGAAGCTGACCTCCCGCGAGAACGGCACCGGGCGTGGGGCACTGGTGTCGCCCCAGTGACTGCGCGACGGCTCGGCGCCGCCCGGTTCGTCGTCGTCGTAATAGTCGGCGTCGTCCCGTGGTTCGTCCGACTCGATCTCGCGCAAGCGGTCAGGACCGTGCAGCGTCCGGTCGTCAGGGGCAGGCGCCGGGTCGGCGGGATGATCGGCGCGCCGATACGGGCGGGTCTGTTCCTCGTCGGCTCGGCGTGCCGCGTCGGCCAGGCCCTCGATCGCACCGATCTCGCGCAGCAGCCGGTGGCTCTGGAGATCGATCGCCCGGCGCACATCCCGGGGTCCCTCACCGTCGAGATCGATACCGAGCCGCTCGGCCATCTCGGCCAGCGTCTCACCCTCGGGCGGCGGACCCTGCTGCTCCGGCGGCGTCTCGGCGGGCGGAACGGGCGCGTCCTCCATCGCCCGCGCCTCGTCGGTGTCGATGAGTCCGTTGAATTCCAGATCGTCGATCAGGTCTTGGCGCAACCGCGGATCGCGGGCGTCCGCGAACAGTTCCTTCAGGATGTCGCGGACCTCGTCGGCGTCCATCCGGTTGGCCCGCAGCTCGCTGAGCACGGTTTCGCGCACCGCGTTCGGATCGGCATCGGAGATCCACGGCCGGTATTCGGTGCCGTCGGGGTAGTACACCGGGCGGTAATTGCCCGCCGAATCCGCCTCGCGTCCCAGCACTCCGCCGATCACCGGAATGTGCTCACGGTTGTGGTACCAGGTGAGCCCTTCCTTGCCGATCCGCGCCACGTTCAACGCGGGATCTCCTGCGCCGGGCGGCGGTTCGCTGATCATCGGACCGTCCACCGGCGGCGCGGGCTGCGCGGGTGCCGGCGGCGCGGGCGGGTCGGTCAGCAGGTGCGCGCCGCCACTGACGCCGTCGCGCAACGCGGTCTGCCCGCGTCCGTCGAGACCCGATCCGGACGGGTACTTGAGATTCAGCCCCTGATACCCGGCGTTGAGATCGTCGACCAGTTTCCGCAAGGCATTCCGGGTGTCGACTTCGGGAATGTCCGCGTCGTTGCGCACGGGCACATTCCGCGTGGCCTCGTCGCCGTCGTTACGCGCGACCACCCACTGCCCGTCGGCCAGCTGAATGTGCAGCGCGACGACTTCTCCGTTGGCACCGAGCTCGACCCGCACCTCACGCTGTGCCGGTTCGGCTTCCGGGTCAGCGAAATCCGGTTTCCGGTTCCGTGTTTCGCCGTCTTCGTCACCCATGAAGTCGGTATCGGCCCGCAGCGCACCGTCCCAAGAGACAAGGGGTGGCTTCCTCGGCGTGCCATCCGGATTCGCCGAGCCTTCGAGGTCGGCGCGGAGTTCGGCGTCGACAATGTCTTGCGGCACACCCTCGGCATGCCTGCGGGAGAAGCCCTCGGCGCTCTCCGTCCCGGAAACCATTCGGGTGCAGTTCGCACAGCACACGACGCCTTCGGCCGACTTGAGATTCATGGGTGCGTGAACGAGCGCCGCCATCGAGGCGCGATCGGTGCGCTCACCGTTTCGTTCGCGATCGTGCAGCGCTTCGTTGGTCGTGCGAACCTCGGCATGGCGAAGCGGATCGTCGCCGTGATCCCACACCCTCGCGTCCTTGTTGCCCTTGGCCAGCTCGGCCATATCTTGACCGGTCGCTTCGGCGTTTTCGTACAACCTCGGGTGGAGGTCAGGGACGCGGAGGCCGGATTCCGGCGCGCCGTTCGCCGCTTCATAGACGCGCCCGGTCAGACGATCGATCGTGACGGCCACCACAGGTCCGATCGGGTTCGCCCGCCCATTCGCCTCACCGAACGCGGATTTCGCCGCCGCGGCCTTCTTCTCCAAGGCTTCGAACTTTTCATTCGCCTGGTCGCGAATCTCGGTCAAGGTACTGAGATCCTCGGGCGCCGCACCTTTCAGATTGCGATTCGCGATGCCTCGCGCACGCTTGGCGGCGTCCAATTCGTCAGCGAGACGGGCCTTTTCTGGCTTGGTCGCCGCGATATCGGCAGCCTTCTGCCGGTCCGCCGTTTCGCTGACCGCCGCGTACAAGGGCAACCGCTCGGCAGCCACCCGGCGCACGAGTTCGTCGACGTACTCACCGTCGACCTTGGTGATGTAACCGTCGCCATCCCGGACTATGTCTCCGGTCAGCTCGCCGAGCAGGTGTGCCTTCGCGGCGGGCATATCGCTCGACCCCAGCTCTTCGCCGACGGCGGGCACAGGTTGGACCTTCGACATCGCGGGGGCGAGCTCAGGCGGATCGCTGTCCGGTGAATCCGGTGTATCGCTGGGCGGCAGATCGTCGTCATCCATGAAATCGATGTCGTCGTCGCGCGAGTCGTCGCCACGGTCGAGCGCATTCGGATCGGCGCCGAACGGCAACGGAACATCGGCGAGCACATTCACGCCGTCGCGCTGGAGCAGCAGCTCGGTGACGGTGATTGTTCCGTCGGCGGCAGTATGTACCAGCCGGTACTCGACCTGCAGGGTGCCGTCTTCCATCGCTTGCCGCAGGTCGGCGACGGCGTCGGTCAGCGCGCGACCCTCGGCGCTGTCGGGGTCGATGCCCCGGGCCACCATCTGGTCGGGAGTCTCGTTGAGGATCTGCGCGAGATTGCGATCCATGTCCAAGGTGCGCCGCAGGTATTCCGGCGAACCCTGCTCCGCCTGTGCGATTTTGGAGCCGCCGAGGACCGAGCCCACACCCTTGGCCTCCACGACGACCAGGGTCGGCGCCGAGTCCGCGTCGGCGCGCGGCACGTAGGCGGCGATGTCGACCACACCGGCACCGTCGAACGCACCTTCGAAGGGCGTCAGCAGCACGGCACGCGGGCGAGCATCCGGATCGAGCGCGAAGTCGATTCCGGCCACCTCGCCGAGCGTCTTTGACACCTCGATCATCTCGCGACCGAGATCGTTGTAGTCGGTGGCGGTGTCTTCCAGATCGCCGAGCAGCTCGAGCCTGGCGGTCCGTTCGTCCGGGCTCAGTGTGGCATCGGACCGGATTTCCTGACGCAGGTTCTGGATCGCTTCGGAAAGACGCTTGGGAGCGAGCTCTTTCGCCTCTTTGATCTCGAACTCGGCCATGAGCTTTTTGAGCTCGGTCCGAACGCCGTCACGTTCGGTTTGCAGTTCGAGGCGCCGCTCCGACGCGGCTTCCAGCTCGGCGGCCCGGTCCGGATCGCGCATCTCGTGCGAATCCGAATCGCCCTTCATCGCGTCGTACAGGTAGTCGGCGCTGCTCAGGTGATCCTTGACGAACGCCCCGCCGGGCCCGTGCAGGCCGAAGTTGACATTGCGCTTGGTGCCCGCCGGGTCATCGACGTGATGCCAGGTCCCATCCGGATCCCGATAACTGTCTGTTCGATCCCCGGGCCGGTGCAACAGCCCATCTTCCCCACGGAACATCCCCGGCGGCACCGAATCGTCGGACCCGCGATCCGGACCCGCGACATCATCGTCGTCGCCCATGAAGTCGGTCTCCGGATATTCGGGTGAGACCAACCGGGGTTCGATGGGATTGCCGTCCCTGGCCGCCTGTTCGAGATCGGCGTGCCGCAGCGGGTCGACCCGGGGTGCCCCTTCGTCGATGATGTGGCCCGCGGTGCTCTCGGTGCCCTGCACCACCCGGGTGCAGTTCGCACAGCAAGGTGCTTCGACGCCACGGCTGGGGACGAACGGTGAATTGAGGATCGAGGCGAGGCCGTCGAAGTCGGTCGGCAATTGATCGCCGGGGTCACGCTGCTGGTTGAGCAGTTCCCGATCGTGCAGGGCGGCGTTGGTGCCGCGCACTTCGGCGTGGCCCAGCGGGTTGTCCGCGTGCGGGAAATGGGCCTGGTCGCGCCCGTTGTGGTAGGCGTCGGTGGGGTCCTGGTAGCGGGCGACGTTGTCGTGCAGCGTCGGGTGCAGCTCGCTGGGGTGGATGCGCTGCTCGGAGGTGCCGTTGGCGGCTTCGTACACGCGACCGGTCAGGCGGTCGATGGTGATGGAGGTGACGTGGCCCCGCCGCTTGCCGGGCAGCCGCTCGGCTTCGGCCTTCTCCAAGCGCTTGGCGGGCGAATTGCCCGCCTCGGATTCGGCAGCGTCGGCGGCCAGGAAGTTGTCGAGGGCGGTCTTGGCCGCCGCGGCCTGCTCCTTGGCGTCCGCGACGCCTGCCTCCGCGCGTTGCACCCCGTCCGCGGCCTCCTCGGCGGCGCGGTCGAGCGCGTCGGCGTCCTCGGCGCCGCGGTTGCGTGCGTCCGCGGCGGCCTCGACAGCGCGGGTGTGTGCTGTCCGGGCGTCCTTGAGGGCCATCGCGGCATCGCGCACCGCCCGGCCCTTGTCGGACTTCGCGGTTTCCAGCGCCTTCTGCTGGGCCTTGTGCTGCTCGTAGTCGGCGACCAAGGCCGCGTCCGGCGTGGACGCGTCGACGAACGCCTGGCCGCGCTCGGCACTGAGCCGGTGGGAGAACTCGTCGATCGGCTCCCCGCCGACATGGGTGATCCGGGGTGGATCGCCCGCGGTCTGCACCATCGGGTCGTTCGGATCCAGCACGCCCAGCAGATGCGCGTCGACACCGGGCGTTCGGCTGAACGGTGCGTTGACGGTCCCCGGTTCGGGTTGGAGGAACGACATCGCGGTCGGGCGGGTCGGCGGGTCCTGGTCGCTCATGAAGTCGACGAGCTCGCGATCCAGTGGTGGTCCGTCGCCGTCGAGAGTGTCGCGATCGCGAGTATCGGACGGATCGGAATCCGTTCTGGGCGAGGGTGTATCGCTCGGCGTCGTCGCGGACTCCGGGCTGAACGTGCGCCACTGGCCACCGCGATCGATCACCGGATCGGAGCCGGGCTCGCGCCGCACACCGACTCGATCGGTCGGCGCGGTGACATCGACGCCGAGCTGGTCGGCGATGTACTGCGCCCAGCCCTTGCTGTTGCCCGCGTGACAGGAGAGCAGCCGGATAGGCGTTCCTGGAACGTAATTCGGGTTGCTGCGGATCGCGTCGACGATGTCGCGCGGGTGGACCGGGTCCCCGTTGCTCGGAGTCACCGAACCGTCGCGCCGCCCGTGCACGACCACGTCGTGGGAGCCGTCGTTGCGGACGTTCTCACTCACCCGGTGCGTGCGGGCGTCCTCACCGATAGCCGTGCCGGTCGGATGGTGTACGACGCCTTGGCCGTTGGGCAGCTGGGTGTCATAGACCGGGCCGCTGTCGTTGTCGTCGGGCTGCGGTTGCCTGCGATCATCGCCGGAGTCGGCGCGGTCCCGCGGCGAGGCGGCGTCGTCGGCCCCCGCTCGCCCGGGACGACCCGTTTCCGGGCCCGGCCGAGCCGCGCTCGCGCCCGGATCCGCACCGACGATCGGCACCACCGGCGGAATTTCGGCCAGCGGATCGGCCTCCGGCCGAACCTCGGAATCGCCGACCCGAGTCCGGTCGGCGGTTGCCTCGGGCTCGCCCGCGCGGGTCGGCGGCGCTTCGCCCGGCGCAGCCTGCAACCCCTGAAGCGGCGTCTCGGCCACACCGGCGCCGCGCTGTTCACCGACACCCGCGCGGCTCTCACCGTCGGGTCGACCCGTCGCACCGGGATCTTCGGCGGTGCCCTGCGGGTCCGCCACCCCCGACTCGTCGACAGTCGGGTTATCGGTTCTGACTTCCGGTGCGCCGGAACGAATGTCGGATCCGGGCTGCACGCCGTCGGTCAGCCCCGCGCGGACTTCCGGCGCGCCGGGGCGGGCCGCGGGCTGCGAACCCTGCGCGGGCGTCGACTGCTGGCCCGGAGTGGACTGCTGCGGCGTCGATTGCGCCGGGGCACTGGGTGTTTGAGCGGGACTCGCGGCGGGCTGACCGGTCGTCGGCGTCGCGGCCTGATTGGTGACCGGCGCCTGACCGGTCGCGGCGGGCGAGGGCCCCGCCGTCGCCGCGGGACCGGCACCCGTCATACCGGCGCCGACCGGCGCCCCGGCCTGCGTCGCGGTGTCCCGGTTGGTCGCCGGAGTGTCGTTGACCTGAGTGACCGGCTGACCACTCGACTGCGCGTCGGTGCGCGTGCCCTCGCCGACGCTCGCACCATCGGCCTGCTCGGCCTCTCCGGCCCGAGACTTGTCCTGCCCGGAATCCGACTGCGCCGCAGGGGTTTCCCCTTCGGCACGGCCGCCTCCGTCCTGACGACCACCGTCGCCCGCCTGCGATTCGCCGCCCTGCACCTCGGGCTTGGAGTCCTGGCGCCCAGCCGCCGCACCGCCTTCGGCCGAGGACTGCCCGTCGTCGCCGGACTGCTGATTCGCCCGTCCCTCTTCGGAATTCGTCGGCCCCTGGGCTTCGCTCTCGGGCGACTGCGTGCTGCCCGCGGGGCGCATCGACTGACTGTCGTCACCCGCACCGGCTCGCGACTCGCCCGAGCCCTCGCCGCCCATGGTGTCGTCGCCCGCACCCGCGCGCACGCCGTCGTCGCCACCGGCACCGGTCGCCTCGTCGTCGGCTCCGGCCCGGTTCTCGCCCTCACCACCGGGACGGTTGGACGACCCGTCGCCGCCCGCACCGTCGTTCTGCCCGAATGTTCCGAGGTCGTGGCCGGACATGGCATCGCGAACCTGCGAGCTGAAGCTGGGCCGTTCGAACAACCCGGGCTTCATCGCCGACCACGCGGAATTCGCCCCGGCCTTGTTCAGTCCCGAGAGCCCGCCGTTGGTGGCGCCCGCACTCCACATCAGCGGGTCGGACGCCGCGGTCTTCAGGTTGTTCCAGGCCTGATCCCACCCCTGGGTCATACCCTCGTACCCGAATTGGCCGAGCATGCCGCCGCCCGCGCCGACCAGACCGGCACCGGTGCCGGTGATCGCGCCCTTGAGCCAGGGCGACATGCCGTCGCCGAGCCGCTTGCCGAGGAAGTTGCCGAACGGACCGGCCGCCAGACCACCAGCGGCGGACGAGACCGCGGCCGCCTTGACCTGGTTCCAGTCGACCTCCTTGCGGTGGCCCTGATCCACCTGCCACTGCTGGACGCCGAGTTCCTGCAGGGTGCCCAGCGCCGTGTCGATCGCCACGTGCTGGCCGACGAACTTCAGGACCCGGGTGATCACGGCCTTCGCGCCGTGCCGCAGGATCGCGGCCAGCACGCGTCCGAAGATTCCTCGCGCCACCACGCGGGTTACGCCGATCGCGGCGGCCTCCACCGCGGGAGCCGTCGGCGGAAAGATCCACGCCGCAGCGATTTCCAGCGCCAGCAAGCCCAGCGACGACAGAAACATGATCTTGGTGTATTCGATCTCGGTGCCGGTCTGATACACCGAGTCGCCGAGGATGTCGAACAGTTCGCCCAGCTTGGTCACCGACTGATCGCCGCGGGCCATCCCCTCGAAGGCCTTGAGCATGTCCTCGACGCCGTCGCCCTGCGGATACGCCTTGAACGCAGCATCTTTGGCGGCATCGACGTCGTCTACCAGGCCACGAAGACTGTCTGCGGCCGTGCGCCAGTCCTCGGCCATGGCCCACATCTCGTCTTCATTGCCCTCCGGCCACTCCATGCCGGCAAGAATCGAGAGCCAATGCAGCCCAGATGGGAGATCGATCATGGAGCGCTACGTCACCAACTCGAGCCCGTGAACGTCGCCATCGCCCCTCATCCCTCAATAGTGATGCCCGGTCGAGCACACCACAACTCGTTCGCCTGCGCAACAGAGTGACAGCTACCGACGAATCCGTGGTGACGACAGAATGAACGCCAGGCAGCCGGAACGAACCCCGCGCGGGCGACTTGACGACCAGCCGGTGCGGGCGAAGGATCGGGGTCGGGGCACGCCGAAGCGCTGGCACGACGGGGCACCCCGAGCCGACGAGCACGCCGAGCCGGACACAGACTCCATGATATCGAGAACGGGACGCACGCAATGGAATTGAAGCCGGTGGCCATGTACCGCGAGATGTACGAGCGCGGGCACGACGAGCTGCCCTCGGTCTTCGACGCGCCCACCGGTACCGTCGAGGGCGACCGCGACCGGATTCTGAACTACATGCGCAAGGTTCGCGCGATCTTCGACGTCATGGGCGAATCCCCCGACCTGTTCACCAGAGACGCCGACATCGAGGGCGGCCCCTCCCTGTACTCCGACGGCGTCTGGATCTGGCGCGAGGACTCGCTGAAGTACCTCGCCGAGCAGGCTCTCGTCCTGCCCACCGAGTTCATAGAACACGTCCGCGCCCTCGACTACGCTCCCCAGAACTTCGACACCCGCGACCCCGATTTCGACGCGGCGTTCCTGTCCTATTTCTGAGAAGCGAATGAGCGGGAAGGAAAGTCGCGTGTCGCTGTTCATCGACATCAATGACCCCGAACTGACCACGGTGGACGGACGGGTCTACTACCGCAGCGAACCATTCACCGGTGAAACAGTCGAATACCTGCCCGACTTCACCGAAATCGAAAACACTTCCTACGAGAACGGCTACCGCGAACAAAGCTGCACCGCCTGGTATCCGGACGGAACACGGCGGCACTCAGGCTGGTACAGGCGCGGATTCAAGTACGACGACTGGCGCTACTGGTCCCCCGACGGCACGCTCATCCAAGAAGACAACTACGACACGAGCGGCTATCTCCAACACCGTAAACGCTGGGACTCCGCCGGAGTTCTCGTCGAAGACTTCGACGCCGCAGCCCTTGCCAAACCCCTCCTCCCGAGCGCCGTCAACCACAAAGACCCCGGACTCGTCTACGACAAGAACCACGACGGCCTCAACACCTACCACGGCCGACCGTTTACCGGCCAAGCGGTCGGATACGGCTACAACTACGCGGACGGGCCCATAGTAGAAATCGAATGGCACCTCGACGGCTACCGCGACGGGCCTGAATTCGCCTGGCACTGGGACGGCGCACGCGACCACGCCTGGGTCAATCACCGGGGAAACCCCATCGGTCTTCAGATCACCTGGAACCAGGACGGCACACCACGACACCGTGCGATCGCCGACGACTCCGGGAAGACTCTCCGCCAACAGCGCTGGGACGACAACGGCGAGCTCACCGCCTACCCCGCCGAGACACACCCCGACCTGGCCCATGACGATCCCACGCTCACAGCCGCCGAATCCGGTGCCCTCCAGCACAACGGTCACCCCTTCACCGGACGAGTCCACGCCCCCAAATACATCCAGGACTATCGCGACGGCTATCCCGACGGCCTCTATACCGAATCAGTCAAGGGGAAGGTCCGCCACGAAGGTGTCAACAGCCCCACCGGCCCCATCGGATCCTGGTACCGGTACCGCCCCGACGGCCGGATCAGCGAAGAACACCACTACGACAGACACCACCGGCTGTTACTCCGACGTCAATGGGATGAGGATGGCGCACTCGCGGCTCCCATGACCGGCCTCGCGCTCCAAGACAACAGGAAGGCAAGCGAATGACCACATGGCGAACGATGCCATCCGCCGACGCCGCCGATCTCTCCGACAGACTGGCCGCCCTCGACTGGTCATGGAACATCGACGATGCCCCCTCGATTGTCGAACAATTCGGCTGGCACACCATCTCCAGCCGACCGCGCCGAATCATGCTCGACACCGGATTCGGCCCCGACAGCGGGACCATCCAAGCCAAAAGTGGCGATGTAACCCGCATCGAGCTGCAGCTCACCGACTACGCCGAGGCGAGCGAAAAGCACGCAGTGAAAACAGCTTTCGTCGACTACGCGCAGGCGATCAGCGAGCGCCTCGGTGAGCCGACCGCGCAGGTCAAAGCACCGACCCCGCAAATTCGATGGGCAGGCGCCGAAACGACCGTCGTCCTCATCCTCTCCACCGCGTCGATCTGGCTGAACCTGGTCACCAATACCCGCCTCGCCGCAGACGACCGTAACCTCCAACTCGACAACCAGGGCCTACTGTGACCGACTGGGAAGAGTTCGCCCGTGGGCTGGCAAACGAGCTCGCCGCCGCCCCCGACACCACAGTTCTGGTGATCGGCGAAGTGGCACCATCCGGTTCGCGCCGCTTTGCACAATTTCGCAAGACGAGCGAATCGGTCCTGGCCGAACTCCCCGGCAACGCTTGGCTCGACCCGGCATCCCGCCCCGACGACGCAGGCTGGCGAGCTATCACCCGGGCCGGCTGGCGCCAACCCGACCAGGACCACTGCGACAACTGGTGGGCCGAATTCCCCTGGCCGGTCGACACCGACGCCTACCGCCGGCTCGCCGCGATCACCGTCACCGGACTCCGCGACGGCTTCGGCATCGACTCCCCGCTGACGCTGGTCTACCAGGGCTGGGTCGAGCGTGCCGGAAACAGCAGCCTGCATCTGCCGGGCCTCGGTATCCCGGACGCGAGTTGACCGACTGCGCGGCTACTTCAAGCCGTCGCGGTTGCCCTTTTCCATCTTGTCGATGTAGTCGGCGCTTTCGGTTTGACCGTCGGCGAACTCGCCCATGGACTTCGCCATCGTCTTGACGTTGTCGCTGGTGTTGGTCCACGAGGAGTCGTAACCGTCGTTGCCGCCGGGGCCGTCGTTGAAGCTCTGACCGAGTTTGTCGTTGCCCCAGACGTTTCCGCGGCCGTTGAGCGAGCTGTTCAGCGTATTGATGATGCCGGTGAGTTGCGTGCTGACGTTGCGCGATTTTCCGGCCGCGGTCCGGAAATCGTCGGCGTCGTACTCGAAGGTGCCCATCGCCCTCATCCCTCCACGAGTGGTGGCTCTGAGCACACCACAACTCTTTCGCGTGCGCAACAGCCTCGCACGACGGAACGAACCCGGGATGAAAGCGCTGTGAACGGTGGGTACCTCGCGGCCCCTATGCGCTTGCTTCCCAATGCGATTCCACGCGCGACATCATCCGCTGGATGGACGTGTTGACCTTCTCGGTCAGGTCCGATCGCGACATCGGGGTGGCGATGGGATTCTCGCTGGGGAGTTCGATGACATAGCGTCCGTCGTCGGGAAGATCGCGCCACACCAGGATGTCGCGATGCATCCCGCGCGAGCCGAACATGGACTGATTCTGCAGGATGTTGATGGTTCCGGTGCGGTCGGCGGAACGGTTGAAGAACTCGGTGCTGCGCTCGACGATCGAGGTGTCGGCTTCTTCGAAGAACATCGAGGATCGCTGCCCGTACTCGTCGCCGGCGCCTGCGCTCGCGTCGGTGAGCAGCGGGATCATCCCGCCCGTGCCCGCACCGGTGGTCGGCATCAGGTCGACGATGGCGTCGGCCAGACCGTGAGGACCGATGTCGACCACCGTGTAACCACCACTGTGGGTAGGGGTTTCACCGGGGAGCTGGTAGACCAGGTATCCGTTGGCACCGGCTCGCGCGGCCCTGGCCTTGAGCCACTGGTCGGCGTCGTCACGCGCACGATCGTTCCAACCACGCAGCCGCACATATACTTCCGGCCGTTCCAGCACATCGAAGACCGAGCGAAGCGTCGGATCGACCGTGTGCTGCAGACGCTGCCAGACCTGGTACTTCTCCTCCTCGTAGTCCTCGTGCAGGCGAGTCCTGGTCTGGAAGGTGAGCGGACGCGGCAGATCGGTGCCGACGAATCGCTGCCACAGCACCCGGAATTCGATGTCGGTGAGCTCCCACTTGCGCGTCACGCCTGCGCCTCCGGCCGCGCGTGCGCGAGCGAGCCGGCGGCGCCGACTTCCACGGATTCGACCGGCACTTCGACAACTTGCGCGGGCGCTTCCACCACTTGCGCGGGCGCTTCGGTCGCCATCGACTCCGCGAGCAGGCCGGTGAGCGGAGTGACGACCTCGCCCAGACCCGAGAGATTGGAGAAGTCGGGCAGCGAGGCACGCGGGAATGCTTCGCCCGCAGCCGTTTCGGTGCTCTCCTGCGGCAGTCCCGCTCCGTCGACGGCCGTCGTCGCGGTATCGATGCCGAGCAACTCCGCCAGCGGCGAAAGGGCGGGGTTGTCCGCGATCAGCTGGTTGATCTCGGGCGACTGCGACAGCAGTTCGGTCAGGTCGGGGAACTGCCCGAACAGGTTGCCCAGCTGGGTGAAATCGGGCAGGCCCGACGTGGCGCCGGTACCGCTGGTGTCGGCGGACACCTGCTGCAGCGCGGTGGCCAGCGAGGGCAGCGCCTGGGTGAGCGAGGACACCGCGGACGTCACCGCCGACATCACCGAGGACAGGATGCTGGACATGTCGCCCGACCCCGACCCGCTCGACCCTGCCGACGACCCGGTGGATCCGTTCGATCCGATGGAACCCGCCGTCTGACCGTTCGCGCCCTGCTGCGAACCGTTGGTGCCGTTCTGCTGCAGCTCCGCGGCCGCCTGCTGGGCAGCTTGCTGCGCCGCTTGCTGGGCAGCCACGGCGGCCGGCGACGTCGCCTGCTGTTGGCTCCCACCCCCGGAATTGCCACTGCCACCGGAATTTCCGCTACCACCGGAGTTGTTGTTACCACCGGCATTGTTATTGCCGTTGTTATTACTGTTGCCGTTATTATTATTATTATTGTTGTTGTTATTATTGTTGTTGTTCTCCGGCGGCTTCACCGGCCCCTTCGGCGCCGCGGGCTCCGCGGCCGCGGGGAAGAGCTTCTCGGTCTGCCCGACACCGTCGACGTAGTGGCGCTTGTACCGATCGCGGTTCTCCTGCAGATCGTCGTCGCACTTGTCTTCTTTGTCGATCGGCATAGACACCTTGGTCGCGTACAACCAGTTCGCGGTGTACTCGAGGTTCTGCTGCATCATCGTGAAGGAGTCACTCGCGGTCATCGCCGACTTGCCGAACGTGGAGATCGCGGCGAACGCGGCGTCACCGCCCTGGCTCTCCCACCGGTCGCGGGTGATCTCACCGAGCTTCTGCTCGAGGTTGTAGGCGGCGCCGTGCACGGCATGGGCCATCGCCTCCCAGATCGGAGCGTCGTTGGCCACCTCCTGCCAGGACAGCCGCTGACCGAGGTCGTACATGTCACGCCAGGACATGTTGTCCGCGGCGCGGACGGGTATCCGCACACCGCCCGATTCCGCCGTCGCGGTGCCCGCGTGCTTGGGCACGTTCGCGGTCTCGATGTCGTAGTTGTGCTTCTCCATCTTGATTTCCATGCCGGTGCCCTGCCGCACCTTGACATCGACTTCCCAGTGGGCCGGAGTGTAACCACCGGCCTGGGAGACCTCGCCCTTCATATCCTTGGCACCCGGCGAGGAGTTCACATTCTTCAGATCACCCTTGAGCGCGGCGATGTTGTCGCCGGAGCCCTTGTCGGTGTCGGTGTAGGACTCGCCCGCGGCCTTGAACATCGAGACCAGGTCTTCGAGCGAGTCGATATAGCGCCCCAGCAGGTCCTTGGCCTGGGTGGCCTCGGAGATGAACTTGGTCCGCAGCGGCGGACCCGCGTCGACTTGGCTGCCGCCCAGCTTGGACTCGTCGTAGTTGTTGAGGTCGTGGTCGCGGAACAGATTCTGGCAACCCTTGAACACCTCGATCGCCGTACTGCACGCCTTGGCCGCCTCGAGCGCGGCTCCCGTCTCGACCTTGACTTTTGCCTTACTGGCCAGTCCTGACCAGGGAGAATCGCCCACGCTAACCGCTCCTCGAAGCACCCCACCGCCGACTCTCGCAGCCGACTCGATCGCATCGCATTCTAGTGAGCAATGCGAAATATGCACAGCACCAAGGAAACACCGGCACCGATGCCGGATGAACAGCCGGTTCCGGCGAACGATCCGGCAGCCGACACCGATCTGTGACAGACTCGATCAAAGCGCTAGCGGCCGCCGGACGGCCATGAACGAACGAACGATGGGTGCCCAGCTTGACGTCGCGATGGAACTGCTCATGACCGATCTGAGCGGCCTCGAACGGCGCGTGGCAGCCAATCGCGCCAACACCCGCAGCCAGCACGCCGACGACTACCTGCGCTTGGCCGGATCACTGACCGAGCTCGCACAGGGTCTGCTCACGACCAGGGATGATCCGTCGGGGCGCGACCGCACGGCGGAGGCGCTGGAGCCCGCGCAGGAAGCGGTGGCGATCCGGCTGCACTGGCTGGTCGGGGGGTACGTCTCCTACGAGTACGCGGGTGCGTTGCAGGACGCGTTGCGGTTGTTCGAGCAGGCGACACGGCTGGTCGGGCACCGGCAGCTCGCGACGAACACCATTCGCAGCGCCTGTTCGGCGTATCGGCAGGTCGCGCAGGACTACCCGGATGTTTCGGCCATGTGCGCCGACGGTTTGTCCAAGTGCGGTGTGTGGTTGATGCGGCTCGATCACGACGCGGCGGTGGCGGCCAGTGAGTCGGCGGTCCGGATTCGGGCGGCGATGTACGCGCGCGCTTCCGAACAACCGGGCAAGTACCTGGCGAGTCTGAGCACTCTGCTGCGCACCCTGATGGTGGGGCGCTCACGCAAGCAGGCCATCGCGAGCTACCGCACCCTGTATTCCGAGGTGACCACCACCGCGAGCACGGCGAAACTGCGGGAAACCCGGGTCGAGGAGCTCGATCTCACCGTCAAGACCACGCAGGCGCTGGTGAAACTGGGCGCACCGACCCTCGAACGCGCGGGGCGGCTCACCCAGCAGCAGATCCTGTACCAGTCGGGTGGCGACCTGGCCACGATCGACGAGATCAATTGGCGGCTGGCCCTGGTCGGTCTCAAACCCCTTGCGGCAGGGGCGATGCCGGAGCCGCCGTCGCGACCGGTCGAGATCTCCGCGACCTACGGCGCGATCGCCGTCCGGTGCTCGGCGCCGGACGCGCTGGACCAGGTACGCGCCGCGATCGTCGCCGCGTACGCCCAGGACGGCGCGAATCCCGTCGACGCAGGCCGCTTCGCCGGGGTGCACGACAAGCACTGGGGCGTCAAAGAACCCAAGACCAACCTCGAGACCGAGCTCGGCGCCGATGTGGTGCTCGTCGAAAAGTCTTCGGGCAGCTGGATTTCGGTGAAGAGCCTCAACTGGGAGATCGGCGCCCTCGGCAAACACCCACTCGCCGTGGCCCTCTCGATGAAATGGCCGGTCCTCACTGTCGCCACGATCGAGAAGATCTCCTACGAACTGTGCCTCTACGACAACGGCGTCGCCACCCAGTACGCCGCGCTCGGCAGGCCGGCGGGCCAGGCACCCCTCGAGACCCCGCTGGCCCCCCTGGATTTCGCGACCCTGGCCGACTACGGCGCCGACTACGCCTCCGAAACCCAGGTCAGAGCCGCCTTCGGCAATGCCGAGATGTTCGCCAAGGTCACCGAGCTCCCCGGCGCGGGCATCCGCCAGTCCGCGGAGAAGGCCCCGCTCACCGACTACGGCCCGAATATCCTCTTCTTCGGCAAGGACTGAATCGGCACGCTGTGACCAGTGGACCCGTGCTGATCGCACCGACGGATACATCGCCCCGGGATGCCGCCCGGCGCGGTCACCCGGCATGATCGGAACTGTGCGAGTACTGCTGCAACGTGTGACCAGCGCCCAGGTGAGCGTCGACGATCAGGTGGTCGGCCGCATCGATCCGGCGGCGACGGGTGTCCCCCACGGCCTCCTCGCCCTCGTCGGCGCTACCCATACCGACACCGCGGCCACCGCGAAAGCTCTGGCCGACAAGGCCTATCGCCTGCGCATCCTCGACGGTGAACGCTCCGCCGCCGACCTGGACGCCCCCATCCTGGTGGTCAGCCAGTTCACCCTCTACGCCAACACCGCCAAGGGCCGGCGCCCGTCCTGGAACGCCGCCGCCCCCGGCTCCCTCGCCGAACCCCTCGTCGACACCTTCGCCGAAACACTCCGCGAACTGGGCGCCACCGTCGCCACCGGAGAATTCGGCGCCCACATGCAGATCGAACTCACCAACGACGGCCCGGTCACCGTCCTGCTCGAAGGCTGACTACTTGTCGCCCGGCCGGTACGGGATGCCGTCGGCCGCGGGTGCGACCGCCTTTCCGATGAATCCGGCGACCACGACCAGGGTGACGATGTAGGGCAGCATGCCGAGGAACTCGGTGGGGATCGGGTTGCCCGGCATGGTGTTGAGGAAGCGTTGCAGGGCGCTGGAGAAGCCGAACAGCAGGGCGGCCAGCAGGGCGCCGACCGGCTTCCAGCGGCCGACGATCATCACCGCCAAGGCCACGAAGCCGAGCGCGGCGGTCATGTTCTTGCTGAAGGTCACGTTGTTGGCGATGGTGAAGAAGGCGCCGCCGAACCCCGACAGGGCGCCGGCACAGGTGACATTCCAGAAGCGCAGGCGGTTCACGTCGATGCCCGCGGCGTCGGCCGCGGCCGGATGTTCGCCGACGGCGCGGGTGCGCAGGCCCCAGCGGGTCTGGAACAGCAGATACGACAGCCCGAACACGCAGGCCAGCGCCACATAGACGAACAGGTTCTGGTCGAACAGCACCGGCCCGAGCACCGGGATGTCGGTCAGGAAGCCCAGGCCGATGTCGTGGAGGAACCCACCGATGCGCGGCACCGTGCTCGGCTGGTTGAGCGAATGGTCCATGCGCATGAGCCGTTCGAACAGGAAGCCGGTGAGCCCCAGCGCGAGCAGATTGAGAATGACACCGGTGACCAGCTGGTTCACCTCGAAGCGGGTCGCCAGCCAGGCCAGCAGCAGCGTCGACAGCATGCCGCTGATCACCGCGGCCAGAATCCCGGCGTAGGGGCTGCCCATGATCGACGAGAACAGCACCGCGGTGAACGCGCCCGCCAGGAACTGTCCCTCGATGCCGAGGTTGATCACGCCCGACCGTTCACAGACCACGCCGGACAGCGCACCGAAGATGAACGGCAGCGCCAGGAACAGCGTCGACGCCAGCACGAACTCCACCGGGAAGCCGACACCCGGCGTGACCACCCACGACAGCGCCGCGATCACCAGGGCCGCCACCGCGATGCCGACGATCGCCCCGTGCGCGCGCCGCGAGAGCGGCCGCGCCGCCAGCACCCCACCGAGCACCACCGTCACCACACTCAGGACCAGCACGATCGTGAGAGTGTCGACGGTCCAACCACTTTCGACGGTCTGATCCAACCGGAAGGTGGTCGTGCGCCCACCCTCGACGAACAGCAGGCCGAGGACGCCGAGACCGATGCCGAGCACGATGAGCACCACCCCGGCCACATTGTGCCGGACGGCTTCGGCCGTGACGGCCGGTGACGCGGTGGTGGTACTCACCAGCCCCTCGCTTCCAGAGTGTTGAGACCACCGCGCGGTGTGCGCAGGTGCAGCAGGGTTTTCACCAGCGCGGGCGCGGCGACGAACAGCACGATCACCGCCTGCAACAGCGTGGACATCTCGACCGGAATGGCGGGCTGCATGTGCAGCGTGCCCGATTTCAACGCACCGAACAGCAGTGCGGCGGCCACGATGCCGCCGGGATGGGCCCGCCCGAGCAGCGCGACGGTGATCCCGTCGAACCCGAATTCGGCGACCGTACCCGGATTCACCGTGTAGGGGTTGAGTCCCAGTACCAGTGCGGCACCGCCCAACCCGGCCAGCCCGCCCGACACCGCCATCGTCGTGATGAACGTGCGCCCGATATCGATACCCGCCGTCTCCGCCGCGTGCGTATTGGCGCCGACCGCCCGGATCCGGTAGCCGAAGGTGGATTTGCGCAACAGCCACCAGATTCCGGCCGCGAGCGCCAGCCCGAGCAACAGCCCCACGCTGACCCGCAGACCCGAGCCCGCCCAGCCGAGCAACCGGGGCAATCGGCCGGAGAAGTCCACCTGCTTGGAGACCAGTTCCTGCGAGGTCGTCGAGTGGATGAACGTGGTGCTCAACGCCCAGAGCAGGAAATAGGTGGCGATATTGTTCAGCATGATCGACGAGATCACCTCGTGCGCGCCGGTTTTCGCCTTGAGCACACCGGGGATGGCGCCGAGCACACCGCCGGCGAGCGCCCCCGCGAGCAGGGCCAGCGGAACATGCAGCAGCGGCGGCAGGTCGAGCGCGAACCCGACGATCACGCCGCCGAGCATGCCGAGGATGAACTGCCCGTGCCCGCCGATATTGAACAGTCCGGCCCGGAACGCCAGACCGACGGCGAGCCCGGTGAAGATCAGCGGGGTCGCGTAGGTGAGCGTCTCCGAGATCGGGCGCAGCACCTGGGCCAGGGTGGCGTCACCGTCGGTGTACTGGCTCACCCGCCCGAAGTCGATGATCGCGCCCTCGAACATGTCGCGATATCCCGCGCTCACCGCCTGCCACGAGAAACTCAGCGCATCGGCGGGGCGATTGAAGAAGTAGCCCCAGGCACCCCGCACCGCCGCGTCGGAGACGATGATCAACAGGGCGCCGATCGCGAAGGCCAGCAGCAACGAATAGATCGTCACCATCACGCTGTTGGCCTCGGTCAAGTACCCCACGAACGTGCGGCCTACGTCGCGCTTTTCTGGCTTACGCTCGCCGGGGGAGTCGATGTCCGGCTCGATGGTCGTACTCGGCATGGGTGTCCTCAGCTCGCGGGTGCCGGATCGGCGGGACGATGGCCTGCCATCAGCTGACCGATGATCTCGCGTGGCGTGTCCGGGGCCAGGACGCCGACGATCTGCCCGTTGTGGATCACGGCGATGCGGTCGGACAGGGCCAGGATCTCGTCCAGCTCCGCGGAGATGAGCAGAACCGCTGTCCCCGAGTCACGTTCGGCGACCAGCCGGCGATGGATGAACTCGATGGCGCCGACGTCGACTCCTCGCGTCGGTTGCGCGGCGATCAGAACCGAACGCGGCCTGGAGAATTCGCGCGCGATCACCACCTTCTGCTGATTGCCGCCCGACAGCGCCGACACCAGCTCCCCCGGCCCCCTGGTACGGATGTCGAAATCGGCGATGGCCTTGTCGGCCAGCGAACGCACCGCCGCCGCGTCGACCACCCCGTGATTCGACAGCGGCTTGTCGCGGTACTGATTGAGGACGAGGTTCTCGGCGACGGTGAAATCGGCGGCCAGCCCGTCGCGGCCACGATCCTCCGGGATATAGCCGAGCCCGGCGACGATCCGCCGATACGGGTTCCATCCGGTGACCGGGGTCCCGCTCATCTCCACCGACCCGCCCTCGGGCGTGATGGTGCCGAGCACCGCCCTGGCCAGTTCGGTCTGCCCGTTGCCCTCGACCCCGGCCAACCCGACGATCTCACCGGCCCGCACAGCCAAACTCAGTCCATCGAGCATCGGCGTCCCCCGCTCGCCCAGCACCGTCAGATCCTTGATGTCCAGCGCGATCTCGCCCGGCTGCGCGGGCGGGCGATCCACGGTGAGCACGACCGACCGCCCGACCATCGCCGCCGCCAGCTCGGCCTCGCTGTCCTGCGGCGACGCCTCGGCCACGACCTTCCCGCGCCGCAGCACAGTGATCGTGTCGGCGATCGCTTTCACCTCTTTGAGCTTGTGGCTGATGAAGATCACCGACATCCCCGAGTCCGTGAGATTGCGGATGATCCCGAGCAGCTCGGCCACTTCGGGCGGGGTGAGCACGGCGGTCGGCTCGTCCAGGATCAGCAGATCGGTCCGGCCCGACAGCGCCTTCACGATCTCGACGCGCTGCTGCACGCCGACCGGCAGGTCCTCGCAGATCGCGTCGGGATCGAGCGCCAGACCGTACCGCTCGGACACCTCGAGCACCGCCCGCCGCGCGGTCGCCCGATCGAGGCTGCCCCGCTTGACGTGTTCGCGACCCAGCTGCACGTTGTCGGCGACACTGAACGGCCCGACCAGCTTGAAATGCTGATGCACCATGCCGATTCCGGCGGCGATGGCGTCGCCCGGCGATCGCAGCCGCACCGGCTCGCCGTCGATCAGGATCTGACCGCTGGTCGGTTCGAGGATGCCGTAGAGCATGTTCATCAGGGTCGACTTGCCCGCGCCGTTCTCGCCGAGGATCGCGTGCACCTGGCCGGGTTCGACCACCAGATCGACGCTGTCGTCGGCGAGAAACGTTCCGAATGCCTTGGTCAGTCCCTGTGCTTCGAGTCGCATGCGCCTGTCCTCTACAGCTTCGGGGCGGCCGGGGAATTGATCACGATCTTGCCGTCGACGATGTCGCGCCGAAGAGTGGTGAGCTCCCGCTTCAGCGGCTCGGGCACCTTCGCGTCGAAATCGTGGAACGGCGCGAGCCCGACCCCGGCATTGCCCAGGGTGCCCACGTACCGGCCGTCCTTGACGCCGTCGCCGAAGGCATTGTCGATCGCCACCCGCACCGCGGCGGAGATGTCCTTCATCGAGGAGGACAACATGATGTCCTGGTACTCCGGAACCGCCTCGTAGCCATCGGAATCCACCCAGATCATGGATACGTTCGGCGAGTCCTGCACGGCGGACGCCCCACCCATGCCGACCGGTCCCGCGACCGGGTGGATCACGTCGGCGCCCTGGGCGATGAAGTTCTCGGTGATCGAGCGACCCGCGCTCGTATCGTCGAAATTGCCGGTGAACGAACCGTTCTGGTCCTCGACATCCCAGCCGAGCACGGCGATCGCGGTCCCGTGCGCCGCGTTGTACCCGGCCACTCCGGCGGCGAACCCGTCCATGAAGATGGTCACCGCGGGAATCTGCATGCCCCCCCAGGTGGCGACCCGGCCGGTCTTGGACACTCCCGCCGCGAGATAGCCTGCCAGATAAGAGGATTGGGCGGCGTTGAACTCCATCGAGTAGACATTGTCCAGCTCGACGTGCGCGTCGACGATCGCGAAACGCTGATCGGGGTACTCCGCGGCCACCTGTGCCACCGCCTCGGCCATCAGGCCGCCGACGCCGATCACCAGATCGCAGTCGTCGTCGGCCGAGGCTCGCAGGTTGGGTTCGTAGTCGGCGGAACTGTTGGATTGTCGGTAGGAACCGTAGACGCCGGGGTTGGCGTCGATCGCGGCTTTCACCCCGTTCCAGCCGGATTCGTTGAACGACTTGTCGTCGACGCCGCCCGCGTCGGTCACCATGCAGGTCTCGAAACCCGCGTTCGCGGTGCCGTAGGTGTTGCCCGATCCCGTATAGCGCGCGTCCGGCGGCGGCTCACCGCAGCCGACGAGCAAGGCCGAGGCCGCGCAACCGACGGCGACCAGCGCGATCCGGGATCTCATCACTCAGAGATACAGGATCGCGCAGGCGACCAGACTGATTAGAACGATTACTTCACCGAAAAGCCGTCGGTGAACTACTCCGGGCGCAGCGTGAGAATGCGCGGCCCGTCTTCGGTGACAGCGACGCTGTGCTCCCAATGCGCCGCGCGCGTCCCGTCGGTGGTGACCACGGTCCAGTCGTCATCGAGCGTCTTGGTCTCGGTGGTACCGAGCGTCAGCATCGGCTCGATCGCCAGCACCGACCCGACCACCAGGCGCGGGCCCTTACCGGGCGCGCCTTCGTTGGGCAGGAACGGATCCATGTGCATCTCGCGCCCGATGGCATGGCCACCGTAACCGTCGACGATGCCGTACTGCCGGCCGTGCGCCTGTTCGGCCGCGCGCGTACCCAGCTCGATGGCGTGCGAGACGTCGGTCAGCCGGTTGCCCGGCAGCATCGCCGCGATGCCGGTCTCCATCGAGAGCCTGGTGGCCTCGCTCAGCAACTCATCGGCCTCGATGATGGTGCCGATGCCGAACGTCCACGCCGAGTCGCCGTGCCAGCCGTCGAGGATGGCGCCGCAGTCGATGGACACGAGATCGCCCTCGACGAGAATGTCACTCGCCGAGGGGATCCCGTGGACCACACGATCGTTGACCGAAGAACAGATCGAGCCGGGGAACCCGTGATAACCCTTGAACGACGGGACAGCGCCCGCGTCGCGGATCGTCGCCTCGGCGACCTCGTCGAGCTCCAGCGTCGAGACGCCGGGCTTGGCCGCCGCGCGAACGGCGACCAGCGTGGCACCGACGATCGCGCCGGCTGCCTGCATGGCATCCAGCTCGCCCGCCGAACGGAACGGCACGACCTTCTTCTTACGGTTGAAGACCATCCGGCCTCAGTACTCCGATCCGCTGATTACTGACCGAGCGCCTTCAGCGCCCGCGCGTTGACCTCATCGACTTCACCGATGCCGTCGACGGTCACGACCAGACCGTCGTAGTGCTCGAGCAGCGGCTCGGTTTCCTCACGGTAGACCCGCAGCCGGTTGCGGATGACGTCCTCGGTGTCGTCGGCGCGCCCACGGGCGAGCATGCGCTCGACCACGGTGTCCTCCGCGACCACGAAGCACAGCACCGCGTCGAGCGTGGTGCCGTTGTGCTCGAGGATCTTCTTCAACGCGTCGGCCTGATCGACCGTGCGCGGGTAACCGTCGAGCACGAAACCGTTCGCGGCGTCGGGCTCGCCGACACGCGCCTCGACCATGCGGTTGGTGACGTCGCTGGGGACCAGGTCGCCCGCGTCCATGTACTTCTGCGCCTCGCGACCGAGGGCGGTCTGCTGGCTGATATTCGCGCGGAAGAGGTCTCCGGTGGAGATGTGCGGAACGCCCAGCTTCTCTGACAGCAGGACGGCCTGAGTACCTTTGCCGGCACCCGGCGGACCGAGCAGAACAACTCTCACTTGAGGAACCCTTCGTAATTTCGATTCATCAGCTGGCTCTCGATCTGCTTGACCGTGTCGAGACCCACGCTGACCATGATGAGCACCGCGGTACCGCCGAACGGCAGGTTCGCGACCGCACCCGAATTGCCCATGTCGAGGAACAGGTTCGGGAGCACGGCGACCAGACCGAGGTAAATCGAGCCAGGCAGGGTGATGCGGCTCAGGACGTAGTTGAGGTAGTCGGCGGTCGGCTTACCGGGCCGGTAGCCCGGGATGAAGCCACCGAACTTCTTCATCTCGTCCGCGCGTTCCTCCGGGTTGAAGGTGATCGCGACGTAGAAGTAGGTGAAGAACACGATCAGCGCGAAGTAGATCGCGATGTAGACCGGGTTGGACGGATTCACCAGGTATTTCTGGATGATCTCCTGCCACCAGCTCGGATCCGTCGCCGTATTCGAGTTGGTGAGCTGCGCGACCAGGTTGGGTAGGTAGAGCAGCGAGGACGCGAAGATCACCGGGATGACACCGGCCTGGTTGACCTTCAACGGCAGGTACGTCGATGAACCGCCGTACATCTTGCGACCGACGACGCGCTTGGCGTACTGCACCGGAATCCGGCGCTGACCCTGCTCGACGAAGATCACGGCCACGATGATCGCCAGGACGGCGGCACACACCAGACCGAAGACCAGACCACCGCGGGTATCCAGGATGCTCTTGCCGTCGAGCGGGATACGCGCCGCGATACCGGCGAAGATGAGCAGCGACATGCCGTTACCGACACCGCGCTCGGTGATCTGCTCGCCGAACCACATGACCAGCGAGGCACCGGCGGTCATCACCAGGACGATGATGATCATGCCGAAAATGCTGGTGTCGGCGAGGATTTCCTGCTGGCAGCCCTGCAGCAGCTGACCTCGCGCGGCGAGCGCGACGAGACCGGTGGCCTGCAGGATCGCCAACGCGACCGACAGGTACCTGGTGTACTGCGTCATCTTGGTCTGGCCGGATTGGCCTTCCTTGCGCAGTTCCTCGAACCGCGGGATGACGACCGTCAGCAGCTGGATGATGATGCTCGCGGTGATGTACGGCATGATGCCGATCGCGAACACCGACAGCTGCAACAGTGCGCCACCGGAGAAAAGGTTGATGAGCTGGTAGATACCGGCGGATTCACCACCGGAGACCAGCTTCACGCAGTCCTGGACCGCGCGGTAGTCGACGCCGGGGGACGGCAGCGCGGCACCCAACCGGTACAGCGCGATCAACCCCAGCGTGAAGAGAATCTTCCGCCGTAAGTCCGGAGTCCGGAAGGCCGATACGAAGGCGGAAAGCACAAATCCTCCTGGCGAACGACATGGTCATGCCATGCGACTGAACCACTGGACAGCATGTGGAATCGTCAGCCGATGACGAGCTTGGCAGACAACACTTGGAACTCTAACAGTGACACCGGACGAGCTCGCGACTCGTCCGGTGTCAGCTGCTGACTACAGTACCGTCAGGCCAGTTCGGTGACAGTGCCACCGGCGGCGGTGATCTTCTCCTTGGCGGAGCCGGTCACCTTGTCGGCGGTCACCTGGATGGCGACACCGATCTCGCCGTCGCCGAGAACCTTGACGAGCTCGTTCTTGCGAACGGCGCCGGCCTCGACGAGTTCTGCCTTACCGATGACGCCGCCCTGAGGGAACAGCTCGGCGATGCGGCCAACGTTGACAACCTGGTACTCGACCCGGAAGCGGTTGGTGAAGCCGCGAAGCTTCGGCAGACGCATGTGCAGCGGCATCTGGCCACCCTCGAACGCCGCGGGGACGTTCTTGCGTGCCTTGGTGCCCTTGGTACCGCGACCGGCGGTCTTACCCTTGGAACCCTCACCGCGACCCACACGGGTCTTCTCGGTCTTGGAGCCAGGGGCGGGACGCAGGTGGTGCAATTTGATGGTCATGTCTAGACCTCCTCAACTGTTACGAGGTGGCGCACGACGTTGATCAGACCGCGGTTCTGAGCGTTGTCCTCACGAACCACCGACTGGCGGATCTTCCGCAGACCAAGCGTCCGCAGGCTGTCGCGCTGGTTCGACTTGGCACCGATCGTGCTCTTGATCTGAGTCACCTTGAGATCAGCCATGTCAGGCTCCTTGTCCTGCACGCGCACGCAGCATGCCCGCCGGAGCGACATCCTCGATCGGCAGACCGCGACGAGCGGCAACCTCTTCGGGACGCTGGAGCATCTTGAGCGCGGCAACCGTCGCGTGAACGACGTTGATCGCATTGTCGCTACCGAGCGACTTGGCCAGAATGTCGTGAATGCCTGCGCATTCGAGCACGGCGCGAGCCGCGCCGCCCGCGATCACACCGGTACCGGGCGAAGCCGGACGCAGCATGACCACACCGGCCGCCGCCTCACCCTGAACGGGGTGAGTGATGGTCGAGCCGATCATCGGGACGCGGAAGAAGCTCTTGCGAGCCTCCTCGACACCCTTCTGGATGGCCGCGGGAACTTCCTTGGCCTTGCCGTAGCCGACGCCGACCAGACCGTTGCCGTCACCGACGATCACGAGGGCGGTGAAGCTGAAGCGACGACCACCCTTCACGACCTTGGAGACACGGTTGATCGCGACGACGCGCTCGAGCTGGTTCTTCTCGGCCGCGTTGTCACGACGGTCGCCGCCACCGCGACGATCGCCACCGCCACGACGGTTGCCCTCGGGGCCTCCGGCGTTGCTGTTGGAGTTGCTGTTGGGTCCGGCGGGTCCGTTGCCGCCGTCACGCCGCTGACGTCCCGGCATCAGACGTTCCTTCCGTTCGAAATAACAGTCATCAGAACTTCAGCCCACCTTCACGAGCGGCATCGGCCAGCGCCGCGATACGGCCGTGGTAGTCGTGACCACCACGGTCGAACACGACCGCCTCGATACCGGCAGCCTTGGCACGCTCGGCGATCAGCTGACCGACCTTCGCGCCCTTGGCGGACTTGTCGCCCTCGAGCGCACGCACGTCGGCCTCGATCGAGGAAGCGGCGGCAATGGTCTTGCCCACCGAGTCGTCGATCAGCTGAGCGTGCAGGTGCCGCGCGGAGCGGTTGACCACCAGGCGCGGACGCTCGGTGGTGCCTTCGACCTTCTTACGAAGACGGAAGTGACGGCGGGTCTTCGACAGGCGACGCTTCGTGGAAGCGTCCTTGCCCAGCGGAATCCGCTTCGCCTTCTGGTTAGCAGTTTGCGCCATGATCACTTACCCGTCTTTCCGACCTTGCGGCGAACGACCTCGCCGGCGTAGCGGATGCCCTTGCCCTTGTACGGGTCGGGCTTACGCAGTCCGTGGATGACAGCGGAGATCTGACCGACCTTCTGCTTGTCGATTCCGGACACCGAGAACTTGGTGGGCGATTCCACCGCGAAGGTGATGCCTGCCGGGGCCTCGATCGGCACCGGGTGGCTGTAACCGAGGGCGAACTCGAGGTTCGAACCCTTGGCCTGAACGCGGTAACCGACGCCGAAGATTTCCATCTTCTTCTCGTAGCCCTTGGTGACACCCTCGATCATGTTGGCGATCAGGGTGCGGGAAAGGCCGTGCAGCGAACGGTTCGCGCGCTCGTCGTTGGGACGAGCAACCTCGAGCTCATTACCTTCACCCTTGGTGACGATGATGGGCTCGGCCACGGTGTGCGAGAGGGTGCCCTTGGGCCCCTTGACCGTGACAACCTGGCCGTCGATGTTGACGTCGACGCCGGCCGGAATCTCGATGGGCTTCTTACCAATACGCGACATTAGTCCTGACCTCCCTTACCAGACGTAGGCGAGGACTTCGCCCCCGACGCCCTGCTTGGCCGCCTGACGGTCGGTGAGCAGACCGGTCGACGTGGAAATGATCGCCACGCCGAGGCCGCCGAGGACCTTGGGCAGGTTGGTGGACTTCGCGTACACACGCAGACCCGGCTTCGAGACGCGACGCAGGCCCTGCAGGCTGCGCTCACGGCTGGGGCCGTACTTCAGATCGACGACGATGGCCTTGCCAACGGTCGCGTCTTCGGTGCGGTAATCGGCGATGTAGCCCTCACGCTTGAGGATCTCGGCGATGTTCACCTTGATCTTCGAGTGGGGCGCCTTCACCTGATCGTGGTACGCCGAGTTGGCGTTGCGCAGACGCGTCAAGAAGTCTGCGATCGGATCAGTCATGGTCATGGTTAGACCTCGACACCTTTCTCGCTGCGGTTCCCATGCAACATCTCCCGCACTCTCACGCGGTCGACCGTGGGCCTACAACAATTCGGCTGGTCCGGTCGGCACTTACCGACCGGATGAGTTCTCTTGCGAGCTCTCGGCGCCTGGCACGGTCCCACCCGCGCCGAAGCGCGCAGCGGACACAGATCTGCCCAGGCAACCGCTCTAGTGTAGGCAATGCCGTGGTCAGGACCAAACTCGGGGGCCGACCGACCGGGGCGATCTCCGTCACGCGGCGGTGTGGGCCGCCCTCCCACCCGTCTTGTAGGTGATCAGAATCGCCGCGGCCGAGACAACGGCGGCGACGATCAGCATCATCTCACCACCCACCACCGTGCTCATCAAGCCGCCGAGCAGGGCGCCGACGGCGAACGCCGCGTACTGCATGCCGTAGCCGAGCCAATCGCGCGCACTACCCCCGCTGACATGACTTTCGATGCCCTGGCTCAGTTTCACGACCGTTCCGGTGGCATAGCTGAGCGGAACGCTGGTCTCGCCGTTCTTGACGAACGCGGTGTTGAGCGCGCCCACCGCGAACGCGACGAACGCGATCGGGATGAACCCCACCTCCTGGCCGCCGGTGCGGTCGAGGGCGAAGTCGACCACCGCGGCCACGGCGAGCGCCACGGTGGTCACCACGGACGCACCGTAGTGACCGCGCCGCCACAGCCGCCGTCGCAGCAGCGAGGCGACGAACACACCGAGGCCGAACGAGAAAAGCAGCGTGATCGCCCCGGTGGCCAGCAGCTGATCATTGTCGAACCAGCCGAGAACGGCGCGCTCGGTATTACCGGTCATGAATGTCACGAAATATCCGGCGGAATGCGTATAGGCCGCCGCTCCGATAAATCCGGCCAAAATAGAAAGAAACGCGACCATCGGCATCGCGCCGGCGGGAATTCCCCGCAGAGACACCCGGTGGGCCACGTCACGTGGCTTGTTTTCTGTGGTCAGGGTCACGAACTCACATCCTCTGCATTCACTCGGCAAGGGATCGACACTGACGCCCATCTGCACGCCGCATTGTCATGCAACGACCCCGACAGTAGCCACGAAATAAATTATCGACCAGCATGGAGATCACATTCTCGGGAAAGACACAGGAATATGAGGAGCCGGTAATGCCGCGGTAACCGTGAAAATTCGAAGACAATTCCGTGGACGACCGCATCGACCGACGCCCGAGGAAGGCGGCGACCTGCGACGATGCCGGCACGCGATGCCGTGCGGCCCGCGCCACCGATCGAATTGTGTTCGATACCAACCACTTTGCGTTAGTAAGCGCTGCTCACGAATGTGGTAGCTTCGCGAGGTTCGTCGGATCCGCGCAGGAGGCTCGGCTGTTGTCTTCCCACTGTGCACGCCGCCGGAGCTCGGCTTATCTGCTCGCCGTACTGCTCGGGATCGGCGCGCTCGTCACGCCCGCGCGCGCTGGGGCCGATCCCTATGTCGACCAGCTCGCCGAGGGTGCCGCCACCCCGGCACTGGCATGGGAGTCCTGCGCGGACGGGTTCGAATGCGCGCTGGCTCAGGTACCGATGGACTACAACAGCCCGCAGGCCACGCAGATCGACCTGGCTGTCATCAAGTTGCCCGCCTCCGATCCCGCACGCCGCATCGGCACGTTGTTCGTCAACTTCGGTGGGCCCGGACCCTCCGGCGTCGACCGCTTACGCGAACGGGCCCGCTGGCCGTGGTTGTTCTCCGACGAACTGCGCGCCCGCTTCGACCTGGTCTCCTGGGATCCGCGCGCGGTCTCGCGCAGCGCGGGCACGCAGTGTTTCCCGAGCGCCGAAGAGCAGGCCGCGTACCTCGGTTCCTTCCCCGGCACACCGACCGATCCGGGCGACGAGCCCGCGTTCTTCGCCGCCTCGGCCGATATCGCGACCCGCTGCGCTCAGCACGCGGGGCCGATCCTGCGCCACGCCTCCACCGCCAACACCGCCCGCGACCTGGACCTGCTGCGCCGCGCGGTCGGCGATGAGGCTCTGACCTACCACGGCATCTCCTACGGCACCCAGGTCGGCGCGGTCTACGCCAACATGTTCCCCGGCCGGGTCCGCGCGATGGCGTTCGACGGTTCGCTCGACTTCGAGGGCAATGTGAACGGCCACGGCGCCGACGGCATGAATCTGCCGCTCGACACCCGCCAGGGCGTAGCCGCCGGCATCGCCGAAACCTTCGACACCTTCCTGCGCGACTGCTCCGCCGCGGGTCCAGGCTGCGCGTTCGCCGCGGGCGATCCGAAACTCAAGTGGATCACGCTGGCCGAGCGAGCCCGCCTCGCGCCGATCACGGTCGCGGGCACGCCGTGGACCTTTTCCCAGATAGTGAGTGCCGCGGGCAGCCTCTCCCGCCCCGACACCTACCCCGACCTGGCGATCCTGCTCCAGAACCTCTTCGACGCGGCAACCGTCCTGCCCGCCAGAGTGCCCGACGCCCTCTTCGCGGAGAACCACCCCGCCAATCGCGTCGAGGCCTTCTACACCATCCAATGCTCCGACAGCACCGTCCCCACCGACCCCGCTGTCTACAGCCGGGTGGCCGCAGCCGAAGACTTCCAGTCCCGCTACTTCGGCCGGATCGCCGTCTTCAACGCCACCCCCTGCGCCTTCTGGCAGGCCGAGGACCGGGACCGCTACACCGGCCCGTGGAACCGCGAAACCGCCGCCCCGATCCTCGTCCTCAACAGCCGATACGATCCCGCCACCCCACTGCGTGGGGCCAAAGCCGGTGCGGCCCAACTGAACCGGGCCCAAGTAGTCGTGATCGAAGGCGCGGGCCACAGCTCCATGTACGTCCAGAGCACCTGCGCCGAACACCTCAAACGCGACTACCTGTTCACCGCCCAGCTCCCGCCCGCCGGCGTCAGCTGCGGAATCGACCGCTCCCCGTTCAGCTGAGCAGGCAGAGCAGGTCGTAGAGCGGCGGCTTCTCCACACTCCCCGTGGCGAACAACAACTGCGCGATCGGCGAACAGATCAACTCCGTCTCCGACGACCCCGACCCACCCCCGGACCCGGAACCGGCGCTGGGGGCGGCGGATGCAACAGCGGGCGCCCCGAGGAGCGCGACGGAAAGAACAGCGACTGTGGCGAACTTCTTCATGCGCCAAGAGAACACATCAGCCCTCACCCTTGGAGTGAAATGCATATATTTCATCCAGCGCTGGTGACAGCTCACAACATGGAAATGCGCGAGGGCACGGACTTCACTGAAGTAGTCCGTGCCCGCCGAGAAGAACTGGTCGCCGACTGATCCGAGGACAGTGGCGTCAGCTCGACCCTCCTAATTGATCACGGGTGGTACATGGATCTCTGCGCAATCCGAGTGCGTGAAGTTGCCGAACGCGTCGACGTGATTGTGCAGCGTGCACCCCATGAAGCCGTCGCGGCCCGGAGGCCCTGGCTCGCCCCGATCCCCTTGGTGCCCTCTGGGGCCACGCTCCCCCTGCGCGCCCTGCGGTCCCGCCGGTCCCGCCGGTCCCGCCGGTCCGACACGACCCCGCTCCCCCTGCTGGCCGCGCGGCCCCTTGGGGCCTGGTACCAGCCCCGAGGCTTCGTTCACGACCGCGTTGGTGAAGTTGGCCCGGGTCACGTCGGCGAATCGAAGGTCGGCGCCAGTCAGATTCGCATTTTCCAGGTTCGCCGTGACCAGGTTCGCGAGCCCCAGGTTCGCCCCGGACAGCTTCGCACCGGTCAGGTTCGCACTGGTCAAGTTCGTCATGAACAGGTCCACGTCACGCAGATCCGCGCCGGACAAGTTCGCCCCGGACAGGTCCGCGAAGGAAAGGTTGTGACCGCGCAGATCCTCGCCGGACAGGTTCGCACCGTGGCAGGACGTCTTGCGTCCCGCCAACTCAGGGTTGGCGACGATTGTGCACGTGCCGTGTTTCGGCGCGGCGCTCGCCATCGAGGCGGTCGCCCCGAGCCCCATGGCGGCCAACACCACACTCAACACGAGCACAGCGGGCCGACGGGCGGCAGAAACTCGCAGCGCTGCCTTCTTGTCCACGTTCTTTGTCATGACCTTCTCCTCGAGATGTGCCGCCCGATGGTGGCGGTGTCGGCGTGCCACCAGTCAGTAACACACTTCAAAAATAGGTTCTGTACAGCAGTCTTATCGTCCGGGCAGGTACTGAGATCCCTACGGGGGAGCACGGTTGTGCTGTGCTGAGCTAGGGACACCCGGTCGCTGATCAGCCCAGTCCCGGCACGGATTGAGTGGATGGTTGTGTGTGGGTTTCCGGCAGAGGATCCTGAAGAGGTCGGGTAGTTGGAGGCTGTTCGATGACACCTCGTTCGATCGCGCTCATCGGTGGTGTGACGGCCAGTGCCGCCGCGTTGAGCGTCGCCGTGGTGTTGTCGGTGGACTGGTCGGAGGTAGCGCTCTACGACCCGGCCAGAATCCTGTTGCTCGGCCCGCGCGAAGCCTTCTCGGCGGCTCAGCATTCGCCGAAGTTCGGGCAGGTCGAGCTCGTGCTGTTCCTGCTGACCGGGGCATCATTCGTGGCGTCGGGACTGTTCACCTGGACCAAGCGGCCACACGAGCTGGCCGGTCCGCTGTTCGTGGTGGCGGGCTTGGTGTGGCTGGCCTGTGGCGTCCGCAGGTCCAGTGACCCGGTGTTGTTCACCGCTGGTGCAGTCCTGACGAATATCTATCTGCCGGTGATGATTCCGGTGCTGCTCGGCTTCCCGTCGGGTCGGCTGCGACAATCGTGGGAACGCCGGTACGTCCGGCTGTGCTGGGCGCTGGCCGTGTTCGGTGTGTCGGCCGAGTGGATGTTCTTCGATCCGCGGGAGGTGCCCGCACCGCACCGATCGACCTCGGTCAACCTATTGCTGATCCGCCACGATCCGGTTCTCGCCGATCGAATCCAGCTCATCGTCGGTGCATTCGCCTTCCTGATCGCCGTCACTGCCATCGTCGTCGTGATCAAGCGGTGGCGATCCGGCACCGCGGCGTATCGATCGGGCTTCGCCCCCATCATGGTGCTCGCGACGGTCGCCGGAGTGAGCGTCCTGTGGGTCATGTTGACCGCGATCCGATTCCCCGGTTCGCTGCACGGTTGGACGCTGAATCTGCGCTACATCCCGATGGTGCTACTACCGATGGCCATCGCGTTCGGGCAGGTCCGGTATCGCATGGCCAGGACCGCGGTCGGTGACGCCATGGTCGAAATCGGCGCGACCCCGATCAGTTCGGGTTTCGTCGAGGCACTGCGGCGCGCACTGCACGATCCCACCCTGGCACTGTGGAACTTCGACGCCGAGCGACGCGGCTACGTCGACGACCGGGCATCGCCAGGGTACTGCCGCGCGGCACAGGTCACCGGGTGGCGACGATCCTCGAGCGGGACGGCGCCCCGACTGCCGCCCTTGTCTATGACAAGCATTTACAGACCGAACCCGAACTGCTGGCCGCTGTACGCGGCGCGACCGAACTCGCCCTCGATCACGAACGGCTGCGCAACGATCTGCAGGCCCAGCTCGCCGAGGTACGTCGCTCGCGCGAGCGCATCGTGGCAGCCGGCGACGCCGAGCGACGCCGAGTCGAACGCGATCTGCACGACGGTGCGCAACAACGTCTGGTCGCCGCGGCCCTCCTGCTGCGTCGGGCTCAGCGCACAGCGGACACCGAAACACGGGGTGATCTGGTGACGCTCGGCGCCGCCGAACTGGACACCGCGCTCACCGAGCTCCGTGAGCTGGCGAGGGGCGTGTTCCCACCGATCCTCGCCGAACGCGGTCTGACGGCGGCGCTGACCTCACTCGCCGAACGCGCCCCGATCGCCGTACGGATCCACGGCACACTGGTTCCGAGGCCACCGGCCGGGGTGGAGCTGGCCGCGTACTTCATCGCCGCCGAGGCCGTCACCAACGCGGCGAAACATTCCGACGGCACGCACGTCGATATCCAGGTCGGCATCGTCGACGAAGCCGTGCGGCTCGTGATCACCGACGACGGTCGCGGCGGAGCCCAGGTCGGACCCGGCGGCGGCCTGAGTGGCTTGGGTGATCGAGCTGCGGCGCTCGGTGGGCACCTGCGGGTGGACAGCTCGTCCGGCGCGGGCACAGTCCTCACCGCCACCCTTCCACTTCGCGGGGGTGACGCATGAGAGGGTGCGACCTGGAACCAGGCACCGTGTTCGCGGGCTACACCATCGAGCAGGTGCTGGGCGCAGGCGGCATGGGCTGTGTCTACGCGGCGCGGCACCCCACACTGCCACGCACTGTCGCACTCAAGATCCTGCATCCCTCGCTGACCACAGACGACTACGTCCGTACGCGATTCGAGTTCGAAGCCGACCACGCCGCCCGGCTGGAGCACCCCGCCATCGTGGCGGTCTACGACCGTGGCCGCGAGGGCGATCGCCTCTGGATCGCGATGCAGTTGGTGCCGGGGACCGATGCGGCGCGCCTGGTGCGGGACGGGCCGGTAGCGCCGGAGCGGGCCGTGCGCATTGCTGAAACGGTCGCGGCGGCCCTGGACTACGCGCATCGGACAGGTGTATACCACCGCGATGTCAACCCGTCGAACATCCTGCTGGCCGCGCCCGACCAGCCGGGCGAGCCCGAACGGGTGCTCCTGGCGGATTTCGGCATCGCCAAAGCGCTCGACGACACCGTGCACCTCACCAGCGCCGGGATGATGGTCGCCACCATCCGCTACGCGGCCCCCGAACAGATCGAAGGACGAACCATCGATCATCAGGCCGATGAATACTCGCTGGGCTGCACACTGTTTCATCTGCTCACCGGCCGCCCGCCCTATCCAGGACCGAGTCGAGCGGCCATTCTGAACGGCCACCTCAACGCCCCGATTCCACGACCGAGCGCGCTGCTGGACACCCTGCCGAGGGCATTCGACGCGGTCATCGCCCGGGCGATGGCCAAGCTCCCTGGCGACCGCTATCCGGACTGCGGCACGTTCGCGGCCGCCGCGCGGGCGGTACTCACCGCGGCGGCCGACGCCACCGCCGAACATGCGACGGGCCGCCACCACCAGGCGCCGACCGCACCTCGCCTGCGCGTGGTGCTCGCCGACGACTCGGCGCTGCTCCGGCAGGGAATCGCCCGATTGCTGGAGGACGAGGGCATGGAAGTAACCGGACAGGCGGGCGATGCCGCGGCACTGTTGAGCCTGGTCCGCGGGCACCGCCCCGATGTCGCGGTCGTCGACATCCGGATGCCACCGACCTGCACCACCGAGGGCATCGATGCCGCCGTAGTCATCCGTCGCGACTTTCCCGAGACGGCGGTGCTGCTGCTGTCGCAGTACATCGAAACCGAGAGCGTTCTCGACCTGCTCTCGGGCGGCGCGCGCAGCCTCGGCTATCTGCTCAAAGACCGGGTTTCCGACATCGACGAGTTCGTGACAGCCCTACACCGGGTCGCCGAGGGCGGCTCGGCGATCGATCCCGACCTGGTCGGCCGCTTGGTCTCGCGACCGCACCACGGCGCCGTCCCACTCGACGCGCTCTCCACCCGCGAACGAGAAGTCCTGCGACTCATGGCCGAAGGCCGCTCCAACCGCGCGATCGGCGCCGCCCTGTTCCTCGGCGAACGCACCATCGAAACCCACGTCCGCAGCATCTTCGTCAAACTCGGCCTACAGCCGGAACCCGACGACCACCGCCGCGTCCTAGCGGTACTCACCCACTTACGGGTCTGCACCTGAACGCACGAAGGCACTACGACGCCGTCGCGCGGCTACTCGACGAAGCATGGACACAGTGGCGTCGGACTATCATCGAGCCATGACGAACGCGCATCACCAGCGCCCCGACCTGCCTGAATTCATGACATGGGAGCAGCTCGAGGAGCTCCCCGAGGAAGTTGCCGGACAGATCGAACTGTGGGCCGGTCGCGTGGTCTGGCTTCGCCGTGGTCCGGGCGAGCATCAGGAATTCAGCAACTTGCTCTGGAACGGTCTTCGACAATCAGCCAAGTCCGCCATGGGCATCGACCCGAGGCAGTGCTGGAGCGTACGCACCGAGACCAACGTCTTCTTCGGCGACCACGGCCGCTCCGACTTCGTCACGCCGGATTTCATGATTCACCGCTGCCTCGGGAAGGCCTATTCCTATGTGCGCGGCGATGATGCCGTGATGGTCGGCGAGGTGCTGTCCCCTTCGAACACCGATCGCGACATCGAGGCGAAGAAGGCTCGTTACGCGGGGGCGAAGATCCCCTGGTACTGGGAGGTCAAGCTGCGCGGCGAGCACAGCGCCATCGAGAGCGTCCGGATATTCGCGTTGGAGACCAGCCACGGAGCCCTCCCGGCAGGCGTCCGGCCACTACATCCGGCCAACTACCTACTGGTCGGCGAATGGACCCCCAAGGATTCCGACGGGATCCACTTCGACCACCCGTTCGTCATTGATCTCTCCTGGGCAGACCTTGAATTTCTGACATAGACCGGAGCGCAGAATGCGTAGCCCGAAAAAAGACACCGTCAACGCCGCATTGCGCGAGATCATCGATCGCCGCCGCCGCGTCGAGGCGATCGCCCGCATGCGGGCCCTGGTCGCCGGTGGGGAGATCGACCTCACCGGGCAGCCCTTCAACGCATCGACTGAGATGCCCACAAACGCAGCAAGGCACGGACTCCGTCGAGAGTCCGTGCCTTGCTTCGTATTCGCCTAGGCGGCGGGTGCGCTCACGAGGAGCGCAAGCTCACCAGGAGCTCTTGTGCACGCCCGGGAGCTCACCGCGGTGCGCCATTTCGCGGACGCAGATGCGGCACAGGCCGAACTTGCGGTAGACCGCGTGCGGGCGACCGCAACGCTGGCAGCGGGTGTAGGCGCGGACGGCGAACTTAGGCTTGGCCTCCGCCTTGATGCGCAGTGCTTTCTTAGCCATGTGCTCAGTTCTCCTTGAACGGGAAGCCGAGGTGCTTCAGCAGCGCGCGGCCTTCTTCGTTGTTGGTCGCGGTGGTGACCACGGTGATGTCCATACCGCGCGGGCGGTCGATGGAATCCACGTCGATCTCGTGGAACATCGACTGCTCGCTGAGGCCGAACGTGTAGTTGCCGTTGCCGTCGAACTGCTTCGGCGACAGGCCGCGGAAGTCGCGGATACGGGGCAGCGCGATGGACACGAGACGGTCCAGGAACTCCCACATACGGTCGCCACGAAGGGTGACCTTCGCGCCGATCGGCATGCCCTCACGCAGCTTGAACTGCGCGATCGACTTGGTGGCCTTACGGATTTCGGGCTTCTGGCCGGTGATCAGCTCGAGGTCCTTGACGGCACCGTTGATCAGCTTCGCGTCACGGGCGGCGTCGCCGACACCCATGTTCACGACGACCTTGACGACGCCGGGGATCTGCATCACGTTGGCGTATTCGAACTCGCCGTTCAGCGCGTCCTTGATCTCGGCGCGGTAGCGCGCCTTCAGCCGGGGCTGAGTCTGCTCAGAGGTGGTCATGTCAGATGTCCTTCCCGTTTTTACGGGAGATCCGGACGCGCTTGCCGGACTCTTCGTCGGTGCGGTAGCCGACGCGAGTCGGGTTACCGTCGGAGTCGACGACCATCACGTTGGAAACCTGGATGGGGGCTTCCTGGGTGACGATGCCACCCGAGGACGCGCCACGCTGGTTCGCGGAATCCGCGACGTGCTTCTTGATGCGGTTCACGCCTTCGACGAGAACCTTGCCGGTCGCCGGGAAGGCCTGAATGACCTTGCCCTTGGCGCCCTTGTCCTTGCCCGAAATGACGAGCACGGTGTCACCCTTGTGCACCTTCATAGTCAGAGCACCTCCGGGGCCAGCGAAACGATCTTCATGAAGCGCTTGTCACGCAGCTCGCGGCCGACGGGGCCGAAGATGCGGGTGCCACGAGGGTCGTTGTCCGGCTTGATCAGCACGGCAGCGTTCTCGTCGAACTTGATGTAGGAACCGTCCGGACGACGACGCTCCTTGGTCGTGCGAACGACGACAGCCTTGACGACGTCGCCCTTCTTCACGTTGGCGCCGGGGATGGCGTCCTTCACGGTGGCGACGATGATGTCACCGATACCGGCATAGCGACGCGACGAGCCACCGAGCACGCGGATGCAAAGGATTTCCTTCGCTCCGGTGTTGTCGGCGACGCGCAGTCGCGACTCCTGCTGAATCACTTCAGCACCTCCTGGACCTGGATGTATACGTACGCCGGATTGCCGACCCGACGCACATGGTCAGTCACCCTCCGGACGCGCGCCTGCCAGCGGAAATACCTTCCACTGGGGGTTCACTGCCGGATTGCGGGGGCATAGCTCCCGCAGGCAACCGTTCTAGTGTAGGTGAACCTCCAGGACGAACCGAATCGGGGTGCGCCGGGCAGTCTGAAGTGGATATGTTTCAAACCACCTTCGTCGCGCACGACCCGTTGCTAACGTCCCGCCATGAACATCACCCTGCCGATGAAGCACCGGCTCGCGACCACGGCCGCCGCGTTCGCCACCGTCGTCACCATGGTGGCACCGCACGCGAGCGCGGGCCCCGTCATCGACATGCTCACCGACACGCTCACCGTCGGCTGCACCTCCAAGATCGACGTCGTCGGCCTCGACAACTATGTCGGCGCACAGGTCGACTTCCTCGCCAACGGCAAGTTCTTCGCCAGCGACACCGTCGACCTCGAGGTGAACGTCGCGGGCGTCACCGTCGCCAAGGCCACGGCGTTCTACCACGTCGAAACCGAGGTCGAGGTGCAGCTGTCACTGCTGCTGCACGCCACCGGCACACCGCTGGTGACCAAGCGCGTGCCGACGGTCATGCGAATCCTGAACGCGGGCAGCGGACTCGCCTGCGACCTGGCGACAGGCAGCTCGAGCCTGTCTTCCTAGCCACCACCCCACCGAGACGGCGTCGCGCCGGTAGCCTGTGCGAGCTAGCTGGATCGCAACAAGCAGGGTGCGGCTGCCGCATCGGGGAAGGAAGTCCTGTGACATCGTCCGGTCGTCCGTCGGTGGTCGACCGCCGCGCATTCCTGATCGCCATGGGCCTGGTGCCCGTGGCCGCCGCGCTGGCGTCGTGCTCGCCCGAACCCACCGAAGTCCAGCTCACGGGCGTCGACCTGGGCGGCGGCGACCCCACCATCCGCCCGCAGGACGATCTGTACCGCCACGTCAACGGCGCCTGGCTGCGCGATTACCAGCTCCCGCCCGACAAGGCCTCGGTCGGCGCGATCACCGACGCCAACGACCGGACCCTGGATCAGCTGCGCGCGATCATCGAGGGCATCAAGGATCCGAAGCACGGCTCGGAGGCCCAGCAGATCAAGGATCTCTACGACGCGCGCCTGGACCTCGACGAGATCGAGCGACTCGGCATCACGCCGCTCAACGGCCTGTTCGCCGCGATCGACAAGGCCGCGGGCAAGCCGGAGCTGGCGAGGGTGATGGCCGAGGCGCCCATCGCCGGGCTGATCGGGATGGGCATCGGGATCGACCGCAAGAACTCCAAGGCCTATATCCCCAGCGTCGGCCAGTCCGGGCTCACCCTGGGCGAGCAGTACTACCGCAAGCCCGAGTTCGCCGCCCAGCTCGCGGGCTATCAGATCTACCTCGAACAACTGGCCGCGGGCCTCGGCCTGCCCGACCCGGCCGGGGTGGCGCAGCGGACGGTCGATCTGGAGAAGCGCATCGCCGCCGGGCACTGGGACAGCGTTCGCCTGCGCAACACCGATGCCACCTACAACCTGATGAGCTGGCAGGAACTGACCGCGCTCGGCCCGCAGTTCGATTGGGATCCGTGGCTGGCGGGCATGACCGACCGGCCCAAGTCGCTGTTCGACAAGATGGTGGTCGGCCAGCCGTCCTTCGTCACCGCGGCCGCGCAGCTGTGGGGCGAGGTCGATATCGCCCAGTGGCGCGACTACCTCAAGCTGCATGTCGCCAACAACTACGCGCGATTCCTGCCCAAGGCCATCGCCGACGCGCGCTTCGAGTTCGTCGGCCGGGTGCTGAGCGGTATCGAGGAGAAGCCGGAGATGTGGCGCTCCGCGGTGGGCGTGGTCGACGACAATCTCGGCGAACCGCTGGGAAAGCTGTACGTGGACAAGCACTTCCCGCCCGCGGCCAAGGAACGCGCGTTGGAGATGGTCGCCGACCTCACCGCCGCCTACCGCGACAACTTCACCAATTCGAGCTGGATGACCCAGCCGACCCGCGACGCCTCGATCGCCAAGCTGGACAAGATCGTCGCCCAGATCGGCTACCCCGACAAGTGGGTCGACTACTCGTCGGTGCAGGTCACCCGTGGCAAGCTGATCGAATCCCTGTTGGCCATCAACACGTTCGAGTCCAAGCGCGCGTTCGCCCGCCTCGGCACCGAGGTGGACAAGATGGAGTGGAGCATGTCGCCGCAGACGGTGAATGCCTACTACAGCCCGACCACCAACCAGATCGTCTTCCCGGCCGCCTACCTGCAGCCCCCGTTCTTCGACAAGGACGCCCAGGCCGCGGTCAACTACGGCGCGGTGGGTTCCACGATCGGCCACGAGATCGGGCACGGCTTCGACGACCAGGGCTCCAAGTACGACGGCGACGGCAACCGTCGCGACTGGTGGACGCCCGAGGATCTCGCGGCGTTCGACGCCAAGACCCAGCAGATCATCGCCCAGTACGACGTGCTCGTTCCCGAGGGCGCGCCCGAGGGTCAGCACGTGAACGGCGCGCTGACCGTCGGCGAGAACCTGGCCGACCTGCGCGGCCTGCAGATCGCGCTGGCCGCCTACCAGAAGGTCGCCCAGCGCTCCGGCGAGCAGCCCGATTTCCGCACGATGTTCCTGTCGTGGGCGCGGCAGTGGCGCGACAAGCAGACCGAGGAAGCGACGCTGCAGGGGTTGCAGGACACCCACTCTCCCAACGAGTTCCGCTGCAACCAGGTGGTTCGCAATATCGGCGAGTTCTACACCACCTTCGAGGTGAAGGAGGGCGACAAGCTGTTCATGCCACAGGACCAGCGCGTCACGCTGTAAGGGCACAGCTTCCCGCCGAAAAGCGACGTAGGTTAGCCTAGGCTGACTTACGCTGGAACTTGCTCTACGGAGGGTGTACCCATGACGACTGTTCGGACTTCGCGCGGCTGGCGGCGCGCGGCGGTGGCCGCGCTCGCCGGTGCCCTCGCCTTCGGTGTCGTGGCCTGCGGTTCCAGCGAGGACGAGGCCGCCTCGGGCGAAGCGGTGACCATCACCCACGCCCGCGGCGAGACCACCGTCCCCGGTACCCCGAAGAAGATCGTCGCCCTCGGCAACCAGTGGCTCGACAGCTCCCTCGCCCTCGGCGTGGTCCCCGTCGGTTACATCGACAACGTCTCCGCGGTGTCCAAAAGCACCCCGCCGTGGACGCCGGAGTCCCTGAAGACGGCCACCGCCCTCAATACCACCGGCAATATCGCCGAGCAGGTCGCGGCGCTCGAGCCGGACCTGATCCTGGCCGACCCGTTCATCGCCGATCAGAAGACCTACGACGACCTGTCCAAGGTCGCCCCCACCCTGCCCGCGCTGACCAAGGACGCTGTCACCCCGTGGCAGGACCAGGTCACCGCGCTGGGCAAGGTGCTGCACAAGGAGTCCGACGCGGGCGCGGTGATCAAGAAGGTCGACGACAAGGTCGCCGCCATCGCCACCGCCAACCCCGGCCTGAAGGGCAAGACTTTCGCCAGCACCTGGCTCGCCAGCCCCGCGCAGCTGATGGTGCTCACCGACCCCAACGACGGCTCGGCCAAGGTGTTCACCGCACTCGGCATGGGCATCCCGGCCAACCTCACCGCGCTGCCCGCCAATCAGGGCCGCCTGGCGCTGTCGCCGGAGAAGGTCGACGAGCTCAGCGCCGACCTGCTGCTGGCCGGCTACTCCCCCGGCCTCGACGAGAAGTACCGGCAGCTGCCGGGTTACGCCGATCTGCCGTCGGTGCGCAAGGGTTCGGTCGTGTTCCTGACCACGCAGGAGATCAGCGCGATCAACCAGCCCAGCGCACTGTCGGTGCCGTACATGCTGGACAAGCTCGAGCCCGCGTTCGCCGCCGCCGCGAAATAGGCTCTGCCCCAGACCGGTTCTACCCCCGAGGATTTCACCGTGCTCGCCTCCGCTTACCCCGCCCAGACCCGATTCGCCCTGCGCGCGGGCGTCACCTGCCTGACGACTCCCGTCGGCGCGGTGCTGCTCAACCCGCCGCGCAACGAGAAGCTGACCGGTCTTGGCGCGGGGGCGCTGCAAGCGCTGAAAACCCTGAACCAGGGCCCGGCGACCGCGGCGGAAATGGCGACCGCGGCAGCCGGCGACGACATCACCGCCCTGATGCGCAAGCTCACCGACGGCGGCTGGCTCTCGGTGACGGTCCGCGACGGCGGCCGCGACCTCTACAGCATCCGCCCCTTCGCCGACCCCGCGCCGCGCCCCACGGTGGCCCTGCCCACCTGGTCGGCGACTCTGTCGAAATTCGCTGTCCTGCACCGCGACAACCAGGGCTTCGTCCTCGAACACCCGCAGGCGTGGTGCGACCTGCGCATCCACGACCCGCGCCTGCTCGCCCTGCTCGACGGCCCCCTCGCCGCCGATTCACCGGTGCCCGCCACCGTGAAGACCCAGTTCATGGCCGATCTGCAGTGGTGCGGCTTCCTGGTCGACGGCGACGAGGAAGAGCGCGAGTTCACCACTCGCTCCTGGAACACCCCCGACCTGTGGTTCCACCGCCGCAGCACCCTCGGTGCCCGGACGGTGACCTGGGACGATTTCGGCCCCACCCGCTGGGCCGACGGCCAGTTCCCCGAATTGCCCCTGCGCCGCGCGTCGTTCGACGGCGAGCCGGTCGCCTTGGCGGCGCCGGATCTGGTGTCGCTGCGCGTGTCCGATCCGAGTCTGGCCGCCACCATCGAAGACCGGGTCTCCACCCGCGCCTTCGACGACGCCGCCCCCATCACCTCGGTGCAGCTGGGCGAATTGCTGTTCCGCACCGCCCGCACCCGCGAGGACGGCTCCCGCCCCTACCCCTCCGGCGGCGGCGCCTACGAACTCGAGATCTACCCCGTGGTGCGCAATGTCGCGGGCCTGGAAAACGGCATGTACCACTACGATTCGGCCGACCACGCCCTGCGCCCGGTCGCGCCCGCCGACGCCCCCGCCGTCCAGAAGCTTCTCAAATCCACCTCGGCGACCCTGGCGGGCGGCGCGCAACCGCAAGTCCTGCTGCTGGTTTCGGCCCGTGCGGGCCGCGTCATGTGGAGCTACGAACAGGTCGCCTACGCCAACATCCTCAAACACGTCGGCGTCCTCATGCAGACCGTCTACCTGGCCGCCACCGCCATGCACCTCGGCGTCGTCGCCCAGGGCTTCAGCGACACCTCCGCTTTCGCCGCGGCCACCGGCCTCGACGAGCTCGAAGAGTGCAACGTGGGCAGCATCATCGTGGGCTCACCGGCCCACTAGCGGTAGAGATCTGCGTCACACCATGCAACCCTCGACGGGTCTCGCGCGTCCAACCATATGACGTGCATTCCGACAGATCGAGGGTCTCATGAACGAGGACTGGTCGGCGCCGACACAGGCGTCGAACAACGCTTTGCGTGCGCAGATCGATTCGATGCTGGATACCTTCACTGCTGAGAAGTCGGCTCTGCTCGACGCCCGGTCCCAGGCCACCCAGCTCGTGACCGCCTGGTCAGCGGACGGGCTGGTCCGCGCCTCGGGGACCATCGCGGGGATCTCGGAGGTCCACCTCGAGCCGGACGCCTTCAAACGGTCGACCCCGGCGTCCCTCGGGCGATCGGTCACCGAGGCGATCGCCGAGGTGGCCGCCCAAGCGGCTCAGACCCAGCAGCAAGCCCTCGCGCCCTTGTCGGACCTGAGCGCGAATATGCCGGACCTCCCCGACCTGATCCCGGGCGCCCCCAGCATGAAAGACCTCATCGCCCAGCTGACCCCGCCCCCGCCACCGGCCCCCGAACCGGTCACCGACTCACCCCACAGCCTCGTCGATGACACCGACGACGAAGAAGGCGAATACTTCCGCAACCGCGGATACCTCCGATGAGCTCGCTGAAAGCCGACCCGCAAGCGCTGCGCGGCACTCAGCCGTCGTTCACCTCGGTCGCCGACACGATCACCACCGGCGCCCAGAAGCTGGCGGCCGTGATCGCGGCGGAGGGTGAGTGCTGGGGCAGCGACGAGATCGGCCAGTCCTTCGCCAAGAACTACACCCCCGGCGTCGAGCCCGGCCAGAAGGCGGTGACCGGCCTGGCGACGGTGATGACCCAACTCGGCGAGAACATGGTCAAGGTCGCCGAAGCGCTACAGACCCAGGACACGACGCGCGCCGGTGAGATCGACAAGGCCACGGGGTCGCTGTAGTGGGCATCGAGATCCCCGACGAGCTCGCCTGGGTAGCCAAATACATTCTCGGCGCGGGTGATTGGCCCGAAGGTGACGAAACGGCGATGCGCCGGGTCGCCGACGGGTGGACCGCTATGGCCAACACCCTCGACACGGTCGACGACAGCGCCGCCCTCGCGCTGAACGCCGCCCTGACGGCGCTATCCGAAGGCGAAACCCACACCGCCATCACCGCTTACCGCGACAAGCTGCTGTCGGGCGACGAAGCGACCTTCACCGCTGTTCGCAAGTGGTGTGCGAAACAGGCCGAACTACTCGAAGACGGCGCCAACGATATCGAGCACACCAAACTGGTGATCATCGCGACGATGGTCATCGCCGCGGTGGAGATCGGTGCGGCGATCGCGACCTCGTGGACAGGTGTCGGCGCCGTCGCCGGTGTGGCCGCCCGGGTGGCCGCTCAAGTCGCGGTGCGGGTGGCGATCAAGCAGCTCATCGCCCGCATGCTCACCCGCGGCGCCGCCAAGGCAGCCGCCCGGTTAGCCCTGCGCGGCGCCGCGTTCGAAGCACTCGAGGAAGGCGGCACCGATCTCGGCGCGCGGCTGATCCAGGTAGCCAAGGGCGACCGCTCCACCGACAAATTCGGCTGGACCGATCTGGGCCTGGCCACTTTCGGCGGCGCGGTCGGCGGCGCGGCAGGCGGCCTGCTCGGCGGCGGCACCGGCGCGCTCGGCGATGTCGCGTCCTCTACCACGGGCAAACTCGCGGGCAAGGTAGTCGGCGGCACCGTCACCGAACTGGGCGCCGACCTCTCCGCCCAGGTCGCCACCGCAGGAGTCGGTGCGGCCTTCCTCGGCCAGGAATTCAAGCTGGATGTAGGCGTCGACACCTTCACCAGCGCTGGAGCGGGTGGCGTCCAGAGCGCGCTGGAATCCAGCAGTCACGGTGGAAACAGCACGGCCCCCACCGTTCCCGATCTGGGCACCGACGTTCCCGGTTCCACCACGCCCGCGGGGACCGATACCCCGTCCGGTGATCAGAGCCCGAACGCATCCGACAACACCGGCCCGAACGCGCCGGCGACTCCGAACAACGGCGACACCGGCGGGTCGACGAACCCAGCATCCACCGCTCCCACCGGGGACGGCGCAACCCCACAAAACGGTTCGCCCAACACCTCGGGAGAATCCACGCCTTCGAGCCCCAACGGCAATGGCGCGAACGAGACTTCGCCTACTGGCGACTCCACACCGTCGAGCCCGAACAACAACGGATCCACCGACGCCGGGCAAACCGCACCCTCGTCCAACGGATCCCCCTCCCCCGGCGACACGACACCGTCCAGCCCGAACGGCAACGGGTCCGACCCGACCCCACCGACCGGCGACACCACACCATCGAACCCGAGCAGCGACACCCCCACCGCGACAACCCCGACCGGCGATTCGCCATCGGCCCCGAACAGCAACGCCCCCACCGAAACACCGTCTACCGGCGACACCTCGCCCTCGAACAACCCCACGAACACATCGCCCACAGGCGACACCCCAGCGCCCAACCCCACCGGCTCCTCGCTGGACCTCCCGAACCAGGATTCCTCGACCCAGCCGAACGTCCCCACCGATACGGCCCCGAATACCGCTACCGGACAACAGAACCCGACTCCGAGCGACAACGCGCGAGCCGACACCACCCCCACATCACCGGCGAATCCCCAACCCACGACACCAGCCCCCACCAACACGCCGGATTCGACCACCCAACAACCGACCACATCGACACCCACCACACAGGAGTCGGCCCCACAGCAATCACCGACTTCGACCCCCGCCGCAACTACCGGTTCGCCACTCTCCACAACCTCTCAACCGACAACCCCTCCGAACAACCCCGCCCACACCCCAGCCGACACCACCCGTCCGTCCGCCACAGACACATCGACAGCGACCGCCACCACCGCGACAGCTCCCCAAACCACAAACCCCACAACAACACCCACCACATCGACCCCGCCACCCACTGCCACACCGACGTCCACGTCGACGCCCCCGATCAGCCAAATCCCACCGTCAGCACCGTCATCGCCCCGATCGACCACAACACCCCCGGCAACCACCGGAACCCCGCGACCCACGCCCCCACCGACTACAACGCCGTCGAACACCCCGAACGCCGCCAGCGCGCCGCTCCCACACCAGCCGTCTTCGCCGACCCAGCAGCAACTCGGCACCAACCCCACCCCGCCGACCGCACCGAACACCCACCACCCGTTCGGGCACAACTCGACACCGACGAGCAACCCGAGCACACCGAACAACACGAGCCAGCCACCTACGAGTCAGGCTCGCGAACTCCGTGAGTCGCTGCGCGGCGTGCCATCTCAGGATGGACGTACCACCGCGGTCGACGCGAATCGGAGCCCGTTCGTCCAGCGTCCACCGGCCTACCGAATCCGCCGCTTCCACCTGGGCGGCAACCGGTGGGTAGCCGTCGCCACAATCCGCGCCCACATCCCCAACGCCCACTTGATGTCACCCAACGACCTGAGCCTGGCGATGGAGGCAATCCAGGCGACCGTTGACGCGACCTTCAACAACGGCAGTCCCTTGCTCAGCGGTGACCGCTTCCTGGTCGATGTGGAGTTCACGACCGACGCCGCGGCCGCCGATACGGTCCTGGATCCCAGTCGGCCTGCCGGCATCGCCAACACGCTCCGTGACCACATGGGGCTGTTCCCAGCGCCGACCGGACAATCCCTCAGCCCGAACGATCTTCGCGAAATCAGCAACGACATCGCCCGCGCGAATACACCGTCGAGAATCGCTGATCCCGCCGATTCCCGGGTGATCGATCATCGCGAACTCGCCGACGTCGAGGATCCCCTGCACCAGACTCGGATCGAAGACTCGCTCCGCGCGGGCAACGGCTTCATCCAAGGCGCGGACCCACGCACCCATCCGTACGGACAGTTGACCAACGATGGCGGGCGTACTGTCCCGGGCCGCGGCAACAACTGCCTCGACTGCTCGCTCTCCGCCTTGTCGTCGTTCTTCGGCCTCCCTCGCGTGTCCGCGCCCCGGTGGCCCGACCAATTGCCGAATGGGCAGCTGGACAACGTGTCAGGAGAATGGAACGGTCGCAGTCGTGCCGCAGCCTGCCTGGGCGCGAACTGGGCGTCATATTCTGGAATGCCGATTCCGGACCAGTACCAGGCGTTGCACAACTACATCGCCGGACTCGGTCCTGGTTCCGCGGCCATGGTCGGGACCAGGTGGCATGCGCGCGATCAGAACGGCAACAAGCTCTACAACAACGACGGCTCACCGGTGTTCCGCGGCGGTCACGCGACAGTGATCGTCTTCCCGCCGGGAGCGACAGGACCGGTGTGGTGGGATCCGCAGTCCGGGCAAACGTTCGATGCTCCACCGGCATACCTGACCAACGACTCAGCGGCGTTGGAGTGCATACCCATCGACGCAAACGGAGGATCGCCCCATGGCGGAACCAGTACCCACCCGGGAACAGGCCAGACATTTGCTGGCCCAAGTGTTCGGTCCGAGCCAGGAGTACAGCATCCTGGAGAGCAAGCACGGCTGGGTATGTCAGCCGATGCTGTCGCCGGAGGAGGACGCCCAGAGGGGAATGGGCTTGGGGAACTACGTGATCAACAAACATACGGGGGTGATCACGGCGCACTCGAGCATGGCGATGCCGGTGATCGCGGAGGAATTCGACGCGACGACGGAAGCGGGCCTGCCACCCCAGGGCTACCAGATCCATCCGAAACAGCGCCGAATTCACCTGACTCGTCGGTTCGAGGACCAGAACACGATCGTGTACCGAGTACACCTGACCTTCTTGGAGAGCCCGGACGATCCAGGAATGACTCAGGAAGTCGAGATCACCAAGAATCCGATACGCCACCGGCCCACGGACCGAGTCTCGGCAGTAGCGACGTCATGGGCGTACGAGCAGAGCCGGAACACGGGGACGTGGCCCGCGGAGGGAACGATCGAGCAGTAGGCGATTCACCGAGCGATTCCACCCCTGCGGCGACCGAACCCCCAGCCTCACCCAGCGATGGAGCGCCAACTACTCGAGGAACCGCACCCCAAGCGACAGACGGCACCACGGCGCCGACGTCACAGTCATCGGTCAATCAGACTCCGGGACCCCAGCCCGCCGGCCAGACCCCGACTTCGCTGCCTCCGTCGACCACCACACCACCCACGACTCCGGGTACCTCACCAGCACCTGTCAACAGCACAACGCCCGCTGCTCACCAGTCGTCTACGCCGGCGCAATCAACCCCGACACCACAGCAAGTAGACAACGCCAATCAGTCACGCGCAGCGCGCGAGAACCTGCGTTCCCAGCATCCTGACGGAGGAGTGCGCCAGGTCGCCAACCCACAGGGTGGACGCAGCTTCACCTGGGGCAGATTCACCACCGCTTTCGCGGCGCCGGTGTCGGTGCTCCGAGTCGGCGTCCGTGTAACCGGCAACCTCGATCCGGCGGTCGTCCAAGCGCTCCTGGAGCAGGCCCAACTCGCCGTCGACCTGCACTTCAACCGAGGCGAGCAACTCCTGTCCGGCGACTGGATGATGGTCGACCTGGTCCCGGTCAGCGACCCTGCAGCGGCGGACATGACCATCGATCTCGATCCGTCCAACCCCCACAGCACGCCTGTCGACGCCGACCTCGACACCCTCACCGAGCTGCTGCGAGAACAGCTCGGACTGCCTCCCGGCGGCACCGACCTGGATGTGGACGACATCCGCGATTTGAGCAACAGCATCGCTCGCGCCAATACACCGGCAGCTCTCGACGGTCTCCCGGATACCCGTGTCGAGGGACCCGAGCGGCTCGACAGCCTCGAACACGCCGAGTACCAGCACGACGTGGAAGATGCTCTGCGAGATGGCAACCGGTTCTTGGTCGGCGCCGACCCGCGGACCAACGACTACGGGCGCCTGATCAACGATGGCGGGCCGAGCGTTCAGGGCAGGAGCAACAACTGCCTCGACGGATCTCTGGCCGCATTGTCATCGTTCAACGGCAGGCCCGAAGTCGGTTCACCGCGCTGGCCCGACCTCGACGCCGACGGGAACCTCGACACCCGGTCAGGCGAGCAAAGCGGGATCGATCGAGCAACCGCCTGGTTGGGCGGTTCGTGGCAGCTCGGTGACAGCAACCTTGCGGTCTCGGCTCAGTTCCAGGCGCTGCACGACCAGATTCGCAGCATGGGTCCAGGAGCGTCAGCGCTGGTCGTCAACACCTGGCACGCGCGAGACGAAAAGACTGGTGAACTGCTGTACGAGTCGGACGGTTCGCCCACGATCGACGGTTCCCACGCGACCGTCATCGTCTATCCGCACGGCGCTGCGGGTCCGGTGTGGTGGGATCCGCAGACATCCGAATACTCGGACACGCCACCGCACAACCTGACCAGCGGGTCGGTCGAACTCTGGTCGATGCCCGTCGATACCCAAGGAGTAGCCAATGCCGGTTCCACCGCTGGTCACCAAGGAACAAGTGCGGGAATTCCTAGCGGAAGCGTTTCCAACCCAGACCTTCTCGGTGATCGAGTTCAACCACGGGTGGGTGTGCCGACCGGAGCTGAGCCCGGAACAGAAAGCAGCGGGCCAGGGACTCGGCCAGACGAGCTACGTCCTGGACAAACAGACCGGGGTAGTGACAGTGCACCCCAGCCTGCACCCGTGGACGATCGGCGAGACGTACGACCAGGCGATCGAGACCGGTCAGCCGGTGAACGGGCGTCAGATCTATCCCAAACGCCGACGGGCGGCGTTCCATCGACTGACGGAGAACAGCGAAACGATCACCTACCAAGTGACCGTGACGTCGTTGATCAATCCGCCGGAACAAACCGAGACGTACCAGCTGACGTTCAACAAACAAACCCTGAAAAGGGATCGACGCGGACCCATGGACTCACTGGTGATCTCGAAAGCCCAGTGGCTCAACCGCAGGCAACAGAGTTGGCCGACGGACGGGGCGATCGAGGACTAGTCAGTCCGACCGCATCGGATCAGCGAGGGCTCGACGATACCCCTACCGGTGTTCTTCGACCGGATGCGGGAGACCCCGACACGGGTCGTTCAGACGATGACCTCGAACGCGAGCCCAGGTTCAGCATGGTGGATGCCGCGGCAGCCGAGGTGTCCGATCTGGTCGAGCTCCAAAGGCTGGCCAGGCGCGCCGCGAACGTCGGATGGAAGACGATGGGCGGTGCGCTGGATTTCACGGTCGGAGAGCAGACCGGAACATTCGCCGGATTCAGCGGCACTGCCGACGTGTCCAGGAACGCAGCGGCCGGCACGCAACTTCCACCGATAGCTCCCCCCTCGCAGAACAATTCGATCGTTCCCGATATCAGCGAGGACGAGATTCGAAGGAATGATGCGGAAAACAACCTGCTCGAGCATCTCCATTCACAGCTCAGCGAGCAGTACCCGCTGGATGAGAACAATCAAAATCAGGTATCGGGCCGCGTCCGACTTTTCTCCGAACAAGAGCCCTGCCAATCATGCAATCCGACAATTCGCGCATTTCAGAGGATGTATCCGAACATCGAAGTAGAAGTGTACTATGTCCTCCCGTACCCCCCGCTGCGTCGCGATAGACCGACACTGTAACTCGCGCGAAGGAATACAATATGACGTACATACAAGATATTGCCCGACCGCTGACGGAATCCGGTCTCGTCGCCCCCGAAGCCATCAAAGGATGCACCCCGCAAGAGGTTGATTCCCTGATGGAGGCTCAACACGTATCGCACATACCCGAATCCTATAGGGAATTCTTGTTATTCGGCGGCCGCGATCCATACTGGCTCAACCGTGGTGGCGAGTGGGACTACGACTGGCTGCTCGAAGGAAAGGAAATTGCCCGCGAAATTGTCGAGGACGACTACCACGAAGATTTCACACCGTTTGCCGAGTCGTTCATTTTCCAAACCCACCAGGGCTACATGTTCAACTTTTTTCGCCAGGAGGACCTGGAAGATCCTGACCCGTACTTCTGGATCTACACCGGCGACAGACCTCTCCGAAAAAGCACTACCCGTTTCACCGCTTGGATCAACATTCTCGCCGAGGAGCTCCCCCGCGCGATCGAGCTGAGAAATCGAATGCATGGCAACTGAGGTGAACCGGATCGATGCCGAACTCCAGGCGTTGATTTCCGGGGGTGCGGGTGGCGGGGATGGCGATACGGGGGCATCGGGCCGATGGGGTCTGGCCCAAGGCTGGTGTTCACCAGGCGTGAGGGGTCGGGTGCGGGCGTAGGGTCGCGTTCATGGCTTGCAAGATCACCGAACTCGTCATCGATTGCGCCGACCCGGAACTGCTGGCGGGCTTCTGGTGCGAAGTGCTCGGCTATGTCGTCCTCGACCGGGACGAGGGTGACGTCCAGATCGGCGCGCCGGGAACCGAATTCGGCGGACCGCAACCCACTCTGTTGTTCAGCCTGAGCACCGACCCCAGGCGGGGGAAACTGCCGATGCACCTCGATGTGAACGCGACCGACCGCGATCAGGACGAAGAACTTCAACGTCTGCTCGGTGCGGGCGCCCGCAAGGTCGACATCGGACAGACCGGCGCCGAAACCTGGCACGTGCTGGCCGACACCCCGAGGGCAACGAATTCTGTCTGTTGCGGCGGCGTGTGGGGACAGCCTGAGCCACCCGGCGTTCGGGTCTACCGACCGGCTCCGGCCGACGGCCATCGCTCAGGCGGGGATCGGGTCGGATCCGTCGAAGGGTGGGTAGGTGTCGCTGGTGGTGCGTTCGGCGGCGGCGATGTAGACGGCCAGGGCGTCGCGGGATTGTGTGAGGCGGTCGATTTGGTCGTCGAGGCGGTGGAGGCGGGTTCGCATGGCGGACAGCAGGTCTGGGCAGGCGGGGAGGGTGGGGGTTTCGCCTTCCGCGCAGGGTAGGAGGTAGGCGATGTCTTCGGAGGACAGGCCGGCGCCGAGCAGGTGGCGGATCTGTTTCACGCGTAGCGGGGCGGTGTCGTCGTATTCGCGGTAGCCGTTCGGGCTGCGTTCGGCGACCATCAGGCCCTGGGCTTCGTAGTAGCGCAGTTGGTGGGCGTTGACGCCCGTGCGGGTACTCAGTTCGCCGATTCGCATCGCAACCTCACTTGACCTTCATACCGGTATCAACGTTGATGATGCTGCCATGCACAACGCAACCGAAACACCTGTGACTGTCATCGGGCTCGGCCTCATGGGTCGATCGCTCGCCGGCGCGTTCCTCGCGGCCGGGCATCCCACCACCGTCTGGAATCGGACGCCCGCCAAGGCCGACCGGCTGGTGGCCGAGGGTGCGCGACTCGCGCCGACCATCGGTGCCGCCCTGCGGGCGAGCGCGATCACGATCGTCTGCGTCACCGACTACCCGGCCGTGCGCGATCTGTTCGCCGCGAGCGATGTCGACGGCACGACCCTGCTCAACCTCACCTCGGGCGACTCCGCCCAGGCCCGCGAAACGGCCCGCTGGTTCGAACAGCGCGGCGCCCGCTACCTCGACGGCGCGATCATGGCCATCCCGCAGGCGATCGGAACTCCCGACGCGGTAGTTCTGCACAGCGGTCCACAGGCCGACTTCGACGCACACCGGAAAACCCTCGAGGCACTCGGCACCGTCACCTATCTCGGCGCCGACCACGGCCTAGCGGCCCTGTACGACGTGGCGGGTCTGACCATGATGTGGAGCGTCCTCAACGCCTGGCTCCAGGGCACCGCCATGCTCCGAACCGCCGGTGTCGACGCCGCGACGTTCGCCCCGTTCGCGCAGATGATGGCGGCCGGGGTGGCCACCTGGCTGCCCGGGTACGCCGAGCAGATCGACAGCGGTTCCTATCCCGCCACGGTGGCGGCCCTGGAGACCGACGCGCGAACGATGGCGCACCTGATCGAGGAGTGCGAGGCGCTCGGCGTCAACGCCGAGCTCCCGAAGCTGTTCAAGGCCATGGCAGACCGCTCTATCGCCGCAGGTCACGGCGGTGAACAGTATCCCGTGCTGATCGAAGAGTTCGCCAAGCCGCGCACCGACTGACGCGCACCGTGTGAGCGAGAGCCAGCCCGGCTGACTCCGCGTGCAGAAGCGACGATGCGGCCACGCAGCACCGGCATCGCCCAGCCTCGGCGTCCTACCCGTTCACCACGTCGGCGAGCGTGATGATGGCCTGCTCCCAGAGTTCAGCGAAGCGCGCGGCCTGGTCTTCGGTGAACAGGGACGCGCTCCAGCGGAAGTTGGTTGTCAGGGCCGGACCTTCGGGGGTGGTGCCGATGCCCGCGATGACGTCGACCGCGTAGCGCAGGGGTAGGTCTGGTTCCGGGTCCAGCGGAAGCGCTGTGTCGTGTTCGCCGACGAGCAGCGACCAGGGGTCGGATTCGTTGCCGCTGAGGTCGATTCGGCCGAGGTAGTTGAATTCGACCTGGGGTTCGGCGGCGGACCGGAGTTCCGCCGCGCGGTTGACGTAGCGCAGCAGACCGTAATCCAATCCCTGGTTGGGGATTTCGCGCAGGTGCGTCGAGACGGAGCCGAGCAGAGCACGGGCGGCAGCCGGGTCCGCTTGCGCGCGTGCGATATCCACCGCGTTGTCACCGACGCCGAGGCGGACGGGGAAGACGCTGGTGAACCAGCCGAGGGTGTTGGCCGTGTCGGTGCCGAGGGTGGTGTCGGCGCGGCCGTGACCCTCCATGGCGATCAAGGCGCCTGCGGCCGGGTCGTTTCCGTTGTCGGCGTGCAGCGAGGCCATGGTCATGGTGAGGGCGGTGAGCAGGAACTCGCGGACACCCTCGTCCTTGCCGACGCGGTCGAGGAGACGGTCGGTGACCGCCACCGGCGTCGCGACGGTGCTGACGCGCAGGCTGGACCAGGTGTCGGTGGCCGGTGCGGGATGCCGGGAGCCGAGGGCAGAGTCGGGCTCTCTGACCTGCGTGGCCCAGTAGTCGCGCTGGGCAAGGACTTCCGGTGCGGAAGCGCGCTGCCACATGGCCTCGGACCACTGCCGGTAGGAGGTGAACTCGGGCAGCATCTTCGGCGTCACGCCCGCTTGGATCTGCTGCCAGGCGGCGGCGAGGGCATCGAGCATGATGTGCCAGGACACGACATCGACCGCGAGGTGGTGCACCGCGAGCAGCAGGATGTCGTCATCGGCGCCGGAGCCCGGCACGCCGGCCGGATCAGCCGCGCCTGCGACTTCGGCAGCATCACCCGCGAACCACACTGCCCGAACCATTTCCCCGGCCCGCGGGTCGATCGCGTCGTTGGCGATCCGCGCGTATTTCGTGATGGCCGTGTCGAGTTCGGTGCCGCTGAGCCCTCGCGGTGCTTCGATGACGAGGTCGCCGGCGTTCACCACGCCGGGCGCGCGCGTGACCATGCGCGGGCCGTCCGGTGTATCGGTGAGCACCGCGCGCAGGGTGTCGTGCGCGTCGAGCAGCGCCTGGAGAGTGGATTCCAGTGCCGCACGGTCGATTCCGGCAGGCAGACGCAGGAGCGCGGCTTGGGTGAAGCGGCGGTAGTTGCCGTATTCGTACATCCAGGAGACCACCGGCAGCGGCGGGACCACACCGTAGGCGTCGGCGCCGGACTGCGCGGCGGCGGCCGGTGCGTCATCGACGGCGGCGGCGAGTTCGCGGATGGTCGGGCAGGCCAGCACCATGCGCGGATTGAGGGCGAGGCCGCGGCGGCGGGCCTTGTTGACCAGCGAGATCGCGACGATGCTGTCGACGCCGAGTTCGTAGAAGTCGGCGTCGATGCCGGGCGCACGGCCGTCGAAGAGTTCGGCGAACAGCTCGCTGAGCGCGATCTCGGTGGGCGTCTCGGCGGCCGCGTTGCTGTCGGCGACCGACAGCGACTGCTCGGCGAGCTCGTTCAGCGCGGGACTGTCGAGCTTGCCGTTGACGTTCACCGGCAGCTGGTCCATCACGACGATCCGCGCGGGAATCATGTACGCGGGCAGGCGTTGCGCGAGATCGGCACGCACGCGGCTGACGATCACGGCCCGTCCGGCCTTGCCGACGACGAAGCCGACCAGCGAGGCGCCACCGGCACGGCGCACCACGGTCACCGCGGCGGTGTCGATATCGGCCGAACGCCGCAGCGCGGTCTCGATCTCACCGACCTCGATCCGATAGCCGCGCACCTTCACCTGGGCGTCGGCGCGGCCGAGGTAACCGAAGCGGCCACCCGGGAGCCGGCGCACGAGGTCGCCGGTGCGGTACATGCGCGCACCGGGGCGCGTCGGGTCGGCGACGAAACGGTCCGCGGTGATGGCGGGCTTGCCGAGGTAGCCGCGGGCCAGCTGCACGCCCGACAGGTAGAGCTCGCCGACGATGCCCTGCGGGACCGGTCGCAGCCGGGAGTCGAGCACGTAGCCGACCATGCCACCGTTGGCGGTGCCGATCGTGGGGATTTCCGAGGTGGCGACGGGCGCGACCACCGCTTCGACCGTCGTCTCGGTGGGTCCGTAGCAGTTGTACACAGCCGTTGCGGGGAGCGCGCGCAACCGCGCCCACAGGGCGGTGTCGATCGCCTCGCCGCCGAGAGCCAGCACCGGCAGTTCGCGATCGAGCAGGCCCGCCGCCGCCAGCTGGGCGAGCATCGACGGGGTCGTGTCGATCATGTCGATGTCGAATTCGGCCATGCCGGAGACGATTCGGTGCGCGTCGCGCATCTCCTCGGCGTCGAACAGGTGCAGCGCCTGCCCGGCGAAGAACCCGACCATCGGCTGCCAGGAGGCATCGAAGCCGAGCGACCAGGCGTGCGCGATCCGCAGGGGGCGGCCGAGCTTTTCCATGGCCGGGCGGTAGAAGCGCTCGAGGTGGTCGGCGAAGTAGCCCGCCAGGGCGGCGTTCGTGCCGACGACGCCCTTGGGTTCGCCGGTGGAGCCGGAGGTGAAGATGATGTAGGCGCTGTGGTCGAGTTCGCGATTCACCGCTGGGGCCTGTGCGGGCCGGGCCGCGACCCGCGCGATGACGGCAGGCTCGTCGAGCGCCAATACCGGCACCGATCGGTCGGCCGTGGTGTCGGCGACAGGCTCGGTGAAGCCGTCGAGCAGCGTCCGATCTCGGTCGAGGACGACGGCGAGGACCGGGTTCGACTGGCGCAGAATCGAGGCGATCCGGGCAGCCGGGAGCGTGATGTCGACCGGGACGTACGCCGCGCCCGCGGCGAACGTCGCCAGGATGGTGATGATCGAGCGCGGGCTGCGCGGGAGCATCAGGGCGACAACGGTTTCCGGGCCGACACCGTGCGCGGCGAACTCTCCGGCCAACCGGCAGGCTTCCTCGTGCAGCGCACGGTAGGTGAACACCTCGCCCGAGGTGGTGGTGAGGGCGATCGCGTCCGGGGTGGCGGTGGTCTGCCGCTCGAACAGTTCCCACGGGGTGGCGGTCGGCGGCGCAGTGGTATCCGTTGCGGCGCTGCGGAGTTCGGCGTGCTCGGCCTCGGTGAGCAGGTCGATCGCATCGGTGGTCGCGGAGGCGTCGAGGGTCGGCAGGGTGCGCAGGACGGTCAGCATCCGGGCGCCGAGGTCGGCGGGGTCGAGGTGTCCCAGGAGCGCGGGAATCGCTTCGACGAGGACGAGCAGTTCGCCGTCGCTCAGGTGGGAGACGACCGTGAGCGGGTAGTGCGCGAGGCTTTCCATCTCGATCGGCCGGAACCGGGCGCCGTCGGGGGCGGTGACCGTCTGGATGGCGTCGTCGATGGGGGCGTTCTCGAACACGAACAGGGTGTCGAACAGGGCGCCGTGACCGGCCGCGCGTTGCAGGGTCGACAGGCTGAGATACCCGATGTCGCGCATGGTTGCCGAATCGCGTTGCAGGCGTGCGCATTGCGCGACGACCGGCTCGGCGGAGTCGAGGCGGTGCACGACCGGGACGGTGTTGATGAACAGCCCGACCATGCCCTCGACGCCCGCGAGCTTCTCGGGGCGGCCGGAGATGGTGGTGCCGTAGACCACGTCTCGACGGTCGGTGATGCGGCCGAGCAGCAGCGTCCAGGCGAACTGGACGGCGGTGTTCAGCGTCATCCCGTTGGTGCGCGCCCACTGTTGCAGCCGGTCGGTTTCGGTGGCGGACAGCCGGAGTCGCGTGGTCTGCGGAACCGCGGAGCCGCGATCGCCGGTGCCGTCGGCCAATACCAGCGGTGCGCTGACCTGCTGCAAGTACTCGGCCCAGCGGCGGGCCGCGGCGTCGTGGTCCTGCGCACCGAGCCAACCGATGTAGTCACGGTAGGGACGGGGCGCGGGCAGACCGTCGAGGGTGCCGCCCGCCCGGTAGACGGCGAGCAGTTCGGTGAAGAACACCGCGACCGCCCAGCCGTCCATCAGGATGTGGTGCGCGGTGAGGATCATCCGCTTGCGCGGCTCGGGCGCGTCGGTGACGTCGAGCAGCAGCACCCGCAGGGCGGGACCGCGGCTGAGCGCGAACGGGACGCGTCGCTCGGATTCGGCGATGGCCTCGAATTCCGTGGTGAGCGCGTCTCGTTCGGCCCACGGCAACTCCGCGCGCGAGGGGATGATCTGCACCGGCTTGGGCACGTCGGTGTCCCAGAACGCGGCACGCAGGTTCGGATGACGGTCCAGCATGGCCTGTGCGCTGCGACGCAGCAGGCCGGTGTCGAGCGGGCCGTCGATATCGACCACGAACTGCATCGTGTACAGGTCGATCTCGGTGCCCGTGAGCCGGGAGAGCGAGAACAGCCCCTCCTGCAGCGGACTCAGCGCGAGTACGTCTTCGATCTGCGGCGCACTCATGCTGCGTCCCTTCCTAACTGCTCGTTCATCCCGACGTTCGTGCTCATCCCTGCGCGGACCAGGCGGCCGTCAGCGCGGACAGGGCGTCGGATTCCAGGCCCGACGCGCTCATCGGCGCGTGCGAAACCTGTTCGGGCTCATCGGCTTGCGTCGCGTCACCGGCGGCGGCGTCGACGGCAGCGGCCAGTTCGGTGATCGTGGCGCATTCGAACACCATCTGCGGTGACAGCGGCAGGCCGAGGGCATCGGCGCGGGCCGACCACTGGATGGAGATGACGCTGTCGCCGCCGAGGGCGAAGAAGTTGTCCTCGCCGACGACGTCGTCGATCTCGAGCAGTTCCTCGATCAGCGCGATCAGGGTGCGCTCGGTGTCGGAGTCGGTCGCCGCACCGGTGGCGACGGCGCTCGCGGCCACCGGGGCGGGGGTGGCCAGCAGACGCTCGAGATCCGCGGCGGGCAGCACACGCAGGTCGGCGACCGGCAGATCCGGCGTTTCGGCGAAGGCGCGCAGCGTGGCGGCGAGCGCGTCGGCGATCAGCGCGGCCGTGGCCGGGTCGTACAGATCGGCGTTGACGACGACGCGGACGTCCATGCCGCCGTCGGCGGTCACGTTCAGGCTCAGGTTCAGATCCAGGAACGAGACGTCGAAGTCGGCGGGCAGCACGGTGACGGTGCTCTCCCCCGAGGTAGCGAACGGGAGCGTGGTGGGTGCCCAGTCGGCGCCGCGGAAGTGGATCATGCTCTGGAACAACGGGTTCCGCGAGCGCGACCGACGCGGGTTGAGCGCTTCGACCAGGCGCTCGATCGGCAGCTCCTGGTGGGCGTTGGCATCGAGCACCACATTGCGGGCCCGAACCACGGTGTCGCGCAACGTCGGCGCGTTCGACAGGTCGTTGCGCAGCACGACCATGTTGGCGAACAACCCGATCAGCGCCGTCGTCGCCGGATCGGTGCGCGCCGCGACGGGAGTGCCGAGGGTGATGTCGGTGCCACCACCGAGGGTGTGCAGCAGGGTGGCGACCGCGGCCTGGCACACCATGAACTCGGTGGCGCCGCTGCGGACCGCGAGCGATTCGAGCCCGGAGCGCACGGCGGCGGGCAGCGAGAAGGTCACCACCTCGCCGCGCTTGCCGAGCACCGGCGGACGCTGCCGATCGTGGGCGACCGCGATCTCCTCGGGAACGTTCGCGAGCATGGCCCGCCAGTACTCGATCTGGTCGGTGGCGAACGCGCTCGGCGCGGCCTGGTCGAACAGTTCACGCTGCCACAGCGCGTAGTCGGCGAACTGGACCGGCAGCGGCGCCCAGTCCGGGGCGCCGCCCTGTTCGCTGCGAGCCCGGTAGGCGGCGGTGAGGTCGTCGAGCAGCACGCCGAAGGAGGCGTGGTCGGCGACGATGTGGTGCACCAGCAGCGAGAGCACGTGGGCGCCCGCGTCGAGCACGAGCAGTTCGGCGCGGATCAGCGGCTCACCGTCGAGGGTGAAGTGGTAGTCGGCGATCTCGGCGAGTGCCTCGGTGAGCTGGTCGGCGGCGATCTCGCGCACCGGCAGCGGGACCGGGGCGGCGGGGTGCACCACCTGGTAGGGCACGCCGTCGTGTTCGGGGAAGGTGGTGCGCAGCGACTCGTGCCGGGCAACGACGTCATCGAGCGCGGCACGCAGGGCCGCGATGTCGAGTGCGCCGTCGAAGCGCAGGGCCAGCGGCAGGTTGCCGACCGAGCCCGCACCCTCCATCCGGTACTGGAACCACATCGCCAGCTGCGAGTACGACAGCGGAACGCGCTCGCCGCGCGGGCGCGTACCGATCGCGGGGCGAGTGGACCGCACCGGTCCGGCGGTCGCGGAATCCGCCGTCGCGGTTTCCGCGGGCGCGCTCTCGGCGGGGGCGTCCTCGACATCGTTGTCGACGGCGTCGAGGTCGATATCGAACTCCGCCAGGAAGCGAGCGACCAGGTTTGCGGCCAGGGCGGCGGGGGTCGGGCTGTCGAACACGACGCGCACGTCGAGTTCGATGCCGAACTCCGCGCGGACCTGGGCCACCAGGCGGGCCGCGAGCAGGGAGTGCCCGCCGAGTTCGAAGAACGAGTCCTCCGCACTGACCTCGTCGAGGTTGAACAGCGCGCCGAACAGGGCGCACACCTTGCGTTCGGTGGCCGTGGCCGGGGCGCGGTGGGTGCGCACCACGGCGGGGGTCGCCGCGGGCAGGGCGCGCTTGTCGAGCTTGCCGTTGACGGTCAGCGGGATCTCGGGGATCACCGCGAACGCGCTGGGCACCATGTATTCCGGCAGTCCGCCTGCCGCGAACGCGTGGACCTGTTCGAGGTCGACGGTGCCCTCGGCGGGCACCACATAGGCGGCGAGCATCGCGCCGATGGCGGGGTCTTCGGTCACCACGACCACGCAGTGGGCGACGGCGGGATGCACGGCGATCGCGGCCTCGACCTCGCCGAGCTCGATGCGGAAACCACGCACCTTCACCTGTTCGTCGGCGCGGCCGACGAACTCGAGCTCGCCGAAGGTGTTGCGGCGCACCAGGTCACCGGAGCGGTACATGCGGGCACCCATCGCGGGGCCGCCCTCGGCCGCGGCGAACGGGTCGGCGACGAAACGCTGCGCGCTCAGCGCGGGACGGTCCAGGTAGCCGCGGGCGAGCTGGTCGCCACCGAGGTAGAGCTCACCGACGACGCCGTCGGGCACCAGCTGCAATGCCTCGTCGAGGACGTAGGTGTAGACGTTGCGGTTGGGGATGCCGATCGGCACCACGCCGGTGCCCTGCGGTCCCGCGACCGGCATATGGGTCGAGCAGACGACGGCCTCGGTCGGTCCGTAGTGATTGCGGAGTTCGGCCTCCAGCGTGTTGAAGAACCGGTCCGCGACCTCGCCGGGCAGCGCCTCGCCGCCGACGGGGATCTGGCGCAGCGACTGCCATTCGCTGATCTCGGGCAGCAGCAGGAACGTGCTCAGCATCGACGGCACCATGTGCAGCACCGTCACCTGGCGGCGGGTGATGAGGTCGGCGACGTAGCGGATATCGCGGAAAGCGTTGGGCTTGGGCACGATCAGCTGCGCACCGACCGTGAGGGTGATCGCGATGTCGACCAGCGAGGCGTCGAAACTCACCGACGACGACTGCATCAGGCGGTCGGCGGCGGTCATGTTCCAGTCGGCGGTGAAGCAGACGATGTGTTCGGCGATCGCGTTGTGCGGCACCGGAACACCCTTGGGCTTGCCGGTGGAGCCGGAGGTGTAGATGACGTAGGCCAGGTTCGCCGGGAGCAGCGGACGCAGGCGCTCGGCATCGGTGGGCGCGGTCGCGGGGAGCCCCGCCGCCATCTCCTCGGCAGCAGCCAATTCGACTGCGCCGAGCAATAATCGAGGGTTCGCGTCCTCGACCAGGTACTCGATGCGATCCTGCGGGTAGGCCGGATCGATCGGGAGATAGGCGCCACCGGCCTTCAGGACGGCGAGCACGGCGACGATGAACTCCACCGAGGTGCCGAAGCGAAGGCCGACGAGGTCCTCGGTACCGATGCCCTGCCCGATCAGCCAGTGGGCCAGGCGATTCGCGCGCGCGTGCAGCGCGGCGTAGGTGAGCTCGGTGTCATCGGAGAGCAGTGCGAGCGCGTCGGGCGCGGCCGCCGCGGCCGATTCCAGCAGCGCGACCAGGGTGGTCGCCGGTTCGTCGACGAGGGCGCCGTGCGAGCGATCCAGCAGGGCCGCGCGGTCGGTGGCACCGAGCATGTCGAGGTTGGCGAGCCTGCGTCGCGGCTCGCGCAACGCACTGTCGAGGAGCTGACCGAAGTGCGCGAGCAACTGGTCGACGAGTGCCTCGGCCAGCACATCGGTCTGGTACTCGGCCTCCACCACCGCGGTGCCGTCGGCCTCGAGCACGATGGCCAGCGCCAACGGCACCTGCGCGCTCGCCGCGCCGAGTTCGAGCTGGGTGGAGCTCACGCCGTCGAGGGCGAAACCGTCGGCGCTCTTGCGCACCGAGAAACCGAGGCGGACCAGCTGATCCAAGCCGTCGCGGCCTGCCACCCGATCCGGGTTCGCCTCGCGGACGACACGATCGATACCGACGCCACGGTGCGCGAAGGCACCGGTGCAGGTGTCGCGGACCGCGGCGACGAGCTGGGCGAAGTCGGCATGGGCGCCCATGGTGGCGCGCAGCAGCAGAGTATTGCCGAAATAGCCGATGAGCTGTTCGGTGCCCGCGGGGCGATCGGTCACCGGGATGGAGACGAGGAAGTCGTCGACGGCGGTGTAGCGGTGGATCAGCGCGTCGAAACCGGCGAGCAGCACCATGAACGGGGTCGCGGCCTGTTCGCGGGCGAACTGTTCGGTGCGGGTGACGAGCTCGGCCGGCAGACGGTGGGTGCGGCGCTGGGCATTGCGGCCGGGGGTGGCCGAGGCGGAGCCCGGCAGTTCGAGGGGTTCGGGCAGCGGGCGCAGGGCCTCGCGCCAGAACGCCACATCGGCCTCGGCGGGTTCCTCGGTCGACGCGATCGCGGCGAACTGCACCGTGTCACGGCCGGCGCCGCCACCCTCGGCCGCGTTCGCTTCGTCGGGCGAGGCGCTGGGCTGCCCGGCCCGGTACGCGGCGTTCAGTTCGGCGAAGAACACCGCCCAGGAATCGTCGTCCCAGGCGATGTGGTGGATGGTGAGGAGCACGACGTGCTCGTCGGTCCCGGTGCGGATCAGCGTGGCGCGCAGCGGGAGTTCGGTGCCGAGCGCGAACGGACGACCGAACTCACGCTGGGCCAGCACCTCCACCCGCAGGTCACGACCCGACTCCGCGAGCTCGGTGAGGTCGTGCGTCGACCATTCGGCCTGTACGTCGGCGGCGAACACCTGGTACGGCGTGCCGTCGACGTCCGCGCCGTAGGTGGTGCGCAGGATGTCGTGGCGAGCCACCACCTGGTCGAACGCCGCGTGCAGACGGTCGGCGTCGAGCGGGCCGGTGAGGCGGTAGGCGACGCAGATGTTGAGGGCGGTGTCGTCGGCGTCGCGGGTCTGCAGGAACCACATGCGGCGCTGGCCGGGGGTGAGCGGGCGCCGCTCCCCCACCGGAATACGCGCTACGGCGACGGGTTCGGCGTTCACCACGGCCATGCCGCGTTCGCGCAGCTTCTGCTGGAGCAGCAGTTTGCGGCGCTCGGCGACGGACAGGGTGGCTTCGGTGTCAGACATGTTCTTCGGCCCCTCAGCCCTGGTTGGTGTTCTGTGCCATGAGCAGCACGACATCGTCGAGCGATGCGCCGCCGAGAATCGCCGCGACCGGCAGATCGCGATCCAGTTCCGCTTTCACGCGCTTGCGGAAGTCCAAGGCCTGCAACGAATCGAGACCGAGCGCGACCAAGGGCATGGTGGCGTCGATGGATTCGGCGCTGTCACCGCCGATCACCTTGAGCAATTCGGTGCGCATACGCAGGTCGAGCGGGAAACTGTCGGTGGGCGCAGCGGGCGCCGCAGCGGCCACGGCCGCCGGAACCGCACTCACCGTCTCTGCGGGCGCCGGTGCCACCTGCGGTGCGGGCGTGGCGGATTCGAGCCCGGTGAGCACGCTGGCCTGGCCGAACGCGCCGAGCACCTCGCGCAGGAAGTCCCAGTCGGCGGCGATGATCATGCCGTCGCGCACCGGCGCGGCGAGCCCGGCCTCGATCGCATCCGCGGGCACCATCGGGAACACGCCGGCCTCCTCGACCCGGGCGAACCCGGCATCGTCGAGCGGGCCGGCCACGCTCCACAGCCCCCACTGCAGGCTCGCGGCGGCGATGCCACGGGCGCGCAGCCTGCGGGCCGCCACGTCGAGCATGCGGTTGGTCACCGCGTACAGGACCTGCCCGCGTCCGCCCAGCGTCGCCGCCATCGACGAGCACAGCAGGACCCGGCAGTCCACGGTCAGCGCGACCGCGTCGATCAGGTTGTCCAGGCCGCGCAGCTTCGCGGCGGCGGCGGTGCGCACGGCGTCGTCGGTGATCTGGTCGAGTTCGGCGTCCACATAGTTGACGGCGGCGTGAATCACCAGGTCGACCGGGCGATCGGCGATCTCGGCACCGAACGCCTTCGCGGCGTCGACCTCGCTGACATCGCACGACCGCACCACGATCTCGGTCGCGCCGATACCGCGCAGCCGAGCCAGTTCCGGTGCCAGCGCCTCGGTTTCACCGCTGCGGCTCAGCAGCGTGACACGGCCCGCTCCGGTACGCGCCAGCTGATCGGCGAACCGCAGACCCAGCTGACCGGTACCACCGACGATCACCACGTGATCGAGATCTGTTCCGAGCGAGCCGGTTTCATCGGTGGTATCGACGACCAGGCGCTTGACGAACAGCTTGCCGGCGCGCAGCGCCAGCTCGGCTTCCCCGCTGGAGTGCACCGCACCGACGATCTTGGCGGCCTGGGCGGGAGCGGATTCGTTCGCGGCCAGATCGAGGTGCCGGAAGAGGATTCCCGGGTTCTCGATACCCACACTGCGGAATCCGGCGCTCACGCCCGACTGGAACAGCCCGGGAATCGGATCACCGTCGTGGACGGTCTCGCCGCCGACGGTCAGCAGCCAGCACTCGCCACCGGGACGCAGCGCGGACAACGCCGGGGCCCAGGCGCGTTCGGCGTAGAACCGCGCCAGCGCGTCGATCGCACCGGCGCTGTCGTCGTCGCCGGAAGCGGGCAGCAACACGACCACGGAGTCAGCGGTCCCCACAGCCCGGTCCCGGTTGTCCTGGCCCGAAGGCGTGCCGGCTCCGATGACGCGCGCGTCGGCGCCGTGGCGGTCCGCGGCGGCGACCAGGGCGGCGGCCAGCTCGGCGCATTCACCCGTGTGGTCGACGACGAGGAGGCTGCGCGGCGCGGTCAGCGCGCGACGCTGTACCGGGATCCACTGTTCCACCAGCCGTTGCGGTTTCGAGGTGGAGACCACGAGTTCGGCGGGGGTCTCATGGGCGCCGAGGGGAGCCCACAGTCGCTTGGCGTTGGTCACGGTGTGCGGGAAGTCGCGCAACGGGAGGGTGACGGTGTCGTCGACTCGCAGTGCGTCCCAGCGGTAGTCGATGTCGAGGACGGCGACCTGGGCGAGATTGCGGGTGAACTCCGAGAGCCCCTCCGCGGTGCGCAGCGACGTGCCGAGGACACGGAAATCACGGGCGGGCACACCGGGACGGTTCGGGACCAGGCTGAGGTTTTCCTGGATGGCCAGCTGCAGCACGGGGTGCTCGGCGACCTCGATCATCAGGTCGACGCCATCGCTACCCGCGCTGACCACGGCCCGGTCGAACCGAACACGATTGCGCAGATTCCAGAACCAGTACTCCTCCTGCTTGAGGTCAGGAGTGATCGGCTCGCCGAGAGTCGCGCCATAGCAGGCGATCTCGGACGCGGTGAAGTTCGGCGTGCTCATCTCGTCACCGAGGAAGCCTTCGAAATCAGCCCGCACTTCGGCGACGATGGAGGTGTGTGCCGGGAAGGCGACCCGGATCTCCCTCGCGAACTGGCCACGCGCGGTAGCGGCGGCCACCAGATCGACGACGGCGCCGCGTTCACCGGAGATGGCGATGATGTGCGGCGAGTTGACGACCGCGAGCTCGGCCCACCCCGAGTGCCGCGCCATCAGCGCTTCCACGCTCTCGCGGTCCATCCCGAAGACCGCCATCGAATAGCCGCGCGGGGACAGCCGGTCCGCGAGCAGGGCGCGATGGGTCACCGCGAGCACCGAGTCACGCAGCGTCATCACGCCGGAGACCGCGCCCGCGGCGAGCTCGCCCTGGCTGTGGCCGATGGTCGCGTGCGGATCCACCCCCGCCGCCCGCCACACCGCGGCCAGGCCCGTCATGTGGAACATCAACGCGGGCTGCACTTCCCACACCGTGTCCTCGTACTGCCCCTCGTCGCCGAGCAGATAGTGCAGCGGCTGGGAATGCCCGAAGCGTTCGGCGTGGATGGCGGCGCATTCGTCGACCACCGCGCGGTAGTCGGCCGACAGCTCGTAGAACGTGGCGCCCATGCCGGGCCGCTGACTGCCCTGGCCGGGGAAGACGAACCCGATCCGGCGCGCGCTCGCCGGCACGTCGCCGTGCACGACGAGTGCGTGCTCGGAGCCGGTCGCGATCGCGTCGAGTGCGGACACCAGCTCGTCGGTCGGCCCCGTCGGCGACGCCAGGATCAGCGCCCGGCGACGACGGGGCACGCGGGTGCGGAACAACATGTCCGACAATCGTTGCGCGCTCGCCTCGGGGTGCGCGGCAACATATTCACGCAGGGCGGCCGCCTCGGCGCGCAGTCCGTCGGCACTGTCGGAGGACAGCAGGACGGGAACGCTGCCGTCCGGCAAGCGGTACTCAGCCATGGTTGGTCTCCTCCAGCACCGGCAGGCCGACGATGGCGTGCGCGTTGGTTCCCGCGACACCGAACGAGGACACCGCGGCATAGCGCAGGCCGTCCGCGCGCGGCGCCCAGTCGGTGAGTTCGGCGGCCAGACGCAAACTGGTCGCGTCCCAGTCGATCTCGGTGGTCGGCGCGTCTGCCCACAGGCTCGGCGCGATCGCGCCGTGTGCACCGCACAGCAGCACCTTGATCAGCCCGAGCATCCCCGAGGCCGCCTGGGCGTGGCCGGTGTTGGACTTCACCGAGCCGAGCAGGGGTCCGTCGGTGCGGTCCGGGTTGCCGTAAGTCGCTGCCAGCGCGGTCAATTCGAGCGGGTCGCCGACGGCGGTGCCGGTGCCGTGCCCTTCGATCAGGCCGATGTCGTCGACGCTGATCCCGGCCGCGGCGACCGTGTCCTCGATCAGCCGCTGCTGAGCGCCCGCGCTCGGCACCGCGATCGGGGCGCCGGAACCGTTGTGATTGACCCGCGAGCCGAGCAGCTGCCCGTAGATCCGGTGACCCAGCGCCTTCGCCCGCGATTCCCGTTCCAGCACGATGACTCCCGCACCCTCTGCCCAGAGGGTGCCGGTGGGGTCGGCGGCGTAGGAACGGCAGTGGCCGTCGGTGGCGAGGGCGTTGTTCTTGGAGAACTCGTAGAACGCGCCGGGCGAACCCATCACGCACACTCCGCCGGCCAGCGCCCACTCGCACTCGCCCGCGCGGATCGCCGAGGCCGCCTGGTGCACGGCGGTCAGCGACGACGCGCACGCGGTATCCACGCTGATCGAGGGACCGATCAGGCCGAGTCCGTGGGAGATGCGCCCGGCCACCGCGCCGAGCGCGGTCCCTGTCGCGCGATAGCCGCTGTACTCGTTCACCGAGCCCACCCGTGGCCCGTATTCGACGGTCGAGACGCCCATCCACACACCGGCCGAATCACCGTCCAGCGCACCGGGATTGATGCCCGCGTGTTCGAGCGCACGCCACGCGACCCGCATGGCCACTCGCTGCTGCGGATCCATCGCCACCGCTTCGCGCGGGGTGATGCCGAAGAACTGTGCGTCGAAGTCGGTCGCGCCGTCGAGGAACCCGCCCGCGTCACGAACCGGCGCCCAGCCGTCGAGCCTGCCGAGGGCGAACAGCTCGTCGAGCGGCCAGTCACGATCGCGCGGGAACGGGCCGATCAGCTCACGCCCGGAAGCGAGGGCGGACCAGAAGTCGGGCAGGGTCTCGACGCCGCCGGGGGCCTCGACACCCATCCCGACGATCACGATGGGATCGGAGTTCATCGCGCGAGCGCCTTGCCGACGAGCGCCTCGGCGATGCCGTCGATGTTCTCGTCGAGGTAGAAGTGGCCGCCCTCGAACAGGTTGACCTCGATCTCGGCGGTGGTGCTCTGGTCCCAGCCGTAGAGGTCGCGCGGCCCGACGAACGGATCGTCATCGCCACCGAGCACCAGCACGGGCGTCGCGACAGCCACGTCGGGACCACAGGAGTAGGCGTCGAAGGCGCGGTAATCGGCCTTCAGGACCGGCAGCGCCATCCGCATCACCTCACGGCTGGCCATCACGTCGGCGCCGGTGCCGTTGAGCGTGGCCATGTGGTCGAGCAATTCGTCGTCCTCGGTGGGATGCGCGGGGAGCTCGGCGATTCGGTGCGGTGCGGCGGCCGCGGAGACCACCAGCAAACGCACGGACAACCCCGCGGCCTCGGCCAGCCGGACGAATTCGAACGCGACGATGGAGCCCATGCTGTGGCCGAAGACGGTGAGCGGTGCGCCGGTGTTGTGGGCGGAGTCGCGGAACGCCTCGAAGGCGCCGGCGGCCAGCTCGGGCAGGGTCTGCGCGGCGGCTTCCCGCGCGCGGTCCTGACGGCCGGGGTACTGGACGATCGCGGTGTCGAAGTCGGCGGCCATACGCTTGGCGAACACCCGATAAGCCGAGGCGCCCGCGCCCGCGTGCGGGAAGACGATCAGCGGCGGTAGGGAATCGGTCCTGGGGGCCTGAAATTGCCTGATCCAGCCGAGTTCTCTTGCCATGTCGCTCTCCCTCACCGGCCACGCAAAGCCGCGCGGCCGTTTCGCACTATCCAAACGCCGCGCTCACGCACGGGCCCGCCCGGCGCTGTCGTCCGGGATCGGGGCGAATCCTGTTGCATCCGAATCCGACCCGAATCGGGAACGGCCCGGCTATCACCGGGCGATCGGTCGGGCAACAGTAACACCCAGCCATTAGTATAGGCTAGCCTTACCAATCGAGGTGACCAAGGTTACGATTGAACGGAGCACCGAGTAGATGAACCCCGTCGGGACCCCCACCCCGCTGCCCCGCGAGCAGACCGATCTGCCCGCCGAGGTGGCCGCCGCGCCCGCGCCGGTGCTGCCCGTCTTCGCGGCGCCGTTCAGCCTGCGCCTGGCCGATCCCGACGGCACCGACCCCGAACTGCTGGCCGAATGGATGGCCCGCCCGCACCTGCTCGAATCGTGGGAACAGGATTGGGACGCCGATCGCCGCCGCGAGAACTTCCGCGCCCAGCTGGCCGGAACCTATTCCCGCCCGTGCATTCTCAGCCTGGACCTCGCCGTCCTGGGTGAGCCCGAACTCGGGGTGCGCGATATCGCCTACCTGGAGTTCTACCGCGCCGCCAAGGACGAGATCGGCCGCTTCTACGACAGCGATCCCCATGACGTCGGCTTCCACATCGCCACCGCCGACACCGCGGTGATCGGCAAGGGCATCATGTCGGCCTGGATCTCCACCATGACCACCGCCGTTTTCGCGGCCGATCCCGCGTGCCGCCGCGTCCTGGGCGATCCCGACCACCGCAACGTGGCGATCGCTCGCAGCCTGGCCAAGGCCGGGTTCCAGTCGATCGGCGAGATCGACGTCCGACCCGACCGGCGGATCGCGTTGCAGTACGTGCCGCGCACGCCGGAAGACGTAGTCGCACCACGCTGAGCGCAAAGAAAGAGCCCCTCTCGTCGAGTTCTCGATCGGGAGGGGCTCTTTCGTGCGCACTCAGCGAGCGCCAGCGGTGGCGCGCGCCCGAGCAGGCACCGTTTGCAGCACCCGGTCCGAAAGTTCGCCGAGGCAACTGAGGTTCGGGAACCCCGGCCCCTGCGCCATCGCGGCCATATTGGGGAGGTAGAGCTTGCCGCCGAGCCCGGTGACCGCCAGGTCGTAGCCGATCGACGACTCGATCCGCGACTGCGTCAAGGCACCGCCGACGGCGAGCTCGAGCAGATCCGCGGTCCGCTGATCGAACATCTCGAGAAACCACAGCGGCTGACCACCGGTGGCATCCACCACCAGGTCGAAGTTGTGGACCTGGTCGGCGCGCAACTCGTTGCTCAGCGTCAAGGCCAGCGATTCGCCCTGCGGCGCGATCTTGGTGACCCGGCCCTGCAGGTGATGAACGCGGTTGTCGCCCAACAGGCTTTCCTGCACACGCACCGAGAACACCCCGCGGTCGGTGCGCCGGATCACGTCGCGGCGTTCCTGGATGCTCAGCGCCGCCCATTTCACGGGATCGCTGAACAGCGAGTTCTCGAAGAAGCTCTCGCCACGGGTGTAGAGGGTGGCCAGCGGGGAGATCACCGAGATGGTGAGCATCTCGTGCCGCACCAGCTCGTCCAGCGCCGAGCCGCCGGTCTCGCCGCCACCGATCACCGCGGCGCGCGAGGCGGCGGGCAGCGTGCGTTTGCCTGCCCGGTCCCAGAATTCGGCGATGCTGAGCACACGGGGATGGTCGAGGAGGGCACGGCTGCTGCGGCCGGGGCCGGTGATCATCAGGCCGTCGGCGGTGAGGCGGCTCTGCGCGCCGTCGGCATCGACCACGTCGACCTGCCACTGCTCACCATCGCCGTGACCGATCCTCTCCACACGACCGAGCACCAGCTCGAGGTCGATGGACTTCGCGACCCACTGCAGGTACTTGGCCCACACGTGGTGTTGCGGACTCGGCCTGCCGCGGTCGATCCACTCGGCGTAGGTGCCGTGTTCGATCAGGAACGTGGTCCAGCTGAAGGCGGCCATCGCGTGATCGATATCGCGGTTGCGCCCGCGCGCCCACGTGGAGTGGTACGGGAAGCCGATGTCCTTCTCGGGGCTGGTGCCCAGGCGGTGCTGTCCGTCGGTCCAGCCGCCGGTGGGCAGCCAGTTGCCGCCGACGGCATGCGCCTCGACCACGACCACGCGCGGAGCGGGCATTCCGAGCGAGCGCAGAACGTGCGATTTAGTCGCCACCGCAAGGGCTTTCGGCCCAGCGCCGACTACCAGGAGGGTTTCCACCGGTTCGTTCTCCACTCTCTCACGCACCAGCCCATATTTGCATAGGCTTACCTTATTTAACCACCGAAGCAGACAAACAAGTGTCGTTAGGCTAACCTAACGACCATGGGTAAGGGATTGAACGGTCTGATAACCAAGGCCTGGGGCGGCGCCGACTACCGGCTGACAGTGACCTCCAACGAGGAGATCACCGACAAGTTCATCCGCATCGGCTTCACCGCCGGCGGCCTGCTCGCCGACCACCCGGTGCACCCCACCCAGTGGATCCGCCTGTGGATCCCCGACGCGACCAGCGACAAGCTGCACCACCGCGGCTACACCCTGGTCGACCAGAACCCCGACGAAGACACCATGAGCATCGACTTCGCTCTGCACAACGGTCCGGCGGCCGACTGGGCCCGCCGCGCGAAGCCGGGCGACCTGCTCGACGCCACCGTGCTCGGCTCGGACTTCCAGCTCCCGGAGCAGACCCCGAGCGAGTACGTCATCTTCGGCGACACCGCCTCCCTGCCCGCCATCAACTCGCTGCTCGACGCCATCGGCGACACCCCCGCGCGAGTCTGGCTGGAATGGCAGTACGAATCCGACAAGACCATCCCGGTGAACAACAAGCCCCACCACACCCTCACCTGGCTCCAGCGCGTCGACGACGGCCGCCTGCTGCGCGAGGCCGCCCAGGAAATAACCTGCGTCCCCGGCACTTACGGCTGGGTCACCTGCGACGGTCACACCACCCGCTCGATCGTGAAGACCCTCAAGACCCAGCACGCCCTGCCCAAGACCTCGATCAAGTCGCAGGCCTACTGGAAGTAGTCGGACCGTTCCGCGAGGCGGGTGGCGGGCCGACCGGATTTCCGCGAGGGTAAGGGATGGAAGTTGTCCCCTGCCTGCGAGGAGAGCACCGTGTCCATTCTCGATGCCGCTACCCCCTTCGGCGAAGAGGTCGGCAAGCGGCTGGCCAAGGAACACGTGATCTGGTTGACCACCATCGGCGCGGACACCACCCCGCAGCCGAACCCGGTGTGGTTCCACTGGGAGAACGACGAGTTCCTCATCTTCACCATGCCCGAGGCCAAGAAGCTGCGGCACCTCGCGCGCAATCCGCGGGTCGCGCTCAACTTCAACGCCACCGACGACGGTGGCGAGGTCGCCGTCTTCACCGGCACGGCACGCGTGAACGAGGCGCCCACCGAGGACGAGATCGCCCACTACGCAAGGAAATACACCAGGGGCTTCGTCGACATCAAGATGACTGAATCGGAATTCTTCGCGGCCTACTCGGTGCCGATCCGCGTCGCCCCGGACCGCCTGCGCGGCTTCTGAACTGCCGCGGTGCGTGCGCGTGAACCCGGCGAGTACTGTGGCGAGCTCCGTCCGTATCACGGTGGGGAGCCGACATGCAGTTCAAACAGTCGAGCAAGCTCGCGAATGTTTCCTATGAGATCCGCGGCCCGATAGCCGAGCACGCCGCTCGGCTCGAGGTCGAGGGACACCGGGTGATCAAGCTCAATACCGGTAACCCGATGCAGTTCGGCTTCGACGCACCATCGGAGCTGCTGCGCGACATCATCGCCAACCTGCCGTCGTCGGCGGGCTACGCGACCTCCAAGGGGTTGCTGCCCGCCCGGCGCGCGGTGGTGCAGTACTACGAGGGCCGCGGCGTCGACGACCTCGATATCGAGAACGTCTTCCTCGGCAACGGCGCGTCCGAGCTCATCATGATGGCGATGACCGCGCTCATCGAGAACGGCGACGAAGTCCTCGTCCCCGCACCGGATTTCCCGCTGTGGACCGCCGCCGTGCACCTCAACGGCGGCAAGGCGGTGCACTACCTGTGCGACGAGAGCGCCGACTGGTATCCCGACATCGCCGACATCGCCGCCAAGATCACCGACCGCACGCGCGCCATCGTGATCATCAACCCGAACAATCCGACGGGCGCGGTGTATCCGACCGAGGTGCTCGAGCAGATGCTCGAACTCGCCCGCCAGCACAATCTGATCGTCTGCTCCGACGAGATCTACGACAAGATCCTCTACGACGACGTCGCCCACACCGTCACCGCCTCGCTCGCGCCCGACCTGCTGTGCCTGACGTTCAACGGCTTGTCCAAGGCCTACCGGCTCGCCGGTTTCCGCTCCGGCTGGCTCACCGTCTCCGGACCGACCCGCCATGCCGAGAGCTACCTCGAGGGCCTGACGATGCTGTCGGGATTGCGCCTGTGCGCGAATGTTCCCGCACAGCAGGCTGTGCAGGCGGCGCTGGGCGGGCACCAGAGCATCCACGAACTCACTCTGCCCGGTGGTCGACTACTCGAACAGCGTGATCGCGCGTGGACCGCTCTCAACGCGATTCCGGGTGTGTCCTGTGTGAAGCCGAAGGGCGCGCTGTACGCCTTCCCCAAGCTCGACCGCGCGACCTACCGGATCGACAACGACGAGAAGTTCGTGCTCGACCTGTTGCTGGCCACCAAGATTCACGTCGTGCAGGGCACCGGCTTCAACTGGCCCTCCCCCGACCACTTCCGCATCGTCACCCTGCCGCAGGCCGATGAGCTCGACCAGATCATCGGCCGGATCGGCGAATTCCTCTCCACCTACCACCAGTGAACTCGACCTCGGCGGTGTCGCGACACCGCCGAGGCCCTGGCGTCTACGCGGAGACCGGCTCCAGGCGCCAGCCAGTTGCCCGCTCGCGCTCGTTCCAGAACGCGGCGTAGCGACCGTTCAGCGCGAGCAGTTCCGCGTGCGTACCGCGTTCGGCGATCCGGCCCTTGTCCAGGAAGAGGATCTGGTCGGCATGGGCGATCGTCGAGAGACGGTGCGCCACGACGAGAACCGTTTTGTCCCTGGTGAGTTCGTGGATGCCACGGACCACCACGGCCTCGCTGTGCGGGTCCAGCGCACTGGTCGCCTCGTCGAGCAGGACGATCGGGGCGTCCTTGAGCAGGGCGCGAGCGATCGAAACGCGTTGACGCTCACCGCCCGACAGCGAGGTGCCGCCTTCGCCGACGGTGGTGTCGAAACCGTCCGGGAGGCGATCGATGATCTCGTCGACCCTGGCCGCCACCGCCGCGCGGTGCAGCTCGTCGTCGGTGGCGTCGGGCTTGCCGATGCGGATGTTGTCGGCGACCGAGCGGTTGAACAGGTAGACGTTCTGGAAGACCAGCGAGAGCTGGTCGAGCAGGGTGTCCGAAGGCTGCCTGCGCACATCGTGTTCGCCCACCGAGACCGCGCCGGAGTCGGCATCGTAGAAGCGGGCGGCCAAGCGCAGCAGCGTGGTCTTGCCCGAACCACTGGGTCCGACGATGGCGGTGGTCGTGCCCGCGGGGACGGTGAAGGTCAGGTCCGACAGGACCGGTTCACCGGGGCGGTAGCCGAAGCTCACCTCGTCGAAGACCACTGCGGGCGCACCGGGGGTGACCGGTTCGGTCGCGGCGGGCAGGGGCGATTCGGCGAGCAGGTCGGTGATGCGGTCGGCGGCCGCGGCGGCCGAGCGCAGGGCCGTACCCAGCTGGGCGGCCTGGTTCACCGGTTCGATGAAACGCGCGCTCACCGCGATCAGCGCGATCGCCGCGGCGGCCGAGATCGCGCCATCGGTCACCTGGACGACCGCGATGTACGCCAGCACCAGGAACACCGCCTGCACGAACAGCGCGAACACGGTCAGCCCCGGCACGGTCGCGACCATCATCTTCAGCACGGCCGAACGTTGCCGCACCAGCGCCGAATCCAGCTTCTTGTTCCCCGCGCCGACCGCACCGAACGCACGTAGCACCGGCTGGGCCTGCGCGAACTCCACCACCCGCGAATCGGCCTCGGCCGCGGCGGCGTGCAGCCGGGCGTCGGCGCCGGTGTAGGCGCGATTGGCGAGATTGTTCACCAGGTAGAGCACCGGTGCGGCGAGCAACATCGCCACGCCGACGCGCCAGTCGATGAACAGCATCCCGATCGCGACGACCAGCGGCACGATGATGCCGGTGAGCACCTTGGCGAGCAGATAGGCGATCAGGCCCTGCATCTCGCGCACCTGCTCGACCATCACCCGCGAGAGCGGGCCCGCGTCCCGATCTTCGAACCAGCCCAGCGGCAACGCGTTGAGCTGATCGCCGAGCCGGGTCTGCAGACCGCGCTGCATGCCCAGACCGATCCGCAGACCGATCACGGCCTGCAGGTAACCGAAGACGACCACACCGGCCACGGCGACGGCCATGCCGAGCGCCCACAGCCACGCACCGTTCAGATCGTCACCGAACAGCGCTTCCAGCACGGGAACCAGCAGCAGATACGCGATGGCCTGGCACAGCGCCTGCACCACGATCACGCCGAGCAACCGCGAGATCAGGGGGGCGAACTCGTCGGGGACGAGCCGGAAAACCTTGCGAATCATCGTGTTTCCTCCACCAGGGCGAGCGCGCCGAGGGCAGCTTCGTTGATCTCCCACAGTTGCTGGTACAGGCCACCGGCAGCTCGCAGTTCGGCATGCGTGCCCTGTTCGACCAGAGTTCCGTTGTCCAGCACCAGGATTCGATCGACTCCGGTGATGGTGTGCAGGCGGTGCGCGATGACCAGCACCGTGCGCCCGGCGACCAGGGCCGCCAGTGCGTCCTGGACGGCGGCCTCGGATTCGGGATCGGCGAAGGCGGTCGCCTCGTCGAGGACGAGGACCGGGGTGTCGGCCAGCAGTGCGCGCGCGATCGACAGCCGCTGCGCCTCGCCGCCCGACAGCGTGGCGTCGACGCCGATCTCGGAGTCGTAGCCACGGGGCAGCGCCAGGATCCGGTCGTGGATCTGAGCGGCCCTGGTGGCGTGTTCGATGGCCTCGGTGTCCGCGTCGGGGCGGGCCAGCAGGAGGTTCTCGCGAATCGTGCCGCGGATCAGGCGCACGTCCTGGAACACGAATCCGACCGTGCGATAGAGCTCTTCGCTGGTGAATTCGCGAATGTCGCGGCCGTCGATGGTGATTCGCCCCGCACTCACGTCGTAGAAACGCGGCAGCAGCTTCGCCAGGGTCGATTTGCCGGAACCGCTCGGACCGACCAGGGCGGTGATGGTGCCGGGGGTCAGTTCGAGGTCGATGCCGCGCAGCACGTCATGGCCGGTGCGGTAGGCGAACTCGACACCGTCGAAACGCACGATGCCGGTCTGCGCGCCCGCGGGCGTTTCGGCGATCTCCAGTTCCGGGGTCTGCAGGAGTTCGTGCAGGCGCAGGGCCGCGGCGCCACCGGCGCGCAGGGCCTGCGAACCGTAGCCGAGGCCGAGCAGCGAACTGCCGATACCCAGCCCCACCAGCAGGAACGGCAGCAGATCGAGCGGTTCCACCCAGCCGAGGCCCACCCCGGCGAGGCCACCGAGGACCACGACGAGCATGACGAACACGGGCATCACCACGATGTCGGAGGCCGCCTGCACGCGAATGATCGGCGTCTTCATCCGATGCGCCGCCTGGACCTGACCTTCGACGGCGTCCTGGAACTCCCTGTGCGCCTTGCCCGCCTGACCGAATGCCCGCACCACCTGGATACCGTCGACGAACTCGACCGTGGTGGCGGACAGACGACGCTCCCACCGGGTGTACACCGCGAGGCGATCGCGGCCGTCGCGGTCCATGATCTTGCTGAACAGGATCATGTAGGCGATCAGCGGAATCATCAGTACCAGCGTGAGTCGCCAGTCGACGGTGAACAGGTAGCCGAGGGTGACCAGCGGGACCACCAGCGCGCCGATGAAATCGAGGCGGGCGTGGGCGACCAGGAAGTGCAGGGCGTCGACATCGTCGCGCAGATAGCCTTTGACCTCACCGGAGCTGCGCTCGCCGAACCAGCCAAGCGGCACCCGGGTGAGTTTGGCCGCGAGCAGCCTGCGCAGCGTGAGCTGGTAGCCGGCGTCGACCGCGTGCGACCAGCTGAGCGCCACGACCTGGAGCAACGCCCGCACGACGAGCACGATCACGGCCGCGCCGAACAGCCACCACACCCGGTCGGTGTCGACCGGGGAGTTCAGCAGTTCGCGGCAGGCCGCCACGATCAGCAGGAACGGGACCACCGAGCACACCGAGGCGAGCGCGACGATCAGGCTCGCCACCGTGAGCATCCCCGATACCGGTGCCAGAATCTCCTTGCGCGCCAGCGCTTCCCGCTGCTTCTGCGCTTTCGCTGCCGCCTTGGGCAGCCGGTTCCCCGACTCCGCCCCCGGCGGCGGCGCTACCTGCACCGTCATATCGTTCTCGCCTCTCGACCTGTCCGCGGCAACTCCGCCAAGGTAGGTTAGCCTAAGTTGAGTGCTTGTGGACGATCGGGGAAGGTTGTGTGAACTGCCCGTCAACCCGTCGGCAATTCACTCTTTCGGGCGTAATTTCCTCTCTACCTCTTGATCTCGTGTAGCGGTGGGAGAACGAAAATGTTTGTCACGTCAATCATTTCAGCAATCGCCGATTGCCATTCCGACCCCGGAAAGCTGTCGTCCGAACAGGCGCATCGGGCGATGCAGATACATCTCGAATGCAGCGTCGACCTGTGCCGGGTGCGACGGCGTGCGCGTCAAGTCCTTGTCGAAGCGAAACTGATGGTGCTCGATCAGCGGGCGGGTTAGCGATTGAGCGACGGAATTGCGGGAATGCGTTTCCCATGTTCACTCCGCTGCCCTCCTCTGCCGCCTGGTTACACCGGGAGGCGCGTACCGGATTCGAGGTCACGTATTTCCGTGATGATGCGCGCGGAGTTCTCGTCGAAGGGTGCGCGACGGCGGTCGAGGACGGGATCACCTGGGTGATCGACTATCGGCTGCGGCTCGACGGGAGCTGGCACACCCGGTCGGCGCAGATCGTCGGGCGGTATCCCGAGGGCAGGCGGTCGGTGACCGTGCAGTCCGATGGGCTGGGGCGCTGGCAGGTCGACGGCACGGTCGCGCCCGAGCTCGACGGGTGCCTCGATATCGATCTCGAGGCGTCGGCGTTCACCAACGCCTTGCCGGTGCATCGCCTCGGGCTCGCGGTCGGCGACAGTGCCGACGCGCCCGCCGCCTATGTGCGCGCCGCCGACCTCACCGCGGCCCGATTACCGCAGCACTATCGCCGGATCGCCGACGGGGTAGGTCAGCGCTACGACTACCGCGCGCCCGAATTCGACTTCCACGCCACCCTGGATTACGACGAGTCGGGTCTGATCATCGACTACCCAGGGCTGGCCACACGCACCGCGTGATCCACGACGTCGAGCAGGTTCCGAGGGGCCGACAGCACCCGGCGCCACCGGCTCGACAACACTTCTTCCTATGCGACGTAGGCAGCAGCCGCCGCTGCCGAAACGGCACGGCCTCGATCCCGCCCGACTCCGGCTCCCGGAGGACGGGCAGTGGACGACCGTGCGCGATCACCTCGTCGAGCGGTTGCCGCGGGTGGATCCGGCCAGGATCGACGCGATGCTGGTGGCGGGCGAGATCGTGGATCTGGAAGGTCCGCTGACACCGGACGCGCCGTTCGTGCCGGGCGGCGCCGTGTGGTTCCACCGCGATCTGCCCGTCGAGACCGAGGTGCCGTTCGAGATCGGGATCGTGCACCGCGACGACGACATCCTCGTGATCGACAAGCCACACTTCCTGGCGACGATCCCGCGCGGTCAGCACATTCTCCAAACGGCGCTGGTGCGGTTGCGCAACGAGCTCGAACTACCCGACCTGATCCCGGCACACCGACTGGACCGGGTCACCGCCGGCCTGCTGCTGTTCGTGGTGAATCCGGCCAGGCGCGGCGCCTATCAGACGATGTTCCACCGCAAGACCGTGCGCAAGGAATACGAGGCCATCGCGCCCTACGATCCCGCGCTCGAGCTGCCGCGGACCGTGCGCAGCCGGATCATCAAGGAGAAGCAGGTGCTCGCCGCTTTCGAGGTGGACGGCGAGCCCAACGCCGAGACCGAGGTCGAACTGGTCGAACATCGCGACGGGCTCGGGCGCTACCGCCTTCGCCCGCACACCGGGCGAACCCATCAGCTGCGCCTGCATATGAACGGGCTCGGCGTGCCGATTCTCGGCGACGATTTCTACCCCGTGATCACCGATAAATCGGTCGACGATTACACGCGGCCGTTGCAATTGCTGGCGGCCTCGCTCGAATTCACGGATCCGATCAGCGGGGTCCCGCGACGGTTCGTGACGCGGCGCGAGTTGCAGGCCTGGACCGATTTGGCCGGATGGTCCGGGTCGGCTGTCGAGTAGCTCACAGCACCGCGCCGGCTGTCGATCTTGGTGGGCTCGTTCCGGGCCGCTCAACGCGGGGGGAGCGGGTTTTCGCGCATTCACCGGACCGTTTTCGTTTCGTGATATTTCCGTACACTCGGTCGGGTGCCCGTACCCGCCGTCGCCGATTCCCGGCCGAAGCTCCATGCCTACATCGATATCGCGGTGGTCGTCGTCGTGCTGGCGGGCACCAATCTGATCGCTCACTTCACGACCGCGTGGGCCAATATCGTCACCGTTCCCGTCGCGGCGTTCGCGCTCTTGGCGCTGATGCGCAAGCGGGGGCTGGGCTGGGCGGAACTCGGGCTGTCACCCAGGCACTGGAAGCGCGGGACGGTGTACGCGCTCGGTGCCGTCGGGATCGTGCTCACCGCGGTCGCGATCGGTGCTCTCTTGCCGCTCACCAGGCCGTTCTTCCTCGCCGATCGCTATGCCACGATCTCCGGCGCACTGATCGCGTCGATGATCGTGATCCCGTTGCAGACTGTGATCCCCGAAGAACTCGCCTTCCGCGGGGTACTGCACGGCACCCTCGACCGGGTCCTCGGTGTCCGCGGGCTCTTCGCCGCCGGATCGCTGATGTTCGGCCTCTGGCACATCGCGTCCTCGTTCGGCCTCACCTCGGGCAACAAGGGACTGTCCAGCATCGTCGGCGGCGGCGTGCTCGGCCAAATGGCCGGGATAGCACTCGCCGTCGCGGCCACCGCCGCCGCGGGCGTGGTGTTCACCTGGCTGCGTCGCCGCAGCGGTAGCCTCCTCGCACCCATCGCCCTGCACTGGTCGCTCAACGGCGCGGGCGCACTCGCCGCCGCCGTCGTCTGGCACACCGCCCTGCGCTGAAGCCGACCCGAGCCGGGCGGTCGAACTCCGGGGGTTGTGCACAAGTCGAACGCCGCCGGCGCCTGATGATCGAGTGTCCAGAAGTCGCCGCCGAGGCTATCGCCGCGTTGTGATGGCGTGGAATACTGGCGACAATTTCTGGCATGAGGACATGCCAGATGTAGCGGTATCCACCGAGAGGGCATGTCCGCCATGAAACGTACGCACACCGGCAGGGTCGTCGCGGTGACCGGCGGTGCCGCTGGGATCGGGCTGGAGATCGCGCGGCAGTTCGCGGTCGCGGGGGCTCGGGTGTGTCTCGGTGATCTCTCGGGCAGCGCGGCGCGCGAAGCCGCGGCCGGGCTACCGGGAACCGTGCACGGGTGCGAACTCGATGTGACCGATGAGCGGTCGTTTCATGACTTCCTCGCCGTCACCGAGGCGATCCTCGGCCCGGTCGACGTGCTCGTCAACAATGCCGGGGTGATGTGGGTCGGGTCGTTCGACGCCGAGCCCGACAGCGCGACCGCGCGCATGCTCGCGGTGAATCTGCACGGAGTGATCCGTGGGGTGCGGCTGGCGGCGCCGGCGATGCGGACACGCGGGCGCGGGCATATTGTCACCATCGCGTCGATCGCGTCCAAGGTCTCCCCCGCCGGTGAAGCGACATATGCCGCGACCAAACACGGAGTGCTCGGCTATCTCAGCGCGGTGCGGGAGGAATTGCGCGGGACCGGCGTGCGGTTGACCGCGGTCATGCCCGGGGTGGTCGATACGGAATTGGCGGCCGGAACCGATACGGGCGCGGCACAATTGCTCCAGCCCAGCGATGTCGCCACGGCAGTGCTCGACGTTGTCGCACGGCCGCGATTCGAGGTGACATTGCCCTCGCATCTCGGGCCGCTACTCGGTCTGTCCGGTGCGCTGCCACAGTGGTTGCGCGACTTCGTCTTGCGGCGGACAGTACCGAATCAGGTTGCGGCGGTGGCCGGATCGTCGCGCCGCGCGTCGTATGAGAAACGGCTGCTCCACGGCAAATCCGATTCCTGAAATCCGGCGTGTCGCCGCCGGGGATTCGGCGGAATCGACTCGTTGTCGTTGACCGGGGCACGGTCGGCGTTTACGCTCTCTGGCAATCACACATATGTTCGATAGTCCATATGTTCGAGTGGCGGAAGGCGCGACATGTCCGACGATCGGTTGAGCGAGAATGCCGCGATCGCGCCGAACACCGAGATCACGGCGCTCGCCCAGCAGGTCGCCACGGCCCGCGACAAGCTCCCCCTCCAACACGACACGGCCCTCTACGACGCGCTCTCCGACGACGAGATCCGCGCCGAACGGGAACTGGCCGAATGGATTCGCACGCAGCGGCGCAAACAGCGGCGGCGCGCCGTGGGCGACGAGCTCGCCGCCGAACAACGCGACCGCCGCACCAGCGCCCTCATCCGCCGCACCGACGAAGCCGACGCGCGCTGGCATCGCAAGGCGCTGGCCGCACGACGACGGGTGTCGAGCGCCGACGCGCGCCTGGCCCAGTTGTACCGGCGGTCGGAATGGTCATCGCGCGCGTTGATCGGGGTCGTCGTTCTCGGCATGGTGTGGGCCGGGGTCAACGTGCAACGCAATCTCGTGCCCAGCGGCGACATGAGCGACCCGCTGTACTGGCTCAGCTACGGCATCGAGGCGATGATCTCGATCCCGATCATCGTCATCATGGTCACCGCGACCACCGCGGCCCGCTGGGGACGTGAGCTGGAGCGCGGCAAGGTGATCGTGTTCGAACTCGCCCTGCTCGGCACCACCATCGCCTTGAACGCGGGCCCCCACGTGGCCGCCGGATCCTTCGGTCGCGCAGCCGAATTCGCCATCGCCCCGGTGATGGTGGGTGTAGTGATCTGGTTGCACGCGTGGGTCTCGGCCCGGTACGCGACGTTGATCGAGAGCGCCTCCGTCGAATTACCCGGCGATACCGCCTATTCCGCCGCCGAACGGATCACCGCACTGCCACTGAAGCAGGCCGACTCGCTCGGTGACGACAGGCAGGCCCTCGGCCAGAGAGTGATGAACGGCGTTGCGCCCGAACTCCGATCGCCGCTCAACCATCTGGCTGTAGTCGGCTCGACCGCTGTCTATGCCGCCGAGGCGCAGGACACTCAGACCTCCGCGAAGCCCGAGCCCGTCACGGCTGCCGGAACCAACGGTCCTGACGTGGCAGCACGCCTCGCCACGACAGCGGATTCGGTCTCCGCCGACGAGGCTGTCGATCCACCTGCCCAGCCGTCTGTCCCGGAGCCGGTGGTCCGCGATACCCCGGCACCGAGCGCTGAACCTGCCGTCGCCGAGGCCGCAACCATCGCGGCCGAACGTACCTACCCGCACGGCCTGCGCCGCCCCTCCACCGACAAGCCGAGCGCCCCCGGCACTCTCGAACTCATCCACAAGGCGGCAGCCGATCATCGCCGCAACGGCACCGAGCACGCCACCCGGATCAACGGCGCTGCCTCGACCTTGCGTCGAATACCGGTCACCACCGCCGCGCACTCCCCTGCGGGCGAAGCAACCGGTACCGACCCGGTTCCCGAGGCGACGATGCACGCCGGCACCGTCGCCCGTGACCCTGATGGCGACACTCCACCGATCACCGATCCGGTAGCGGTGCACAACGATCCACAGCCTCCCGCCGCAGAACCGGAACAACTGACCCTCACCGCCGAACCCGCAGAGCAACTGGTCCTGCAACCGGAACCGGCACAGCACACAGAACCCACCCCCGAGCGAGTCGACGCCACCGCCTCGTTCCCCGAGCAGGCCGACGCCGCAGCCCCCGAGCGGATTGATTCCACCGTTGCAGCGTCGGCGCCTGAGCCGACCTCAGCTACCGCGCATCCGACGACAACCCTCGACCCAGTCCCCGCTGCCGCCTCAGACGAAGCCGACCCGGGGTTCCCCGACGAAGACGACGGCGATCTCCCGGCTCTCGAAGACCTCGACTTCGACGAAGACACCGAGGTCCGCGCCTTGGCCCGCCAGGTCGCCCACCGCAGCCCCCTGCGCCTGACCGTCGGCCAGATCGAAGAGATCCTCGAGCTCACCGACCAGTCCTGGTCGGCCCGCAGCATCGGCAGCGAAGTCGGCGTTCCAAGCAGCACGGTCACCAACATCGTCGAGTTCGCCCACAAGATCCGCCAGCCCTACGCCTTCACCGGCTGACAGCCCAGCTGTACGGAGCGAATCGGTTCATTCGAAATCGTCGGGGAACAAGCGGAATGCCGGGTAGTTGTTGAGCGGGCGTAACACTCGGAAATCTCGACGGTCGAGGGTAAGGATCGCATCCGTGTCGTACTGAGCTGCCACTACGACACACACCGCATCGACCAGATCAAGATCCAAGCTGTCATAAGTGGCACGAACTGTGATCGCCGCGTTCAACTGTTCGGCGGCGACCTCGGCAAGGACGATGCGGGTCTGCGCGATGCGTTCCGCGAGTGAACCGAGAATCCGGTCAGCGATCTTGCGTCCGCCACGAACGCTCGCGACATGATGCACTTCAGTCAGCGCTAACGGGCTGACCACCACCGCGCTGGCGGAATCGGCGGCGCGGCGCACCGCGAAGTGCTCAGGATCAGTGCGGTTGAACATCGCGAGCAAACCGGATGTGTCCGCGATGACGATCATGCGGTGCGATTCATCGCATCACGAATCTCGTCCTTACCGATCGGTCCACCTAGGTCGAACGTCTCGTCATCGTTGATCAGCGGCTGGTCCCACCGTCGATTCCGCAACAGGTAGGCGCGCAGCGCATCGCGCATGATCTCGTTCTTCGAGCGACCTTCGTCGCTGGCCTGTGTCGCCAGCGCAGCCTCATCCTCACCGGTCAATCGCATAGTCCACGCCATGGAACCAATGGTATCAAGGATGACACCACATCAGGAGAATCGATGAAACAACGAAGGCCCGCTTCCAAAGAAGCGGGCCTTCGTACTACAACGATCTCGATGGATCGAGGAGGGACCTTACTTGGCCTTCTCCAGGACCTCGACCAGACGCCAGCGCTTGGTGGCCGACAGCGGACGGGTCTCCATCAGCTGAACGTGGTCGCCGACGTGGGCGATCTCGTTCTCGTCATGCGCCTTCACCTTGGAGGTGGTGCGAATGATCTTGCCGTAGAGCTTGTGCCGGTGACGGTCTTCCAGCTCGACGACGATCGTCTTGTTCATCTTGTCGGACACAACGTAGCCGCTGCGAACCTTGCGGCTGTTGCGCTCTTCGGTGTTCTCGCTCATGCCGCATCTCCCTTGCCAGCGGGCGCCGTGGCCAAGCCGAGCTCGCGCTCACGCATGACCGTGTAAATGCGCGCGATCTCGTGGCGGACGACGCGCAGTCGACGGTTGTTGTCGAGCTGACCCGTCGCCATCTGGAAGCGCAGGTTGAACAGCTCTTCCTTCGACTCGCGCAGGCGTGCCACGAGCTCTTCTTCGTTGAGCTCACGGAGCTCTGCGGCCGGTGTTTCGGTAGCCATCAGAACTGCTCCTCCCTGGTCACGATCCTGCATTTCATCGGGAGCTTGTGCATCGCGCGGCGCAGGGCCTCACGAGCGGTCTCCTCGTTGGGGTAAGACATCTCGAACATGACCCGACCGGGCTTCACGTTCGCGACCCACCACTCCGGCGAACCCTTACCGGAACCCATGCGGGTTTCGGCCGGCTTCTTCGTGAGCGGACGGTCGGGGTAGATGTTGATCCAGATCTTGCCGCCACGCTTGATGTGGCGGGTCATTGCGATACGCGCCGACTCGATCTGACGGTTGGTGACGTAGGCGGGCTCGAGAGCCTGGATGCCGTACTCACCGAAGGCCACCGCGGTGCCGCCCTTGGCCATGCCGGAGCGACCGGGGTGGTGCTGCTTGCGGTGCTTGACCCTACGGGGCATCAGCATGCGTCAGCCCTCCTTGTTCTCTGCCGGAGCCTCCGCCACTGCAGTGGCGGCGCGACCGACCTCGGTGCTGGTCGCGGTGGTGCCAGTGGCGCCGGACCGACGAGGGCGGCTCGGACGCTCGCGACGCGGGCGTTCCGGAGCGGTGGCGGCGGCGGTCAGTTCACGACGACCACCGACGATGTCACCCTTGTAGATCCAGACCTTCACACCGATACGACCGAAAGTGGTCTTGGCCTCGTAGAGGCCGTAGTCGATGTCCGCACGCAGCGTGTGCAGCGGAACACGACCTTCACGGTAGAACTCCGAGCGCGACATTTCGGCGCCACCGAGGCGGCCCGAGCACTGCACACGGATGCCCTTGACGTTCGGCGAACGCATGGCCGACTGAATGGCCTTACGCATCGCACGACGGAACGCCACACGGTTGGACAGCTGCTCGGCAACACCCTGAGCAACCAGCTGCGCATCCGACTCGGGGTTCTTGACCTCGAGGATGTTCAGCTGAACCTGCTTCTTGGTGAGCTTCTCCAGCTCGGCGCGGATGCGGTCGGCTTCCGCGCCACGGCGACCGATCACGATGCCGGGACGCGCGGTGTGGATATCCACACGGACGCGATCACGGGTGCGCTCGATCTCGACCTTCGAGATGCCGGCCCGCTCCATGCCAGTGGCGAGAAGCTTGCGGATCTGAACGTCTTCCTTCACGTATTCCGCGTACTGCTTGTCCGCGTACCAACGCGACTTCCAGTCGGTGGTGATACCGAGGCGGAAGCCATGGGGGTTAATTTTCTGTCCCATTTACTTTGCCCCTCCCTTCCGGCGGCTACGAGTGGCAGCGCCGGTGGTGGGCACGCTCTCGACCTCGATGGTGATGTGGCTGGTGCGCTTACGAATCCGGAACGCACGGCCCTGGGCCCGCGGCTGGAAACGCTTCATGGTGGCGCCCTCGTCGACAAAAGCAGTCGAGATGACCAGGGTGGCCGGGTTGAGGCCGAGGTTGTTCTCGGCGTTCGCCGCGGCCGAAGCCACGACCTTGGCCACGGGCTCGCTGGCAGCCTGCGGTGCGAACCGCAGGATCGCCAGCGCGTCCTCGACGCTCTTGCCGCGGACCAGGTCCACGACTCGACGGGCCTTCATCGGGGTGACCCGAACGTGCTTGGCGGTTGCGCGTGCAGTCGGGTTCTGAATGGTTTCAGTCATCGCCGCTTGCTCTTCCGGTCGTCCTTGACGTGGCTCTTGAACGTCCTGGTCGGCGCGAACTCACCGAGCTTGTGGCCGACCATGTTGTCCGAGATGAACACCGGGACATGCTTGCGACCGTCGTGGACGGCGAAAGTGTGCCCGATGAAATCGGGGATGATGGTCGAGCGACGCGACCAGGTCTTGATGACCTGCTTCGTGCCCTTTTCGTTCTGCACGTCCACCTTCGCGAGGAGGTGGTCGTCGACGAACGGGCCCTTCTTGAGGCTGCGTGGCATTTCTTACCTCCTCCTTAGCGCTTCTTGCCGGTCTTACGACGGCGAACGATGAGCTTGTCACTCGGGCGGTTGGGCTTGCGGGTGCGGCCCTCAGGCTGACCCCACGGGGAGACCGGGTGGCGACCACCGGAGGTCTTACCCTCACCACCACCGTGCGGGTGGTCGACCGGGTTCATGACGACACCACGGACGGTAGGGCGACGGCCCTTCCAGCGCATACGGCCGGCCTTGCCCCAGTTGATGTTCGACTGCTCGGCGTTGCCGACCTCGCCGACGGTGGCGCGGCAGCGCACGTCGACACGGCGAATTTCACCCGAAGGCATACGAAGGGTCGCGTACGGCCCTTCCTTGCCCAGCAGCTGAATGCTCATTCCAGCGGAACGAGCCATCTTGGCGCCACCGCCCGGACGCAGCTCCACGTTGTGAATCGTGGTACCGGTCGGGATGTTGCGCAGCGGCAGGTTGTTACCCGGCTTGATGTCGGCCGTGGGGCCGGACTCGATCGGGCTGCCCTGCTTGATGCCCTTCGGCGCGATGATGTAGCGCTTCTCGCCGTCGGCAAAGTGCAGCAGTGCGATGTTGGCGGTGCGGTTGGGGTCGTACTCGATGTGAGCGACCTTGGCCGGGATGCCGTCCTTGTCCAGCCGACGGAAGTCGATCAGACGGTAGGCACGCTTGTGACCGCCACCGCGGTGACGAGTGGTGATGCGACCGTGCGCGTTACGACCACCGGACTTGGTGAGCGGGCGCAGCAGCGACTTCTCCGGCGTCGACCGGGTGATCTCGGCGAAGTCCGAGACGCTGGAGCCACGACGGCCCGGCGTAGTCGGCTTGTATTTACGGATTGCCATGAGTTCTTCTCGCTTTCTGGAGTCCCAGGCGCTTACGCGACCGGTCCTCCGAAGATCTCGATGGGCTTGCTATCGGCCGAGAGGGTCACGAGTGCGCGCTTGGTGTCCTTGCGCTTTCCGTAACCGAATTTGGTCCGCTTGCGCTTGCCCTGACGGTTGGCGGTATTGACGCTGGTGACCGTGACGCCGAAAACCTTCTCGACGGCGATCTTGATCTGCGTCTTGTTCGAGTCCGGGTGCACCAGGAAGGTGTAGGTGCCTTCCTCGATCAGCCCGTAGGACTTCTCCGAGATGACCGGTGCGAGCAGGATGTCGCGGGGGTCGGCGATGGTGCTCACTTGCTCTCCTCCTGGGCCGCCTCGGCGGGACCGTGAACGAATGCGTTCAGGGCCTCGACGCTGAACACCACGTCGTCGCTGTTGAGCACGTCGTAGGTGTTGAGCTGATCCGGGGCGATCGGCAGCACGTTCTGCAGGTTCGCCACGCTCTTCCACGCGGCGACGTCCTCGCGGCCGACGACGACCAGGAACTTCTTGCGGCCCGACAGCTCGGCCAGGAAGTCCTTGGCAATCTTGGTCGACGGGTTCTGACCCGAGACCAGTTCGGTGATCACGTGGATGCGCTCGTTGCGGGCCCGGTCGGAGAGGGCACCGCGCAGGGCGGCGGCCTTCATCTTCTTGGGGGTCCGCTGGCTGTAGTCACGCGGCTGCGGGCCGTGGACGGTGCCACCGCCGGCGAACTGCGGCGCACGGGTCGAGCCCTGACGGGCGCGGCCGGTGCCCTTCTGGCGGTACGGCTTCTTGCCACCACCGGAGACCTCGCCACGAGTCTTCGTGGAGTGGGTGCCCTGGCGAGCGGCGGCCAGCTGAGCGATGACGACCTGGTGCATCAGCGCGACGTTGGCGGTCACGTCGAAGATCTCCGAGGGGAGTTCGACGGTGCCTTCGGTCTTGCCGCCTGCGGCCTTAACGGTCAGCGTCAGGTTGGCCTTCTTGTCGAGGCTGGTCATGCGTGCGCACCACCCTTCACGGCGCTCTTGACGATCACGATGTTGCCCTTGCGGCCCGGGATAGCACCCTTGACCAGGAGCAAACCGTTCTCGGCATCGACCTTGTGAACCGAGAGGTTCTGCGTGGTGACGCGGTCGTTACCCATACGGCCCGACATGCGCATGCCCTTGAACACGCGGCCGGGAGTGGCACAGCCACCGATGGAACCCGGGCGACGGTGCACAGCCTGCGCACCGTGCGAGGCGCCCTGGCCCTTGAAGCCGTGACGCTTCATGGTGCCGGCGAAGCCCTTGCCCTTGCTGATTCCGGTCACGTCGACGTAGGTGCCCTCTTCGAAGACATCAGCCGAGAGTTCCTGGCCGATCTCGAAGGTGGAGGCATCCGCGACGCGGATCTCGGTGACGTGGCGGCGCGGGGTGACACCGGCCTTGGCGAACTGGCCGGAAGTCGGCTTGTTCACCTTGCGCGGGTCGATGGCGCCGAAAGCGATCTGCACGGCCGAATAGCCGTCGCGCTCCACGGTACGAATCTGGGTGACCACGTTCGGGCCCGCCTTGATGACGGTGACCGGGACTACGCGGTTCTTCTCGTCGAAGACCTGGGTCATGCCGAGCTTGGTGCCCAGGATGCCGGCTGCGGGCCGGTTCTTGTTGTCAGTCATGTCTCGAGTCCCCGTCACTGAATGTTGACGTCGACGCTGGCCGGGAGGTCGATGCGCATGAGCGCGTCAACCGTCTTCGGCGTCGGGTCGAGGATGTCGATGAGGCGTTTGTGCGTGCGCATCTCGAAGTGTTCGCGCGAGTCCTTGTACTTGTGCGGCGAACGGATGACGCAGTAGATGTTCTTCTCGGTCGGCAACGGCACAGGCCCGACCACACGGGCGCCGGTGCGGGTCACCGTTTCCACGATCTTGCGCGCTGACGCGTCGATCGCCTCGTGGTCATAGGCCTTGAGCCTGATGCGGATCTTTTGTCCCGCCACGCTAAGTGTCCTTTTCTCCGCTTTCCTTCGTGGTCACAGGAGCTAGCTCCCGCACCACCCTCAATTTGCACAGCCCGAACCACAAAGAAGACGCCTCAGCGTGGTTTCCCACTGAAAGACCCGCAACCAGGGCGCCACAAAGGCACTACCTAGTCCTCGCCGCTGTTCATCTGTCATGGTTCTCCGGTCCACGCGGTCGGGCGTGTCGCCCTAACTCTTAATCTCCGACCCCGGTCGATTGCTCACCATGGGCCGGAAGTGCGTGGTTCCGAACGTATCCACACCGGCGAACCGGCGAGATACAAACTACTGCTCCCCTTGTTCAGGTATCCGCTCCGGAGAGTCGAACAATCCTGCGCAAGGCAACCCGAACAGTATGCACCATGCCGACGACGTCCTTCAAATCGGGGGTCATGAGGTATCGATCACGCCCCCACAGGGGCTTCCACCTCGACCGCACCGCCGGCTGGGCTGTACCGATGAATGGTAGCTGGCTCGTCGCCCCGCCCGGCCACCGGAGGGTTACCACATAACTTACTTTTGAGTAAGATAGTGCCCATGACACAGGAAACCGCGACCTACCGCGGCTGGAAGAAGCTGCCCGACAATCGCATCGGGCACGCGCTGTTCTCACTCGGTATGGTCGCCCGGGTCCCCTACTTCGGCACCGTGCTCCCCCAGGTGGTCCGTCTCGAGCCCGGTGTCTGCGAGGTGACCTCCCCGAAGTGGTTCGGCATCCACAACCACCTCGGCACCTTCCACGCGATCGCGGCCTGCAATCTGGCCGAAGTGGCGATGGGCATGCTGAGCGAGGCCACCGTGCCCACCACCCACCGCTGGATCCCCAAGTCGATGAACGTCCAGTACCTGGCCAAGGCGGAATCCGGCCTGCGCGCGGTGGCGAAGCTCGACGAGATCCCAGACTTCGCCGCGATCACCAAGGGCCAGGAACTGACCGTCCCCGTCTCGATCTACGACAAGGACGGCATCGAGGTCGTGCACGCCGACATCACCACCTGGGTGTCGCCACTCTGATCGCGGCAACGTGAACCGCGGCACCGGTACGGTTGTGGGCCAGGCAACAAAGGACGGGGAGTTCGATGTTGGAAGTCGCCCATGTGACGCGGCGGTTCGGGGAGAACGTGGCGGTCGACGACGTGTCGTTCGCCGTCCTGCCCGGTGCGCTGACCGGGTTCGTCGGGGGTAACGGGGCGGGCAAGACCACCACGATGCGAATGATCATGGGCGTCTTGGCCGTTCAGTCCGGCGAGATCCGGTGGGACGGACGGCCGGTGACCGAGCTGGACCGGCGTTCGTTCGGCTATATGCCCGAGGAGCGGGGGCTCTATCCCAAGCAGCCGGTGCTCGACCAGCTCGTGTACCTGGCGCGCTTGCGTGGACTGCCCGCCGACAAGGCCAAGGCGCGTACCGAAAGCCTGCTGGAGCGGTTCGATCTGGGCGCGCGCGGCAAGGACAAGCTCGAATCGTTGTCGCTGGGCAATCAGCAGCGCGTCCAGATCGCGGCGGCGGTGATCGCGCAGCCGACGGCGCTGATCCTGGACGAACCGTTCTCCGGCCTCGACCCCCTCGCCGTGGATTCGATGGTGGAGTTGCTGCGCGAGTACGCCGATCAGGGCGTGCCGGTGCTGTTCTCCTCGCATCAGCTGGATCTGGTGGAGCGGCTGTGCGATCAGCTGGTCGTGCTCGCATCGGGCCGGGTGGTCGGGCAGGGCTCGGTCGACGAGTTGCGGTCCAGCGGCAACGGCTCGCGGTATCGGCTGGTGGTCGACGGTGACGCGGGATGGCTGCGGGAGTATCCAGGGGTTCGCGTGGTCGAGAGTGCCGGGCCGGGCGTGTTGTTCGAGGTCGCCGACGGCGGCACCGATGGGGTGCTGAAGGAGGCGTTGTCGCGAGGGTCGGTGCGGGAGTTCACCACGGTCCGGCCGACGGTCGCCGAAATCTACCGGGAGGTGACGGCATGAGAGGTCAGCGCCTGGAGGCGGTAGCTCGCGTGGCCACGGAAGGCGCCCGCTCATGCCGAGAAGATGCAGCATGAGCGGCGTGTGGCGGATCGTTGCCGCGAGGGAGATCGCGGTGAAGCTGCGTGACCGCAACTTCGTCATCTCGACGGTGGTGACGCTCGTGGTGATCGTCGCGTCGCTGGTTCTCACCGGGTTTCTCAGCAGCAGGCCCGACAAGATCGACGTGGCGATCGCCGGTTCGGACACCTCGGTCGTGCTCGACACGGCGAACACCCTGGCCTCGAACGCGGGAACCGACACCAGCTTCATCGCGCGACCCGTCGCCGACCGGGCCGCGGTCGAGCAGTTGGTCCGCGAGGACGAGGTCGACGTGGGCCTGGTCCCCGCCGAATCCAGCGGATGGCAGCTGATCGGCAAGACCGCCGAGGACGACAACGCCACCACCTACATCACCGCCGCCGCACAGCAGATCGCGTTGCAGCGCAATGCCGCCGCCGCCGGCGTCTCGCTCGACGAGCTGGCCCGCGGTGCGACCGTGAGCTACGACCTGCTCGAGAAGGGCTCGATCGACCCGGGCCTGGCCAAGATCGTCTCGTTCGTCTTCGCGTTCCTCTTCTATCTGGCGTCGGTGCTGTTCGGCATGTCCATCGCGCAGAGTGTGGTCGAGGAGAAGCAGAACCGCATCGTGGAGATCCTGGCCAGTGCGATGCCGTTGCGGCAGTTGCTGATCGGCAAGGTCGTGGGCAACGCGGCACTGGCGTTCGCGCAGTTGGCTCTGTTCGTCGGGGCGGGGTTGGTCGGGTTGGCGGCGACCGGCAAGGGTGCTCAGCTGGGCCAGATCGCCGGGGCCGCGGGCTGGTTCATCGTCTTCTTCCTCGTCGGCTTCCTCGCCTTGGCGAGCCTGTGGGCCGTCGCGGGCGCGCTCGCCACTCGCAGCGAAGACCTCCAGTCCACCTCGACTCCGCTCGGGTTGCTCATCATGATCGTGCTGTTCGCGGGCATCTTCCTCACCGGCACCGCCCGTGTCATCGGCTCCTATATCCCGATCATGTCCATCGTCGCCATGCCCGCCCGCCTGGCCGACGGCACCGCCGCCTGGTGGGAACCCTTCATCGCCCTCGCCCTGATGGCGATCGCCACCTACGGGATCGTCGTCGTCGCCGAGAAGATCTACCGCCGCTCGCTGATGCAGACCCAAGCTCGCCTGACCATGCGCCAGGCCCTGGCCTTGGAGGACTAGGAATCGCGGCGTCGAGGCGGTGTGACGACCGGGTCACTGATGCTTGCGTGGCGATGGGTGGGGCCGATTGAATGCGGACGTGAGTGTTGTGCGGGAATTCGATATCTGTGTGGTCGGGCTGGGGCCGGCCGGGCGGGGGCTGGCGCATCGGGCCGCGGTGGCCGGGTTGCGGGTGGCCGCGGTGGATCCGCGGCCGGAGCGGCTGTTCCCGCCGACCTTCTCCTGCTGGATCGACGAGCTGCCGCAGTGGCTGCCCGCGAGTGCGATCGCGCAGCGCATCGCGGCGCCGACAGTGTGGACCAAGGGCAAGCATCGGATCGAGCGGCCGTATTGCGTGCTCTCCAAGGCTGGGCTGCACGCCGCGTTGGCCTTGGACGACGCGACCGTCTTCGCGGATCGGGCGCGCCGGGTGGACGCGCACGAGGTGGAACTCGCGGACGGGACGGTGATCTCGGCGGGGGCGGTGTTCGATACCCGGGGGCTGCCGACGTTGGGCAAGCGCAGGGCCGCCTCGGCGCACGGGATCTTCGTGGACGCGGAGACCGCGGCACCGATTGTCGCCGAAGGTGAGGGGCTGCTGCTGGATTGGCGGCCGGAGAACGGGGCGGGCCCGGACGAGCCGCCGTCGTTCCTCTACGCGGTACCGCTCGGGGACGGGACGGTGATCTTCGAGGAGACGAGCCTCGGGTTACGTGGCGGGATGCCGCAGCACGAGTTACGCAAGCGCACGCTGAACAGACTCGCGGCACACGGTATCCAGCTCACCGGCGACGAACCGCACGAAGCTGCCCACTATCCCCTGGATCAGCGGCCCCCGAAGAAGGGCACGGCGATCGCGGTGCCGTTCGGCTCGCGCGGCGGGATGATGCACCCGTGCACCGGCTACAGCGTGGCCGACTCTCTCGCGCTGGCCGACACCGCCGTCGCCGCGGTCCAGCGAGGTGAGGACCCGATCGGAGCCCTCTGGCCGTGGCAGGCCAGGGCCGTCTACTGGATGCGCATGCGTGGTCTGTGGGGTCTGGGCCGGCTCACCACCGATCAGTCGATCGCCATGTTCGACGCCTTCTTCACCGAATCCGAACGCGGTCAGCGGGCCCTGCTCTCGGCCCACGACGACTACACCGCCCTCGGCGCCGTGCTGTTCAACACCGTGGCCCACACCTGGCCGTTCCGCTGGCGCTACGACCTCGTCGGCTGGACCAACCGCGACCGCTGGCTCGACTACCCCTTCACTCCCGCCGACGCCGACTCCCCCAGCCGGTAACGCACTGATCGCCGCCACGACGTTCGTGGCGGCGATCAGAAGCGAGGTGGTCCGGGTCTCAGGACGACTCGGCGGCCTTCTTGTAGCCGACGATCGCCGGGTAGGCGAAGACCGCGACCATGCCGACCGTCCAGGCGACGGTCTTCAGCAGCGGTTCAGCGACCGGCCCACCGTAGGACAGGCCCTTCATCGCATCGATGGCGCAGCTCATCGGCTGATTGGCGACCACGTCCTGCAACCAGGTCGGGTAGGCGAAGACCGGGACGAAGCCGGTGTTGAAGAACATCAGCAGCGTGTTGAGGATGCCGATGAGGCTGATCAGCATCACGCCCTCGGTGATCGTGGCCAGCGCGGTCACCATCACCGCGAACCCGATGCCGAAGAGCACCGGAACCAGGACCAGCGCGATATTGGCGAACGGGTCCTCCATGAACAGGAACCCGAGCGGCACCGCGACGAGCAGCACGATCAGCGTGGTGAGCAGGATGCGCAGCATCTCGGCCAGCAGCCGGCCGGTCAGCAGCGAGGCCTTGTTGAGCGGCATCGTGTAGAACCGGCTGAGCAGCCCCGAAGCCTTCTCGCGCTTGAACCCGAGGGCACTCACCACCGCACCGGTCATGGCCGCGACCAAGGTGAGCAGCGCGGCCTGGCCGTAGATGCTGGGGGCGCCGGTGGCCGCGGTGATCGAGTCACCGAGCACGATCCGGAACATCAGCAGGGTCACCGCCGGGTAGGCGATGGTCTGGATGGTCGTCGACGGGTCGCGCAACCACACCATCAGCAGACGCTTGGTCTGGATCAGGCTGTGGGTGAACCACACCGACACCGAACCCTCCGGCTTGGTGTGCACCACCGGGAGGTCGGCCGCGGCCTCCTCGACAGAGGCCTTCTCGATTGTCGTCATGATCGCCTCACACTCGCCCACACAGCCAGTGGGAGGAAGAAAACAGCCAGTCCGCCGAGCCACGCCAGCGAGACCCATGTGCCTGCCCAGCTCAGATGACCCGCGGCCATATCGCTGAGCGTCTGGGCGAACTGGGAAATCGGCTGGTTGCGCGCGAACGGCCGCACCCACGACGGGAAGCTGGCCTCGGGCACGAAACCGGTCGACATCATGCCGAAGATCAGAATCGGCAGCGTGAGGGCCTGGCTGAGCGCCTCCGGGTTCTTGGTGAGGCTGCCGAGCGCGTCGGCGCCGAGCGTGAGTACCACGCCGACGGTCAGCGCGAATCCGCAGAACGCGAGCGCCTGCAACCAGCCGCCGGTGAACCGGAACCCGATCACATAGCCGTACCCGACGGTCGCGATCAGGGAGACGACCGATCGCACCAGACCCGCGCAGATACGCGACATCAGCGGAACCAGCGAACCGATCGGCATGGTTTGCAGACGGGTACTCAATCCGGTGAGCGCTTCGAACGCCGCGAGCTGGGCGTTCGACATCATCGTCATGGCCATCGTCTGCAGCACGACGATCGGCATCACGTACTGGGCGTAATCGATGCCCTGGACCTTCATCACGTACCGCAACGGCAGGTAGAAGGCCACGGTCACCACCAGCGGGGTGAGCACCGCGACGATCAGCTCGCCCTTGGTGGCCATGGTGTGCACGATGCGCCCGGTCAGCGCGCGCCATTGCGCGAAACTGCTCGGGCGCACAGCGGGAAGCTCGGCGAACAGGCTGCTCGCCGCGGGGGTGGACACGCTCACTAGTGGCCGCCCGAGTGGCCGGTGATCGACAGGAACACATCGTCGAGCGAGGGCCTGCGCAGCGCGATGTCGGCCAGGTCGATGCCCGCGGCGTCGAGCCTGCGCAGTGCCTCGGCCAGGGTGGCGGCGCCGTCGGGGGCGGGGATGGACACCTTGTCGGCGCCGTCGGTCTCGGCGGCGACAGCGGCCGGTACCAGGTCACCGAGGGCCTTGACGGTCTGCGGGACGCGGCTCGGGTCGAGCGGCACGATCTCGCAGAAGCTGCCGCCGGTCTTGGCTTTGAGTTCGTCGGCGGTGCCCTCGGCGATGACGGTGCCCTTGTCGATGACGATGATGTTGTCGCTGAGCACGTCGGCCTCTTCGAGGTACTGCGTGGTCAGCAGCACCGTGATGCCCTGGTTCTTGAGCGCGGTCACCAGATCCCACACGCCCTGGCGGCTGCGCGGGTCGAGGCCGGTGGTCGGCTCGTCGAGGAACACCACCTCGGGCCGCACCACCAGCCCGCAGGCGATGTCGACGCGACGGCGCATGCCGCCGGAGTAGTTGCGCACGGCCCGCTTGCCCGCGCTCACCAAGTCGAATTCCTCGAGCAGCACTTCGGCGCGCTTGCGGGCGGCCGACTTGGTCAGGCCCATCAGGCGACCGAACAGCTCGAGGTTCTCCCGGCCGGTCAGGTTCTCGTCGAGCGCGGCGTACTGGCCGGTCATCATGATCGAGCGGCGCACGCCCGCGGCGTCGGTGAGCACGTCGTGCCCCGCGACGACGGCGGTGCCGGAGTCGGGACGGAGCAGGGTCGACAGGACCTTGACCATGGTGGTCTTGCCCGCGCCGTTGGGTCCGAGAATGCCCAGCACACTGGCCTTGTCGGCCTGGAAACTGATGCCCTGCAAAGCGTGCACATCGCCGAACGACTTGCGCACGTCGGACACCAGCACCGCGGGTTCACTGTCGCTCGACGCGACGCCACCTGCGGGCGAATCCCCTGAGATCGAACTCGGCATCAACTCTCCACCATCGGCCGGTGCGCACGGCCCTGGAAGAGACGAGCGCACGCGGAATAAATTCTTCCCGGTAAGTGATCCATACCGTTCGGCGCGATGTTACCGGTCCGGCGGTTTTCCGGGCCCCGTCTGCGTTGATGCGCCCGGTTTGCCGGGCGCTTCCCACGGCGCGCTGTGGTGTTGCTCACCTGGGCAGTGCAAGGGCAGTGCGGGAACCTTGTCGGCCGGGCCGCGCGCCCATACGCTGACAGCGGGGAAACACTCGTCTCACCGGCCCGCGTGCGGGCGTGTTCGATCTTGGGGAGGTGACCATGGTCGAGTCGGCTTCTACCGCCGCCGCGCCCGCCGGTCGATCCGATGTGCTCACGGCATTCGATCCGCGCACCGGTGAACAGCTCGCGCAGTATCCCGTGCAGGGCACGGCCGAGGTCACCCGTGTCGTGCGCACCGCACGCGCCACCCAGAACTGGTGGGGGGAACTGGAGTTCAGTGAGCGCAAGCACCTGCTCCTCGACTGGCGTCGCGAGATCGCCAGGAACGCAGGCGAGTTGGTGGAACTCCTGCGCAGCGAGACCGGCAAACCGGAGGCCGACGCCACTCTGGAAGTGATGCTGGCGGTGGAGAATCTGGACTGGGCCGCCCGCAACGCCGAGCGCACACTGGGCCGAAAGCGCCTGTCCACCGGCTGGTTCACCCGCAATCAGCACGCCTCCGTCGGCTACCTGCCGCTGGGGGTGATCGGCGTGCTCGGCGCGTGGAACAACCCGGTGTTCACGCCGATGGGTTCGATCGCCTACGCCATGGCCGCGGGCAACACGGTGGTGTTCAACCCGCACGAACTCAGTACCGGTGTCGGCACCTGGCTGGCCGACAGCTGGGCCGCGGTCTCGCCCGAACAACCCGTACTGCAAGCGGTTACCGGAAATTCGCGGACCGCTACCGCCCTGTGCAAGGCCGAGGTGGACAAGATCGCCTACGCCGGGCCCGAAGCGCGCGGACGCGAGGTGATCGCGCTGTGCGCCCAGACGCTGACGCCGGTGGTGGTGGAGAACAGCGGCAAGGGCAGCATGATCGTGCACGTCGACGCGGTGCTCGACGCGGCCGCGGAGGCCGCGGTGTTCGGGGCGATGGCCAATGCCGGGCAGAACTCCTCGGGCATCCAGCGCTGTTATGTCGCCGATTCGGTGTTCGACGACTTCCTGGCCAGGGTGGCCGAGCGAGCGGCGAAGCTGCGTCCCGGCGCCGACAACCGCGCCTCCTACGGGCCGATGATCAACGCCACCCAGGTCGACGTGGTGCGCAGACAGGTCCGTGACGCGCTCGCCCACGGCGGGCACGCGGTGCTCGGCGGGCTCGATTCGTTCCGCGACCCGTACGTGGAGCCGATCGTGCTGGCCGAGGTTCCCGAGGAGAGCATCGCGATCACCGGCGAGGGAATCGGCCCGGTGCTCGTGGTGAACCGGGTCGCCGACCTGGCCGACGCGGTCACCCGGGTGAACGCGGCGGGCAACGGCATCGCCGTCACCATCTTCACCCTCGATATCCCCAGCGCGGAGCTCATCGCCGAACAGCTGAAAGTGGGTGTGGTGACGGTGAATTCGTCGACCGCGTTCACCGGCATCCCGGCCCTGCCGTTCGGCGGTGTCGGCGAATACGGCCAGGGACACAGCCACGGTCAGCACGGGCTGTACGAATACAGCCGCACGATGTCGATCGCGCGCAGGCGCTATCGGGCCCCGATCCGGCTGTCGACCTTCGACCGCAGGCCAGGGCACTTGCAGACGGCGAAAGCCCTGTTCCGTTTACGTCACGGCCGCGGCTGAGCGGCTAGTTCCCGTCCGCCGAGCCGCTGCCGAGCAGCACCGCGCCGGTCAGCGCGGCAAGGCGGGCAAGCTGTTCGGGCCGCGAGTCGAAACGCAGCAGCCGGCCGACATCGATGATCTGGCCGACCGCGGCGTGCACCCGGAAGCGGGCTTCGATCGGGTCGCCGTCGAGCAGGTTGGCCCACTCGAGGATGTTCTGCCGCTGGATGGCGCGCAGACGGTGCTGTTCGGCCTGCGGGAGGTTGCTGAACTCCGCGTAGTAGACGGGCGCGATCTCGGGCGTCGCGAAGGTGAGGCGCGCGTGCTGATCGGCGATGCGGCGGGCGGCGTCGGCCCGGTTCTCGCTCTCGGCCAGCGCCTCGCCGATCGCGACCGCGAGCCGGTCGGCGGTGCGATGAAAAGCGGCCGCGAGCAGGTCGGCCTTGCTGTCGAAGTGGCGGTACACGCTGGAGGCGTTGATGCCGACGGCGGCGCCGATCTCCTCGATGCCGGATTCGTGATACCCGTTGCGGCCGAAGATCCGGATCGCTTCGGTGAGCAGCTGTTCACGTTTCGAGGTGACCGGCAGGCCACGGGGCTGCTTGTCGGGCTCGGCCGCGGCGGGGGTCGGCGGCAGCTCGGCGCGCACAATCGCCCAGGCCATCTCGAGCTGTACCGCGAGCATGCGGCCGTGCGAGAGGGTGGTGCGGTGCGCGGCGATGCTGGCCAGCGAACTCAGCGCGCCGACGGCGAGCAGGATGCGGTCGTCGGCGCTCGCCTCCGGCCGGACGTCGGCGATCCGCGCGGCGACGTTCGCCTCGAGTTCGCGATAGAACGCGCGGATGCGCACCCGGTCGTCGGGTTCGAGGTAGCGGCGTTCCCAGCGGTAGAGGCCGGCCTCGCGCCGGATGTCGATATTGCGTTCGGCGACGGCGGTGAGCACCGCGTCGAGCCTGGCTTCCGGGCTCAGCGACGGGTCGTCGGCCGCTGCCGCGACATCGCGCAAACCCCGAGCACCCTCCTCGGCGGCGGCGACGAGCAGCGCGTACTTGTTGGCGAAGTGGCGGTACAGCGCGGGTCCGGAGATGCCGACCTCGGCGGCGATCTCGTCCACGCCGACCGGGTAGTAGCCGCGCGCGCTGAACGCACGGGCGGCGGCCCGCATGATCTGCATCTTGCGGTCCTTCGGCCTGCGGCGCACGACACGGGCAGGTGCGGTCGTCGGCTCGCGGGCCTGTTCGGCCTCACTGCGATCGGCGACCATGCACTCACTTTCCGTTGCGCGGACCGGGTTGGTCCAGTCAACCTAAGTTAACCACAATTCGCAAACGTCGAGGGCAGGTCGAGGAAATGGGACCGCCCCGGCAGCGACGCGCTCGCTATCGGGGCGGTTCGGGAGAAACCGGTGTCTACAGGCCGAGCCCGCGGGCCAGGGTCGGCCACGACAGCTTCAGCTCGTCCTTCCAGTAGCCCCACGAGTGGGTGCCGTTGGGGCGGAAGTTGAAGGTCGCCGGGATACCCAGCTCGTTGAGCCGGTTGGCCAGGTTGTGCGTGCAGTAGTTGGTGCCCGCCTCGATCACGCCACCGATGACGATCTGGTTGGCCAGACCGTAGGCGCCGGGCAGCGCGTACGGACCGTCGAGGGTGTCGTACGGGCCGGGCAGGCCGTTGCCGGTGGAGATGTAGAGATCGACGCCGCGCAACCCTTCGGCATTCACGTACGGGTCGTTCTTGACCCATTCCTCCGAGCCCTGCGGACCCCACATGTTCATGGTGTCACCGCCGCCCCAGGTCTCGACCGTGACCTTCACGAATTCCGAACCGACCGGATCGGAGGTCTGCGCGCAACCGCTGTACGCCGCGGCCGCCTTGTACAGGCCGGGCTTGGCGATCGGCAGCGCGAGCACGGTGGTGCCTGAGGTGGACAGACCCGCGATGGCGTTCACACCGTTGGTGCCCAGCGCGCCGTCGACCAGCGGGGGCAGTTCCTCGGTGAAGAAGGTCTTCCACTTGTTGCGGCCCACGACCGGGTCGTCGTGGATCCAGTCGGTGTAGTAGCTCCAGGCGCCACCGATCGGCTGGATGACGTTGACGTTCTTGTCGCTGAGGAATTCGAGCGCGTCGGTCTTGGCCACCCACGACGCCGAATCCTCGCCACCGCCCGCACCGTTGAGCAGGTACAGGGTGGGGCGCGGGACCGAGGCGTCGGCGGGGCGCTGCACGTCGACGATGATGTTCTGGTCCATGGCCGCGGAGTACACGTGCAGTCGCAGACTGCGCGAGTCCTTCACTTCGGCCTTGACGATCTTGGAGCCGTCCTCGGAGACCGGGTTGGCGAGCAGGCTCTTGGAATCGATGATCGGGTCAGCTGATGCCGGGCTCGTACCGATGCCGGACATCAGTCCCGCCGCCACTGCCGTTGCCGCGATCATCGCCGCGGCCCGGGAGCCACGACGCCGGGTGTGCCGACGCATCAATTTCGCACCTTCGCTTCGTCTCGAATTCCGATTCGGTCCGTGCTCCGACAGGGCACGAAGTTGCAACCAGCCAGACCCTACGGGTTATCCGGTGGTTACAACAGGGGTAATCGTTACAGCAGCGCGGTCACATCATGCCTCACCGGCACCGCTGATGTCATTGCGCCCCAGCGTTCATGTCGCCACGCACCAGCGTTTGTGTCACCGCGCACCAGCGTTTGTGTCACCGCGCCCCGGCCGCGCGGTCGCCGGCGTCGAGCAGCTCCGCCAATCGCGGACCGATCTCCGCCAGTGCCTGCGGCGAGGTCATCTGATCATGCACCACCGCGACCGGCCGATCGCGCACCGCGCCGTCGACATACGGGGCCCAATTGGCCGCCGCCGCCTCGTGTCCGAGCGCGCTGAAGTACTCGAGCCTGCCGCGGAACACCGCGGGCCGGTGTTCGGCGATGAGCTCGGCCGAGCGCACCGCGCTGCGATAGATCCGGCGCACCCGTTCGGGGGTGAGTACGGCCATGTTGGCGGGAATGATCGCGTGCAGCGCGGCCAGTGCGTCCTCGCTGAGTTCGCGCACCCCCGCGGCGGGCAGCGCCGTGCTGATGTCGACGCCGAGTTCGGCGAGCGCGTCGCGGACGGCCGTGTGGAAATCGGGGACATCGATGTCGGGATGCGAATCCAGCATCGCCAGCAGCGACACCTGCTCCCCCGCCGCCTGGAGTTCGGTGGCTACGGCGTGGGCGAGCACACCGCCCAGCGACCAGCCCATCAGCCGGTACGGGCCGTGCGGCTGCTGGGTCCTGATCTCGGCGGCGTAGCGGCGCGCCATCTCGGCGAGCGTGCCCGGCAGGTAGCCCGCCTCGCTCAGCGCGGGCGACTGGAGCCCGAAGATCGGCCGCCGCGCCGGAATGTACTGCGCCAGCCCGGCGTAGCACCAGGACAGCCCGTACATCGGGTGGATGCAGAACAGCGCGCCGCCCGCCTCCGTGCCGTGCGGCACCCGGTTGCGGATGGCCAGCAGGACGCCGAGGGCGTCGTCGGATTCGAGGTCGGAGGTGAGGTCGCGATCGCCGCCGGCGGACTGGGTGGCGTCGATCCGTTCGGCCAGCGCGGCGACAGTGGCGTCGGTGAAGAACCACTGCACCCGCACCTCGGCGCCCACCCTGGTGCGCAGGCGGCTGATCGCCTTGGTGGCGATCAGGGAGTTGCCGCCGAGTTCGAAGAAGTCGTCGTCGAGACCGACCTTGCCCGCGCCGAGCACCTCCGCGTAGACCTCGGCGACGGCACGCTGCAACGGCGTGGTCGGCGGGCGGTAGGCGCGAGTGGTGAAGGCGGGGACGGGCAGGGCCTTGCGGTCGAGCTTGCCGCTGGCGTTGAGCGGCAGCGAACTCAGGATCACCACGGTCGCCGGAACCATGTACGACGGGAGCGCCGCCCTGGCGTGGGTGAGCAAGGCGACTTGATCGAAACCGGCGGTAGTGGTGCCACTTTCGATCGAATAGCCCTCCGGTCGAGCCGACGCGGGAGCTTCCTCGACCGGCGGTTCGACCGGCACCACGTAGCCGACCAGGCGGTCTCCCGTCGGGCCGTGGACGAGCGCGACGGCGGCATGCCGGACACTGTGATGATCGCGCAGGACCGCCTCGACCTCACCGAGCTCGATGCGCTGCCCGCGCAGCTTCACCTGGAAGTCGCTGCGGCCCAGGTATTCCAGGCTCTCGTCGGTGGTCCAGCGCACGACGTCGCCGGTGCGGTAGAGCCTGCCGCCGCCGGGATGGGCGACGAAGCGTTCGGCCGTGAGGGTGGGCGCGCCGAGGTAGCCGCGGGCCAGCTGCACCCCTTCCAGGTACAGCTCCCCCGCGGTACCGAGCGGGACGGGTCGCAGTTGCCGATCGAGCACGTGGACGCGCGTGTTGGCGACCGGTATGCCGATCGAGATACCCACGGCGGGACCAGCTTCTACCTGCGCCGCGGTCACCACGGCGGCTTCGGCGGGGCCGTACCAGTTGACCAGTGTCGCCGCGGGCAGCACCTGGGCGCACCGGCGGGCGGTCGAGGACGTCAGCGCCTCGCCCGCCGCGAACACCCGTCGCAGCGAGGGGAATTCACCCGTGTCACGGTCGGCGAGGAAGGCATCCAGCATCGACGGCACGAAATGCACGGTGGTGACGGCGCGTTCGGTGATCACCTCGGCCAGGTAGGCCGGGTCGCGGTGACCGTCGGGGGCGGCGATCACCACCGTGGCACCGGTCTGCAACGGCCACAGCAACTCCCAGGTGGAGATGTCGAAGGTGACCGGGGTCTTGTGCAGGACCACGTCGCCGGGGCCGTGCGGGTAGGTGCGCTGCGCCCAGCGGAACTGGTTGACCAGCTGCCGGTGCGTCAGCATGACGCCCTTGGGCGTGCCGGTGGACCCGGAGGTGTGGATGACGTAGGCGAGATTGTCGGCCTTCGGCAGCTCGAGCTCCGCCGCTTCGCCACTGACAGTGCCCAGCTCGATGACGGGAATGTCGGAGGCGGTGGTGAAACCGGCCGTGGCGAGCACGCAGATCGGCGCGGCCGAAGCCAGCACCCGTTCGGTCCGTTCGGCCGGGTGGTCCGGGTCGACCGGTACGTACGCCGCACCGGTCCGCAGCACCGCGTAGATCGCGGTCACCAGGTCGATGCCGCGCCGCATCGCGACCGCGACGAGCGTCTCGGGCCGGGCGCCTTGCGCACGGAGGAAACCGGCGAGTTCGCGCACGCGTTCGTCGAATTCCGCGTAGGTATAGGTGGTTTCACCGTCGATCAGTGCGGTGGCCTGCGGCGTGCGCCTGACCTGCGCGTCGAACAGCGACAGCAGGGTCGCCTCGTCGAGCAGTTCGGGCGCGTCGGTGGCGTTGACGGCCGCCAGGGTCGCGCGTTCCTCCGCGAGCAGCACATCGATCTCGGCGATCCTGGCCTGCGGGCTCGCGACGAACCTCGCCAGCAGCATCGAAAAGCGTTGCGCCAGCGCGTTGGCGGTGTCCTCGCCGAACACATCGCGCAGGTACTTCACCGAGACCCGGAGCTGCCCGTCGGCGACCACCTGCACGGTGAGCGGGTAGTGGGTGCCGTTGGCGGCGTCCATCCCGGTGACGGCGGCCGATCCGGACGCGGCCTGTGCCAGCCCTTCTCGGTCGACCGGGAAGGACTCGAAGACGACGAGCGAGTCGAACAGCGCGTCGATGCCCGCGATCTCCTGGATCTCACCGAGTCCCAGATAGTGGTGATCGAGCAGCGCGGCTTGCTCGTCCTGCAGTGTGCGCAGCAGCTCGGCGACGGTATCGCCGGGACGCAACCGCACGCGAACGGGAATCGCGTTGAGGAACAGCCCGACCATCCGTTCCACGCCGTCGAGCTCGGCCGGCCTGCCCGAGACGGTGGCGCCGAACACCACGTCGTCGCGATCCACCAGCCGTGCGATGAGCAGGCCCCACGCCGCCTGGACCACGGTGTTCACCGTGACGCCCAGGCTCGCGGCCAGCTCGCTCAGCGCGGCGGTGTCCGCCGGGGAGAGCGCGAACCCGGTTTCTCCTGTGCCCGTGGCGATCTCGCGGCCCTGATCGACGGGTGCGAGCGGAGTGGGCTCGGCCAGGCCGGTGAGCGCGGTACGCCATGCCGTCCTGGCGGCCTCGAGATCCTGGTCGATGAGCCAGGCCAGGTAGTCGCGGTAGGGCGCGACCTTGGGCAGGCGCCTGCTCCGACCGCCGACCACATACGCGGTGAGCAGTTCCTGTAGCAGCAGCGGGGTCGACCAGCCGTCGATCAGGATGTGGTGGCTGGTGACGAGCAGGTGCGCGGTCTCGGCGGTGCGCACCAGCGTGAACCGCAGCAGCGGCGCGGTGGCCATGTCGAAGTGCGCGGCCAGATCGGCGGCGCGGATGCGCTGGTAGACGGCGTCTTCCGCGCCCCGACCGGCGGGCCCGGAGGCGGCACCGGAGCGCGCAGGGCCCTCGGGAGGGGCGCCATCGAGCACTGTGTCGATGACCTGCCACGGCACGTCGATGTCGTCGAGCACCACCTGTAGCGGGGTGCCCGCGGCATCGGTGGCGAACGCGACGCGCAGGTTGTCGTGCCGGTCGAGCACGGCCTGTGCCGCCTCGTGCAGTTTCTCGTCGTCCACGGACAGATCGAGGTCGAGAACGAACTGGGTGATGTAGGGGTCGACCGAGTTCTCGGCGAGCAGCGCGTGGAACAGCATGCCCGATTGCAGCGGCGTCACCGGCCACACGTCGCTGAGCAGCGGATAGCGGCGGACCAGACGCGTCAGCTCGGTTTGACCGAGTCGCACCAGCGGGAAGTCCGACGGCGTGAATCCGCCCGCGCCGGGCTGCAATCCGTGTTCGGCGAGTCCGCCGAGCGCGCGGATCCAGTGTTCGGCGAAGGTCTTGACCGCGTCCGCGGTGAGTACGGCGGTGGCGTAGTCGAATCGGGCGACCAAGCCGTCATCGGTCGCGTCGACCGTGAGCACCAGGGCGAGGTCGTCGGCGGCCACATCGGTGTGCACGCGCGCGGGGCGCAGGTCGCGCAGACGGACGGCGAATCGGCCGCGATCCAGTGTGCGCACGCTGTCGGCGGTCTCGGTGTCGAGGTAGCGGAGCAGGCCGAAACCGGCACCGCGGGCCGGAACCGCGCGGCGCAGTTCCTTGATCTGGGCCAGGGCCGTTCCCGCGGCGGGACCGCCGACGAGCGCGTCGGCGACGTCGATGCCGTCCAGGCGCAGCGCGAGCGGGTAGTCGGTGGTGAACCCGCCGACGACGTTCTCCGCATCGGGCCGGCCGAGCAGGCGCTGGTCGGCGCGCAGCCGCACCACCGTGCCGATCGCCCGTGCCGCGGCGGTGTCGGCGGCCGTGTGCAGGGCCAGCGCGACGGCGGTGAGCAGCACCTCGTCGACGGTGGCGCGGTAGGCGTCGGCGACGGTGCGCACCGCGGTGGTGCCCTCGCCGGTGATGCTCAGCGAGACCCGGTTGCGCAGGTGCAGATCGGCGGATTCGCCTGCCCTGGACCGGATCGCGCGATGCCAGTAGGCGCGTTCGGCCCGCGCGGCGGCGGTGGAGGGGTATTCCGCGAGATGGCGTACCAGGTCGCCGAGTCCGGCATCGGGTGCGGCGGGTGCGGCGTGGCGGCCGCGGCTCCAGGCCGTGGTCAGCTGGTCGACCACCGCGCGCCACGAATTCTCGTCCAGCACGAGGGCATTGGCGACAACGACCAGGGTGGCCGAGCTACCGGCGTCGCCGGTGAGGACGAAGTGGATATTGCGACCCTCGTCCGGATCGAGCGCTGCCGAGGCCGCGGCCACGATGTCGTCGACGGGCAGCGAGGACTCACCGTCTTCGTTGTCGAGCCTGCGGAAGGCGCCGCCGATGCGTTCGTCGGGCGGCGGGATGCGCAGCACCGGGGTGTCGCCGGTGCGGTCGAGCAGCGCCCACAGCATCGGGTGCTGGTTCATCACCGCGGCCGCGGCGGCCGCGACGGCCTCGTCCGGGCAGTCCGCCGGTACTTCGAGCAGTACCGCGCGGGGTTCGACCGCGGCCTCGCCCGCTTCGGTGAGCTGGGCGGCGGTGGCGGTGAGCGGGAGCGTGGCCGACGGCGCACTCGGTGCGACGGCGACGTCGGCGCGTCCGGCGAGCGCGGCGACGGTGCGCGCGTCGAACAGGTCGCGCGGGCGCAGGACCACTCCGGCGGCCGAGGCCCGCGACACGACCTGGATGGCGGTGATGCTGTCGCCGCCGAGAGCGAAGAAGTCGTCGTCGAGACCGACCCGGTCGTGGCCGAGGACATCGGCGACGACCCGGGCGATGGTCTTCTCGGCGGCGGTACGGGGCGGGCGGTATTCGCCGCGAGCGGCAAGCGGGTCCGGCAGCGCGCGCCGATCCAGCTTGCCCACGGGGGTCAGCGGAATCTCGTCGAGGACGATGATCGCGGCGGGCACCATGTAGTCGGGCAGCACCTGCGCGGCGAGCGCGGTGAGTTCGGCGGTATCGAGCGCTCGGCCCTCGTCGGCCAGGACGTAGGACACCAGCATCGTCGAGCCGGCGCCGTTGTCGCGGCCGAGCGTGGCGACCCAGGAGACTCCGGGTGCGGCGGCCAGCACGGCGTCGATCTCGCCGAGCTCGATGCGCAGTCCACGGATCTTGACCTGGAAGTCGTTGCGGCCCTGGAACTCCAGGACATCGCCACGTCGACGAACGAGGTCGCCGGTGCGGTAGAGGCGGGCGCCCTCGGGGCCGAACGGGTCGGCGATGAAGCGCGCTGCCGTGAGAGCGGGGCGCTGGTGGTAGCCGCGGGCGAGTTGGATGCCGCCGAGGTAGAGCTCGCCGGTGACGCCTTCGGGGACCGGACGAAGGCGTTCGTCGAGGACCAGGGCGCGGATGCCGCGGATCGGGCCGCCCATGTGAACGGGATCGCCCGGCTGCAGCGGGTCGCTGATGGCGGTCATGACGGTGGTCTCGGTGGGACCGTACCCGTTGTGGAAGTGCCGCTGGGGCAGCGTGTTCCAGCGGGCGGCCAGGTCGGCGGGTACGTGCTCGCCACCGACGATCAGGACGCGCAGACCGGGAACGCCGTCGGGGTCGAGGGTGGCCAGCACCGAGGGGGTCAGGAAGGTGTGGGTGACGCCCTCCGTGCGGATCAGCTCGGCGAGCTCGGTGCCGCCGACGGATCCGGCCGGAGCGACCACCAGGGTGCCCGCGCCGCCGATGGCGAGCAGCAGCTCCAGCACCGACGCGTCGAACGACGGGGAGGCGAAAGCCAGTGCGCGCGTGGCGGAGTCGAGGCGGTAGCGCTGTTTCTGCTCGGCGCAGAAGTTGGCGAGCCCGGCATGGGTGACAACGACGCCCTTGGGCAGTCCGGTCGAACCGGAGGTGTAGATCATGTACGCGGCGTTGCCGGTGCTCGGCGGGGTGAGCAGTTCGATCTCGCGCAGGCCCACGGTGGCACAGCCGGCGATCTCGGCGGTGAACGCCCGATCGTCGAGCGCCACCCAGCCGCCGTCGCCGGGCAGCGTGGGCAACCCGGCGAGTTCGGCGGCGAGGGTGATGCCGAAGACCGCGCCCGAGTCGGTGACCATGTGGCTGATCCGCTCGGCCGGGTAGCCGGGGTCGATCGGGACGATCACCGCGCCGGTGCGCGCGATCGCCCAGACCGCGAGCACCGATTCGACCGAGCGCCGAATCGCCACGGCGACAGCGACTTCCGGTCCGGCGCCACGGGCGATCAGACCGCGCGCCAGCTGGTTGGCGGCGGCATCGAGCTCGGTGTAGGTGAATCCGCGCCCGTCACCGCGCAGGGCGATGCCGGTCGGATCGGCGCGCACCGCCTCGTCCATCAGCTGGGCGAGGGTGCGTTCCGGCTCGGCCGCCGGGCCGGCGAAGGTGATGTTCGCGAGGAATTCGGCGGGGTCGAGCAGGTCGATATCACCGACGGCGAGATCGGGGTCGGCGGCCACGGCGGCGAGCAGACGGACGAAGCGCGCACCGAAGCTCCGCACGGTCTCGGCATCGAACAGGTCTGTCGCGTAGGCGAATTCGGCGTGCATGCCGCCGTTGTCCTGCTGCTCACGCACGGTGAGCAACAGGTCGAACTTGGCCTCGGCGGTGCGGGCGTCGAGCGCGCCGACCGTGATTCCCGGCAGTTCGAAGGCGACCGGGGCGAGGTTCTCGAACGACAGCGCCACCTGGAACAGCGGGTGTCTGCCCGCCGACCGTGCGGGTTGGAGCGCATCGACCACCCGCTCGAACGGGACGTCGGCGTGGGCGAAGGCGCGCAGGTCGGTGTCGCGAGTCCGCGCGAGCAGCGCGGTGAACGGATCGCTCTCGGTGATCCGGCTGCGCAGCACCAGGGTGTTGACGAACATGCCGACCAGATCGTCGAGCTCACGGGCGCCACGGCCCGCGATCGGGGTCCCGATGGCGACGTCGCCGGTGCCGCTGAGCCGGGCGAGCAGCACCGCGAGCGCGGCCTGCACGACCATGAACACCGTGACGCCCTGCGCGCGGGCCAGTCCGGCGAGCTCGGCGTGCAGTGCGGCGTCGATCTCGAAGGTGCTGGTGGCGCCCGCGAAGGACTGCACCGCCGGGCGCGGACGGTCGGCGGGGAGCGCGATCTCCTCGGGCAGGCCGGCGAGCTCGTCGTGCCAGTAGGCCAGCTGGGCGGCGGCCGTGGAGGTGGGGTCGGCTTCGTCGCCGAGTGAGTCGCGTTGCCACACCGCGTAATCGGCGTATTGCAGGGGCAGCGGCGACCACGCGGGCGGCGAGCCTGCCGTGCGCGCGGTATAGGCGAGGACCAGGTCGCGGGTGAGCGGCCCCATCGAGAAACCGTCGGCGCTGATGTGGTGGGCGACGAACACCAGGACGTGATCGTCGGCGCCGAGGCGCAGCAGCCGCACGCGGACCGGCGGCTCGGCGGTGACGTCGAACCCGGTGGCGACGATCCGGCGCACCTCGTCGGTGAGATGGTCGGGGGCGACCTCGACCGGGGTCAGGTCGACGCGCACCGCGTCGGGCGCGAGCACATCCTGGACCGCCGTGTCCCCGCGCGCCGGGTAGCGGGTGCGCAGCACCTCGTGCCGGGCGAACAGATCGGCGACGGCAAGGCCGAGGGCTGCCAGGTCGAGGGCACCGGTGAGGCGGATCGCGGCCGGGATGTTGTAGACGGTCGCGTCGGGGTCGAGCCGGTTGAGCAGCCACATCCGCTGCTGTGCCAGCGACAGCGGCACCCGCTGCGGGCGCGGCCCGGGGAGCAGCCGTGGTGCGGTGGCCTCGTCCGACCGGTGCACGCGCAGGGCGAGATCGGCCACCGTCGGCGCTTCGAACAGCAATCGGACGCCGACCGCGCGATCGAGCGCCGTCCCGATCCGGGCCGCCGCCCTGGTGGCGAGCAGCGAGTTGCCGCCGAGGGCGAAGAAGTCGTCGTCGGCGCCGACGGAGGCGACGCCGAGGATCTCGCCGTAGACCTCGGCGACCACCTGTTCGGTCGGGGTCGCCGGGGCGCGGAAGGTGGCGGCTTCGAAGACCGGCGCGGGCAACGCCTTTCGATCCAGCTTGCCGTTGACGGTGTACGGCAGTTCCCCGAGGACGACGAAAGCGTCGGGCACCAGATAGATCGGCAGCTTGTCCCCCAGCGCGGACTTCAGCTGTGCGACATCGATATCCGCGCCGACCACATAGGCGACCAGTCGATCACCGAAATGGGCGTCGGTCCGGGCGAGCACCGCGGCCTGGGTCACCGCGGGCAGCCCGAGCAGCACAGCTTCCACCTCGCCGGGCTCCACCCGGAATCCGCGGATCTTCACCTGGAAGTCGCTGCGGCCCAGGTAGATCAGCCCACCGCCCGCACCGCGTCCCGCAGTGGCGCGACCGGCTGGGATCAGGCTGTCCGGCACCTCGGTCAGCGGGGTGCGCGCGACCAGGTCACCGGTGCGGTACATGCGAGCACCGGGCTCGAAAGGATCGGCGACGAAGCGGTCGGCGGTCTGGGCCGCTTTGCGCAGGTAACCGCGAGCCAGCTGGACGCCGCCGAGATACAGCTCGCCTCTGATGCCGGGGGCTACGGGCCGCAAGCGCTCGTCGAGAACGTAGACGCGGCTGTTCCATTCGGGCGCGCCGATCGGCACGGTCAGCACGTCGGCGGGGCCGACACGGTGGTCGGTGATCGACACGGCGGCCTCGGTGGGGCCGTACAGGTTGTCGATCCTGGTGTCGGGCAGCGTCTTCAGCAGGCGCTGGGCCAGCGCGGCGGGCAGGGACTCGCCGATCGCGAGGATGCGGGTCAACGACACGACCCGGCTCGGCCCGTTGTTCTCGTCGTGCGCGGACGACTCCCAGTACCCGGACAGCGCGTCGAGCAGCGACGGCACCGCCGTCAGGGTGGTGACGCCCGCGTCGGTGATCAGGGCGTCCAGGTAGGCGGGGTCGCGGTGCCCGTCGGGGGCGGCGATCACCAGGCGGCCACCGCAGACGGCGGCGGACCAGAATTCCCAGACGGACAGGTCGAACGTGGCGGGAGTCTTCAGCAGGAACACATCGGCTGCGTCCGTGCCGAATTCACCGCGTAGCCACTGCAACTGGTTGATCACCGCCGCGTGTGGCACCGCCACGCCCTTGGGGCGGCCGGTGGAGCCGGAGGTGAAGATGACGTAGGCGGTGTTGTCCGGCCGCAGCGGCGCGCGGCGGTCGGCGTCGGTGACCGGGCTGGGATCAGCGGAGGCGATCACCGGGTGGTCTACCCGCACCACCGGCGCGGCGTCGGTACGGAAACCGTTGGTGAGCACGCAGATCGGCGCGGCGGTGTGCAGGATGTAGTCGGTGCGGTCGGCGGGCTGATCGGGGTCGATCGGCACGTACGCGCCGCCCGACCTGGTCACCGCGTACATGGCGACGACGAGATCGATCGACCGTGGCAGCGCGAGCGCGACCAGCGACTCCGGGCCGACCCCGATCGAGATCAGATGCCGCGCGAGCCTGTTCACCCGTGATTCGAACTCGGCGTAGGTGAGTTCGAGTCGACCCTCGGGCAGATCGGCCACGAGTGCGACAGCTTCGGGCCTGGCGACCGACGGCAGATCGGCGAGGGTGCCGCCGGGCACAGCGAGATCGGCAGCACCACTGACGATTTCGGTCGCGCGTTCCTCGGCGGTACGCAGATCGACATCACCGACCACCACGGCGGGCTCGCGCACCACCGCGTCGAGCAGCAACATCAGCCGGTCGGCGAAGGCCGCCACCGTCGCGGCGTCGAAGAGATCGGTGGCGTAGGTGAAGAAACCCTCGATGCCGGCGGGCGCCCCGTTCGCGTCGTAACCGTCGCCGACGATCAGATGCAGATCGAATTGCGACACAGCGAGTTCCGCCGACACCGGCGCGATCCGCAGGCCGGGCAGTTCCAGTGCGGCACGGTCGATGTTCTGGAAGGACAGACCGACCTGGAACAGCGGATGACGTGCGGTGGAACGCGGCGGATCGAGCACCTCGACCAGTCGCTCGAACGGAACATCAGCCGCGGCGAAGGCGGCCAGATCGCTCGTGCGCTGGGCGGCGAGCAGCTCGGTGAACGTGGCGCCACCGTCGTAGCGGGTGCGCAGAACGACCGTGTTGACGAACATGCCGATCAGCTCGTCGAGTTCGCGCTCTCCGCGTCCGGCGACGGGAGTGCCCACCGCCACGTCCGCGGCACCGGACAGCCGGGCCAGCAGGACGGCGAAAGCGGTGTGCAACACCATGAACACCGTGGCGCCGCTGTCGCGCGCGAGCGCCGCGAGGGCGGCGTGCGTCTCGGCGTCGATGCGCACCGGCACCCGTCCACCCGCGAGGGAGGCGACGGCGGGACGCGGGTAGTCGGCGGGCAGTTCGAGCAGATCCGGCAGGTCGGCGAGTTCGGAGCGCCAGAACGAGAGCTGCCGGGCAGCCGCCGAATCCGTCTCGTCCTCGGCACCCAGCCGATCCAGCTGCCACAGCGCGTAGTCGGCGTACTGCACCGGCAGTGCTGCCCACTCCGGGGCATGTCCGGCGGCCCGTGCGAGGTAGGCGGTGGTCACATCGCGCACCAGCGGCGCCATCGAGGAGGCGTCGGCGGCGATGTGGTGCACCACCACGGCCAGCACGTACTCCGTGGGCGCGTCGGGTTCGCTCCCCGTGATGTCGAGCAGCCGGACCCGCAACGGAACCTCGGTGGTCACGTCGAACGCGGTCGACGCGAGCGCGGTCACCTCGGCGATCAGCGCGCTCGCGGAGTCAGGGGATCCGGCCGCACCTGCCGTCGGCTGCCCGGCGCCGATCCGGTGCGCAGTGACGTCGAGGTCGACCTGGTCAGCGGGGAGAACCAGCTGAATCGGGCCGTCGGCGGTATCGGGGTAGACCGTGCGCAGGACCTCGTGGCGGGCCAGTACGTCGCGCAGCGCGGTGGTGAGGGCCGCGACGTCGAGGGCGCCGGTCAGCCGTAGTGCGAAGGGCAGGTTGTAGGCGGCGGCTCCGTCGTCGACGCCCTGGTCGAAGCGGTTGAGGAACCACATCCGGCGCTGGGCGGGCGACAGCGGTAGCTCGTCGGGGCGGGGCAGGGTGCCGAGGCCACTGGTCGGCTCCGCCGCCGCGCCGGGGTCGAGCACCGCCGCGAGCCCGGCGACGGTCGGGGTTTCGAAGAGGGTGCGCACCGCGATGCGGCCACCGGTGGCGGCGCCGAGGCGGGCGACCAGCCGGGTGGCGATCAGCGAGTTGCCACCGAGTACGAAGAAGTCGTCGTCGGCGCCGATGTCGGTGCGGCCGAGCACTTCCCCGAACAGATCGGCGACGAGCCGCTCCTGCGTGGTGCTCGGCGCGCGGAACGCACGGGTGGTGAAGCTCGGCGCGGGCAGCGCCTTGCGGTCGAGCTTGCCGCTGGGATTGAGCGGCAGTTCGTCGAGCACGGTGATCGACGCCGGAACCATGTAGACCGGCAAGGACTTCGAGACAGCGGCTTGGAGCCGGTCGGGCTCGGCGGCGTGGCCGGGCGCGGGCACCACGTAGGCGACCAACTGGTCACCGAGCTCGGTCGCCGCGACCAATGCCACTGCCTGGCTGACGGAGTCGTGCGCGAGCAGCGCGGTCTCGATCTCGCCGAGTTCGATCCGCTGTCCGCGGAATTTCACCTGGAAGTCGATGCGCCCCAGGTAGTCCAGCCGGTGCGGGGCATTCGCCGTGGGCCGACGCCACACCACCAGGTCACCGGTGCGGTACATGCGAGCGCCCGCCGCGGCGATGCCGGATGCCGGGGCGAAGGGGTCGGCGACGAATCGATCGGCGGTGAGACCGGGTCGCGCGACATACCCGCGCGCGAGCTGATCGCCGGCGAGATAGAGCTCGCCCGCGATACCGGGTGGCACCGGCCGCAACCGATCGTCGAGAACGTACACGCGGGAGTTCCACTGCGGCAAGCCGATCGGCACCGAGCGCTCACCCGGGCGGGCCGGCCAGTACGTCACCGAAACAGCGGCTTCGGTCGGCCCGTACAGATTGTGCAACCTGGCCGAGCTGACCGCGGCCATGGCGTCGACGGTCTCCGCGGGCAGCGCCTCACCGATGACGAAGATCTCGCGCAGCGACTCCAGGTCGGCATTGCCTTCGGACGCGGAGTCCGTACCGACAGCTGCCGCCTGGGTGGCGAACATCGTGAGCATCGACGGGACGAAGTCGGTGACGGTGACCTTGTGCTTGCCGATCAGGTCGATCAGATAGGCAGGGTCGCGGTGGCCGTCCGGGGTGGCCAGCACCAGTTTCGCGCCGACCCGCAGCGGCATGAAGTAGCCCCACAGCGACACGTCGAAGGTGGTCGCGGTCTTCTGCAGGTACACATCGCCCAGTGCGAGTGGGTATTTCGCCAGCATCCAGACGAGCTGGTTGTGGATGGCGGCGTGCGAGATCGCGACACCCTTGGGCTTGCCCGTGGAACCCGAGGTGAAGATGACGTAGGCCGGGTGGTCGGGGTGCAGCGGTGCGCGCAACTCCGGCGGAAGGACGGGATCACCCGGTACGCCGGCGACATCGAGCTCGTCGAGCAACAGCAGTGAGGTGCCGGGCGGGACTTCGACGGCGTCGGCACGGGTGCTCAGCACGCAGGCCGGGCGGGCGGTGTCGAGGATGTAGGCGATGCGATCGGCCGGATGGCCGGGATCCAGCGGCACGTAGGCGCCACCCGCGGTGAGCACCGCGTACATCCCGATCACCAGGTCGGGCGATCGCCGGATGGCCAGGCCGACCAGGCTTTCGGGACCGACGCCCTGGTCGATCAGCAGCCGGGCGAGGGCATTCACGCGCTCGTCGAACTGCCGGTAGGTCAGCTCGGTGTCCTCGTAGACCAGCGCGGTGGCATCCGGATGCGTCTGCACCGCACGGCGATACGCGTCGAGCATCGGCTCCGGCGGCACCGGATGCCGGGTTTCGTTCCAGCTCACCAGGCTCTGCTCCCGCTCGACCTCGGTGAGCAGGTCGATCTCGGCGATCGCGAGATCAGCGTCGGTGGCGACCGCGTCGAGCAGGCGGGTGAACCGGGCCGCCAGGATTTCGATGGTGGCCGCATCGAACAGATCGGTGGCGTAGTTGAACGACGCGGCCATCGGCTCGGTCGGATCCGCACCCGGCACGATCGTGAGCTGTAGGTCGAAACGCGCTACCGCACCGCCGAATTCGACGGGGGTGGCGTCGAGGCCGGGCAGGCGCAGGTTCGGCAGGTCCAGATTCTGGAAGAACAGGGCAACCTGGAACAGCGGGTGATGGGCTTGCGAGCGAACTGGATCGAGCAGTTCTACCAGGCGCTCGAACGGCAGGTCGGCATGGGCGAAAGCGGCGAGGTCGGCGCGCTTGGTCGCGCGCAGCAGCTCCGCGAAGCTCGCGCGCGGGTCGAGGTGCGTGCGCAGGACGAGCGTGTTGACGAACATGCCGATCAGGTCGTCGAGTTCCCTGGCGCCGCGACCGGCCACCGGGGTACCGATGGCGATGTCGTCGGTGTGCGCGAGCCGGCCCAGCAGCACCGCGAAGGCCGCGTGGACGACCATGAATTCGGAGGCACCGCTGCGCTGGGCGAGCGCGGCGAGTGCCGTGTGCACCGACGCCGGGATCTGGAACCCGAATTCGGCGCCGCGACCGGTGAAGACGGGCGGGCGTGGGCGATCGGTCGGCAGGTCGAGTCGGTCGGGCAGTCCCGCCAGCGCCGTGCGCCAGTGCGAGATCTGGGCGGCGGCAACCGAATCCGGGTCGTCTTCGGCGCCGAGGAGCTCGCGGTGCCACAGCGTGTAATCGACGTACTGCACCGGCAGCGGCTGCCATCGGGGTCGCGATCGGTTGCGGCGGGCGAGGTAGGCGCCGAGCAGGTCACGCAGCAGCGGTGCGACCGAGGCGCCGTCGGCGGTGATGTGGTGCAAGGCCACGGCGAGCACGTGATCGTGCGGCCCGAGTTCGGCCAGCGCCACCCGGAACGGCACACCGGCGGCGACATCGAACCCGGTGGCGGCGAATTCGCCCAGCCACAGCGGCAATTCGTCCTCGGTGAGCGAGTCGACCAGCACATCGGGTACGGCTTCTGCCATCGGCAACACCACCTGGTGGCCGACGCCGTCCACCACCGCACCGTCGGCACCTCCCTCGTACCCCTCGGCGGTGTGGACCGGGTACAGGGTGCGCAGGGATTCGTGCCGGGCGACCAGGTCCGACAGCGCCGCGTGCAGGGCGCGCGCGTCGAACGGTCCGGACAGGCGCAGCGCGAACGGGATCGTCTCGGCGGTCGAACCCGGATCGAACTGGTTGAGGAACCACATCCGCTGTTGCGCGGGCGAGAGCGGGATCAGCTCGGGGCGTTCGCGCGGTGCCAGGGGCGCGTGGCCGCCCGCACCCTTCAGCGGTTCGAGCAGCGCGGCGAGACCGGCGACAGTGGGACTCTCGAAGACGTGGCCGGCGGGCACCCGAGCCGAGAGCTCCGCTCCGAGGCGCGCGGCGGCTCGCGTGGCGAGCAGCGAATTGCCGCCGAGGGCGAAGAAGTCGTCATCGGCGCCCACCGGGTTCTCGGGTGCGAGCAATTCGGTGAAGACATGCGCCACCAGCTCTTCCATCGCACCCGAGGGCGCCCGGAACTCCTCGGCACGCAGGGTGGGCACGGGCAGGGCGGTGCGATCGAGTTTGCCGACCGGAGTCAGGGGAATGGTGTCGAGCACGGTCAGCGCGGTCGGCACCATGTGCGCGGGCAGCCCGGCCTTGGCGTGCTCGAACAGCTGCTCGGTCTCGATGCGCGCGCCGGGCGCGGCGTGGACGTACGCGGCGAGAATCGTGGTGCCGTTGTCGAGTTCATGACCCACGGTCACCGCGAAGTCGACGGTGTCGTGCGCGGTGAGCACGGTGTCGATCTCACCCAGTTCGATCCGGAACCCACGCACCTTCACCTGGAAGTCGTTGCGTCCCACGAACTCGATCGCACCGTCCACCCGGCGGCGCACCAGGTCGCCGGTGCGGTACATCCGATCCTCGGCCCCGGCGAAGGGATCGGCGACGAAGCGCGACGCCGTGAGACCCGGCTGACGGTGATAGCCACGCGCCAACCCGTGACCGGCGATGTAGAGCTCGCCGATCATCCCGTCGGGCACCCGGACCAGGCGCTCGTCGAGCACGTACTCGGTCACCCCACGCAGCGGCGCCCCGATGTTCATCGTGTCGCCGACCACCAGCGGCGCGCTGATATTGGTCACGATGGTGGTCTCGGTCGGCCCGTAACAGTCGTGGAACCGGCGGGTATCGGTGGCCCAGCGCCGGATCAGGTCCGGCGGGCACGCCTCGCCACCGGTGGTGACCACGGCCAGCGCGTCGAGCCCCGCGGGATCCAGCGATGCCAGCGCGGCGGTGGTGATGAACATGTGCGTGACGGCTTCGCGACGCAGCACGTCGGCCAGCTCGGCGCCGCCGAGAATGCTCGCGGGCACGAGCACCATGGCGGCTCCGGCGCCCACCGCCATCAGCAGTTCGAGCACGGCCGCGTCGAACGAGGGCGACGCGAAGTGCAGCGTGCGCGAGGTCGGCTCGATCGCGTAGTGCGCGCGCTGTTCGGCGCAGTACCCGGCCAGCCCGGCGTGCGTCACCACCACGCCCTTGGGCAGACCCGTGGAACCGGAGGTGTACACGATGTAGGCGGGGTGCTGGAGCCGCAGCGGACGGACCCGGTCGGCGAAGGTCACCGGATCACCGGGCTGGTCGTCGGTAGCGCGCCGGACGGCCTGGTCATCGAGGCACAACCACTCGAGCGCACCGGGCAGCCGGTCCATCGCCGTGCCGACCGCGACCCCGAGCACCGCACCGGAATCGCCCAGCATGTGACTCACCCGAGCAGGTGGATAGTTCGGGTCGACGGGCAGGAACGCCGCGCCCGTCTTGGTCACCGCCCACATCGCCAGCACCGATTCCGGTGAACGCGGAATACCGACGGCCACCACGTCCTCGGGGCCGACGCCGCGGGCGATCAGCAGCCGGGCCAGCCGGTTGGACCGTTCGTCGAGCTCGGCGTAGGTCCAGCGCACCGGCGCGGACACGCCGTCGTCCCACGACAGCGCGAGCCCACCGGGGTTGGATTCCACCGCCACGGACAGCAGTTGCGGCAGCGACTTCCCGCGCTGCCGGGCGCGGGCGCCGGACGCCCGGTTCGCCCGGGTCACGACAGTTCCGTCCGATCGACGGAGTCGACTTGCCGTTGCCCGGTCATGCACACCTCGTACCGATACAGACGCGCACTGCCACTCATCCGCACCGCGAGCGGACCAGCCAGTGTTCGTTCCACCTATCCATCCATCCCGACCACCGCGCGCCGCTCGTGCGGCTGCCCGGTGTTGCCGATCATCTCACTGAGCGCGACAATCCTCGCACCTGTCCCGTCGCCGGGTTCGGCAACGGCCACCGCGGACTCGGTGAACACATGGCTCACCTCGTCCGCACCCCCCTGGTCTGCCCCCATCACCAGCGTCGCGCCCGCGATCGCGGCCGCGACGATCTCGAGCACGCCCGCCACCGAATCAGGTCGGCCCGCCGCTCGCGTGCGTGATTCGAAGTTGAGCCCGGCGCGCTCGGCCACCTGCTCGGCCGCGGTCGCCAGCTCGTCGTAGCTCAGCGTGCGACCGCCGCCGACGAAGGCCACGTCGTCGCCGCGCAGGGCGCGGGTGCGGTGCGCGTAGCCGATCGGACGAGGTGATTCCGCGGCCAGTTCGGCGCGCAGCGCGGGGTCGGCCAGGTCGTACCAGTCCAGCCCGTCGGGGGCGTCGAGGATGTCGATGGTCAGGCCGAGTTTCACCTCGAGGTTGCTGCCCGGCGGGCGCGCGTCCATCGTCATCAGCGGCACCACCGCCGCGCCTGCCTTGAGCACCGCCCAGGTCGCGATCGCCGCGTCCACCCCTCGGTCGAGCCGCACCGCGACTCCCGTACCCGGACCGGCGCCGCGGGCGATCAGCGAACGCGCCAATTGGGATGAGCGGGCATCGAATTCGGCATAGGCGATCGCCGCTTCGCCCAGTTCGAGCGCAGGCGCGTCCGGGTCTTCCTCCACGGCCGAGGCCAGCTCCTGCGCCAGCGCGGCACCGTTGGCCGACGGCACGGGGGCATAGGCCGCGGCCGTCAGTTCGCGTTCGCGTTCGCCGGCGTCGCGCAGGTCGATATCGCCGACACGCACCGTGGGATCGGCGGCGACCGCGGTGACGATCTCGGTGAGCCCGCGCGCGAAGGCGGCGACGGTGTGTTCGTCGAAAAGGTCGGTGGCGTAGGTGAAGACGACGCCGATCTCATCGGGTTCGCCGGTCTCCGACAGGCGCGGTTCGATGTTGACCTGCAGGTCGAACTTGGCGGGCCGGGCCGCGAGGTCCATCGCCTCGATGGTGAGGCCGGGCAGGCGCAGCACGGGGGTCTCGTTGTTGTGGAAGGAGAGCACCACCTGGAACAGCGGGTTGTGCGACACGGTGCCGGTCGGGGCCACCTCCTCGACCACGCGCTCGAACGGCAGGTCGGCGTTGGCGAAGGCGGCGAGGCCGACTTCGCGTGCGGTGCTGACCAATTCGTCGAAGCCGCGGCTCGGGTCGACCTCGGTGCGCAGGGTGAGGGTGTTGACGAACATGCCGACCAGGTCGTCGAGCTCGGGTTCACCCCGGCCGGCGATCGGGGTGCCGATCGCGATATCGGTGCTGCCGGAGATCCGGGCGAGCAGCACGGCCAGTGCCGCGTGCACGACCATGAACAGCGACGCGTTGTGCCTGCGGGCGATCTCGGCGAGGCGGACATGAACGTCGGCGGTCAGGGTGGTGCTCACATCGGCGCCGCGCAGCGAGGCGTGCGAGGGGCGCGGATGGTCGTGCGGCAGCTCGACCGTGCCCGCCTGCCCCGACAGTGTGCGCCGCCAGAACTCCAGCTGCCGCGCGGCGGTGGAATTCTCGTCGGTTTCCGAGCCGAGCACCTCGCGCTGCCACAGCGCGTAGTCGGCGTACTGCACGGGCAGTGGCGACCAGGCGGGTGAGCGTCCCTCGACACGGGCCCGATAGGCGATCACGAGGTCACGGGCCAGCGGCGCGAGCGAGGCACCGTCGGCGATGATGTGCTGCACCACCACGGCGAGCACGTACTCTTCCTCCGCCAGCGGGTCGTCTGCGGGCGAGGTGAACAGCCCGGCGCGCAAGGGAACTCGCTCGGCGACATCGAAACCGCTCGCGAGCAAACGCATCACCCGGTCACGTGGATCGTCGCATTCCTCCAGCGCGAGGCCGGTCGGCAGAACCGCGCTGACGGGCAGGATCTCCTGATACGGAACAGCGTCGGCGTCATCGGCCGGGAAACGGGTGCGCAACGCCTCGTGCCGTTCGAGCACATCGGCGACGGCGTAGCGCAGCGCGGAGGTATCGAGCGCCCCGCGCAACCGCAGGACCAGCGGGATGTTGTACGCCGGAGAGTCGGGGTCGATGCGGTTGAGCAACCACATCCGCTGCTGCGCGGGCGAGAGCGGAACGACGCCACGGTCCTGCGCCGGAATCAGCGGTGGTCGTGGCGCGGCCACCGAACCGGGACGCACGCGGGCCGCGAGCGAGCCGACGGTCGGCGCCTCGAACAGGTCACGGACCACCAGGTCGGTGCTCAGTGCCTGGTCGATGCGGGCGATGGCCCTGGTGGCCAGCAGCGAGTTGCCACCGCGGTCGAAGAAGTTGTCGTCCAGGCCGATCTCGGGCACGCCGAGCAGGGTCGCGAATACCTCGGCGACGCTGAGTTCGATCGGAGTGGTCGGCGCGCGGAAGGTGGTGGCGGCGGTGAACTCCGGCGCGGGCAGTGCCGCCCGGTCGAGTTTGCCGTTGGTGGTCATCGGCAGTTCCGCGACCACCACGACAGCGTCGGGCACCATGTATCCGGTGAGGAAGTCGGCTACGGCGGCCCGCACTTCCACCGGGTCGAGACCCGCGACCACGCCGGGATCGGCGTAGTCGTCGGGCCCCGCGCCGCTGTCGCCACGTCCGAAGCGCGCGCCCACCGGCGGCTTCGGAAGTACGGTCGTGGGCGCGTCGTTCGGATCGGGGACATCTGTCGCCGGGACGACGTAGGCGATCAGCCGGTCTCCGGCGTGCTCGTCGGCGCGCACGATGACCGCGGACTGCCCGACACCGGGCACCCGCAGCAGGGCTGCCTCGATCTCGCCCGGTTCGATACGGAAACCACGCAACTGCACCTGCTGGTCGCCGCGGCCGCCGTATTCGAGGGTGGGAGTGCCACGGAATCCGATCCAGCGGCCGAGGTCACCGGAGCGGTAGCGCCGGGCGCCCGGTTCACCGAACGGGTCGGCGACGAAGCGGGTGGCGGTGAGACCCGGCTTGCCGAGGTAGCCGCGCGAGAGCTGGTGGCCCGCGATGTAGAGCTCGCCCGCCACACCGAACGGCACCGGGCGCAGACGGTCGTCGAGGACGACCACCGACAGTCCGGGCAGCGCACGGCCGATGAGGCTGCCGGGCAGGTCGACGGCGGATCCGCCGATGTGGTCGGCGTCGGCCGGCGCCCGGTCGGCAACGATGTCCGCGGTCCGCGCGGTCAGGACCTGGTGCGAGACATGGACGGTGGTCTCGGTGATGCCGTACATGTTGACGAGTTCCGGTGCGCCCGGCCCGTTTCCGTAGCGGTCGTACCAGCGGCTGAGCTTGCGGGGATCCAACGCCTCACCACCGAAGACCACGTACCGCAACGGCAGCGCGATGGCGCCCGCGGCCTGCGCGGCCCGGTCGGCTTCGTCGAGCTGGGCGAAGGCGGTGGGCGTCTGGCTCAGCACCGTCACGTGTTCACGGGCCAGCAGTTCGCGGAATTCGATCGGCGACCGGGAGGTCAGGTGGTCGACGACGACCACCGACGAGCCGCCTGCCAGCGCGCACCACAGTTCCCACACGGAGAAGTCGAAGGCGAAGGAGTGGAACACCGTCCACACGTCGTCCTCGTCGAAGGCGAACAGCAGCTGGGTGTTGGCGAACAGCTCGAGCACATTGCGGTGGGTGACACCGACGCCCTTGGGCAGGCCGGTGGAACCCGAGGTGTAGATGACGTACGCGAGATGATCCGGGCGCAGCGGGGCACGGCGTTCATCGGGATGCAGGGGAGCGTCGCTGTAGACGGGCGGCTCGTCGAGCAACACCACGGGCAGATCCGCGAGCGCCGTCAGCAGTCCGCGCTCGGCCGAGGTGGTCAGCAGGACAGCGGGTTTCGCGTCGCCGACGATGTAGGCCAGCCGCTGCGCGGGGTATCCGGAGTCGATCGGCAGGTAACCCGCGCCCGACAGCAGCACCGCGAGCAGCGCGACCGGCAGCTCCTCGGTGCGCGGAACGGCCACGGCCACCAGGGTTTCCGGGCCCGCGCCCTGCACGATGAGCGCGCGCGCGAGCGCCGATGCCCTACCGAGGAGGCCGTCGAAGGTGAGGGACCGCTCCCCCGCCCTGATCGCGATCGCCTCGGGACGCTGTTGCGCCTGGGCGGTGATCAGGTCGGTGAGAGTGACCTCGGGAACGGTGATGCCGGGCGAATAGCCTTCGCGCAGGACGAGTTCACGCTCACCAGGGGCGAGCACGTCGATATCGCCGACCGGCTTGGCCGGGTCGGCCACCACCGCGGCGAGCACCCGCGTCCAGCGGTCGGCGAAGTCGGCGACCGTGGCACGGTCGAAGAGGTCGGTGGCATAGACGAAGGTGGCCGCCATGCCCTGCGGCGCGCCGTCGACGCCGATGTGTTCGGCGAGTTCCACCTGCAGATCGAACTTCGCCAGCGGCACCGTGAAGTCGGCGGCGGAGACGGCGAGGCCGGGCAGCGCGAGGCCGGTGCGGGCCAGGTTCTGGAAGGTCAGCATCACCTGGAACAGCGGGTGCCGCGCGGTCGAACGCACCGGCTCCAGCAGCTCGACGAGCCGCTCGAACGGCACGTCGGCATGCCCGAAGGCGGCCAGATCGCGTGCTCTGACCTCGGCGAGCAGCCCGCCGAAGTCCGTCGCCGGATTCACCTCGGTGCGCAGGACCAGGGTGTTGACGAACATGCCGATCAGCTCGTCGAGCGCCTGCTCGCCACGACCGGCCACCGGGGTGCCGATCGCGATGTCGCGGGTGCCGGAGAGCCTGGCCAGCAGCATGGCCAGCGCGGTGTGCACCACCATGAACAGCGTGGCGTTGTGCTCGCGGGCCAGCGCGGACAGACCGGCGTGCACCGAGGCGGGGACCTGGACGCTCAGCGACCCGCCCGCCCGGCTCGACACGGCGGGACGCGGCCGGTCGGTGGGTAGTTCGAGCTGTTCGGGCAAGCCGGACAGTGTCTTTCGCCAGAAGGCCAGTTGCGCGGCGAGCAGCGAATCCGGGTCGTGCTCGGCGCCGAGCAGTTCACGCTGCCACAGCGTGTAGTCGACGTACTGCACCGGCAGCGGCGGCCATTGCGGCGCGCCGCCACCGCGCCGTTCGGCGTAGGCGGTGAGCAGATCCCTGGTCAGCGGCGCGAACGAGAAGCCGTCGGCGGCGATGTGGTGCACCACGCAGACGACGACGTGCTCGTTGTCCGAGATCGCGAGCACCCGCACCCGCACCGGCGGCCCGGCGGTGACGTCGAAGCCGGTCAGCGCGGCAGCGCCGATCGCCTCGGTCAGGTCTTCCTCCGCCACCTCGACGATCTCGAACTCGGGCACCGCGGCAGGGTCGCCCGCCGCCAGCACCAGCTGGTGACCTTCGCCGTCGAGGACCGCGCCGTGGCCCTCGGCGCCGATACCGTCGGACACCGGGTAGACCGTGCGCAGAACTTCGTGGCGCGCGATCAGATCGGCGATGGCGGCGCGCAGGGCGGGCAGGTCGAGGCGGCCGGAAAGGCGGACCGCGACCGGGATGTTGTCCACGGCCGACGCGGGGTCGAAGCGGTTGAGGAACCACATCCGCTGCTGGGCGTAGGACAGCGGGACCCGCTCGGGGCGCGGACGCGGCGTGAGCGGGAGCGCGTGTGCCGTAACACGGTGCTGCTCGGCTCGATTGGCGAGGGCGGCGACGGTCGGGGCTTCGAACACCGCCTGCACCGGCACCCGCACGTCCAGCGCGGCGCCGATGCGGGCCACCGCCTGCGCGGCGAGCAGCGAGTCGCCACCCAGTTCGAAGAAGTCGTCGTCGGCGCCGACCCGGCCCGCGCCGTCTCGCAGCAACAGCGCGGCGAACACGTCGGCCACCACCTGTTCGGCCGGGGTGGCGGGCGCGCGGAAGCCGCGCGCGGTGAACACCGGCGTCGGCAGCGCGGCGCGGTCGAGCTTGCCGACCGAGGTCAGCGGCAGCTCGTCGAGGACCATGATGACCGACGGAATCATGTACGCGGGCAACGATTCCGCGAGGAATTCCGCCAGCGCCCCGGTGTCGATCGTGCAGCCGGCGCGCGGCAGCACGTAGGCGACCAGCGCGGTCGCGCCCGAGGGCATCGTCTTACCCAGCGTCACGGCGTAGTCGAGGTCGGGGTGCGCGGTGAGCGCGTTGTCGATCTCGCCGAGTTCGATCCGGAAGCCGCGCACCTTCACCTGGAAGTCGGTGCGGCCCAGGTATTCCAGCGTGCCGTCGTGTTCGAACCGGCGCACCAGATCACCGGTGCGGTACAGCCTGCCCGGCCCGAACGGCGAGGCGACGAAACGTTCCGCGGTGAGCCCCGGCCTGCCCAGATACCCCTGTGCGAGCGCGGGGCCGGAGAGGTACAGCTCGCCGACGACTCCGGCGGGCACCGGCCGCAGCCGCGCGTCGAGCACGTACAAGCCCATGCCGGGCACCGCGTGGCCGATGGTGATCGGCGCGTGCGCCCGCAGTGGCGCGGTGCTGGTGGCGAGGATGGTCGCCTCGGTGGGGCCGTACCCGTTGTAGAACGCGCGCCCACCGGTTGCCCAGCGGCCGACCAGTTCCGGGCCGAACCGGTCGCCCGCGACGATCACGGTCGACAGGTCCGGCAGCCCGGCCGGGTCGACGGACTCGAGCGCGCCGGGGGTGATCAGCAGGTGGGTGATGCGTTCGCGGCGCAGCAGGTCCGACAGTTCGAAACCGCCGAACACCCGCGGCGGCGAAACCACCAGGGTCGCACCGGTGCTGAAGGCGAGCAGCAACTCGAGTACCGACACGTCGAAGTTCGGCGAGCAAACATGCAGCACCCGCGAATCCGGTTGTACGCCGAAGTGTTCGCGCTCGGCGGCGACCAGGGTGGCGAGCCCCGTGTGCGTCACCACGACGCCCTTCGGCTTACCGGTGGAGCCGGAGGTGTAGATGACGTAGGCGGGGTGGCCTTCGTCGATCGGGCGGACCCGGTCGGCGTAACTCACCGCGTGGCCCGGCCGCACGGCGATGCGCTCGGCGACCACCGGGTCATCGAGTTCGATCCAGTACGCGGTGGTGCCGAGGCAGGCGCGATGGGCCGCGGTGGTCAGGCCGATGGTCGCGCCGGAGTCGGCGACGATGTGGGCGATCCGATCGGCCGGGTAGGCCGGGTCGACCGGCACGTACGCGGCGCCGGTCTTGGCGATGGCCCACACCGCGAGCACGGACTCGATCGAGCGGGCGATCGCGATGGCGACGACATCGCCCGCGCCCATCCCCCGGTCGACGAGTTCGCGCGCCAGGCGCGAGGATCGCTCGTCCAGCTCACGATATGTGAGGTGCTGTTCCGCGCCGGGCATCCCGGTGGGGTTGTAGCGCAGCGCGATCGAATCGGCCGCGGATTCAACGGCGGCCGTGAGCAGCTGACCGAACAACGGTGCGCCGGTAGCACGTCGGCGACCGGCACGGCCCGTGCGGCGGGGGGTTTCCACAGACCAATACACCTCTCGCGTCCGGCGGCCGAGTCGGACACAGCATAGCCACACCTACATAGCCGCTGCCGACCGTCGCCGAGGTGTGCGCCACGACACACCAACTCTATCGCAACGGAATCGTAATGCCCATGTAGTCCGTTACGGACGTGTATCGCCGGATCTGTCCGCACCCGCGACGACCTGCGCAATTGCCGGTCCGGACGTGGCTACCGCCACAGCGGAGAGCATCTCCTGGTGGGTGGCCTCGACCGGGTGGTCAGCAATGATCCCGCTGACGTACGGGCGCCATCGCGAGGCCCCGTCCCCCAGCTTTTGGGGGGTCCGCAGGGCGGTGAAATAGGTCAGATCTCCGTCGAATCGTGCGGGTTCGAGTTCGGTGAGAAGCGCCACCGAGCGCAGTGCGCCGCGGTACATGCCCACGAACTGCGCGCGCGAGATCGGCGTGTCCGCGGCGAGTGTTGTGTGCAGTGATTCCAGTGCCTCGTCGCCGAGTTCGGTGAGTTGGCTGGGCAGTTGCCGCTCGGGTATGCCGAGTTCGGTGAGCACGTGCCGCAATTCGGTGGCGAAGTCGGCGAGTGCGGCGCCGGGGAGGCTGTCGAGCATCGTCAACGACGCCACCGTCTCGCCCTCAGCTTGCAGGCGGGTCGCCACGGCCTGCGCCAGCACGCCGCCGAGGGACCAGCCGAGCAGCTGATAGGGGCCATGGGGCTGGACGCCGCGGATTTCGGCCAGGTAGCGGTCGACCAGCTCCTCGGCTGAGGCGGGCCGGAATTCCGGATCGCCCAGTGCCGGCGACTGGATGCCGACCACGGGCTGATCCTCGGGCAGGTGCGGCACCAGGCTCGCGTAGGCCCAGGCCAGACCCGAGACGGGGTGCACACAGATCAGCGGCGGGCGGGTGCCACGGCGGGCGATCGGCAGCACGACCGCGAGTGCTGCTTCGAGGTCGGCCGCGTCCGCGGGGCCGTCGCTGATTCTGGTAGCGAGGCCGGCGACGGTCGGGTCGGCGAAGAACCCGGCGACGGTGAGCTCCACGCCGGTGTGTTCGCGCAGGTGGTGCACGACGCGGGTGGCCAGCAGTGAGTTGCCGCCGAGAGCGAAGAAGTCGTCGTCGAGGCCGGGGTTCCGCGCGCCGAGGACCTCGGTGAAGACGGCGGCTACGGCGATCTCGTGCTCGGTCTCGGGGGCGCGGTAGCGGCGGGGTTCGAGCACCGGCGCCGGAAGGGCGGGCCGGTCGAGCTTGCCGTTCGCGTTCAGCGGGAGGCGGTCGAGCACGACGAAGGCCGAGGGGACCATGTAGGACGGGAGTACCTGCGCCACCGCGGCTTTGGCCTGCGCGGTGGTGAGCGCCCCGCCGGGCGCGGGGACGACATAGGCAACCAGCCGGTCACCGAGTTGCGGGTCGGTCGTGGCGACGACCGCTGCCTGGGCGATCCGCGGTGCGGCGAGCAGGGCTGCTTCGATCTCGCCGAGTTCGATGCGGAATCCGCGGATCTTGACCTGGAAGTCGGTGCGACCGCGGTAGTCGAGTTCGCCGTCAGCGGTCCAGGCGACGAGATCACCGGTGCGATACATGCGGGCGCCGAGCTCGGAGAACGGGTCGGCGACGAAGCGGTCCGCGGTGAGGTCGGGTCGGCCGAAATACCCGCGGGCGAGCTGCGCGCCCGCCAGATACAGCTCTCCCGCGACACCTACCGGGACCGGACGCAGACGGGCGTCGAGGACGTAGACCCGGCTGTTCCGTTCGGGCCGGCCGATCGGGACCGTGGTGCGATCGGCGGTGGTGACGCGGTGGTCGGTGATGGAGACCGCGGCCTCGGTCGGGCCGTACAGGTTGTGCAGCGCCGCCGGGTTCGTCGCCAGGAACCGCTGGGCGGTGGCGGCGGGCAGCGCCTCGCCGATGGCGAGCACGCGCCGCAGCGACTTCGGCAGGGCACCGGCGGATTCGGTGAGCAGCGCATCGAGCATCGACGGCACCGCGTGCAGGGTGGTCACCGAGTGCGCGGCGAGCACGCGGAGCAGGTAGGCGGGGTCGCGATGGCCTTCTGGAGCGGTGATCACCAGGCGCCCACCGCAGATCGCGGCCGACCAGAATTCCCAGACCGACAGGTCGAAGGTGGCGGCGGTCTTCAACAGGACCGAGTCGTCGCGGCCGAGGCCGAACGCTTCTGTCTTCCACCGCAGCTGGTTGACGATGGCGGCGTGCGAGACGGCGACGCCCTTCGGCTTGCCGGTCGAGCCGGAGGTGAAGATGACGTAGGCGGTGTTCCCGGACCGCAACACCCCGATGCGCTCGCTCGCCGCGATCGGGTCGGCTGATACCGCCGACAGGTCCAGGGTGTCGACGGCGATCACCGGCGCACCCCGTGTCGCGTCGACGCCGGCGGTGAAACCGTCGCGCGTGGTGCTCAGTACGCAGGTCGGGGCAGCGGTCGCGAGCACATGCGATACCCGATCGGCGGGCTGGCCGGGATCGACGGGAACGTAGGCGGCGCCCGCCTGCGTCACCGCGTACATGGCGACGACCAGCTCGGTCGAGCGTCGCATCGCCAAGGCGACCCGGTCCTCGACGCCGACACCCTGCGCGATGAGGTGTCGCGCCAGCTGATTCACGCGCGCCGCGAAGCCGCGATAGGTGAGCGTGGCGCCGTCGGCGTCGACGAGCGCCACACCGTCCGGGTTCGCGGCCGCGGTGTCGGCGAACAGGGCGGCGAGCGTCGTGGCCGGGGTGGTGTGGCCGGTCGCGTTCCAGTCGTGCAGGATTCGCGCACGCTCGGCATCGGAGAGCAGGTCGATCTCGTCGACGGCGCTGCCCGGCGCGGCGGCGATCGCGGTGAGCACTCGCGCGAAGCGATCCGCGTAGGACTGTGCGGTCGACTCGTCGAAAAGGTCCGTGGCGTAGGTGAACACGCCGCTGATCCCCTGCGCCACGCCGTCACTGTCGTAGCCGTCGGCGACGATGGCGTGCAGATCGAACTGGGACACCGCGAGGTCCACGTCGACGCCCTCGACCGCGGTCTCGCCGAGTTCCAGGCCGGAGCGGCTGAGGTTCTGGAAGGACAGGCCGACCTGGAACAGCGGGTGGCGGGCAGTGGAGCGGGCGGGGTTGATCGCCTCGACCAGCCGCTCGAACGGCAGGTCCGCGTTCGCGAAGACCTGGAGGTCGGTATCGCGCTGGCGGGCGAGCAGTTCGGTGAACGACTCACCGGTTCGCAGCGTGGTGCGAAAGACCAGGGTGTTGACGAACATGCCGATCAGGTCGTCGAGCGCGGCCTCGCCACGACCCGCGACGGGGGTACCGACCGCCAGATCGTCGGTGCCCGCGAGCCTGGCCAGCGTCACCGCGAGGGCGGTGTGCACGACCATGAACAGCGTCGCGCCCTGATCGCGCGCCACAGCCAGCAGGGCACGATGGGTTTCGGCGTCGACCTCGATCGGGACGCGACCACCGGCGAAGGACTGCACGGCGGGACGCGGCCGGTCGGCGGGCAGGTCGAGCTGGTCGGGCAGCCCGGCCAGCGCGTCACGCCAGTAGGCGAGCTGGGCCGAGGCCAGCGACCGCGGGTCGTCCTCGCTGCCGAGCAGGGCCCGCTGCCACAAGGCGTAGTCGGCGTACTGCACGGCCAGCGGCGCCCACTCCGGCGCGTCACCCGCCGAGCGGGCCGCGTAGGCGAGCATGAGATCCCTGGTGAGCGGGGCGAGTGAGGACCCGTCACCGGCGATGTGGTGCACGACCACCGCGAGCACCGCTTCGTCGCCACCGAGCTCGAACAACGCGACCCGCAACGGCACCTGGCCGCGCACATCGAACCCCGACGAACCGAACTCGCGCATGGCGGCGGTGAGCTGCTCGGGCGCGATCGAGCGCACCTCGAGCCTCGGCGTCGCCTCGGTGCCGGTCAGGATCTGCTGGATCGGCCCGTCGTCGGTCTCGGGGTAGATCGTGCGCAAGGTTTCGTGCCGGGCGACGAGGTCGGCGACGGCGGCGCGCAGGGCTTCGACATCGATGGCCCCGTGCAGCCGCACCGCCATCGGAATGTTGTAGGCGACCGAACCCGGGTCGAACTGATTGAGGAACCACATCCGCTGCTGGGCCAGCGACAGCGGAATCCGTGCGGGCCGCTCCCCCGCGGTCAGCGCGGGACGTGCACCCGCACCGGCGGATTCGGCGAGTCGCCGGGCCAGCGTTTCCACCGTCGACGCCTCGAACAGCAGCCGGACCGGAAACGCGGTGTCCAGCGCGGCGCCGAGGCGGGCGGCGACCTGGGTGGCCATCAGTGAGTTGCCGCCGAGGGCGAAGAAGTCGTCGTCGAGGCCGAGCTGCGTGTCGCCGAGGTCGAGCACCTGAACGAAGGTGCCTGCCACGATCTCCTCGACCGCCGTGGTGGGAGCACGGAATTCGGCGTGTTCGAGGATCGGTGCGGGCAGCGCCCTTCGGTCGAGCTTGCCGACCGGGGTGAGCGGGATGGTGTCGAGCTCCATCAGCACGGTCGGCACCATGTGCGCGGGCAGACTGCGCTCGGCGAAGGCGGTGAGCGCGGCGGTGTCGACGGTCGCACCCGGAGCCGCGTGCACGTAGGACACCAGAATGGTGGCGCCGCTGTCGAGTTCGTGACCGATGGTGGCGGCGAAGTCGAGGCTCTCGTGGGCCGAGAGCACCGCGTCGATCTCACCGAGCTCGATGCGGAAACCACGGATCTTGACCTGGAAGTCGTTGCGGCCCACATAATCCAACGCGCCATCGGCTGTCCAGCGGACCAGATCACCGGTGCGGTAGAGGCGAGAACCGGCCGGGTCGAACGGATTCGCGACATAGCGCGAGGCGGTCAGGCCCGGGCGGGCGTGGTAGCCGCGGGTCAGCTGGGCGCCGGTGATGTAGAGCTCGCCGGTGACGCCGGGCGGAACGGGGCCGAGCCGGTCGTCGAGGACGTATTCGGCGACCCCGTTGATCGGGCCGCCGATGGTCATCGGGTCGCCCGGTTTCAGCGGCACACTGATGTTGGTGACGATGGTCGTCTCGGTGGGCCCGTACACGTTGTGGAATTCGCGCAGGGTGCCGTCGGCGAGCGGAATCGCCCAGCGCCGCATCAGATCCGGTGCAACAGCCTCGCCACCCACCGCCACCACCCGGAAGTCGTCGAGCCCGTCCGGGTCGATCGAGGCCAGCGCGGCCGGAGTGATGAACGCGTGGCTCACCCGTTCCCGCCGCAGCAGCGCGGCCAGATCGTCGCCGCCGTACACACTCGGGTCGACGATCACCATCGTGGCGCCCGCGCCGATCGCCAGCAGCAGCTCCAGCAGCGAGGCATCGAAGGACGGCGACGCAAAATGCAGCGTGCGCGAGGTGGATTCGACACCGTAATGGCGACGCTGCTCCTCGCTGAACCCCGCGAGCCCGGCCTGCGTCACCGCGACGCCCTTCGGCAGGCCGGTGGAGCCGGAGGTGTAGATGAGGTACGCGAGATCCTCGGCCCGCACCGGACGAAGCCGGTCGGCGGAGGTGATCGCCTCGCCGGAGAGGTCGTCGAAGGGATCCGCCTGGTCGCCGCCGTCGAGTGGGAGCCATTGCACCTGCGCGGGAAGTCCGGCAGCCACAGCCGCGACGGTCAGCCCGAAGACCGCGCCGGAGTCGGTGACCATGTGCGCCACCCGGTCCGGTGGGTAGTTCGGGTCGACGGGGACGAAGCCCGCTCCGGTCTTGGTGACGGCCCACACGGCGAGGACCGATTCGATGGAGCGCGGGATTCCGATGGCGACCAGGTCGCCCGCGCCGATGCCACGACCGATCAGGAAGCGGGCGATGCGGTTCGAACGCTCGTCGAGTTCGGCGTAGGTGAGGCTGCCGAGGGTGCGGGCGGCGTCGGCGAGGACGACCGCGAGACCGTCGGGGTTGGTCTCGACCGCGGTGGCCAGCAGCTGTGCCAACGCGGTGACGCGCGGGCGACGCGTACGAACCGGTCGGGTTCTTGCCGGTCGTGTCATAGCTGTTCCACCTCACCCATCACCGAAACTTGTTGTCCCGCAGCGGAGCCCCGCGCCGCGAGCGCCGCTCACGCCACCGGGGCGCGCAGATCTCCGAGTACCAGCACTGCCTCGGCCGCTCCCGGATTGCCGGGTGCGGCATCGTCGGCGATCAGCGCCCGCAGATCACCGAGCTCGGCGGTATCGAGCGCCTCGATCCCCACCCGGTCACCGAACAAGTGGGTCACCCACTCCTCGGCCAGTGACGCCGACAATCCGTTGGCTACCCCGGTGTCCGCGACGCCGGGCACCAGCACCATCGATGCGCCCGCAACGCCCGCGGCCACCGGCTCGACCAGAGCAGTGAAGCTGTCGGCCGAGCCGTAGCCGAAGGTGCGGGCTTCGAAGGTCAGGTCGGTGCCGGCGCGTACCTGCGCACCCGCCGTGGCGAGTTCGTCGTAACTGCGGGTGCCGTCGGCGCCGACGAAGGCCGGGTCACCGCCGCGCAGGGCTCGGGTCCGGTCGGCATAGGTGACCGGACGCGCCGACTGAGTGGACAGTTCGGTCTTGATCGCCGGGTCGTCGAGCGAGATCCAGTCGACACCGCGAGGTTCGCCGACGGTGATACTCAGTTTCGCGGCGGGTTCGGCGGGCGACTCGGTGTCGGTCACCGGGACCACGGCCGCGCCTGCCTTGAGGATCGCCCAGACCGCGACGGCCCAGTCGACGCCACGCGGAAGATCAACGGCCACACCGTCTCCTGGCCCGAAGCCGCGCCCGATCAGCAGGCGGGCCAGGCGGGCGGAGCGGGCGTCGAGCTGCTCGAAGGTCAGCGCGTCGTCGCCCCAGACCAGCGCGGGGCCGTCGGGGTCGTCCTCGGCGGCGGCGGTGAAAGCCTGCGCCAGAGTGGTGCCGCCCGACGGGGTGCTCGGCGCGGGCGCCTTGGCCGCGCCGGCGAGCAGCCGGGTGCGTTCGGACTCGTCGAGGATGTCGATGTCGCCGATACGGATCTGCGGGTCGGCGGCGACGGCGGTCAGGATGCGGGCGAAGCGGGCGCCGATGCTGCGCACGGTGGCCTCGTCGAACAGGTCGGTGGCGTAGTTGAACAGCGTGACCAGCTCGTCGGGGTCACCGGCGGCGGTGAAGCGCGGTTCGACGTCCACCTGCAGGTCGAACTTGGCGGCGATCGCGGTGTCCAGCGCGTTCACGGTGAGGCCGGGCAGTTCGAGCGCGGCCGCCTCGTTGTTGCTGAAGGTGAGCGCCACCTGGAACAGCGGGCTCTGCGCACTGCCCCGGCCCGGTGCGACGACCTCGGCGACCCGCTCGAACGGCAGGTCGGCATTGGCGAACGCGCCGAGGTCGGTCTCCCGCGCCACGTCCACGGCCTCGTCGAAGGAACCGGCCGGATCGAGAACGGTGCGCAGGGTCAAGGTGTTGACGAACATGCCGACCAGCTCGTCGAGCGCTCGCTCACCGCGCCCGGCGACAGCGGTGCCGATGGCTATGTCGGAGGTGCCCGACAAGCGGCCGAGCAGCACAGCCAGCGCCGCGTGCACGACCATGAACAGCGACGACTTGTGCTCGCGCGCCAAGTGATTGAGGGCGGCGTGCACCTCGGCCGGCAACCGCAGCTCGGACGTGGCGCCGCGCAGAGTCGGTACCGACGGCCGCGGGCGGTCCTGCGGCAGCTCCAGCAGCGGTGGCACGTCGGCCAGCTGGGTGCGCCAGTAGTCGAGCTGGGCGGCGGCCAGGGATTCCGGCTGCTCGTCGTCGCCGACGACCGCCCGCTGCCACAGCGCGAAGTCCGCGTACTGCACTTCCAGCGGCGTCCACGCCGGGCTCTGGTGCGCGGCACGCGCCACGTAAGCGGTCATCAGATCGCGAGCGAGCGGGGCCAAGGACGCGCCGTCGGCCGAAATATGGTGCACCACGACAACAAGCAGCCACTCGGCCGAAGTCCCGTCGGTGAGCAACCGCGCACGCAGCGGAACCTCCCGCGTCACATCGAAGCCGGCGCCGGCCAATTCGCCTGCACGAGTGAGGATATCGGTGGTCGTCTCGACCTGGAGCCCCTCGGGCAGCACATCGGCCACGGAGAGGATCTCCTGGAAGGGACTGCCGTCGGACACCGGGAAGAAGGTGCGCAGCGATTCGTGTCTGCCGAGCACGTCGGTGACAGCGGCGCCGAGCGCGGCGATGTCGAGCTCGCCGGTGAGGCGGATCGCGAAGGGGATGTTGTAGGAGCCCGAGGCGGGGTCGACCTGGTTGACCACCCACATGCGCTGCTGAGCCAGCGACAGCGGAATGCGCTGCGGCCGTTCGGCGGCGACCAGCGGCGGGCGGGCGGCGGCACCGCTCGCACCACCGACGCGCGCGGCCAGAGCCGACACGGTGGGCGTCTCGAACAGGTCGCGAATGGCCAGGTGGGCGTCGAGCGCCTCGTTGATGCGGGCGATCGCCCGGGTGGCGAGCAGCGAGTTGCCGCCGAGCGCGAAGTAGTCGTCGTCGGCGCCGACGCGGGCCATGCCGAGCAGTTCCGCGAAGACCCCGGCGACGATCTCCTCGGCGGGACTGGTGGGAGCGCGGAATTCGCCGGCGGTGAACGCGGGGGCGGGCAGCGCCTTGCGGTCGAGCTTGCCGCTCGGATTCAGCGGGAAGCCGTCCAGCACCGTGACGACGGTCGGAACCATGTAGGTGGGCAGCGAGTCCGCCACGGCCGTACGCAGCGCCGCGGGGTCGGGCTCCGCGCCGGGCCGCGCCACCACATACGCCACCAGGTGCTGGCCGGACGCGGTGTCGAGTACCAGGGCCACGGCCTGGCTGATCGCCTCCTGTGCGAGCAGGGCGGTCTCGATCTCACCGAGCTCGATGCGCTGACCGCGGAACTTCACCTGGAAGTCGGTGCGGCCCAGGTATTCCAGCGCGGGCTCGGCCGAGGATCCACCCCAGCGGACGAGGTCGCCGGAGCGGTACATCCGCGCGCCGGGCTCGAAGGGGTTGGCCACGAACCGATCCGCGGTCAGACCGGGACGGGCGACATAGCCGCGCGCGAGCTGGTCGCCGGCGAGGTACAGCTCGCCGACCACTCCGGCAGGCACCGCGCGCAGGCGTGAATCCAGCACGTAGACACGGGTGTTCCACTCCGGCACGCCCATCGGCACCGAACCGCGGTCGGAATCGCTCGCGGGCCATCGCGTCACGGTGACAGCAGCCTCGGTGGGCCCGTACAGGTTGTGCACCGCCGCCGTGGACACGCGGGCCACGTCGGCCACGGTCTCGGTGGGCAGCGCCTCACCGGCGGCGAACACCGCACGCAGACTGGGAATCGCACCGGCGGTGGTGTGCGCGGCGAAGACCGACAGCATCGACGGCACGAAGTCGGTGAGCGTCACGCCCTGTGCCGCGATCGTTTCGGCGAGATACAGCGGGTCGCGATGTCCGTCGTGGGTCGACACGACCAGCTTCGCGCCGGTCCGCAGCGGCAGGAAGTAGCCCCACAGCGACACATCGAACGTGGCGGGCGTCTTCTGCAGATACACATCCGACGGGCCGATCCCGTACTCGGCGCCCATGTAGACCATCTGGTTGACGATCGCCGCGTGCGACACCGCCACACCCTTGGGGCGCCCGGTGGAACCGGAGGTGAAGATGACATAGGCCGGGTTCTCGGGCCGGACCGGCCGAGCCAGCTCGACAGGGGCAGCCGAGAACTCCTCGAGCGCAACGGAATCCACCAGGATCACCGGCACATTCGCGGGCACCTCGATCGCATCCGCGGTGGTGCTCAGCACCGCGGCGGGCGCGGCGGTGTCGAGAATGTGGGCGATGCGATCGGCCGGATGGTCCGGGTCGATCGGCACATACGCACCGCCGGCGGTCACGATCGCGTACATCCCGACCACCAGATCGAGCGAGCGCCGAACGGCGAGGCCGACCAGGGATTCGGGACCGACACCGTGCGTCACCAGCAGCCGGGCGAGGCGGTTGACCCGCTCGTCGAACTCCCGATAGGTCAGCTCGGCGCCCTCGTACACGACAGCGACAGCATCGGGGTGCGCGGCCACCGCACGTCGATAGCCGTCGAGCAACAATTCCGGCGCGAGGTCATGGCGAGTGTCGTTCCACTGCACCAGGATCCGGTCCAGCTCGGCGGGCTCCAAGAGCTCGATCGCACCGAGCGGCCCGGCGGGCGCGGCGACGATCGCGGCCAGCAATCGCTGGAACCGATCGGCGAACCCGGCGACGGTCTCGGCGTCGAACAGATCGGTGGCGTAGGTGAGCCCGACCGCGATGCCGTGCGGCGCACCGTGGCGATCGGTGTCCTCCACCATCTCGAACTGCAGGTCGAACTTGGCGAACGGAATGGTCATCTCGACGCCCGCGACGGTCAGACCGGGCAGCTCCAGTGCCGTGCGCGCCATGTTCTGGAAGGCGAGCATCACCTGGAACAGCGGGTGCCGCGCGGTCGAACGGGCCGGGTCGAGCAGCTCGACCAATCGCTCGAACGGCACATCGGCGTGACCGAAGGCCGCGACGTCGACCGCACGGGTCGAGGCGAGCAGTTCTTCGAAGCTGTCCGCCGGGTCGACCTCAGTGCGCAGCACCAGGGTGTTGACGAACATGCCGATCAGGTCGTCGAGGGCGGCGTCGCCACGACCCGCGACGGGGGTGCCGATGGCGATGTCGCTGCTGCCCGACAGCCGGGCCAGCAGCGCCGACAGCGCGGCGTGCACCACCATGAACAACGTCGAATTGTGTGCGCGCGCAATCTGATCCAGCCCGGCGTGGACCTCGGCCGGGATGCGGAAGTCCAGGCTCGCACCCCGGTAGGAGGCGGTGGCGGGCCGCGGCCGATCGGTGGGCAATTCGAGCTGGTCGGGCACACCGGCGAGCTGGGTGCGCCAGAAGTCGATCTGCTGGGTCAGGATCGACTCCGGGTCGTCCTCGGTCCCGAGCACGGCCCGCTGCCAGAGCGTGAAATCGGCGTACTGGACGGCCAATTCGGGCCAGCCCGGCGCGTTACCCGCGCTGCGCTGAACGTAGGCGGTCATCAGGTCGCGGGTGAGCGGGCCCATCGACACACCGTCACCGGCGATGTGGTGCATCACGCAGACCAGTACGTGCTCGGTCGCGCTCAGTCGCAGCAGCCGCAGGCGCAGCGGCGGAGCCACGGTGACATCGAAGCCCGCGCTGACGGTCTCGGTGACCAGGGCCGCGATCGCGTCCTCGCCTGCCTCGTCGGCCGCCAGAGCGGGCACTGCGCGCGGGTCCGACAGCGGCAGCACCAGCTGCGTGCCGACCCCGTCGACCGGCGGATACATCGTGCGCAGCACCTCGTGGCGGGCCACCAGGTCGGTGACCGCGACACGCAACGCGTCGACATCGAGCGCGCCCGACAGGCGCACCGCGATCGGCATGTTGTTCACAGCGCTGGCCGGATCGAACTGGTTGAGGAACCACATCCGCTGCTGGGCGAACGACAGCGGGATCGAGTCGGGGCGCTGCTGCGCGACCAGCTCCTGGCCGGAACCGGTGCCGATATGACGTTCGACGCGTTCGGCCAGCCCCGAGACCGTGCTGACCTCGAACAGCACCTGCACCGGAATCCTGGTGTCGAGCGCGGCGCCGATGCGCGTGGCGGCCTGCGCGGCCAGCAGCGAGTTGCCGCCGAGCTCGAAGAAGTCGTCGTCGGCACCGACCCGGATCTCGTCCGGCGCACCGGCGGTGAGCAGTTCGGCGAAGATGTCGGCCACCACCTGCTGCACCGGAGTCACCGGCGCGCGGAACTCACGCACCGCGAAAACGGGCTCGGGCAACGCCTTTCGGTCCAGCTTGCCCACCGGCGTCAGCGGGATCCGGTCCAGCACCATGATCGCGGCCGGAATCATGTAGCCGGGCAACGATTCCGCGAGGAACGCGTCGAGCGCGGTCACCTCGACCGTGGCGCCGGAGCGGGGCATCACGTACGAAACCAAAGCTGTCACACCGGAAGGCAGCGTCTTGCCGAGCGTGGCCGCGAAGTCGATGTCGGGGTGCGCGGTGAGCGCGTTGTCGATCTCACCGAGCTCGATCCGGAAACCGCGGATCTTCACCTGGAAGTCCGAGCGGCCCATGTATTCGATGACGCCGTCACCGGATTCGCTGCGCCGCACCAGGTCTCCGGTGCGGTACAGGCGGGCGTTCGCGTCACCGGATTCGGCGCCGAACGGGCTGGCGACGAAACGTTCAGCGGTCAGCGCGGGGCGGTTCAGGTAACCCTGTGCCAGCGCGGGACCCGACAGATACAGCTCGCCGATCACACCCGCGGGCACCGGCCGCAGCCGCGAATCCAGCACGAACGCACCGACACCGGCGATCGCGGCACCGATCGTCACCGGCGCGGCCGGATCCATCGGCGCGGTGCTGGTGGCCAGGATGGTGGCCTCGGTGGGGCCGTAGCCGTTGTAGAACTCACGCTCGCCCACGGCCCAGCGACCGACCAGTTCCGGACCGAACTTGTCACCGGCGACGACCACTACGCGCAGGTCGTCCAGGTCCGCCGGATCCACCGATTCCAGCGCGCCCGGGGTGATGAGCATGTGCGAAACCTGTTCGCGACGCAGCAGTTCCGCGAGCTCGAAACCACCGAACACACCGGGCGGCGCGATCACCAGGGTGGCGCCCGCGGAGAAGGTGAGCAGCAGTTCGAGCACCGACACGTCGAAGTTCGGCGAACACACGTGCAGCACGCGCGAGTCGGCGGCGACGCGGTAGTGCGCGCGCTCGGCGGCGACCAGACCGGCCAGACCGGTGTGGGTCACCACGACGCCCTTGGGCTTGCCGGTGGAGCCCGAGGTGTAGATCACGTAGGCCGGGTGCCGCTCGTCGAGGGTGCGGATCCGGTCGGTGTAGGAGATCGGGTGCGCGGGCTGGGCCGCGATCGTGGTGGCCGTCTCGGCGTCGTCGAGCTCGAGCCAGGTCAGCGCCGTACCGAGCACGTCGCGATGCGCGGCGGTGGTGAGTCCGAGCACCGCGCCGGAGTCGGACACGATGTGCGCGATTCGGTCGGCCGGGTAGTTCGGGTCCACCGGGACGTAGGCGGCGCCGGTCTTGGCGATCGCCCACACCGCGAGCACGGAGTCGATCGACCGGGCGATGCCGATGGCGACGACGTCGCCGGGGCCGATGCCACGAGCGATGAGCGTGCGAGCCAGCTGCGAGGACCGCTGATCGAACTCGGAGTAGGTGAGCTGACGCTGGTCGGCCGGGTCACCGGACGGGTTGAACCGGACCGCGACCCGATCGGCGGCCGATTCGACCGCTCCCGTCAGCAACTGCCCGAATGTCGGACTGCTCGACCGGCGACGGCGATTACCGCGGGCAGAACGACGGGCAGTTTCCATTCGAGTTCATTCACCTCTCATCGCGTCTGCACGTGCGGCTGCCCCGCACCGTGCAGATCGAGTCATCATATAGACCGGTCACACAATGTCCGAGTCAGCGTGCCCCCGGTGCTCGGGGCCCAGAGGACTATCGGCCCGGCCCTGGAACGTGTTGCCCCCACGAACGGCAAAGTGACGGGGCTCATAAGAACCACCGTCACTCGCTAACGCTGTCAAAGCACAACGCGTACACCGCCCCTTAGGGAGGGGCGCGCCAGCGCTCCAGAAACTCAGTGCGCGGAAGGGCCCCATTCCAGCGGCACGCCCTTGGAAGCGAGATACGGAATCGGGTCCATCTTGGCGCCGCCCTGATCCCAGATCTCGAGGTGCAGGTGCGGGCCGGTGGACTGGCCACGGTTGCCGACGGTCGCGATGACCTGGCCCGCGTTGACCCGCTGGCCTTCGCTGACCAGCATTTCGTTGACGTGGCCGTAGACGCCGGTCGTGCCGTCGTCGTGCAGCACCCGCACCCACAGGCCGAAGCCCGACGCCGGGCCCGCCTCGATGACGGTGCCGTTGGACACGGACTTGATCGGGGCGCCGATCGAGTCGGCGAAGTCGAGGCCGTAGTGCATGGCACCCCAGCGCGAGCCGAAGCCGGAGCTGATCGGGCCCGCGACCGGGCGGGTGGCCTGCGGCGGCGCGACCTGGTGCTGGATGCCCTGAAGGATGTCCTCGACCTGCGACAGCGGGCCGGAGATCTCGGGGGGCAGGTTGCCGATTCCGAAGGGCGCGGCCACGGGGGCGGCGATCGGCGCGGCGACCGCGGTCACCGGCGCGGGGGTCTCGACGTGCGCGGCGACTTCCTGCGCGGCGACGAGGTCGACATCCTGGCGGGCCGACTCGGGAACGACCGATTCCTCGACGCTGTCGTCGTGGGTCGGCAGCAGCGGCGCGGCGAAGGCCAGGGCCGGGGCGATCTGAGCGGTGACGCCGACCAACGCGCCCGCGGCGACCGCGGCACTGGCGGCGACCCGGACTCGATCGGAACGCGACGCCTCGGCGCGGTGCCTGCTCCTGCTCGGGCTCCGGCCATCCGCGTGCGCAAGCAGGGCCTGCACGGAGATGGATTCGGGACCCACACGGTGCTGCGACAAGATCTCGTCCTAGCGTCCGACAACAAGGAAACGAAACCGGTCTGCGACCGGCCCGGAGACCACCTGGGTGTTCTCCGATGCCGAACTATGTGTAACGGTTCGGCATACGTTGTGACGCGAACTCTACTCGGCCGTGACCATTCCGCAACCTTCTGTCACGAAATCGCAGGTAAATGACGTGCCGCACAGTAACGATCACAGTGTCCGATCCACCACACGCGCTGTCACCGGGCCTGAACACGGTCCCGACCGACCAGACTCGACCCATGGTGATCGAGACCTTGACCGTCCCCATCGTCGCCGCGCCCATGGCGGGCGGCCCGTCCACACCCGAGTTGGTGGTCGCCGTCGCGGCCGCGGGCGGTTTCGGCCAGCTCGCCGCCGGATACCTCGGCACCGAGGCGGTGGCAGCGCAGATCGAGGCGACGAGAGCCGCCACCACGGCGCCGTTCGGGGTGAACCTGTTCGCGCCCGGCGTGGTGGCCGATCCGGCCGGCTACGCCACCTACCTCGCCGAACTCGGCGCCGAATTCCCGATCGGCACCCCTGAGCACGACACCGACGGATGGGACGACAAGCTCGATCTGCTGGTGGCCGATCCGGTCGCCGTGGTCTCGACGACCTTCGGCTGCCCCAGCGCGGTGGAGGTGGACCGGCTGCACGCGGTCGGCTCGGAGGTGTGGGTCACGGTCACCTCCCCCGCCGAGGCACTGATCGCCGTCGAAGCGGGGGCCGACGTATTGATCGCCCAGGGCGCCGAGGCCGGTGGGCACCGCGCGAGCTTCCTCGACGATCCCGCCGACGACCCGATCGACCCACCCGGCCTGCTGACCCTGATCCAGCTGCTCACCGCCGTCACCTCCCGTCCGCTCGTCGCGGCGGGCGGGATCGCCACCGGCGCCGGCGTGGCCGGGGTGCTGGCGGCCGGTGCGTCGGCGGCGCAGATCGGCACCGCGCTGCTGCGCTGCCCGGAAGCCGGCACCAACGCCGTGCATCGGGGTGCGATCGGGACGCCGGAACCGACGATGCTCACGCGCGCGTTCACCGGACGTCGCGCTCGCGGGATCCGCAACCGTTTCCTCGTCGACCACACCGCCGACGCGCCCGCCGCCTACCCCGAAATCCATTACGCCACCGCCCCCTTGCGGGCCGCCGCGCGGGCGGGCGGCAACACCGACGAAGTGAATCTGTGGGCGGGGCAAGCGCACTCGCTGAGCACCGGGCAACCGGCAAGCGAACTGGTCACCGACCTCGCCGCCGACGCGAAAAGCGCACTCCGGAAAGCACTTTCGGAACGAATCCAGGGTTATTGACAACGGATTTCGTTTAGACTCGGACCTGGCATCGCGTCCCGCCGACCACCCCCAAGCAGGAGGAGAGCCATGTCCCTCGATGTTCCCGCCGCATTACTCGAACGCGCAGAACAAGGCAATATCGACGACGCCGAATTCGTCGAATGTGTCCGTACCTCACTGCCTTACGCGTGGGAGGTGGTGAGCCGGGTGGCCGAAGACCTGCGCACCGGCACCGACGAATACGCCGACAACCGGATCCCGCCGCCGGACGAGGTGGCGCGCGGGCAGCTGCTGCGCGCCCTGGCCTCCGACGCCATCCGCGGCGGCCTGGAACGGCATTTCGGTGTGAAGCTGGCCTTCCAGAACTGCCATCGGGTCGCGGCGTTCCCGCTGTCGGCCGTCGGCGGGGAGACCTACACCACCTACATCAGCCCGCGTGCTCAGCTGTTGAACCAGAGCCCCGAGCTGCGCAACTGCTGATCGACGAAAAAGGCGGGCGTGGAAGCAATTCCACGCCCGCCTTGTCGTTCGTCTACACCGTGACGACGTCCAGCTCGCCCTCGGCGTACTGGGCGCGCAGGCGCTTCTTGTCGAACTTGCCGACGCTGGTCTTCGGCACCTCGGCGATGAAGGTCCAGCGCTCGGGCAGCTGCCACTTGGCGAACTTGTCGGCCAGGTAGTCGCGCAGCTCGCCCGCCTCGGCGGCAGCGCCCTCGGCCAGCACGATGGCGACCAGCGGGCGCTCGTCCCACTTCTCGTCGGGCACACCGATGACCGCGGCCTCGGCGACGGCCGCGTGGCCCATCACCGCGTTCTCCAGATCCACCGAGGAGATCCACTCACCGCCGGACTTGATGACGTCCTTGGAGCGGTCCACCAGGGTGAGGTAGCCGTTGGCGCTGATCTTGCCGACATCACCGGTACGCAGCCAGCCGTCGTCGAACTTGTCCGGGTCGATCTCCGCGCCGGTGGGCGAGTAGTAGGAGCCGGTGATCCACGCGCCGCGGACCTCGAGCTCGCCGAGCGACTCACCGTCGTTCGGGACGACCTTGCCGTCGTCGCCGACCAGCCGGGCCTCGACGTTGGCCGGGAAGCGACCCTGCGTGTAGCGGTACTCCCAGGCATCGTCATCGCTGACGCCCGCGGGCGCGTGCGCGACGCTGCCCAGCGGGGAGGTCTCGGTCATGCCCCACGCGTGCAGGATGCGCACGCCGTGCTTCTCCTCGAACGCGCGCATCATCGCGGGCGGTACCGCGGAGCCACCGACGACCGCGGTACGCAGGTGCGAGATGTCCTGCGGCGCGGCGGCCAGCGCGGCCAGCACGCCGCCCCAGATGGTGGGCACCGCGGCGGCGAAGGTCGGCTTCTCGGCCGCCATCATCTCCAGCAGCGGGCCGGGCTGCAGGAAGCGGTCCGGCATCAGGACGTTGGCGCCCGACATCAGTGCCGCGTACGGCAGGCCCCAGGCGTTGGCGTGGAACAGCGGCACGATCGCCAGCACGTAGTCCGAGCCCTGGAAACCCATGCCGTTGGGCGAGTTCACCTGCATCGCGTGCAGCCAGTTGGAGCGGTGCGAGTAGACGACGCCCTTCGGGTCGCCGGTGGTGCCGGAGGTGTAACACATCGCCGCGGCGGACCGTTCGTCGACGACCGGGAAGTCGAAGTCGGCGGACTGGGCATCGAGCAGCTCGCGGTAGGAGTGCACGGTGACACCCTCGGGCGCGGTGAGCGCGGCCGGATCGCCGTTGACGACGATCACGTGCTGCACGGTCTTCAGGTTCGGTAGGTACTGCGCGAACAGCGGCACCAGCGTGCCGTCGACGAGCACGACCTTGTCCTCGGCGTGGTTGGCGACGAAGACCAACTGCTCGGGGAACAGCCGGATGTTGAGCGCGTGCAGCACCGAGCCCATCGCGGGCACCGCGATGTAAGCGACCATGTGCTCGTTGTTGTTCCACATGAAGGTGCCGACGCGGTCACCCTCTTCGATGCCGAGACCCCGCAGCGCGTTGGCCAGCCGGGCCGAATCGGCGCCGAGCTCACGGTAGGTCATGGTGCGAACACCGTCACCGGTCCATGTGGACACAGTCGAATCGCCCTGGAAAGTTGCGGCATAGTTGAGCAGTTTGGCCAGCGAGAGCTGGTCGTCCTGCATGGTGCTCAGCATCGGTGCTCCTTCAAGTCCCTGCCGTGGCATGAGCCACGTCACAACGGATGCTACCGAAAGGTTTGGGGCTCGCAATCGTTTCCTCCGACAACATTCCTGCAGGTCGGCTCGTCGTCACACACCGGGCGGCCGCGCGTGCGGCGGCTGACCATCGGGACCCCTATGGTGCGACGGCACTCCAGGGCCGGCATGTTCGGCGTTGTGTACCGCGTCGACGACCAGGCTGCGGACGTGGTCGTTGTCGAGGCTGTAGTAGATGGTGGTCCCCTCGCGACGGGTGCGCACGAGCCTGGCCATCCGCAGTTTCGCCAGATGCTGGGACACCGAGGGCCCCGGCTTGCCGACCCGGCTCGCCAATTCGTTCACCGAGAGTTCTTGATCGGCCAGCGCCCAGAGGACCTGAACCCTCGTCGGGTCGGCCAGCATTCGGAACACCTCGACCACCAACCCCACCTGATCCTCGGCCAGGGGTGAACGAGCATCTGCATTCATGCGCAGATAATAGAGCCACGCGGGCTCGCCTCGCCAGGGTCGACGAAGTGAACGGCGGATACTGTGACGAGCATGGCTGTTGACCGGATGCTGCCCACCGACGAGGCGCGCGACCTGATCGAACTGACCCGCGATATCGCCGACAAGGTGCTGGAGCCGAGGGTCGCCGAGAGCGAGAGGACCGGGGTCTTCCCCGACGGCGTCTTCCCCGCGCTCGGCGCGGCCGGGTTGCTCAGCCTGCCGTACCCGGAGGAATTCGGCGGCGGCGCACAGCCCTACGAGGTGTATCTCCAGGTCCTCGAGGAGATCGCGAGCCGCTGGGCCGCCGTCGCCGTCGCCGTGAGCGTGCACGGCCTGTCGTGCCATCCGCTGTTCACCTACGGCACCGACGAGCAGAAACAGCAGTGGCTCGAGGGCATGCTGTCGGGCGAAACCATCGGCGCCTACAGCCTTTCCGAGGCGCACGCCGGTTCCGACGCGGCCGCCCTGCGATGCCGGGCCACCCCCGTCGACGGCGGCTACAACCTCAACGGCACCAAGGCCTGGATCACCAACGGCGGCCGCGCCGACTTCTACACCCTGTTCGCCCGCACCGGCGAGGGTTCGCGCGGCATCTCCTGCTTCCTCGTCCCCGCGGGCACCGAGGGCCTGAGCTTCGGCAAGCCCGAGGAGAAGATGGGCCTGCGCGGCATCCCCACCACCACCGCCGCCTACGACGACGCGTTCCTGCCCGCCGAACGCCGCATCGGCGAAGAGGGGCAAGGACTTTCGATCGCGTTCAGCGCGCTCGACGCGGGCCGCCTCGGCATCGCCGCCGTCGCCACCGGCGTCGCCCAGCGCGCGCTCGACGAGGCCGTCGCCTACGCCAAGGAACGAGAAGCCTTCGGCCGCAAGATCATCGACCACCAGGGCCTCGGGTTCGTCCTGGCCGACATGGCCGCCGCCGTCGACACCGCCCGCGCCACCTACCTCGACGCCGCCCGCCGCCGCGACGCGGGCCTGCCGTATTCGCGCCAGGCTTCGGTCGCCAAACTGGTCGCCACCGACGCGGCCATGAAGGTGACCACCGACGCGGTCCAGGTCTTCGGTGGCTACGGCTACACCCAGGACTTCCCCGTCGAGCGCTACATGCGCGAAGCGAAGGTCATGCAGATCTTCGAGGGAACCAACCAGATCCAGCGCCTGGTCATCGCCCGCCACCTCGCCGGTAGCTAATAGGCAACGCGCTGATCAACAGCGGTCAGCGCGTTCGGGCAACCGATCAGTAAACTGGACGGCATCTCGACACCTCGACGAAATGAGGCGCGCGATGCTGTGGTGGCTGATCGTGATCGTGATCGTGTGCGTCGGTGCTCTGCTGTACCTGCGTGCCGAACAGAACAAGCGCAACGCGCGCGAGCTCGAGGAGGCGCAGGCCGACGCGCGAGTGACCATCGAGCGGCTCGGCGGACAGGTCTACCAGCTGACTCCGCGCAACGAAGCCGCACGACAGGCCCTGGCCGACGCGTCCGAACGCTACAACGCCGCAGGCGGTCAGATCGACCGCGCCGGCTCCCCCGCCCAGGCCCGGCTGGCCAAGCAGTCCGCGCTGGAGGGCCTCTATTACATTCGCGCCGCCCGCACCGCGATGGACATGGACCCCGGTCCTGCGATCCCGGCCATCGATGGCCAGGACATCGCCGGTCAGGTCGACGAGCAGCGCACCATCGCCCACAACGGCCGCTCGATCACCGCCTCCCCCGCCCCCTCCGCGGGCACACCGAACTACTTCCCCGGCGGCCGCGTGGCAGGTCGCCCCGTCCCCGCCGGTTGGTATTCCGAGCCGTGGTGGAAGCCCGCGCTCATCGCCGGAGCCTGGGGCGCGGGCTCGGCGCTGTTGTTCACGACGATGTTCGCCGGAATGGGCGGGGTCGGCTACGGCGCGCAAGCCTTCGAGGACGGCACCGGCGAAGCGGCCGTCGATCCCGGCAACGACCAGGGCGGATTCGACCCCGGCGACACCGGCGGCGACTTCGGCGGCAGCGGGGGTTATGACACCGGCGGAGGTTTCGACAGCGGTGGCGGCGGCGATTTCGGCGCCTTCTGACCCCGCCCAACGGGCCTCTGCCACCGAACCCGACCCCACGCTATACTCAGCTCGGCCAGCCCAGCCTGGCCACGCCTTCGTAGCTCAGGGGATAGAGCAACCCTCTCCTAAAGGGTAGGTCGCAGGTTCGAATCCTGCCGAGGGCACCACAGCGGCTGAGTACCGGAATCAGCTGCCCCCGCTTCGAGCGAGCGCTGTCGCAATTCCCCTACTTCCGAGCCGGCTGATTGCGCGATATGCCGAGCTGATCGGCGAAGTTCGAGTAGTCGACTACTCTACGCCGCGACTACGCCGGACCCTATTGTTGATTCGGTACTGGACGCCTTCTCGGGTCATTCCACACTGGTGCTGCGCCACCCCAGCGTGGCCGAGCATTGTGTGGCGCAATCCGGATCGAGTGTTTGGGCATGAACGACGATTTCTGGGACGATCTTCTCGCGCATATCCGGCAGCGGGTTCTGGTGCCGGTTGTGGGGCCCGACGTAACCAGGGTCGATATCGGCGACGCCGATCAATCATTCACCACACTCATCGGCCAACGCCTGGCCGAACGCTGGAACCTCTCCGTGCCGCCCGGACAAACCACCATGGATGCGGCGGTGGCGGCGTTCGTGCGCGAGCGCGGCCAAGACGAGATAGAGCGGTTGTATCGCGTCATCAACGACATCATCGTGGAGGTCGATCCAGAGCCCGGTGACGCACTCCGTGACCTCGCCGCGATCGATGACCTGCGTTTGTTCGTGAGCACGACGCCCGACCGAGTGCTCGCGAAAGCGGTGAACGCCGTCCGTTTCCAGGGAAGGCAAGGGGCACGAGAGATTTCGTTCTCTCCCAATCAGTCCACCAGCGAACAGTCGCGAAATGCCCAACCGGCCACGGCCACCGATACCGTCATTCTGAATTTGTACGGTCAAGCAGCCTCCACGCCTCAATACGCGATCCACGAGGAGGACCGGCTGGAGTGGCTGCACGCATTACTCAGCGAAAAGGCGAGCCTTCCCGACTGGGTCAGTTATCAACTGAAGGAACATCCCCTGCTCTTCATCGGCTGCGAGATCCCCGACTGGCTCGGACGGTTCCTCCTGCGGATGTCCAGCAATACCCGGCTTTCGCTGGAACGTATTCCATTTTTTATCGCAGGCTGCTCGACGTCACGAGAACCATCCCTCTCGAGCTTTTTCGCGACGTACTGCCGCAAGACGCTGGTCCAGCAACTCGACATCGACCCGGCGACCTTTGTCGCGGAATTACGCGCGCGCTGGGTGCAGCAGACCGCTCCGAGGCGCCATGACGCGGTGGGCGGCGCCGTTCGTCCGCTGCCGGACGCTCCGACGATCTTCATCAGCTACATGCGCGAGGACGCCGACGCGGCCAGGCGGGTCTGCGACGCCATCACGAGTCTCGGCGGTGACGTGTGGCTCGACGAGCGGCGGCTCAGCCCGGGAGATGCGTGGGAACACGAGATTCTGAGCAGTATCCGCCGAACCGTCCGTTTGTTCGTCCCGATCATCTCCGCGAACACCGAGCACGCGGAGGAAGGTTACGTTTTCAAAGAATGGTACGAGGCGGCAGATCGCGCACGTTCCATCCCGAGCCGCCGTTTCATCGTGCCCGTGGTTATCGACGACAACGACGATCGCAGCCCGAGCCGTTACCGGCAGATGCCGGACAGCTTCGGGCGCTTGCACTTCGGCAGGGCACCCGGCGGTGAGCCGGATCCGGGGCTCATCGCGATGCTGAAGGACGAGATCCGTGCGATGCGGCGGACAGCGGCATGACTACCATCACGCGAGCCGGGCAACTCGACAGCGAGAACCCGTGGCCGGGCCTGGAATCCTTCGAGGAGAACGGGCAGGCGTTCTTCTTCGGGCGCGACCGTGAAGCGGAGTCCTTACTGAACCACGTACGCGATGCTCCGGTCACGATCTTGTACGGGCGGTCCGGCCTCGGGAAGACCTCGCTGCTGCGAGCCGGCCTCTTTCCCGCACTGCGCGACGAACACTTCCTGCCGATCTACATACGCTTGGATCTCACGCAGAATGCGACGGCACTGTCTCGCCAGCTACACCGATCGGTGCGCGACTCGATCCGGACCGAGGCGCCCGACGCAATGTTGCCCGCCGACGACGAATCGCTGTGGGAGTACCTGCATCGCAAGGACTTCGAACTCTGGAGCGCACAGAACTACCCGCTCACACCGGTGATCGTTCTCGACCAGTTCGAGGAACTGTTCACCCTCGGTGAGCGCGTTCCAGATCTCGTCCGGGAATTCATGCACGACCTCGGCGACCTTGCCGAGAACCGGATCTCCGACGAGGTGGCCGCGCGGATCGACAGCGACGAGGCCGAGGCAGGCCGGTTCCGGCTCCGGTCGCAGAATTTCAAGTTGCTGATCACGTTGCGGGAGGACTTTCTGCCCAACCTCGAGGAATGGTGCCCGCTCATTCCCGCACTGGGACGCTCACGGATGCGGCTGCTTCCCTTTCGTGCCGACGCGGCGTTCGACGCGGTCTACAAGCCGGCCGGGCACCTGATCGACGATGCGCTCGCGCACCGGGTGGTGAGCATCATCGCCGGCGAAGACCTCCACCTCGGCCGGGATGCCTCATGGGTCGACGTCGATGACAATCTGACGGCCTCGGACGTGGAGCCCGCGCTGCTGAGCCTGTTCTGCCGCGAGCTCAACGAAGAGCGGAAACGGCGTGGGCGGGCGCGCTTCGACGAGCAGCTGGTCGAGGATGCCAAGCGCGACATCCTGTCGAACTACTACGCGTCGTGCGTGCGTGATCTGTCCCCGCGAGTCGCGGCGTTCATCGAGTCGGAACTGATCACCGAGAAGGGTTTTCGCGACAGCTACGCCCGTGAGGACGCGGTGCCGTCACGGCTGACCGACGACGAACTCGCCCGGCTGATCGGCTCGCGCCTGGTGCGGCTCGAGGAATACCACGGGGCGCAACGGATCGAACTGACCCACGATGTGCTCACGGGCGTCGTACGCGACCACCGCGACCGGCGACGCGCGGAGGAAGTGCGCGCGGCGCAGGCGGCCCATGCGGAAAAGGAGAAGCAAGCCCTGCTCGACGCTGCCGCCCGGCGTGAGGCCGAACTCGACGATGAGCGGCGGGCGGGACGGCGACTCAGGCGGCTGTCGACTGTCCTGGCAATGGTGTGCGTCGTATCGGTCGTGCTCGCGGTCTTGGCCGCGATCAATTGGCGATCGGCCGACGTCGCCCGCGAGGATGCCGCGGCCCGAAGCAGAGAGGTTTTCGCCGGGCGCCTGACCTCGCAGGCGCAGGCGATGCTGGCCGGCGACCGGCCCGGTGGCAAATTGGAGGCACTCGATAAATTGCTTGCAGCGCAAGATATCTCGACGAACCCGGACCTCGGCGCGCTGGGGACGACGTTGCGGAACGAGGCGCGCTTGCACAAGGTCATCGACCTGGCCGCGCAAGGTGGTGTGCTCAGTGCCGACGGCCGGCGGATTGCCACGCGCACACCGTCCGGAATCAAGCTGGTGGACACGGAGACGGCGAAGCCGCTCGGTGAGCCGCTCGATATCGACGGCACGCTCGTGGCGACAAGCCCGGACGGGCGGTATCTCGCGCTGAGTCACGGGGACGACATCATTCGAGTATGGGACTCGGCCACGGGCGAGCCGATCGGGCCGCCGGTGACGGGCGGCAAGAACTCACTGCGAGCCGCTGCCGTCAGCCCTGACGGTAACCGGGTCGCCGCGAGCTACGGCGATCACACAGGTCTGTGGGACGCCCGGACCGGGCGCAGGATAGGACCATCGCTGGGTGGGCGCGCCACACAGGTGCTGGCGCTGGCGTTCAGCCCCGATGGGAATCGCCTGGCTTCAGCAGGTACCGAGAAGACGGTAAAGCTCTGGGATGCGCGCAGCGGTTCGGCACTCGGCGAAACGGTAGCTGCCGGCGACCCGCGCATCAGCCGCAGCGAAGCGATACGGAGTCTGAGCTTCAGTCCCGATGGACACTTCATCGCCGCCGGCGGTAACACCATCGGCCTCGGTACATTGCTGGGCGCGGGCACACCGTTGCGGATCTGGAACGCCGATACCGGCGCCGCAGTCGGGAACCCGGTCACGGGCAATTTCGGCAACGTCCAATCGGTGGCATTCAGTCCGGACGGCGGCCGGATCGTCACAGGCGGCAGCGACAAGGCCGTACGACTGTGGGACTCGAAAACCGGTCAGCCGGTGGGCAATCCGCTCGGACTCAATGCGGCCGTCCGGCACGTCGCCTTCACCCGTGACGGCGACCGGATCGTCGCGGTGGCCGACGATACCGGCCAAGTATTTCACGCCGATCCCGCTGCGGCGTTGACCACCAAGGTAGGCGGTAGCACGGCGATCGGGCCGGTGTCGGTGGATACCAGGCACGGCGTGGACAGCCGCACGGATCGTCCGCGAATTCTCGTCCTTCGTGATGATGTACTGCGACGGCTGGACGTCGACACCGGTGAACAGATCGGGAACGTGATCGATTCCGAGGCACTCCGAGGAGGAACCCAGATCTCGTTCAGCCCGGATGAACGCTGGCTCGCGGTTGTAGGCCGGGACAACGATATCCGAGTCCTGGACGTAGCGAATGGGCGGCAGCGTGGCGCGCCGATGAAAGGGCACAACGACACGTTGAACACAGTGGAGTTCAGCCCGGACGGGAAGACACTCGCAACTGGAAGCAGTGACAATACGGTTCGACTCTGGGACTGGGCCGAGGGGCGGCAGATCGGCGAACCATTGACAGGTCACAAAAACTTCGTCCACAAAATCGCATTCAGCCAGGACGGCCGTCGCCTGTATTCCCTCAGCAGCGATTCCGTCCGTATCTGGGATACCGCCACAAGGCAACCGGTCGGTAAAGCAATGGAGAGCGACTTCTTCACGGGCATGACGCTCAGTCATGACGGCCGGCGCATCGCGGTCGCAGACGACGAGACGATCCGCCAATGGAACGCCGAAAGCGGTGACGCCGTCGGCGAGCCGTTCAAAGGCCACGACGATCCCATCGATTCCGTCGGTTACAGCCCCGACGGCAAGTATCTCGTCTCCGCCTCGACAGACCACACGCTGCGGTTCTGGGACGCCTACACCGGAGGTCAGATCGGACAACCGATCGTCACCGCCCCGGTCGGCCAAACCCCGCTTCTTGAATTCAGCAAGGACGGTCGTCGCGTTTTCATTGTTGCCCAGGGGGTCTCCTTGGACGGCAAGCCTCCGTTCGTGGGCGGCGGGATCTGGCAGCTTCCGGCGCCCGCCGCGTGGCGAGACGCGCTCTGCGACAAACTCACCTCGAATCCCAGCGACGAGCAATGGAAGAACTGGGTTTCGGACGACCTACCGACCGCCGAGCTGTGCTGGGGCAAACCCCAGGCATGATCCTGATTCCACGCTGCGCCCAAACCAATGGGGGCACCCTCGTTCCGCTGCTGGTGAACGAAGGCTACTGCGTCTCCGCGCCGACCTACGGCGCGCTGGACCTGCCATGGCAGGTTTCGGCGCTCGGCGGGATGACCGGGGTGACGAATATCGTTCTGCAAGAAGGCTGTTCGCAAGCCATCGCCGATCACCTCGGCATCGTCGCCGATCCCCGCGCAGCCTACGTGCTCGACGCCCTCGATCCGCAACACTCTCGCCCGGTGCCCTGCACGGCCGGATAATCGGCCAGAAGGCGGCCGGTCTATTTCTCGCAGAGCGCGTGGTCCACCAGCTCGCCGACCGTCCGCAGTTGCGCGAATCCTTTGCTCTGCGTGACATCCTCACCGACAGCGAGAGCGGCCGACAGTGAGACGACGGCGCTTCGGCCGCCGTCATCGGTCACTCCGGCGTTGGTGAGGAATCCCGTCTGACCGCCGTTGTGCATCCAATAGGTGCCGCCGCAGGACAGCGGCACCGCGAACAGGCCGAGGCCGTAGCTCGCGCCGGGCCAGACCAGTCCGGTGACGCCGTCGACCGGCACCGTGGTACGCATCTGGGCCAGCTCTTCGGGTCGCAACAGTTGTCCGCCGAGCAGGCTTCGGTAGAAGATGCCGATATCGGCGGTGGTGGAGAGGTAGCCGGCGGAGGCGTCGGCGTCCACCAGTTCGGTGACGTCGATCAGCGGACCGTCGGCCTCGAATTGCTGATACCCGTTCGCGTGCGGGTCGGGCAGCGTCGGCGCGTCGCCGGGCCAGCGAGTGTCACGCAGTCCGAGTGGTTCGAGGATCCGTGCGGAGATCTCGTCGTACCAGGGCCGGTTTGCCACCTGCTCGATGATCAGGCCGAGCAGGACATAGCCGACATTGGAGTACGACCACCCCGCGCCCGGCGCGAAATCTGGTGCATGCCGCATGGCGGTCGCCACTGTTTCGCGCGGATCGCGCACTTCATAGCGGAGCCGGTAGTAGTCCTCGGCAGTGGCCATTTCGGGCGGATTTTCGTGAATACCGCTGGTGTGCTGAAGTAGTTGCCGGACGGTGATTCCCGCCCCGTCATTTCCGTTACCGCGCACCATATCCGGCAGCCGGCGCTGAACGGTGTCCTCCAACGAGAGCCGACCTTCGCCGACCAGCATGAGGACCACCGTGGCGACCATCGTCTTGGTCAAGCTCCCGATCCGGAAATACCCATCGGGCGAAACCTCATTCAGAGCAACAGCATCCGAGTGACCCGCTACCGCTGTCCGATCGGTCCCGACGCCCACGACCCTGGCCTGTACTCCCGTGGTTCCCAGTGCCGCGATCACGTCGACGTCCCGTCGCAGAGTGTCCGCGCGGGGTTCGGCGTCGCACCCGCAGACCGTCGAGGCCAGCGCGAGCACCGCGGCCAGGATCGTGTATCGCATCGTTCCCCTTTCGCATCACCGGGAACCTATCGATGCCGAACACCCCTCGACATCCCACTGCGGTACGGCAACGCACTCACCCCGCGGTATCGACTCGGCATTCGCGCGCCGGTCGAGTCACGGCGCGCGCGTCGGCGAGATTGGCGACGTCCGGTCCGCATCGTCGCTATCCGCACATCGCTGACACACCTGAGTGACGGCGGATTCGGTGTATGACCGAGTCACACTCCGGGTTGTCCACACCGCGTACAGGGAACATCGTTAGCGAGGTTAACGGACAAGCTCGACGTCTCGATCTACCCACGTCCCGAATCGAAATCTGCACGAAAGGAAACTTCACGGTGAGAACGAAGCGAGCGATAGCGGTTGTGGCAGTGGCAGTTCCGGCGATGTTCATGGTCCCGGCCGTCAGTTCCGCACAGCTGCCGATCTGTTCGGCCGAGATGTTGACCGCGACCACCCAGCACGACTCGGCGCCCTCGACCCAGCAGAACACCCTGCGGATCGTGCTCACCAACACGTCCCAGCAGAGCTGCCTGGTCCAGGGCTACCCGGGCGTCGACCTGGCCGGGCCCCACCATCCGACCTACGGGCCGAACTACTCGCTGCCACGCCAGGAAACCGGTTTCGCCCCCGTGACAGTCGCCCCCGGCGCGGCCGTGAGCAGCGAACTCACTTATCTCTCGGACGGACCCGAAGGCTGGACACCCACCACGATCGTCCTGACCCCACCCGACACCACCACCCAGTTGCAGGTGCCGTGGCCTCAGGTCGGCAGCGTCGCCCGTCAAGACGCCGCCACCCACGCGGGTACCTTCATCGGCCCACTGCGGCCGGCCTGATCATGCGAATGTTGAACCACGCGCAGAAGGGAAATCCGATGAATCTTCCAATTCGCCGATTCGGCTTCGCTGTGATGCTCGGCGCCGTGCCCGCCGTGCTCACCGCACCGAATGCGACCGCGGCCGTGACCGGAGTGAGTGTGGAGCAGCCTGCCGAGGGCCTGCGCACCGGCTGCGCTTACACGGTCACAGTCGGTGTCGACGCACCGGTTTCCGAGGCCGGGGAGGTGACCATCGGCATCAGCGGTGGTTCGGTGCCCGGGAACGGCAAGCAGCTCGGGGTCGCCGTCTACCATCCGGAGAACGGCACCGCGACCTTCGACTGGACACCCGAGTACACCGGTCGTCAAAATCTTGTCGCCCAGCAGTTCAAGCCGGGGCAATACACCTCTACGGACTACATCACGGTCGAGGTCGTAGGCCGCGGTCTGAACACCGGGAGCTCCTGCCTGCCGCTCCGGTAGAACCACAGGCCGGGCCGACTCCCCCGAATCCGGCAACCCGCGCGATTAGGATCGCTACGGTGGGATTGGTGTTCGAGACCCGACTATCGGACTCGCCATGGGTGGAGTCGGTCTGGACCTGCCGCAGTGAGCAGGTCGCGGAGATGACATCCGTGGCGACCGAGACCTGGGGATTGGTGTTCTGGGAGCAGCGGGGTGTGCCGTTCGCGGCGGTCACCGGGCCGGAAGTCGCCACCAGCACCGCACCCGTTCCCGAGGGGGCCGACTTCGTCGGCATCCAGTTCGCGGTCGGCACCTCGCTGCGCGCGGTGACCGCGACAACCCTGGTCGACAGTGGGATCGTCCTGCCCGATGTGACCGCACGGGGGTTCTGGCTGGACGGCGACCGATGGGAAACACCGCGCGTCGACGACGCGGAAGCGCTGGTCGAGCGGCTGGTCGGCCAGGGCGTCGTGGTACGCGATGCCCTGGTCGCCGACACCCTGCGTGGGCTGACGCCCGCGATCACCGAGCGCACGCTCGAGCGTCGCTTCCGGGCGGCGACGGGCCTCACCCAGGGCGCGGTCCGTCAGATCGAGCGGGCCCGCACCGCGGCGGTGCTGCTGAGCGCGGGCGAGGCGCCGGGCGATGTCATCGACAAGCTCGGCTATTACGACGAGCCCCACCTCGCCCGCGCTCTGCGCCGGTTCGTCGGCCGGACGGCGGGGCAGCTGCGCGAGGGTGCCAGTGGTGCGATCGCGCTCGACCTCACTCAGCGCACCACGTCGTAGACCATCTTGGCGACGCCGTTGGAGTAGGTCGCCGAGTCGCGCAGGCGCAGCTGCTGTTTGGGCCGGTCGGCCCGGCCGAACAGGCTCTTGCCCGCGCCGAGCAGCACCGGGAAAACGAGCAGATTGTATCGATCGATCAGGTCGGCGTCCGAAAGCCGCTGTGCCAGTTCGGCGCTGCCGTGGATGTAGATCGGGCCGCCGTCGGTCTGCTTCAGCTTCTCGATGTCCTCGGTCGAGCGCAGGATGGTGATCTCGCCCCAGCCCTCGATCAGCGCGTCGTCGGTAAGCGAGGAGGAGACAACATATTTGGGCAGCTCCTTGTAGGCAGCGTGATCCTCGGAATCGCGCCAGATCGGGGCGAACGCCTCGTAGCTGCGGCGGCCGAACATCAGCGCGGTGGTGTCGGCGAGTTCCTCACCCTTGAGCGAATACGCCTCCGGCACGAACTCGGTCTCCATCACCCACCCGCCACTGCGATGCCCCTCGACCTTCCCACCGGGCGAGTCCACCACGCCGTCGAGCGACATGAATCCCGTGTAAACCAGTTCGCGTGCCATCACAATCCTCCTGAGTACGAGCGTCGGAAACTGCCTGCGGCCAGCCTAGGGAACGCTCCCCACACTGTCTTGGACGAAACCGACACGTGCGTCCGGAGGGCCTAACCGGCGCGAGGCCGACGAAGTCGCCAGTTTCCTGTGCCGTTCTGCTTGGCTGGATGGATGCGGGATTCATGGGGTCGTGCGCAGCAGCCCGGTCAGTTCGGGCAAGTCGAGCATCGCGCGGCAGTTGCTGGCCGACCTCGAACGGCCCTTCTTTCACATGGGCGTCGACATGATCGGCGCGATGCGGTCGGAATCGCGGACCCATGAGCTGGATCCAGCCGAACTCGCCGATGTCCTGCGACGGACCCGAGCGGGGTTCCACCGCGCCGTCGCCGCGATGGCCTCGGCGGGCAACGACATCGTCATGGACCACGTCCTGAGCGAGCCGTGGCGGCTGCGCGATTGTCTGACGGTCATGCACGGCATCGACGTCGTCTTCGTCGGCGTGCACTGTTCACTCGTCGAACTGCAACGCCGAGAACAGCAACGCGGCGACCGTCCCCTCGGCACCGCGGCCGGCCAGATCCACTCGGTCCATGCCCACAGAATCTACGATTTGGAACTCGACACCAGCACCGACACCGTCGAGAACTGCTCGGCTCAGATCACCGCGTTTCTCGACCGTGCCCCTACACACCGAGCATTCGATCGCCTTCGCGCCGAACCGGCGATTTGATATGCGTGTGCGACCCGACGCCGGAGGCGCCTAGCCCTAGACCTGCGCGCGCTGTGGGTGAACAGCGTTGCGGCGGGTGGCGCCCGATCAGCGTTGGCGCCAGCTCAGGGGGCCGGGGAGGTCGACGCTGTTCTTGCGAGTGCGGGAGTTCCAGGACCAGGGGCCGATCTTGATGCCCCAGGACGACAGGCCCGATTGGGTGAAATTGAACTTCAGCGGTCCGAAGGATTTGCGCTGACGGAACTTGATGGGCATGAGCAGCCTCCCTGATCGCCACCAGGATAGCCGATCCGGTTACGCCCCACCGGTTTCCGCAGGTCGCTAGGACGAACCGGAACGTCGGCGACGACGAGCGATGGCGAACATGGTGAGGGCGGCGGCGATCGCGAGGCTGATGGCGAGGGTCAGCAGGATCAGGGGGGCGGTGGGGTCGGTTCGGCCCGCGCCGCTGCGGCGGATCAGCAGGGCGGCGATCAGGGGGCCGACCATCGTCAGCGCCGCGGCTGTCGACAGCAATCCGCCGGTGATCCATTCGACGGGTCCGAGCCTGGCGCTGGATAACGAACGCACAGGCCGGGAATGTACTGACATGACCTCCCCTTTCGTTGGTATCTGAAAGGTACCGCGCCGGACGGAATAAACCGCGACCACGCGACCGGGCCGTCGCCGCCATGTCGCCAGCAAACGAAGAGCGACTGCCGAGTCGGGCTATTCGGCCGCGCGTCGCTCGGATCGGGTGCGTGCCCGGTCGTGGGCCTCGCGCAACAACTCGCGGACCGTCGTTTCGGTGGCAGTCGACGGATTCACCACCGCGAGCCAGTTCGCGGCCGCGTAGAGGGGGTGGGCGACAACGGTGTCCTCGATGCTCGCGTCGGTCGGGGCGGCCGCTGCGGCGAAGGTCGTCTTGCTCACGGCGATATTGACGCGAAAGCTGCCGGGGCGGTTCAGGTCGGATGTCTCGTCGCCGGGGTAGTCCTTGGTCACGATGGTGGCGAAGGGCTGACCGGCGGGCACGACGCCGTCGGGGGCGTAGTAGAAGAAGGTGTCGCCCCAGCTGATCTCGGGAGCCTCACTCCCCTCGGTCGGCCGCAGCACCAGCACTCCACCGAGGCCGGTCACGTAGTCGGTTACTTCATCGATCGTCATGCTTCGAGCGTCTCATCCGCATGCGAGCTGTTCCAACCCCGGTGTGAACTGTCCGGTCAGCGAGCGCCGACCAGTTCCCGCCTACCCAACGCGGCAACCGCCTGGCTCGCCGCCGAATCCGGGTGCACGGTGTACACCACCAGCAGCTGATCCAGATCGCCCGGCAAAGCCAATGTCTCGTAACCGAATTCGATCCGGCCGACCACCGGATGCTGGATCAGCCGGTCGCCGTGCGTATTGCCCGCCGAGGTGTGGATCGACCAGATGCGATGGAACACCGGGTTGCCGACGGTGAGTTCGTCGATGAGTGAGGTCAGCCTGCGATCGCGCGGGCAGCGGTCCACCTGGCGACGGAGATAGGCGGCGGTCTCCGCGGCAACGGGTTCCCAGTCGGGATAGAACACGCCCGCCGCGGGGTTCAGCACCGTGAAGCGGGCCAGGTTACGTTCGGAGTCGGTGACCGCGTCGAAGCCGAAGACCTTGTCGCCCATGTCGTTCCAGGCCAGCACTTCCATGTGGCGCCCGAGCACGAACGCGGGCGTCGTGATCGAGTGGAGCAGCAGCCGGGTGCCGGGGCGAATGGTCGGAGCGTAGTTGTAGTCGGGGTCGGCGGGACGGACCAGCGTGTAGAAGTGGTCGCGCTCGGCGGCGTCGAGACGCAGGGCGCGGGCAACGGAGTCGAGCACCGAATCGGGGTAATCCTCATCGCGCCCCCGCTCCAACCGGGTGTAGTAATCCACACTCATGCCGGCCAGCTGCGCCACTTCCTCGCGACGCAATCCGACCATCCTGCGGCGACCGTATTCGCTCAGTCCGACGGCGGCGGGTTGGATGCGGGCGCGCCGGGTGCGAAGGAACTCGCCGAGAGCGGGTGACGACATGGCAGCCAGCGTAGAAGGTAGCGGCGGGTACGCGTGCATCGCATCATGCGAAGGGAATTGTTCGGTTGGTTAACGAGGTGCGTCGGGGCGGCGAAATACCGGGTACAACAAGTCGAGGGAGGACGTCCATGTTGATCCGATCCGCACTCACCGTTCTGTCCGGGGCCGCGCTGGCCGCCGGTTTCCTGGCCGCGGGACCGGCCGCCGCGCAGTCGGGACTCGGTGATTACACGCCGGTCGACCCCGTCGACTACCAGGTTCCCGAACCCGAATACGCGGGCAGCGTCTTCTTCACCACCCCTGATGGACGGCACTGCGCCATCTACTGGAACAACGGCCCGGCCGGGTGTGACGCGGTCCCGATCGACGCGCCCGCGGGCACCGACCAGCTCCGGGTCGGGATCCTCGAAGCGGCGCACTTCGTCGACGCCGACAGCCCGATCTTCACCCACCCGGCCGCGAAGGTGCTCCCCGAAGGTCACCGGATCACGCGGGAGAACACCACCTGCGGCATCGGCTATCAGGGGACGGTGAGCTGCGAGGTCGGCGAGCACGGCTTCACCCTGTCGGCCACCTACAGCGTGCTGCGCTGACGCGCCTTCAGCAGCTCGATCACCGCGGTGATGCTCTGCGCGCCGTGCCCCGCGGTGACCGCGCGGTCCAGTAGCTCGTGCATCGGGGCGTGCCAGGACAGGTCGACGCCCGTTTCGGCGCCGAGCCGCACATCGTCGGCGACGGCGGTGTGGAACAGCTCGACCGAGGAGCCGAGGCGGGTGTAGTCCCTGTCGTCGATCTCGCCCGCCAGCACCGGGAGCAGCGACTCGATCATCTGCAACCACTTCACCGAATAGGGCACCATCGTCGACGCGGGCAGTCCGCGCGAGGCCAATACCGCCGCGCCTTCGAGGAAGCCGAGCAGCGCGGGGAGCAGGGTCGCGCCGACGGCGGATTCGTAGAGCGCGGCCAGATCCGTTTCGGCACCGAGGAATTCGAGATCGCCACCCAGTACCCGCAGGGTAGCGGCGTGCGTGTCGAACACCTCGCGATCGCCACCGAAATACAGCAGCGTCCGCGGATCACCCACGGCCGCGGGCACATTCTTGATCGCACCGCCGAGAAAGCGCGCACCCGAGCAGTGCGCGAAGTGCGCGAATTCCCTTGCCTGGTCGGGTGTTCCGCTGTTCAGGGTGATGAGGTCGCGGCCCGCCAGCGCGTCGACGCCGAGCAGGCTCTCGCGGTTAGCGGCGAAGGTGGTGAGGCAGGAGATGATCACCGGGCTCGCGGCGACGGCATCGGCGATGTCGGCGTGCGCGGTCGCGCCCGCGTCCACCAGGGCCGTCGTTCGTTCGTGGCTGCGGTTCCACACCTGGGTGCGGTAGCCCGCGGCGAGGAAGGCGGCGGCCAGCGCGCTGCCCATCGACCCGGTGCCGAGCACCGTCACCGATTTCTCGATCATGTCCACTCCTGTCCACGAGGTCGATCGGACGACCTGCCTGGACCGAGTGTCGATTCGGGTCCGCACGCGGACAAGTACGCACTTGCGCCATCCGTTGCGCACCGGCAGGTAAGCAACCAGGTCACGGGTTACCAGGCATGACGGCGCTGTGCCAGGTGTCACCGGCCCGGATTTATGAACGTTGCCAATGTGGAGACGAGGATGCCTGTCACTCGCGCGGCACAGTCGTAGAGTCTGAGTATGTCGGAGCCCGAGATGACCGAATTGGTGCAGCGCAGTGTCGAGGAAGCGCTGCTCGGTGGGCCGCGTCGATATACGCGCACGCAGGTGGCCGAGCAGTCGGGGGTGCCGGAGTCGGAGTCGCGGCGGCTGTGGACAGCGCTGGGCTTTCCGGCCAATGAGGACGACGAGGTCGACTTCACGCAGACCGATATCACCGCGGTCACCAACTTTCGGAGTATGAGAGTTGTTGCCTCGTCCGATATTCGGCAACAGGCCGCGGCCGCGCGGACGATCGGCCAGGGCATGGCGCGGCTGGCGGAGTGGCAGGCCGACCTGGTGCTGGCCGAGATCAAGGCGCGCGTCGCCGCGGCCGATCCCGCGATTCCGCTGGCGGAACGGATCGGTGCCGCAACGGAATCCACCATGGCGAGCATCGACCAGTTGCAGTCGTATGTGTGGCGCAGGCACCTGGCGGCCGCGGTCGCCAGGTCGAGCGAGGCGCAGGGCGAAGGTTCGATGCGGACGCTGGCGGTGGGATTCGCCGACATGGTCGGTTTCACCCGGCTCACCAGGCACCTGCACCCCGACGAACTGTCCACGCTCCTCGAAGCTTTCGAGTCGACCACTACCTCGGCGATCACCGACAACGGCGGCTGGGTGATCAAGAACGTCGGCGACGAGGTGATGTTCGCCGCCGAGACCGCGGCCGCGGCCGCCCGCATCGCGCTGGCCATCCAGGAGTCGACCATGCTCGTCGGCGGCACGCCGGAACTGCGCGTGGCGTTCGCCTACGGCGAGGTGCTGCAACGCTTCGGCGACCTCTACGGCTCGGTGGTCAATATCGCCGCCCGCCTGACCGGCGTCGCCCGGCCGGGCAACATCCTCATCGACGACGCCGCGGCCTCGGCCCTCGACGACAACCCCGAATTCGCCATCCGCCACCTGCGCAGCGTCCGCGTTCGCGGTTTCAACCGCCTACGCCCCCACCGCCTGCGGCAGGCATGATCGCGGCGTGCACAGCTTCGAAGTGCACAGCTCCGGCGCGGCGGCCCGCTGACCAGCCGTCGAGCGGCGTCGGCACACCGTTGCCTAGGGTGTTGTAGTGGACTTGGATTGGCGCAGCGTGCGCGAGGAGTACACCGTGTTCGCCGATGACGCGGTCCTCGCGTTGAACAAACCGTCGGGGATCTCGGTGACCGGGGAGCGACACGACACCGATCTGGTGGAGTTGGCACAGGCGGCGGGGACGCAGCTGTATCCGGTGCACCGCATCGACAAGGTGACCTCGGGACTGGTGCTGCTGGCTACCGATCTGGCCGCGCACGGACCGTTGACCAGGCAGTTCAACAATCAAACCGCACGTAAGGCGTATCTGGCGATCGTGTCGGGCGCCGACCTGCCCGATGGCGGTGAGCTCGATCTGCCGTTGAGTGTGGGACGCAAGAATCGGGTGCGGATCGCGGCGCCACGCGAGGCGATCAAGCGCGAGGGTGACCGGTGGTTCGTCGACGAGGCGGATCTGCTGCCCGCGAAGAACTATCCGTCGCGCACCTTGTTCAGCACGGTCGCCAGGCACGGCGAGCACGCACTGCTGGCCCTGCGGCCGGTGACCGGGCGTCGCCATCAGATCCGCGTGCAGCTGGCCTGGATCGGCCATCCGATCCTGGGCGACCCGCTGTTCGACCGCAGCGCCGCGCTGCCCCGCACCCACCTGCACTCCTGGCGACTCGGCCTCGACGCCGACTGGCTCACCCCGCCGCTCCTCGATCTGGAGGCCACCCCCGGACCCGATTTCTGGGAGCCGTTCACGTCCGACCCGGACGAGAGCGCGCGACTTCTCCACACCGCCGCACAACTGATTTCCGGCTGACTGTCACCCTCATACCCGGCTCGGCAACCACTCGGGTGCGCGGCCGAGAACGCGCAAGATGCGGTCCAGAGTCGCGGTCGTGTCCGTGACCTCGAGCGACGGGCCGAACGCGGCGCCGGGACGATGGCGAGCCGTGCCGGTGGGGACCGCTTCGGCGATACGCAGGGCGGTCGGGGCCAGGTCGGGGTCCAGGTCGATCGCTCGGCCTACCGACCGGGCGACATCCCAGGCATGGACGACGCTGTCGATGAGATGGAAGCCGAGGGCGGTCGCGACCGGGAACTCGCCCGGTGGGATTTCGGGCAGAAACAGGGTGCGGGCCTGGCAGGCGGCGAAGGCCGCGACGACGTCGTGGGCGGACCGGACATAGTCGCCGATCGGATCGGTTGCGGGGCGCACCGCCCAGACCGCCGGGTCGTTCGCACCGCGAGCGGCTGCGGCGAAACCACGATTCTGGGTGCCCATGTGGTCCAGCAGAGCGCGCAGATCCCAACTCGCACAAGGTGTTTCGTTCGACAGTGCGGCATCGGACGCCGCCTCGACCGCGTCGATGCTCAGCCGCACCGCGCGCTCGTGCCGGACCAGGAGAAGTCGATCTCCCTCGGAGATAGTACGCATATGCTGACCGTACGCTCATGCTTACGATATGCCAAGGGTTATCGACCGAACCGTCCGGCGGTAGATTTCGACCATGCCGAAAGCGACCCGGCCGGATCTCGCGGCCATGCTCGTCCCGCTCGGCCGTGCGCTGACGGAGGCGGAGCGGCCCGTCCTCGACCGGCACGGGCTCACCATGTGGGCCTACGTGGTACTGCTCGGACTCGACGAAGGGCCCGTCCACACCCAGGCCGCGCTCGCCAAGACGATCCGGGCGGACAAGACCCGGATCATCCCGGTCCTCGACGACCTCCAGCAGCGCGGCCTGATCCTGCGCGAGCCCGATCCGGCCGACCGGCGCGTCAACCTGGTCCGGCTCACCGCCGACGGCGCGAAGCTGCGCGACCGCGCCCAGCACGACATCCAGGAACAGGAGAAGCGACTACTGGCCGACCTACCCGCCGCCGATCGCCATGCCTTCCTGCGCGTACTACAGCTGCTCGCCGACCGCACCCGAACCGCGGAATCACCCGGGTGAGCGGCGACACAGACCACCTCGTGGGTTTCGGTCCGTGGCACGGCTCATGAAGACGAATAAGCGCAGGTCATCTAGCCTGGAGAGGTGCCGATGAGTCATACCGGCGCACTCTGACGCAACGGAGCGATCCCAGAGAAGAAAGCGACTGCCGATGATCCTGGCGGCTCAGCTCAGCGATACCCACTTCGACCTCAGCGCGCGCAACACCGAACGGGTGGAGGCGGTGATGGGCTACCTGGCGGACCTGCCACGCAGGCCCGACGTCATCCTGGTGACCGGCGACATCACCGATTCCGGTACGCCGGAGCAGTACGCGCAAGCGCGCCTTGCCCTGCGAGCGGACATCCCCGTGTACCTGCTGCCCGGTAACCACGACGACCGCGCGAACTTCCGCACCGCACTGCTGGGCGAGCCGGCCTCGACCACTCCCGTCAACAGCGTCCACCGCGTCGGGGCGCTCACCGTCGTCATGCTCGACTCGAGCATCCCCGGTGAACCCGCGGGCCTGCTGGGCGAGGACACCTTCGACTGGCTGCGCGCGACGCTCGCCGAGGCGCCGGACGGACCGATCCTGGTGGCCCTGCACCATCCGCCCAAGCACGTGTTCAGTCCCGTGGTCGATGTCATCGCGCTCGCCGATCCCGGCCGGCTGGCCGCCGTGGTGGCGGGCGATCCACGCATCGTCGGCATTCTCACCGGCCACGCTCACGCCCCCATCGCGACGATCTTCGCGGGCAAACCCATGATCACCGGTCCCAGTACGGCTTCCGTCCTCGGCGGCGAATGGGAAGTGACGCCACCCCACCGCGTCATGGACTACGCACCCGACCCGGCCATCGCGCTGCATGTCATCGACGAGAACTTCGGCCTGACAACTCATTTCCGCACAGTCGCGATGGGCGGCTGGCTGTCCGAACCCCCACCCGCCTGACCGCCCGGCCGATCCGCGGCCGCCCGCAGCAACTCCATCGTCCGGGTGACGACCGGGTTGTACGACTCGGAGTCCTTGATGTGCGCGCAGATCGTGCGGCGCGGCGTCGGGTTGGTCAGCTCCAGCGCCCGCGAACCGGGCGGCAGGTCCGTCGCGCCGAGGCGGGGGACGACGGTGATGCCGACTCCGCGCGCCACGAATCGCAGGGCCGACGGGTAGTCGGTGGTCTCCACCACGAATCGGGGAGTGAAACCCGCTGCGGTGCAAGCGTTCAGCATTGCCTGCCGGCAGGGGCCGTGGCTGGTGTCGTTGTCGATCCAGCGGTATCGCTCGAGTTCGGCGACGTCGACGGTGGTGCGTGTCGCGAGTTCGTGGTCGGCGGGGACGACGGCTACGTAGGGCTCGGTCATCAGGTCGCGGTGGGTGTAGCCGGAGATCTGGGCCGGTTTGCCCAAGCGCACCGTGAGGGCGATGTCGGGACGGTTGCCCGACACCGCGGCCAGTGCGTCGACGATGCGCAGGCGAACCCTGGTGTCGGGGAATTCGTGGGTGAGGGTGGCGACCACGTCGGGCATCCAGTTGGTGCCCGCCGAGCTGAACGAGTTGATCGTGATCCGGGTGGCCTTGCCCGCGCGCAGGTCCGACACCGTCGACCCGAGCGCGGTCAACTCGTCGAGCACCTTGGCGGCCTCCCCGGCGATCACCCGGCCCGCCGGGGTCGGCACCACGCCGCGACCGACCCGTTCCAGCAGCTGCAAGCCGGTCTCGCGCTGGAGTGCGGTCAGGTGCTGGGAGATCGCCGACGGTGAGTAGCCGAGGGTCGAGGCCGCCGCGGCCACCGAGCCGGTGGCGACCACGGATCGGAAGATCATCAAGCGGTGCGTGTCGATCATGCGAACTCCTCGATTCAGTTCTACTGAATATTAGATGGCGAATACCCGCTTGTGCTTACCTCTTCACGGGTCCACCGTAGAGGCATGAAGTCACGTCTGCCCGCTCTCGCCCTGGTCGCCGTGATGCTCGCCTGGGCATCGTCGTTCGTGATCATCCGCGGCATCGCGCCCTACGTCTCGCCCGCGGCGATGGCATCCGGGCGGCTGCTCGTCGGCGCCGTCGTGCTGGTGCTGGTGCTGGCGTTTCGCGGCGGCCGGATGCCGCGCGGCACGGCGCTGTGGCTCACGATGGCCTACGGCGCACTCTGGTTCGGGCTCTACACCGTGCTGGTGAACGCCGCCGAACAGCATCTCGACGCGGGCACCACCGCCCTGCTGGTGAACATCGCGCCCATCGTGGTCGCCGTGCTGGCCGGGTTGTTCCTGAACGAGGGCTTCCCGCCGCTGCTGGTCGCCGGCATCGCGGTCAGCTTCACCGGCGCCGCGATCATCGCGTTCACCGGACCAGGACAGCGCGACCGCATCGGCGTGCTGCTCGCAGTGGCGGCCGCCCTGCTCTACGGCATCAGCGTGGTGGCGCAAAAGCTGGTGCTGCGGTCCACCGACCCGCTGACCGCGACCGCCCTCGGCGCGGTCGCCGGAGCCGTCATCCTCCTGCCGTGGGCACCGAAAATGGCACACGAGCTGGCCGAAGCCCCGCTCTCCGCCACTATCGGCGTCGTATACCTGGGCGTGGTCTCGACCGCACTCGCCTTCCTGCTGTGGGCCTACGCCCTGGCCCACACCCCCGCGGGAGTCACCGCGTCCTCGAGCTACGCCGTTCCAGCCCTCGCCATCGTCATGTCCTGGATCTTCCTCGCCGAGGTCCCCACCGCCACCGCACTCCTCGGCGGCACCCTGTGCCTGACCGGCGTCGCGATCGCGCGCTTGCGGCCGAGCATGTTCCATCGACGCCCACAGTCCGCCCCCGTGCACCAGGACGGCGCCGCCCCGGCGCTCCGGTAGCCGACACGCCCGCAGGCAACCCCACACAACCTCCACATCAGCCCCACACCCACACACCCGGCCCCTGGCAGACTGGACACGTGAGAGACAAGCCCGCGGGTCTGCCCAGCGGTCCCCTGCGCCCGATCGAACTGGCGAGCGGCGCGGTGATGGCCGGACTCACCGTCGGCCTCATCACCGTCGGCTCACTGGTTCCCATGGCGGCCGCGTTGCAGCTCGTCGCAGCAGTGCCGTTGGGCCTGCTCGCCCAGCGGTACCGGTTACGAGCACTGGTCACGGCGACTGTCGCGGCCACGCTGGTCACCTTCGTGGCCGCCGGTGTGATGCCCGCACTCGGCGTCATGGGCGCGGCCACCCTGGCGGGAATCATCGGGACGGTGAAGCGCCGAGGCGGCGGATTCCCCACGGTGTTCGCGCTCGGAATCGTCGCCGGCGTGGGCTGGGGCCTGTTCTCCGTCGGCAGCCTGCTGGTCTTCTCACGAACACGCGACCTGTTCTTCGACGCGATCCGCAATACCGCGAAGGGCATCGAGAATCTGGCGGGCCGGTTGCCCGCGCTGGAACCGCTCGGCCGGATGGCCGCCGACGCCGTCGATGTGGTGCTGCGCTGGTGGTGGATCTACGTCGGCGGCACGGTGGCGCTCGGCGTGCTGGTCAGCACGGTGATCTCCTGGTTCGTGCTCGGGGCGGTACTCGATCGCCTCGCGTGGTTGCCGGGCAGCGATCGACTCGACGCGCCGCTCGACGATCGGCCGGTCGGGCCGCTGCCGGTATCCCTGCACGGAGTCGGCTATCGCTACGAGGGCACGAATATCGACGCGCTGGCCGACATCGACCTCACCATTCGCCCGGGCGAGTTCGTCGCCGTCGTCGGCCACAACGGCTCCGGCAAGTCGACCCTCACCCGGGTCCTGGCAGGCAGGCCGCCGACGACGGGTGCGGTGGACCGTCCCGGTTCCGCGGGCTTGGGCGCGCTCGGCGGGACGGCGCTGGTCCTGCAGCGACCCGAGAGCCAAACTCTCGGCGTCTCGGTCGCCGACGATGTGGTGTGGGGCCTGTCGGCGGAATCCGCCGCCGCGGTCGACGTCGACGCGCTCCTCGCCGAGGTCGGCCTCGCCGACATGGGCGCCCGTGAGACCGCCACCCTCTCCGGCGGCCAGCAACAGCGCCTCGCCGTGGCAGCCGCGCTCGCCCGCCGCCCGGCGCTGCTCATCGCCGACGAAGCCACCTCGATGATCGACCCCGACGGCCGTCGCGAGCTCGTCGCCCTCCTGGCCGAACTCCCGCGCCGGCACGGCACCGCCGTGGTCCTGGTGACCCACCACGAAGCCGACGCGACCGCCGCCGACCGGGTGATCCACCTCGCCGACGGCCGGATGGTCGACCACCTCGCGAGCTGGCCCCACCCGGCCCGCGACCAGCGCCGCAGGGCGATGGGCGCCCCCGTCCTCGAACTCGCCGACGTGCGCCACACCTACAACCGCGGCACACCGTGGGAAGCACCGGCCCTGCACGGTGTCGACCTGTCGGTCCGCAAGGGCGAGGCGCTGCTGATCGTCGGTGGCAACGGATCGGGCAAATCGACGCTCGCCTGGATCATCGCCGGACTGATCGCGCCGAGCTCGGGACGCTGCGAACTGCGCGGCACCGCGGTCGACAAGCAGGTCGGCGGGGTGGCGCTGGCCTTCCAGCATTCCCGCTTGCAACTACAGAAGCAGACAGTCGGCGCGGAGATCGCCGACTGGGGTGGGCGGGCGACCGGGTCCGGCGCGGTCGGGCAAGCGCTGGACGCGGTGGGGCTCGACCGCCGCCTCGCCGCCCGTTCGGTGGAGGAACTCAGTGGCGGACAGGCCAAGCGGGTGGTCCTCGCCGCGATGGTGGCGAGCAGGCCGCAGGTTGTCGTCCTCGACGAACCGCTGGCGGGCCTGGATCCACAGGGCCGCGCCGAGATCGTGGAACTGCTCGCCCGGCTGCGGGATTCGGGGCTGACGTTGATCATCATCTCCCACGATGTCGCGGAGATGGCGATGGTCTGCGACCGCACGGTGCACCTGGACGACGGTGTGGTGGTCTCGGCCGACGGCCACGCGATCCCGAGAACCGAACGCGCACTCGACAAGCCGGCCTTCGTCGCCGGCCTGCCCCTCGGCCGTCGCGGTGACGAGGGCGCGACGGCACACACCAGCGCACCGAAAGGCACCACCCCATGAGCACAGTGCTGCTGCGTGAAGTCCCGGTCGACAGTGTCGTGCACCGCCTGTGGGCAGGCACGAAGATGATCGCCGCGTTCCTGATCAGCCTGCTGCTGATGTTCCTGCCGTCCTGGCCGGTGCTCGGCGTGATCACCGCCTTTCTGGTCCTGATCTGGGTACTCGCGCGGCTGCCACTCGGTGCGATCCCCCGGCTGCCGTGGTGGTTCTGGGGACTCGTCGTGCTCGGCGGCCTGATCAACGCGCCGATCGGAATGAAGGCGGTGCTCGGCTACACCCAGATCTTCGTCTTCGGAATGGTCCTGGTGGCCGCCTCGTTCCTGATCGCCTTCACCACGCCGATGGGCGAGATCGCCCCTGCCCTCGCGAAACTCGGTGCGCCGCTGCGTAAGTTGCGTCTGCCGGTCGACGAATGGGCCGTGGTCGTGGCGCTCACCCTGCGCGGATTGCCGCTGCTGTTCGACGAGATCCGGGTGCTGCGCGCCGCACGCCGACTGCGCCCCAAGGACAACCTGATGCACCGTGCCGCCGACAACCCGCTCATCGACATCCTCACCGCGTGCATGGCGGTATCGTCGCGGCGCGCGGGCGAACTCGGCGAGGCGATCACCGCCCGTGGCGGCACCGGCATGCTCACAGCGCATCCGAGCGCGCCGCACCGCCGCGACGCCATCGCACTCGGCGTGGTCGTCGTGGTCTGCGCGGGCGCCGTGGCGCTGAGCAACTTTATCGGCTGAGCGCAATACCCCGAATTCACTGTCCCGAAACCCTGGTGCAAGCTATGGTTCGTCACAGAAATCGAGCTAGGCAGCTTCACGCGCCGGTCACGAAACTTTCTCGGGGGAAGTCATCACCACGGCGCCTGTTCGAGCAACTCACACCTGATGAAATCCAGATGGGAAATGTTCACATGATCATCCGCAAAATCGCCGCGGCCGCTGTCCCGGTGCTCGCCGTCGCGCTGATGGGAACCGGAGTCGCCGGGGCCGACCCGGTGACGCCGAATGTCGATTACCGCACCGAGGTCGTCGGCAACACCCTCATCACCACCCTCACCCACGGCACCTTCGCCGTCACCGGCGGTGCGGTCGAGATCCGCGACGAAGCAGGCGCCACCCTGGTGTCGATGCCACTCTCGGTCCGCGACGGCAAGTTCGAGTACCCGCTGCCGCACGCGGTTCGCGACGACGGCCACGTACTCGAGCTGACCGCGGTCAAGGACGTCGCCGCGGCCAAGCCCAACCTCACGCCGGTCGCCTCACCCGCCGAAAACTATGCGGCACAGGCGAACTTCGCTTCCACCTTCGGCCTGGCCACCGCCGTCGGCAGCTTCGTCGGCATGGGCCTCGGCGCGGTGATCGGCCTGATCGTCGGCGGTGTCCTCATTCCCGGTGTCGGCGCGATTCCGGGCTTCGTCACCGGTGCCAGCGTCGGCGGCATCATCGGCACGATCATTGTCGGTGGACCCGCGCTGGTCATCGCGGGCATGGATCTGATCAACACCCTCCAGGCGCCGGCAGGTACCACGCAGTGGGCCCAGCAGACCAAATAGTCTGCGCCACAGTTCGATTCCTCCCTCGCGCCGGCGCCTACACTGGCGTCGGTGCGACAAGGAAACGGACTCGACATTCCCGATAGCCTCGGCGATCTGTGCGCGCCCGACCGGATGGCGCTGATCGTCTACGACATGCAGGTCGGGGTTCTCGGCCAGCTGCCCGACGGCCAGGAGATCACCGAACGCGTCGTGCGGGTGGTCGACGCCGCCCGGCGCGGCGGCTTTCCGGTGATCTTCCTCCGGCACTTCTTCCCGCCACGGCGACTGACCGGTGTGTACGGGATGCGGCTGCTGATGAGCTGGCAGAACGCCGAATCCGTCGACGACGTGGCCTTCATTCTGCAACGCGATACGCCCTCGTTCGAGCTGGTGCCCGAACTGGTGCCACGCGAAGACGAGTTGGTCTTCGACAAGATGTCGATGTCGGCCTTCGAGGGCACACCCCTCGCCACTCTGCTGCGTGATCTGCGGATCGGCTCCTACGCCATCGCCGGTGTGGCACTCGAAATCGGGATCGCGCCCACCGTGGCCCACTCCACCGACCTGGGTTTCGTGCCCGTGGTGATCGGTGACGCCTGCGGCGGCCGCGACAAGGAAGCGATGGCGCGCGCCTACGACGACTTCGCGTTCCAGGGCAATGCGCTGGTCACCGATGTCGAGACGATCTCCGCCCTGATGACCGGAAACTGACAACCCGGCAATCTCTCAGCACTGGATTTTCGGCCGCCTCGGATCCGAGGGACGAGACGGAACGCCGAAGGCGCAGTATCGTCCCTCGGATTCGAGGCCCACAGGGCCGAAAACCCCGCGGCGCCAGCCGCCAGAAGACTCAGTCTCGGATGGCGTTCTTGGCGGCGTCCTGGGCGGAGTCGACCTGGCCGCTGAACTTGCCGCCGGTCTTCTCGTCGACCACGTCACCCGCCTTGTCGATGACGCCGTCGACCTTGTCCGCATGCTGGGCAGCCAGGTCCATCGCCTTGCCCGCCAGGTTCTTGAAATCCACCGCGCACTCCTCGTTGATTCGACACCGGGTACAACGCGATTACCGTAGCAACATCGCAGCTTTCACGGTGGGCATCATCGTGGCGAGCTCGTCACACCGTCCCACACGGGATGCCAGAGCCGTCCGGTGTCGGTCCACGCCTGGAACCGGACGGTGCCGGTGAGCTTCGGGGTAACCCATTGCGCGTCGTGGCGTTCGTCGGCGGTCATCTCGTTGGTGAACGGGGACGTCTCGCGCCGCAATCCGTCGAGCTCGGCCGCGATCCGACGCGACTGTTCGTCTCCGAATCCGGTACCCACCCGCCCGACGTAGATGAGGCCGTCTTCGTGCGGCATGCCGAGCAGCAGCGACTTGAACGGTCGTTTGTCGCTGCGCCGCCACCCGCCGACCACCACTTCGCGCGAGCGCCAGTTGCGCTGCTTGAGCCAGGTCTGGCTGCGTTTGCCCGGCTGATACACCGATTCCAGCCGCTTGGCCACGACCCCCTCCTGCCCCTGCTCGCGACTGGCCTTCATCGCCTCGGCGCCCGAACCATCCAGCAGCGCGGTGACATTCATCGACGGCGACAATCTGCCCAGCGCCTCGAGCACCGCCCGGCGGTCGGTGTACTTCTTGCGCAGCAGCGAGGTGCCGTCGAGGTAGAGCACGTCGAAGGCGATGAACACTGCGCGGGCCGAATCCGACTGCAGCGCCGAGATATCCGAGAGCCCCGCGTCGTCGAGGACCACCGCTTCGCCGTCCAGGACCACCTGATGCCCGGCCAGCTCTTCGCCGAGGGCGGCCAGGCGCGGATAGCGGGCGGTCACCGTGTTGCCGGCGCGGCTGCGGACGGTGACGGTGCCGTCGTGGATCTCGACGATCACCCGGAAGCCGTCCCACTTGGTTTCGAAGCCCCAGTCCACGGGGGACAGCGATTCGACTTCGCCCGCGGTGGCCAGCATGGGCGACAGTCCGCTCGGGAAACCGCTGTCCACCAAGGGTTCTCGACGGGTCTGGTCGCGCATGTAGTGCATCAGCCACTGGTCGCCCTTGGTCTGGATGAGGGCGTAGCGGCCGGACACCCGCTCGCCGTCGAGTTCGACGATCACCTCGTCGGAGCGCCATTTCTCGATGACGTAAGTGCCCGAATCCCAGATCGTCATCTCCCCCGCACCGTATTCGCCCTGGGGAATGGTGCCGTGGAAGTGCAGGTATTCGAGGGGATGATCCTCGGTGCGCACCGCCAGGCGATTGTGTTTCGGCTCGGTCGGCGGACCTTTGGGCACCGCCCAGGAGGCGAGGACGCCGTCGTGCTCGAGCCGCACGTCCCAGTGCAGGCGGCGCGCGTGATGTTCCTGGATGACGAAGCGGTTGCCGGGTCCGGGCTCAGGGGTCGCCTCGGGGACGGGCTCGGGGGTCCGCTGCGGGTCGCGCATGCTGCGGTACTTGGTCAGGGAATCGTGGCGGGTAGTCGGCCGACCGGCCTCGGAGTCGGTGGGAAGCGGCGGATCGAGTTCGGCCAGCAGGTCGCCGTCAGCCTTCCAGCGGGCGAGCACCTCGTCGAAACGTAACTGGCGCAGCGTGTTCGAGTCCTCGATCTCAGCCCAGGATCGTGGGGCGGCGGCATTGGGTTCGGCGCGACCGCGCAGCGAATAGGGGGCGATGGTGGTCTTGGCGGCGTTGTTCTGACTCCAGTCCAGGAACACCTTGCCCTTGCGGGCCGCCTTCGCCATGGTCGCCGTCACCAGATCCGGGTGCAGCGCTTCGAGATTGGTGGCCACCTGCTTGGCGACAGTGGACGCGCCCCGTGAACTCACCGGCCGATCCAGCGGCACATAGACGTGAATTCCCTTGCTGCCACTGGTGACCGGGAATGCCCGCATGCCGATGTCGGCGACCATGTCGCGCACCGCGAGCGCCACTCGCGCGCAGTCCGCCAGACCCGCGCCGGGGCCGGGGTCGAGATCGAACACGATCCTGGTGGCCGGGCCGCGCTCGTCCGCGTCGAAACGCCATTGCGGCACATGGATTTCCAGCGCCGCCTGCTGCGCGAGCCAGGCCATTCCGGCCTCGGAATCGATCAGTGGGTAGACCACCCGGCGGCTGGAATGCTCGATCGCGGACCGGCGGATCCACGCGGGCGCGTGCTCGGGCAGGTTCTTCTCGAAGAAATCGGAATGGTCGACCCCGTTCGGCCACCGCTTCCTGGTGACCGGGCGGCCGGCGAGATGGGGCAGTGCCGCCTCGGTGATCGCCGAATAGTAGGCGATCACTTCGCCTTTCGTCGTGCCGGTCTCCGGGTACAGCACTTTGTCGAGGTTGCTGAGCTCAACCTCGATGTCCGGTTCACCCGGCGCGCCCCGAAATTCCCGGCGGACCATCGACGCGATCGGACGGCGGGGACCGTCTACCGGTCCCCGCGCACCGAATCAGGCCTTGGGCCCCGGATCTGTCGGAGCGGGGCCGCCGGGGGCAGTGCCGGGGCCTGCCTGCGGGGGCACGACCTTCTTGGCCGCGTCCTTGCCCTTCTCGATCTTGTCGCTGTACTTGCCCTTGGTCTTGTCATCGATGAAGGTGCCGGCCTTGTCGACCGCCTCATTGATCTTGTCGGCGTTCTGTTCGACCGCTACCTTGCCCTTACCGAGCAAGCCCTTGAGCGTATCCACGAGACTCATCTGACCGTGTTCCTTTCGAGAGGAAGGTACTGGGCACACATCACCACTGTCGCGGCCCGAGCGCTGGCATGGACCGAAATATGTCTCACCGCTATGGCATCGTAACCGCTGTTGGCGAGCAGCAACGAGACCCAGAAGAAAGGAGTTGATCGCGGATGGCGAGGTTCGACATCCCGGACGGATGGACGATGCAAGCCTACCGATTCGCGCTCGACCCCACCTCGCAGCAACAACCGGTGCTCCGATCGCATTGCGGTGCATCCAGGTTCGCGTTCAATCACATGCTCGCCTTGATCAAAGCTGTGATGGATCAACGCACCGCGGAACGCAGCTACGAGATCTCCGAGACCGAACTGACCCCGCCGGTCGGTTGGTCGCTACCCGGACTCCGCAAGGTCTGGAACCAGCGCAAACACGAACACGCGCCGTGGTGGGCGCAGAACTCGAAGGAGGCCTACAACTCCGGACTCGATGCCCTCGCCCGGTCGCTGGAAAACTGGGCTACATCCCGGACCGGTCTGAGAGCCGGTAAACCGGCCGGGTTCCCGAGATTCAAAACCGCGGGTCGGGCTCGGCGGTGCGTTCGGTTCACGACGGGGGCGATCCGGGTCGAGCCCGATCGCCATCACATCGTCCTCCCGCGGGTCGGGCGGATCAAGACACATGAGTCGACCCGCAAACTCGCGCGCCGAGTCGAGGCGGGAACCGCTCGCATCCTCTCCGCGACACTCGCCCAGGACTCGCGTGACCGCTGGTACGTCTCATTCCAAACACTTGTCGCCGCTAAAACCCGTCCCGGGCATGTCCACCGGTCACCGCGCCCGGTGGCCGGGGTCGATGTCGGGGTCAAAGCCGACGCGCTTCTGGTGATCGCGACCCCCGACGGCTGTGAGGTAGCCCGTGTTCAGGCACCGAAACCCTTGACTGCCGCACATGCCCGGTTGCGGGTATTGCAACGGCGGGCGGCGCGTCAGCAGGGTCCGTATGACCCGGTTGCGAAAGCCCGGCGGCGGCCGTCGAAGCGGTGGCAGACCACCACCGCTCGGATCTGCCGAACGCGCGGACAGGCTGCCGCGATCCGCCGTGACGTTTTACACAAGACCACCACCCACCTGGCCCAGCAGTACCAGGTGATCACAGTGGAAACACTGAACGCAGCCGGGATGCGGTCTGCCGGTGGCGTCCGGAAGAAAGGGCTGAACCGAGCGCTCGCTGACGCGGCGCTGGCCCAAATCCGACAACTGCTGGCGTACAAAACTCGCTGGTACGGGTCGGTGTTGGTGGAAGCTGATCGGTGGTTTCCGAGCTCGAAGACCTGTTCGGGGTGTGGTGGGCGAAAGCCAAACCTGACCCTCGCCGACCGCGTCTATCGCTGTGAGTTCTGTGGTTTGTCGATTGATCGTGACCGTAATGCCGCGATCAACCTCGCCCGACTCGGCGAGACCCGCCTGTCCAAGGTGGGTGAACAGGGTTGTGCCGACAGTGGGTCGGTGCCAGGACGTGGAGCCATCCGCAAGTCCGAGCCCGCGCGAGCGGGCGAGGCAGGAGGCTGTGAAACGTCTACCCCGTCGCAGCGTGAGCTGGGTTCGACGGGGACCGCATCACCGCAAGGTGAGGCTGCCTGATGGAGCGTCTGACATTCGCGCACCACGGCAACGGTCACTCCACATCTTCCCACCACGAATCCCGTGGTGGGAGGTCATTCGGAACCACCCTCTGGCCCGGCTTGGGCACTACGACCGGAGTACCCGCATCCGCGGCCGCCGACACCAGGCGCCGGACGGGTTCGGACCAACCGTGGAAGGCCAGGTTGAACGTTGCCCAGTGGATCGGGACCAGCAGGCCGTAGCTTGCGTCGCCGAGGCACAGGTCGGCGTGGGCACGCACCGCCTCTTCGGGATTCATGTGCACATCGGTCCAGCGCTCGTCGTAGGCGCCGATGGGCAGCAGCGTGAGGTCGAAGGGGCCGAGCACCGCGCCCGCCTGGGAGAACGCCTTGGTGTAGCCGGTGTCGCCGCCGAAGTAGACCCGCTTGGTCGGGCCGGACAGCGCCCACGACGCCCACAGCGTGGTGTTGCGGACGAGCCCGCGGCCGGAGAAGTGCCTGGCCTCGGCGCAGGTGATGGTGAGGCCGCGGTCCTCGGCGTCGCGTCCGAGCGAGACCGAGCCACCCCAGTCGAGCTCGATGATCCGGTATTCGGGCACGCCCCACTGGCGCAGGTGCGCGCCGATGCCGGTGGGCACGACGAACGGCGCGAGCTGGGTGCGGACGAGTCCGTCGACGGTGGCCTTGTCGAGGTGGTCGTAGTGATCGTGGGAGATGATTACGGCGTCGACCTGCGGCACCTGCGCCAGCTCGCCGGGGACCGGGTGCAGGCGGGCCGGGCCGACCACCGGGGACGGGGAGACCCGTTCGCTCCACACCGGGTCTGCCAGCACTCGGTAACCGTCGAGTTCCACCAGCGCGCTGGCGTGCCCGTACCAGGTCACCGCGAGCTCGGCGGCCTGCTCGGGAACCGCGGGGGTGACCAGCGGGACGGGATTGGCAGGGCGGCCGAGGCGTCCCTTGGTGAGCCCCGACCAGATCAGCGACGGCGCGGCACCGGCGGCGAGCATCGAGCTCGGCTCGGTGTTGTGGAAACGGCCGTCGCGATAGGAGGACTTGCCGATCGCGGTCGGCGCGATCGCCGACGGGCCCGCACCGATCGAGGTGGGCAGGCCCCACACCGCGCGGGCCATCCAGGCGAGACCGAAGGTGCTCGCCAGCGAACCTGCCAGACGTGTGATCCGCATCAGCGCCCCACGAACTTCGCCGGGCGCTTCTCCTGCCGGGCCAGGCGGCCCTCTTTCGCGTCGTCGCTGCTCCACGCGGCCGCCAGCGCGGCCTGCTGCTGCGCGCTCGCCGGATCGCCGGTGCCGTCGTCGTTGAGCATCAGTTTCATCGCTTGCAGCGACAGCGGCGCCAGCGCGGCGATGGACTTGGCCCAGTCCTTGGCGTCGGCGAGGGTGCCGAGCTTGTTGGCGAAGCCGTAGGCGTACGCGTCTGCGGCGGAGACGGATTCGGCGCCGAGCAGGATCGTCCGGGCCGGGCCGCCACCGATCAGGGCCGCCAGCCGCGACACCGTCCAGCGATCGACTGAGATGCCGAGCTTGGCGGCCGGCACCGCGATGTAGGCGTCGGGCTCGATCACCCGCAGGTCCGAGGCCAGCGCCAGCTGCACGCCCGCACCGAGCGCACCACCGTTGATCGCCGAGATCACCGGGACCGGCACGGATTCGATCGTGTGCAGCATGTCGAGCAGACCGCTCAGGAACGACTCGGAGTACACCCCCGACAGATCGGCGCCCGCGCTGAAGATCGGCCCGCGGCCGGTGAGCACGATGGCACGCGCACCCTGTGCCACCGCGTCGAGCACGGCGGCGCGCAGTTGCCCGACCAGGTCCTCGTTGAGCGCGTTGCGCCGTTCCTCGCGCTGCAATTCGATGGTGATCACATCACCATCGCGGGTCACGCCGAGCATGCATCCTCCCCAGAATCTCCCAGATTTCGTGGATGTTCACACTCTGCCACAGCCCGTCGGCAACGCCGGGCAAGGCGATAGCATCGACGGCTGTGGCGAGGACGGATTTCGGCATCCTGGTGATCGGCGCGGGTCAGGCTGGGCTTTCCGCCGGTTATCACCTGCGCAAGCTCGGGCTGGTGCCCGAACGCGATTTCCGCATCGTCGACCACGCACCGGGCCCCGGTGGCGCCTGGCAGTTCCGGTGGCCGTCGCTGACCCTGACCACCGTGAACCGGGTGCACGACCTGCCGGGGATGTCCTTCGCCGAGACACTGCCGGCGGGATCGGAGTCGGCGCGAGCCGCCAGCGCGGTGCCGCACTACTACGAGCTCTACGAAAAGCGCTTCGAACTGCAGGTTCAACGGCAGGTGACGGTGAAAGTCGTCTGCGATCGGACCGCCGACGGGCAGAGCTGCGCGGGCCGAGGCGAGGTACTACAGGTCGAAACCGAGGGCGCGGGCACTCTTCGCACGCGAGGTCTGATCAACGGCACCGGCACCTGGGAGCACCCGTTCGTCCCCCGATATCCGGGCGCCGGCACCTTCGCGGGCCGACAGTTGCACACCCGCGACTACCGCACGGCCGACGAGTTCGCGGGCAAACATGTCGTCATCGTCGGCGGGGGCATCTCGGCGGTGCAGTTACTCGACGAAATCTCGCTCGTGACCTCCACCACATGGGTCACCAGGTCGGAGCCGCGCTGGCGGGAAACGCCGTTCGCCGAGCAGGACGGGCGCGACGCGGTGGCACTGGTGGAGGACCGCGTCCGGGCGGGCCTGCCGCCGGGATCGGTCGTCTCGGTGACCGGACTGCCGCTCGACAACCGCTTGCGAGCCGCCCGCGAGCGGGGTGTGCTGCGACGGCTGCCGATGTTCGAGCGGATCGAGCCCACCGGTGTGCGCTGGGCCGACGGCAGTTTCCAGGCGGCCGACGTGATCCTGTGGGCCACCGGTTTCCGAAGCTCACTGGATCACCTGGCGCCCTTGCGGCTGCGCGGACCCGGCGGCGGGATCACCATGACCGGGCGGTTGGCGACGCAGGTGGCCGTCGACCCGCGCATCCATCTCATCGGCTACGGGCCCTCGGCCAGCACGATCGGCGCCAACCGGGCGGGCCGGGCGGCAGCCCGCGAGCTGACCGGCTTCCTAGGGCTCAGTCCAGACCGGCACTGAACGTCGACGGATCGGCGCCGACCCGCTTGCCCGAGTCGAGGCGGCTGATCGACTCCATCGCATCGGCGTCGAGTTCGAAGGTGAACACGTCGAAATTCTCGGCGATCCGCGACGGCGTGACCGACTTCGGAATGACGATGTTGCCCAGCTGCAGGTGCCACCGGATGATGACCTGCGCGGGGGTGCGGTCGAGCTGCTTCGCGATGTCGACGATGGTGGGGTTGCCCAGCAGCGTGCCCTGTCCCAGCGGGCTCCACGCTTCGGTGGCGATCGCGTGATTGGCGTCGTATTGCCGCAGGTCACGCTGGGACAGCGTGGGATGTAGTTCGATCTGGTTCACCGTCGGGATCTCGCCCGCGTCGGCGATCAGGGTCTCCAGATCGATCACCCGGAAGTTGGAGACACCGATCGAGCCGATCCGGCCCTGCGACTTCAGCGCCTGGAACGCGCGGAACGTGTCGACGTAGCGGCCGGCCGAGGGCACCGGCCAGTGGATCAGATACAGGTCCAGATAGTCCAGGCCGAGGCGCCGCATGCTGGTGTCGAAGGCGCGCAGGGTGCTGTCGTAGCCCTGGTCGGCGTTCCACAGCTTGGTGGTGATGAAGAGTTCGTCGCGGGGGATCCCCGATTCACGGATGGCGCGGCCTACGCCTTCCTCGTTGCCGTAGACCGCGGCCGTGTCGATACTGCGGTAGCCGACCTTCAACGCCTCGGCCACCACCCCGGTGACGTCTTCCGCGGGCACCTGGAACACACCGAAGCCGAGCTGTGGGATCACGTTCCCGTCATTGAGCACGATGGTGGGGACAGGGCTGCTCTCGCTGCGGAAGGTCACCCTCTCGAAGGTAGAAGTGGTTGGGTGTGGCGTCAACGACGGCGCGTCGCGTGTTTCCCCGTACCGAGAAGCGGGGCGCTGGTCAGGGGATTGCCCGCGATTCAGTACACAGCTCCGGCCAGTCCGATTCGCCGGTATCGGCGCTGCCTCAGCGTGCGCAGTTCGGCGGGCTCGTAGGTGCGCAGCGCCGCCAGTTCGGCGGCGATCGCCAGGACCGTGCGACGGGCGAAGGCCACCGGTTCGTCGGCGGCATCGGGGTACTCCTCGACGATCCGGTCCACCACCCCGTCTTCGAGCAGGTCAGCCGATCTGATGCCTTGTGCGGCAGCCATTTCCGGTGCGTGCGCGATATCGCGGAAGACGATGGCGCTCGCCCCTTCCGGCGGCAGCGGGGCCAGCCAGCCGTGCCTGGCGGCGAGCACCCGGTCGGCGGGCAACAGCGCGAGCGCGCCACCGCCGGTGCCCTGGCCGAGCAGCACGGAGACGGTCGGGGTATCGAGGGTGACGAGATCGGCCAGGCAGCGCGCTATTTCGGGGGCGAGCCCGCGTTCCTCGGCCTCCTTGGACAGGGCTGCGCCGACGGTGTCGATGACCAGCACCAGCGGCAGCCGCAGTTCTCGCGCCAGGACCATCGCGCGCCGCGCCTCGCGCAGGGCGGCCGGGCCCATGGTGTGCTCGCCCTCCTGACCGGATCGGTCGTGCCCGAACACGACACACGGTTGACCGGCGAACCGGGCCAGGGCGAGCAGGACAGTGCGATCGGACTCACCACGACCGGTCCCGCTGAGCGGAACCCGTTGTGTCGTATGGCGAAGCAGGTCCCGAATGCCCGGACGGCCGGGCCGCCGCGAACTGAGCACCGAATCCCAGGCGCCGGCAGTCGGATTCGCCGGGGTCGACGGACTACGCACCGGCGCAGCCCAACCCGGCTCGGTCGTCATCGGGACGACAGCGCCGGCGGCGACGCTCATCGCCCGGTGTGCGATCCGCCGGAACACCTCCACCGTCACCACACCGTCGATCACACCGTTGCGATAGAGGTTCTCCGCCGTCTGCACGCCGGGCGGAAACGGCTTGCCGTACAAGGCTTCGTACACGCGAGGGCCCAGAAACCCGATGAGCGCGCCGGGCGCGGCGAAGGTGATGTGTCCCAGCGACCCCCACGACGCGAACACTCCACCCATCGTCGGATCGCGCAGATACACCAGATACGGATGCCCCGCCGACTTGTGCACGGCCACCGCACCCGCGATCTTCACCATCTGCACGAAAGCGACTGTCCCCTCCTGCATCCGAGTGCCGCCGGAGGTCGGCGAGGCGATCAGCGGCAGCCCGAGTTCGGTGGCGCGCTCGACGGCACACACGATCCGCTCGGCCGCTGCCACCCCGATCGATCCGGCCAGAAACGCGAACTCGCAGGCGATCACGGCGACTCGCCGCCCGCGCAACAACCCCTCCCCCGTCAGCACCGCCTCATCGGTCCCTGCCCGATCGGCCGCCGCGATGAGGTCCTGGCGATACCGCGGTGACACGGCAGGCTCGATCGGCGCCCGGTCCCAGCTCACGAAAGAGCCCGCGTCGAGCAACTGGCCGAGTAAGTCATCCGCCGACATCCGCACGCTCCGAGCGTAGCCGGACAGGTTCGGCCACGGTCACGAGATCACAGCGGAACATTGGGATATCTTGACAATATGTTGTGTTTTTACAACACTTCATTAGGTGAGCCCAGTCAGAAGAGGGGAAACCCTGCCGATCTTCAATCGCATCGCCGTGTTGCGTGCGGAGCATCGGATGAGCCGCGCGGCGCTTGCCGAGGCCGTCAACGTGAACGTCCAGACGATCGGCGCGCTCGAGCGTGGCGATCACTATCCGAGCCTCGATCTGGCGATGCGCATCTGCGATGTGTTCGCGCTACCGATCGAAGTCGTGTTCTCCCGCAAGGAATTCGGGCCGCTGTCGGCCGAGCTCTACCCACGCACGAAAGGCGAGACGCCATGACCAGTACGCTCATCGACCGCTACCAGAACTATCGGGTCCGGCGCTGGCTCGTGCAGGAACAACGGACAGCGGGGATGCTGAAGAGCTGGCGGTCGCTGCACCGACGGCGGATTCTCGTGGTGATCGTGACGATCGCGCTGCTCGGGATCGCAGTCGCCGGAGTGATGCGCGCGCTCGACCTGTTCGGGGCGCCAGGAGTCGCGATCGTCTCGGCACTGGTGTTCCTGCCGAGCTGGACGATGCTGCGGATCGCTTCGGGCGGCCAGGATCACGCGCCCGACCAGATGCTCGACGAACTGGAGATCTCCGAGCGCAACAAGGCCCGCTCGGCGGGACTAGCGCTCACCCAGTCGCTGACCATGGCACCGTTGGCGTACCTGATCTTCGGCAGCGCGTTCTCACCGGAGGCCGACGCCTATCGCATCGCCTACGCGGGCGGATTGATGATGCTGGCCACGATCATGGCCGGCGGCTGTGCGCCGGCGATGATCCTCGGCTGGACCCGGCCCGATCCCGAACCGGAGTCCTGAACTGGTCCTGAACGAAGAGCGGGGCTGCGGCCTTCATCGCAGCAGCCCCGTCCATCAGCGCAGAGACTCAGCTCAGTAACCCTGCATGACCTTGCGCAGCGCGTACTCGGTCAAGGCGACCAGGGCCTGCTTGGCCGGTTCCCGGCGACGGGCGTCGATCGACATGATCGGCACGTCGGCGGGAACCGCCAGGGCCTGGCGGATGTCCTCGAGCGGGTACTTCGGCGCGTCGTCGAACTCGTTGAGCGCCACCAGGAACGGCAGCCCGCGGGCCTCGAAGTAGTCGACAGCGGCGAAGCTGTCTTCGAGCCTGCGGGTGTCGACCAGCACCACGGCGCCGATGGCGCCGCGGATCAGGTCGTCCCACATGAACCAGAACCGGTACTGGCCCGGCGTACCGAACAGGTACAGGACCAGGTCGTCGGCGAGGCTGATACGGCCGAAGTCCATCGCCACCGTGGTGGTGGACTTCTGCGGAATACCGGTCAGGTTGTCGATTCCGGTACTGGCGTTGGTGACCAACGCCTCGGTGCGCAGCGGAACGATCTCCGACACCGCGCCGACCATCGTGGTCTTACCCACACCGAAGCCGCCGGCGACCACAATCTTCGCCGAAGTCGGCTTGGCCGTGCGGGTATCGACCTGCGCCGTCGAATCAAATACGCCGGAGTCCACTGAGAACCCTTTCGATCAGCTCGCGACGTTCATCGTCGCTGGAATCGTCTTTCAAAGTTGCCGAAACCCGGACGTGGCCGGCCTCGATCAGATCGGCTACGAGTACCCGGGCCACCCCGATCGGGATGTACAGCTGGGCAGCTATCTCGGCAACGGACGGCGATTGCCTGCACAACTCCACGATGGACGTTTCGAGGTTGTTCAGTTCGTACTGCCGCTCCATGGCGACCGGATGCGATGCGACGAGTGCCTCCAGCGCCAACTCGACCGCCGGCCTGGTGCGGCCGGCAGTCAAGGAGTACGGGCGGACGAGGCTGGGCTCGGCGCTCCCCATGCGGTGATCGTCTATGTCCATCCCACCATCAGGAACCCATCGTGACGCGCGGCGTGGCCTGGACCGTCTGGCCAACGCGCTCGACCAGAAGTGCCATTTCGTAGCCGACCTGACCGATGTCACACGAGGTGTTGGTCAGGACCGCTAGGTAGGAGCCGTCGCCGACTGCCATGAGCAGCAGGTATCCGTGCTCCATCTCGACGACGGACTGGAGTACCGTACCGCCTTCGAACAGATTCGACACGCCGACGGAAAGGCTTGCCAGTCCGGCGGTCACCGCGGAGAGCTGCTCCGCGCGGTCGACCGGGAGCTGAGCGCTCGCGGCCATCAACAGTCCGTCAGCCGAGACCAGGACGGCATGGGCTACGCCAGGAACCTCGTTGGCGAAGTTCGAAACCAGCCAATCCAGCTGACGGTTCGTACCACCTAGATCGGGGTTCATCGGTCTCCTTTATCTCCGGTTAGGTTCATTGCCTTCATTGCGCGGCCATCCCGGACACCCTGCTGGTGACGACTCAGGCTGTTCCGGATCGTGGCGGGATCGCGTTGCTGCGGGGTGCGATCAGCGGTGCCGCTCACACCACCCGGCACAAGCCTTCCGCCCGGACTGCGCTGAGGCAAGCCGGCGGCGGTACGCACCTCGGACTGAGCTTCGCTGGCCGCACGTGCGGCCTGCCAACCCTCGTCACCCGGTGATTCGAAAGCGGCAGCCATCTGGTTCCGGTCGGAATTCTCGTCCGTGAGCCACGCCGACATCATCTCGGCGAAGATCGGCGTTCCGCCCATCACGGAATCACCTTCCGGTGCCGGCTGCAACCTGGTCTGGAAGAACGACGCAGCCTTGACCGGATTGGACCGGAAGCTGTGCCGACCCGGATCACGCCCTGCCGACGCAGCGTTATCCGGCCCCGCAGGGTCCCGATCCCGTTGCGGCAGAGCCACTCCTGGCCCGGCGTTCGCCTGCGGTACAACACTAGCCCCGGGATCACGCTGCGGCAGCCCATTCGGCGCAGCCGCACGTTGGGGCAGGCCGTTGGGCGCGTCCCGCTGCGGTTGACCCGCTGCCGGAGCGCGCTGGGGCAGACCGTTGGCGGCCGAATCCTGCTGCGGCGCAGGGGTAGCGCGCTGCGGCAGACCATTGGCCGGACGGGCGGGCTGGGCACGCTGCGGAAGTCCGCTGGCCGGATCACGCTGTGGCAGACCACCGGTCTGCTCAGGCTGCGGCAGTCCAGTGGACCGATCGCGCGGCGGGAGGCCGTTGGACGGGTCGCGCTGCGGCAGACCGCCCGTCTGGTCCCGCTGCGGTAGGCCGTTGGACGGATCACGCTGCGGCAGACCACCGGTCTGCTCACGCTGCGGGAGACCACCGGTCTGATCGAGCCTCGGCAAACCACCGGACTGATCCCGATGCGGCAGCCGCGGCGCGGGATCGCGCTGCGGCAGACCGCCGGAGGCGCTGCCCCGCTGCGGGAGGCCGTTCGACGGGTCACGCTGCACGGGCTCGGAATCACGCTGCGGCGCAGCGCTTCCCTGACCACGCTGCGGCAACCCGGTCGACTGCGCCGGATCACGCTGGGCGTTCGCGGCATCGCGCTGCGGCAGACCCGTTGCCGGATCACGCTGCGGCAGGCCACCGGTCTGTTCACGCTGCGGGAGGCCGGTCGACGGATCGCGCTGCGGCAGACCCGTTGCCGGGTCACGCTGCGGCAGACCGCCGGTCTGCTCCCGCTGCGGTAGCCGCGGCGACGGATCGCGCTGGGGCAGACCGACCGAAGGATCACGCTGCGGGGCGCCATTGGCGCCCGGCGAACGCTGCGGCAACCCACCGGGGGTGCTCCCCCGCTGCGTCTGTGCCGAATCGCGCTGAGGCGGCGCCGAGTCACGCGGCGACTGCACGGGCGGCTGCGCGGACTCCCGCGACGGCGCGCCGTTCGCACCCGGCTGACGTTGCGGCAGCCCACCACCGGCCTGCGGCGGCCCACCGGGCTTCTGCTCACCCGGACCCTGCTGACCCGGCCCGGCGGGCGGACGCTGCGGTCCACCCGGTGCCAGGGTGCGCTTGGGCAGGCTCGCCGCGGCGAGCTTGCCGCGCTGGGGCACGTTGCCCTGCCCCGGGGTGGGCGGACGCAGCGACGGCGACGACTGCTCGTTCGCGTCCTGGGCCGCGCCCGACGCCATCGAGTTGCCCGGTTGACGTTGCGGCAAGCCACCACCGGCACCCGCCGGGGGCCCACTGGTGCCGGGATCGACGGTGACCATCACGTTGCCACCCGGGGTGCGGGTGATCGCGCGGGTCTGCATGGTGCTGCTCGGCTGCTGCTGCGGGTTCGGCCGCTGCTGCTGCGGTGCGGGCGCGTTCTGCTGCTGCTGCAAAGTCTGCGGCGCCACCACCGGGCCACCGGCACCGGCGACGATGAGGCCGACCGGCACGTGCACGGTGACGGTGACGCCGGGATCGCGCGCGGTATCGAAGGTCGGGCGAAGGCGCACGGTGAGCCCGTGGCGCTCGGCCAGCCGGCCGACCACGAACAGACCCATGTGACGGGCGGTGTCGGGACCGGGCTCGGCGGTCTGCCCGAGCCGGTGGTTGATCTCCGACATCTCCGCGGGCGGCATACCGATACCGCGGTCGGCGACCTCGATCAGCAGGCCCTGGTCGTGCGCCTGGGCGAAGGTGAACTTGACGTCGGTCTCCGGCGGGGAGGCCCGCAGCGCGTTGTCGAGCAGCTCGGCGAACAGGTGCGCCATATCGGAGGCGGCCGGTTCCACCAGCGAGCCGCGCGGCGTGGCGCCGAGCTTGACCCGCTCGTAGTCCTCGACCTCGGAGATCGCGGCACGCAGCACGTCGGCGATCTCGACCGGGGCCGACTTGGTACGGCGCTGCTTGGTGCCCGCGAGAATCAGCAGGTTGTCACCGTTACGGCGCATGCGCGCGGCGAGGTGGTCGAGCCGGAAGAGGTTCTCGAGCAGGCGCGGGTCCTTCTCGTCGTACTCCATCGCCTCGATGAGGGTGAGCTGATGGTCGACGAGCGACTTGGACCGGCGGGCCAGCGTCTCGAACATGTCGTTGACCTGCGAACGCATCTGCGCCTGGTCGCTGGCCAAGCGCAGCGCCTGACCGTGGATATCGTCGACGGCGCGGGCGAGCTGGCCGATCTCCTCGTCGGAGCGCACCGGCATCGGCTCGAGCGGCACGTCCTCGGGCGCGGCACCGTTACGGAGCTGGGCGACCTCGTGCGGCAGATCGGACTCGGCGACGCGCAGCGCGGCCAGGCGGAGGCGGTGCAGCGGCACGATCATCGAGCGGGCGACGAACACGGCGAGCAGCAGCGCGGCCAGGATCGTCGCGATGACGACAGCGGTATAGGTCCAGGCACCGGTGGCGGCCGCATCGGTGAGCTCGTCCATCGAGACCTCGATGGCCTTGGTGGCCTCGTTCACGACGCCTTCGTAGGCCTGCAAGCTCGAGTAGAGCGAGGTACGCAAGTCGCCGACGGGCAGCTTGCCCGCGGACACCTCGGGACTGCTGATCAGGTTCGCCCGGATATCGGCCTGAGCCTTGAGGTCGGCGATCACCCGATCGCCGTCGGGGAAGCGGTTGGACAGCACGTCGAGCAGATGGCTCTCGGTCGCGACACCGGTGAGGAAGGTCTGGGCCCCCGTGTCCTGCCCACGCAGCATCCCGGCCAGACCGGCGAGCTCGTCGACGAGCACCGAACGCGTGTTGAGCGAGTCGACCAGACGCAGCTTGGCCGTGTCCATCACCGGATCGCTCACCTGAGCGATGGTGGTCTCCACGATGCTGACGCTGTCCTGGGTCATCTGCTCGACCCCGGAGAGCACCGGCTCGGCGGACGTCGACAGCGCCTTACCCTGCGCGCGCACGTTCTTGGCCTGCTTGACCATCCGCTCGAGCGCGCCGTGCGCGGCAGGCAGATCGGTCAGCCGACCGAGCGAGGTCTCGGCCGCGGCGACCGCGGCGTCGAGATCGGCGAGGTCCTTGTCGGTGACCAGGGTGACCCCCGGACCGGCCGGCACCAACTGGCTGCCGGCCACCTTCGCCGTGCCTGCACTCAGCGCGGTGACCGTCGGAATCGTGTCTACCTGCTCGTTGATACTGGAGAGCCGGTTGGCCTCCGAGAACTCGGAGGTAATTCTCGACACGCCGAGCCCGACCGCGACCGCGAGTGGCACGGCAAGTACGGCCGTAACCTTCCAACGCAGGTCCCAGTTGCCGAGCGCCCAGCGTTTGCTGCCGGACCTAGCGGCGTCACGCATCTCCCACTCACTTTCCAAACTGGCCTCGTACCGTGCGCCTGAGGCGAACCTCCACAGGCGCGAGGGTGGCTCGCCAGTGGCTGCTGGCCGAGAACTACGGCTGGCCGAGAAATTGCGTCTACGACTGCCCGAATAAGTGACATCGGATTCTAACGGATCAATAACTTCTTGGCTGACTCCCGGTAGAGGTCCGCTCCATGACCAGCCCGTTGTAGGCAAAACCAAAGGTCGCGGCACCCCCTCGGGTGTCGCGTGAAGTCTGCCACAATCATCTGGATCTATCGAGCGGGCATCGAAGCGAGGCTAGGGAGTCACGGGGTTGGACACCGAACACGAGTACCGGCCGGTCTATCAGACCAGCCTGGTCGACCCAGCCGACTTCTGGTCCGCCGCAGCTCAGGGCATCGAGTGGGATGTCGAACCGCAGCAGATCGTCGATGCCGCCGATAAGCGGTCGGCCCGGTGGTTCCCCGATGCCCGCCTGAATACCTGTGTGAACGCCCTCGACCGCCACGTCAGGGCGGGCACTGTCGACCAGGGTGGACACGCCGATCAACCCGCCCTCATATATGCCTCCGCTATGACGGACACCACCACGATTTACACCTACGCCGAATTGCTCGACGCGGTGGCCGAGTTCGCGGGAGCCATGCGCGATCTCGGTGTGGTGGCCGGTGATCGGGTGGTGATCTATCTGCCGATGATCCCCGAAGCGGTGATCGCGATGCTGGCCTGTGCCCGCATCGGCGCGGTGCACTCGGTGGTGTTCGGCGGGTTCGCCGCACCCGAGCTGGCCGCCCGCATCGACGACGCCGAGCCGGTCCTGATCATCACCGCCTCGGGCGGCCTGGAACCCAACCGCCGCATCGACTACCCGCCGATCGTGATGGCCGCGCTCGATCTCGCCGAGACCGCGTCGGTGCGCACCGTGATCGTGAAGCAGCGGCCCCAGTTCACGACGATCGAGTTCCCCGCCGCCCTGCCCGCCACCGACGTGCTGCCGTCCTCGGAGCAGACCGTCGCCGCCCGCTGGGTCGATTGGGACGACTGCGTCGACGGGGTGGCGCCCGCCGATCCGGTCTCGGTGGCCGCCACCGATCCGCTCTACATCCTCTACACCTCCGGCACCACCGGTAAGCCGAAGGGCGTGGTGCGCGACAACGGCGGGCACGCGGTGGCGCTGGCCTGGTCGATGCGCAATATCTACGACGTCGGCCCTGGTCAGGTGTTCTGGGCCGCCTCCGATGTGGGCTGGGTCGTCGGCCACTCCTACATCGTCTACGCACCCCTGCTGGTCGGCGCGACGACGGTGCTCTACGAGGGCAAACCGGTCGGCACCCCCGACGCGGGCGCGTTCTGGCGAATCGTCGACGAGCACGACGTGCGGGTGCTGTTCACCGCGCCGACCGCGTTGCGCGCGATCCGCCGCGCCGACCCCGACGCCACCGCGGCCCACCGCCACGACCTGTCCCGGCTGCGCGCGCTGTTCTGCGCGGGCGAGCGCCTGGATCCGGCCACCTTCGACTGGGCGACGAACACCCTGCTGGCCGATCACCCCGACACCCCGGTGGTCGATCACTGGTGGCAGACCGAGACCGGCTGGCCGATCTGCGCCGACCCGCTCGGCCTGCAGGAACTGCCGGTCAAGCCTGGTTCGGCGAGTGTGCCGGTGCCCGGCTACCGGCTGCGTGTGCTCGACGCGAACGGCAACGCGGTGCCCGCCGGGACCGAGGGCAACATCGTGATCGGGCTGCCGCTGCCCCCCGGCTGCCTGACCGGCTTGTGGCGCGACCGGGATCGCTTCATCCGCTCGTATCTGTCGGCCTTCCCCGGCCACTACCTCACCGGCGACTCCGGCTACTTCGACGAGGACGGCTATCTCTACGTCCTCGGCCGCAGCGACGACGTGATCAACATCGCCGGGCATCGCCTGTCAGCGGGCAGCATCGAGGCCGCCATCGCCGGGCACGAGGCCGTCGCCGAATGCGCGGTGATCGGCATGCCCGACGAGCTCAAGGGCAGCCTCCCGCTGGCATATGTGGTGCTCAAGCAGGGTGTCGAGATCGACCAGCAGCAGTTGCGCGCCGAACTCGACGACCGGGTACGTGCCCAGATCGGCGCGATCGCCACCCTGCACGACTCGATCATCGTCACCGGCCTGCCCAAGACCCGTTCCGGCAAGATCCTGCGCAAGACGATCCGCCAGCTCACCGCCGGTGAACACGTCGAAACCCCCGCCACCATCGAGGATCCCCACGTCCTCACCGCCTTGGCGGACCGCATCCTCGCCAACCCACCACTGGGCAGCATCACGCCGGCCGCCACCCCCGAACAGGACAACGACCCGGTCTCCCCTGCCCCGTAGACCTCCGAGGTCTTCGCAGCCCCGCAGGGGCGTCTCGGCCGCCTCGATCTGGACTGACCAGAGGGTGCGACGAAGGAGTGCCCGCCGGGAGGGAAGATCGAGGCCACCAGGCCGAGACCCCGCGGCGCCCGCGCCGCCAGAAATATAAGCTCACCACGTGACTTCCTCTACCGTTCTCGTCGTCGATGACGACGAGGACGTTCTCGCCTCGGTCGAACGCGGCCTGCGGCTGTCCGGGTTCCGGGTGCTGGTCGCGCGCGACGGTGGTGCCGCGCTGCGGGCCGTCGCCGAGCAGGCGCCCGACGCGGTGGTCCTCGACATGAACATGCCGGTCCTCGACGGTGCCGGGGTGGTCACGGCCTTGCGGGCGATGGGCAATGACGTGCCCATCTGCGTGCTCAGCGCCCGTGCTTCGGTGGACGACCGGATCGCGGGCCTCGAGTCGGGCGCCGACGACTACCTGGTGAAACCGTTCGAGCTGGCCGAGCTGGTGGCCAGGATCAAGGCCCTGCTGCGCCGCCGCACCGACACACCCGAACCCGTGGCGCCCGGCGCGCTGACGGTCGGGCCGCTGCTGGTCGATGTGGCGGGGTATCGCGCGCTACTGCACGGGCGCGAAATCGAGCTCACCAAAAGGGAATTCGAATTGCTGTCGACGCTCGCCCGGAATGCCGGTGTGGTGTTGACGCGAGAACGACTGCTGGAATTGGTGTGGGGTTACGATTTCATAGCCGATACGAATGTGGTGGACGTGTTCGTCGGATACCTGCGCAGGAAACTCGAAATAGATGACACGCCAAGGATTTTGCATACGATTCGCGGGGTGGGTTTCGTACTCCGGGAATCGAAATGATCTCCGAACGACCGCTGAAACGTCGTCGCAGACAATCGTTTTCGCTCCGGACAAGAGTCGCGGGAGCAGCCGCGGCGGGTGCTGTCATCATCGTCACGATCGCCGCTTTCGTGGGTTTTCAAGCAATCGAACGCAATAATGTCACCCAAACCGATCAACAACTGGAAATCGCTTCGCGCATCGTGCTGATCGAGCCGGTGCTGGCAACCGGGTTCGTCAACCTGACCGGATTGCAGAACACCATGGCGCTCACGGTGCGCGACGACGGCCAGGTGACCGCGTCGAGCTCGACCCAGCTGCCGGATCTGCCCCCCGGCTCGCAGACCGTCGAGCTGAACGACCAGCCCTACCGGGTGCTCACCACCACCGAGAACCAGCCCGCGGGCCGCACTGTCTCCCTGGCCATTCCGACCACCGAGGCCACCAAGGCCACCGACGACCAGCAACGCTGGGTCCTCGCGGGCGCGGCGATCGCGGTGGCGGCCGCGGCGGCGCTGGGCTGGCTGCTCGCCGGGCGTGCGGTCGGCCCGATCGTGAAGCTGACCAGGCAGGTGTCGGCCCGCAGCGCGGGCGGCGAGCCGGACGAACACGACCGCCCGGTCGACGGTTCCGGTGTCGACGAAGCGGTGAAGCTGGCCGACGCGGTGAACACCATGCTGGCCCGCGTCGACCAGGCCCAGGCCGAGACCGCCGCCGCGCTGGAAACCGCCCGCGACTTCGCCGCCGTCTCCGCCCACGAACTGCGCACCCCGCTCACCGCGATCCGCACCGACCTCGAGGTCCTGCGCACCCTCGACCTCACCGACGACCAGCGTCGCGAGATCCTCGACGACCTCGCCCGCAACGAGACCAGGGTGGAAACCACCCTGTCCGCGCTGGAACGGCTCGCCCGCGGCGATCTCACCGCCGAGACCGACCACGTCCCCACCGATGTCGCCGACCTGTGCGACCAGGCCGCCCACGACGCCATGCGCCACAACCCCGGCCTGTCGGTGCGCATCGACACCGACGCCGAGCTGGTGACCCGGGGCCTGCCCGCGGGCCTGCGGCTGGCCGTCGACAACGCGCTCACCAATTCGGTGAAGCACGGCGGCGCCACCACCGCTGTCGTGTCGGCACATCGCACCGCGCACGGCCGGATCGTCATCGCCGTCGACGACAACGGCACCGGTGTCGCGCCCGGCGAACGTGCGGCGGTCTTCGCGCGGTTCGCCCGCGGCGCCAACGCCACCAAGGGCGGTTCGGGCCTCGGCCTCGCGCTGGTGGCCCAGCAGGCCCAGCTGCACGGCGGGCTGACGTACTTCGAGGACAGTCCACTCGGCGGCGCCCGCCTCGTCATCGACCTGCCCGTGCGACCGGCCCGGTAGAAACACGAAAGCCCCGCACCCACGGTGATGTGGGTGCGGGGCCGAGCTCGCTACTACTTGTCGCTCTTGAAAGCGCCCTTCACTCTGCCCGCCGCGCGCTCGGCAGCTTCCTTCACGTTGGCCGCTGCCTTCTTCGCTTCCGCCTCGATCTTCTCGCCCTCGGCCTTGGCCTTGGCTTTGGCTTTGACATCGTCGGTGTCGGACATCGAACCTCCACTCTCGTGAGTTCCGCGCCTGATCGGCACGGGGTGAAGACACTCGCGAGAATACCGCACAGTTAACGCGCAGCGACTGAAGCGGAAATCAGGGGAGAACCTGCGGGATCGACTCCGGGATGACCAGGCCGATCACCGCGCCGAGCACCGCGCCGGTGATCGCGAAGGAGACGCCCGAGGTGAACGCGCACAGGAAGTAGCCGATGATGAACGCGGCCAGGCCCGGGATGCACAGGATCGCCGCGGTCAGGAAGCCGATGGTGGCGCCGGCGGCCGCACCGTTCTGGACGGGGTCGTGGTTACCGGCCTCGGGGTTGGTGGCGATGCTCTTCAGCTCGTCGGTGGTGGCGGCGGACAGCTGCGGGGCGATCTGCAGCGTGCGGCCGTCCTCGGAGACGACCGAAGCCAGCGCGATGTTGTTGCCACCGACGGTGGTCAACGTCAGCGGCAGCTCGCTGACCTTGTCTCCGGTGGCCGAGATGACGGCGACGTTGGTGGAGTCGGGCGAGAGCACGAAGCGGCCGTTGTCGACGGTCGCGGAGACGGTGCGCAGGTCCGGCGAGACGGTGGTCTTGTAGCCGACACCGTCGGCGGCACCTTCGCCTGCCAGCCCGGCGGCGATCTCGGCCTGACGCGCGACGGTGACGTCAGCGGCCGCGGTGCCCGTGGTGACGAGCGACGCCGCGACGACCAGCGGCAGTGCGGCGAAGACCGCACGGCGACCCGCGCGAGTGATGTTGTGGCTGAACATGTTCGGTTCTCCCTCCCGATGCTTCCGAAGAATCCCCGAACCCCCCGGACGAATCGAAAAAATCTCGATGTCGATTGACTCGAGAGTTGTACCGAATCACCAGGGGTTTGCGGAATATGTTGTGACACAAGGCATAGTTTGACCAGGTAGCTATCGATCGGCGATCGCTCGTGGTACCCGAACGGCATACCGGCAGCTACCCTCGATCCGCCCTTCCTCAACGAACTCTCAGACATCTCCCACGTCCGGCACCGAACTCCGGGATACCGTCGCCGATGTGATCGACAAACGCGCTCGTCTGCTCTGCTTCGCCACCGCCCTCGTGCTGGCGGGCGGTGCTGTCGCCTGTACCGGCAAGGATGCCGCACCGACCGGGATCGCGCTCGTCAACGCCGATTCCGGGCCGACCGGCGAGCGCGTGGCCAAGGCTGTGCAGGATGCGGGCGGCTACGAATGGACCGTCGCGAAGCCCGGCGAGATCGACGCGGGCGACTACGCCGCCGTGATCACCCTGCCCGCCGACCTCACCGCGTCGATGGCCACCCTCGCCACCCCGGAACCCAAGCGCGCCAAGGTGACCGTCACCACCCACGACGGCGCCGACACGAACACGGTGAACGGCGCGGTCGATGTGGTGACGCATCGGATCGGCGCGTCCGGCGTCGACGCGGCGCTGGCCGCGGTCTCGCAGGCACGCAACCAGATGACCTCGGTCCAGTTCACCGCCCAGCTACTCAGCGCGGGCGTGAACGCCGCCGCCGACGGTGCGAGCCAGTTCAGCGGCGGCGCGGAGCAGATGCTCGGCTTCCTCGACTACGCGAAAGAGGGTGCGGGCCAACTCACTTCGGCGATCGAGCTGCTGAACCAAACCGTCGACGGCGCGGCGAAGCAGGCGAATCAGCTGGCCGATGCCCTCGGCGCCACCGGCGTCACCATCGCCGGCGTCCAATCCAGCGCGGCCGCCATGGGCTCCGGTCTCGACCAGATCCTGCCCCTGCTCGAAGCCCTCCCCTTCGCGGGCGACCCGCAGCTCGCCGACATCATCACCAAACTCGAAGCGCTGCGCGCAGTGTCGACCCAGGCAGGCACCCAACTCGACGGCCTCAGCGAATTGACCGGCGCCGCAGTGGATCCCAACACCGATCTCGGCACCCTTCTGCGCACCGTCGTGGCCCGCCTCAACGGCGCCCGCGACCAGCTCACCCAGGGCGCCGAACTCGCCAAGGGCCTGCCCACCCTCGCCGAACAGGGCGGCGCCCAACTCCTCTCGGCCGTCGAACAGCTCACCGGCGGCGTCGGCGCCCTGCAGAACATCGTCGGCAATCTCAACACCCAAACCGGCAAGGCCCTCGAAGCCCTCCCCCCACGAGGCCAGTCCCAGCAATCCGCCCTCGCCCTCGCCCTCACCGACCCCGTCGAAGTCGTCCGGGAGTGACAGCACTGCGGCCCGGTCGATTTCGACCGGGCCGCAGGGGTTTTCAGGGTCAGGGCAGGACCTGCGGGATGATGTGCGGTGCGGCCACGCCGACCACGGCGCCGATCAGCGCGCCGATCAACGCGTTCGGGAGACCTACCAGGCCGACGCACGGCAGGTAGAGGATCATCGTGGTGATCATCGGGATGCACACGACCGCGGCGACGAGCGCGCCGATGCCGGCGCCGATGGCGGCGGCATTCTGGACCGGGTCGGGGAATTGCGCGGTGGGGGTGGTCGCGATGGTCTTCAGTTCGTCGCTCGCCTCCGCGGTGGGCCGCGGTGTCACCGTCATGCTTCGCCCGTCGGACGCGATCTCGGTCGCCAGGGCGATCACGTTGCCGCTGACCGTGGTGAACGAGGTGGGGACCTCCCCGATCGGATCGCCGGTCGCGGACTCGACGATGACCCGGGCCCGGTCGGGTGCGAGCAGGAACCGGCCCTCCTCCACCGAGGCGGCTACGGTGCGCAGGTCCGGCGCGACCGTGGTGCGGTAGCCCTGCCCCGCACTCGACAATCCCGCCGCGTACTGCGTCTGCTGGTCGACCTCCGCAGACGCGACCCCGGCCACGCTCACCGCCACGGCGATGGGCAGTGCCACGGCCAGCGCACGGCGAACAACCTTGTGTTGGAACATGATCGAGAATCTCCCTCCCGAAACTCCCGAAGAACCCGGCCCCGGGCGAATCGAACAAGTCACTGTCATGGACAACGCATTGGAAACGAATCACACGGGAGCCGTAGGGCTCCGTCATACGCGGGGCACATTACCCCGCGGCTCGCGAGGCGGGAGCCTTACCCCTGAAACAGCAACGGCCCGTGCCTCCCTGCGGAGGCACGGGCCGAAATGCGGTGCGATCAGTTCGCGTTGAGCAGGTCGATCACGAAGACCAGGGTCTTGCCGGAGAGCGCGTGGCCCGAGCCCGCGGCACCGTAGGCGAGGTCCGGCGGGATGACCAGCTGACGACGGCCGCCGACCTTCATGCCGGGGATGCCGTCCTGCCAGCCCTGGATCAGGCCGCGCAGCGGGAAGGTGAGGGACTCGCCGCGATCCCAGGAGGAGTCGAACTGCTCACCGTTGTCGAACTCGACGCCGACGTAGTGCACCTCGACGGTGCCACCGGCCACCGCTTCTTTGCCTTCGCCCTCGATGAGGTCGGTAATGACGAGCTCGGTGGGCGCGGGGCCCTCCTGGAATTCGATCTCCGGCTTGGTCATGCGGGCTATCCCCTTCGATAGATTGCTGTACCCAACAAAGTTTCCGACAACGGCGGATCGAAACTAGCGGTTGTCGATCGCGCGGTAGTCGCGTTCACCGTAACCGGTGTAGATCTGGCGCGGGCGGCCGATCTTCAGCGGCTCGGAGTGCATCTCACGCCAGTGCGCGATCCAGCCGGGCAGACGACCCATCGCGAACAGCACGGTGAACATGCGGGTCGGGAAGCCCATGGCCCGGTAGATGACGCCGGTGTAGAAGTCGACGTTCGGGTACAGGCGACGCGACACGAAGTAGTCGTCGGTGAGGGCGGCCTCTTCGAGCTGCTTGGCGATGTCGAGCAGCTGGTCGTCGCCGCCGATCTTCGACAGGATCTTGTCGGCGGCCTGCTTGACCAGCGTGGCGCGCGGGTCGTAGTTGCGGTAGACGCGGTGCCCGAAGCCCATGAGCTTCACGCCGTCTTCCTTGTTCTTGACCTTGCGGATGAATTCCTTGACGTCGCCGCCGTTGGCCTTGATCTCGTCGAGCATCTCGAGCACGGCCTGGTTCGCGCCGCCGTGCAGCGGGCCCCACAGCGCGTTGATGCCACCGGACACCGAGGTGAACAGGTTGGCGTCGGAGGAGCCGACGAGGCGCACGGTCGAGGTGGAGCAGTTCTGCTCGTGGTCGGCGTGCAGGATCAGCAGCATGTCGAGCGCGGCGGCGACCTCGGGGTCGACCTCGTAGGGCTCGGCCGGGAAGCCGAAGGTCATCCGCAGGAAGTTCTCGACCAGCGACAGCGAGTTGTCGGGGTAGAGGAACGGCTGACCGACCGACTTCTTGTACGAGTACGCCGCGATGGTCGGCAGCTTCGCCAGCAGGCGGATGGTCGACAGCTCGACCTGCTCGGGATCGCGCGGGTCCAGCGAGTCCTGGTAGTACGCCGACAGCGCGTTCACCGCGGACGACAGCACCGGCATGGGGTGCGCGTTGCGCGGGAAGCCGTCGAAGAACCGCTTCAGATCCTCGTGCAGCAGGGTGTGGCGGCGGATGCGATCGGTGAAGTCGTCGAGCTGGGCCTGGGTCGGCAGCTCGCCGTAGATGAGCAGGTAGCTGACCTCGATGAAGGTCGAGCGGCCCGCCAGCTGGTCGATCGGGTAGCCGCGGTAGCGCAGGATGCCCGCTTCACCGTCGATGTAGGTGATGGCCGACTTGGTCGACGCGGTGTTCATGAAACCGGGGTCATAGGTGACGTAACCGGTGCTGGCCAGCAGCTTGCCCAAGTCGAGCCCGTCGTTACCCTCCGCGGCCTTGGTGACCGAGATCGGGAACTCGCCACCGGGGTACTGGAGTACCGCCTTGGCGTCTTCGGTGACGTTGGTGATGTTCTCAGCGGGCACGGAAGGATCCCTCTCAGGCTAGAACCGTAGGCACCGGTGCGGTCGGCACAGGTGCGCTTGCGCTAACGCTAGCTGTTGTTCGGTCAGGACGAGCAATCAGGGTTGTCCTGTCCCGTTCTCACACCGGTCACGTGCCGCGGTGAGGTCGGCGCAGGGGCGGGGACCTGCGCCGATCCCGTTTTCCACACCATCAGCGCGGCGGTGCCCGGCGATTGCCCAGCACGCGGACCCGATTCCCGAATCCGATTGCCGCACAAGTCAATTCACGGCCACGGTGGAATGCGCGCGGGTGACCCGGTAGCGCACGAAGGCGGGGAAGGCCAGCGCGGCGAGCACCACGCCGATCACCACCAGTACGCCGCCACCGGCAGCCGCTACAGCAGTACCCATGCTCGCCGCGGCGAAACCGTGGGCAACGTCACCGATCCGCGGCCCACCTGCGACGACCACGATGAACACGCCCTGCAACCGGCCCCGCATCTCGTCGGTGGACACGTTGAGCAACATGGCCGTGCGGAACGCCGCCGAGACCATGTCGACCGCGCCGCCGAACGCCAGGAAGGCCACCGCGATCCACAGCCACACGCCCAGCCCGAACCAGTGCCCGGCCAGCCCCACCGCGAGCCCGAAGCCGACCATCGCCACACCCCAGAGCGCGATGCACACGATCACCGCCAGCCCTTGCCTGCGCACCCTCGGGATCCACCCGGAGAACACGCCGCCGATCACCGAACCCGCCGCGATGGCCGCGAACAGCAGGCCCAGCGCCACCCCACCTTCGGCCGGATCGTGGAACGTCTCGTGCGCTATCTGCGGGAACAGCGCGCGCGGCATGCCGAACACCATGGCGATGATGTCGACGACGAACGACGCGAGCAGGATGCGCTGGCCCGCGAGATAGCGGAAACCGTCGAGTACGGCGCGCAGCCCGGCGCGACGCTGCTCGCCGGTCGGCGGGAAGGCGGGCAGTCGCCACACCGCCCACAGCGTCGCGAGCAGGGCGATCGAGTCGATCAGATACAGCATCGACAGGCCGATCACGGGGATCAGCACACCGGCCAGCACCGGCCCCGCGATCATGCCGACGTTCTGCACGGTCATGCTCAGCGAACTGGCCGAGGCCATCTGCTCCGGCGGCAGCAACCGGGCGATCAGCGCGCTGCGAGTGGGCTGGTTGACCGCGAAGAACGCCTGCTGGGTGGCGAACAGCCCGAGGACGAGCCACACATTGTTCACCCCGAGCGCGGCCTGCACCCAGAACGCGACCGCGGTCAGGCCCGTGCCCGCCGTGGTGATGACGAGCAGGGTGCGCCGGTCCATCACATCGGCGAGCGCGCCGCCCCAGAGCCCGAACAGCACCAGCGGAACCAGCCCGAACAAACCGGCCAGCCCGACGTAGCCGGAACTGCCGGTGATCTGGAAGATCTGCTGCGGTACCGCGACCACCGAGAGCTGAGCGCCGATGACGGTGACGATATTGGTCGTCCACAGTCTGCGATAGTCGCGATTACGCAGGGGTTCGGTGTCGGCGAGCAGCTTCACTCAGCGCAGATTAGCCACTGCCGCCCGGTCATCCCATGTTTAGGCGCAGTGACATAGGCCACCGCTCGTTACGGCTGCAAACGTTCGACCGTTGTGGTCTGCCCGTCGATCCGCACCACGATGCGGTTGTGCAGCCTGCCGCGCCTGCCCTGCCAGAACTCCACCTCGTCGGGGCGCAGCAGGTAACCGCCCCAGAACGGGGGCACGGGAATGTCGTCGACATCGGCGAAACGGGCCGTCGTCTCGGCCAGCACGCGATCGAGTTCGGCCCGCGTGGCCACCGGCCGTGACTGCTGCGAAGCCCACGCGCCCAGCCGCGAGTCCCGCGGCCGCGCCGCCCAGTAAGCCGCGGTCACCGCGGCGGACACCCGCTCGGTCACGCCGCGCACGTGCACCTGCCTGGCGAGCGCGGGCCAGACGAAACTCGCCGCCGCGTACGGGTCGGCGGCGAGCTGGGCGCCCTTGGCCGAGTCGTAGTTCGTATAGAAGGTGACGCCCTCGGGCGAGAGTCCCTTGCACAGGACCGTGCGCGCCACCGGTCGCGGCGCGGGGCCGGTCAGCGAGACCGTGGCCAGCACCATCGCGTTGGGTTCGGCGACTCCGGCACCTCGTGCCTGCTCGATCCAGCTGCGCAGCAACGGTTCCCAGCCACCGGCCACCCAGGTCTCGTCGAGATCGGGTTCGGTGGCAGCGACGATCAGGGGATTGCCGTAGTCGACACGCATCGCGGCGAGGTCGGGCGCGGTGGTCGTGGCGGGGTCCAGGTCACGCATAGGGGCGAGATTACTCCGCGGTATGTCCGGGTCTAGGGTTCAGAAATATCGGCATGCCCCTGCAAGGAGAGTCACCATGACTACCAGCTCGGTACCACAGGATTTCGTCAGCGGATTGGAAGGCGTGGTGGCCTTCACCACCGACATCGCCGAGCCGGACAAGGACGGTGGCGCCCTGCGATATCGCGGCGTCGACATCCAGGATCTGGTCACCGATCAGGTGACGTTCGGCGACGTGTGGGCCCTGCTGGTCGACGGTGAGTTCGGTCGCGGCCTGCCGCCCGCCGAGCCCTTCCCGCTGCCGGTGCACACCGGTGATGTGCGCGTCGACGTGCAGGCGGGCCTGGCCATGCTCGCCCCGATCTGGGGCTACGAGCCGCTGCTCGACATCGACGACGAGACCGCCCGCGAGAATCTCGCCCGCGCCTCGGTGATGGCGCTGTCCTATGTGGCGCAGTCCGCTCGCGGCATCTATCAGCCCGCCGTTCCGCAGCGCAAGATCGACGAGTGCGACACCGTCACCGAGCGGTTCATGACCCGATGGAAGGGCGACCCGGACCCACGCCACACCGAGGCGATCGACGCCTACTGGGTGTCGGCGGCCGAGCACGGCATGAACGCCTCCACCTTCACCGCCCGCGTGATCGCCTCCACCGGCGCCGATGTGGCGGCGTCGCTGTCCGGCGCGATCGGCGCCATGTCCGGCCCGCTGCACGGCGGCGCCCCGGCTCGCGTGCTGCCGATGATCGAGGCCGTCGAGAAGTCCGGTGACGCGCGTGCGCTGGTCAAGGGCATCCTGGACCGCAAAGAGAAGCTGATGGGCTTCGGCCACCGGGTCTACCGTGCCGAGGACCCGCGCGCCCGCGTGCTCCGCGCCACCGCCCAGCGCCTCGACGCCCCGCGCTTCGAGGTGGCCGCGGCGCTGGAGCAGGCCGCGCTGGCCGAGCTGCGCGAGCGTCGCCCGGATCGCGCCATCGAGACCAATGTCGAGTTCTGGGCCGCGGTCATCCTCGACTTCGCCGAGGTTCCGGCGCACATGATGCCCGCGATGTTCACCTGTGGCCGGACCGCCGGTTGGTGTGCCCACATCCTCGAGCAGAAGCAGCTGGGCAAGCTGGTCCGCCCCGCCGCGATCTACACCGGGCCCGGCCCGCGTACCCCGGACGAGGTCCCGGGCTGGTCCACCATCTCGCAGCACTGAGTCGTCGAACCGGGCGCCGCGATCGCGGCGCCCGGTTCATTCTCAGCTACTTGTGGTGTCTAACTATTCACCTGCTAGAACGTGTTCGACGAGCACCGGTACAGGTTCGGCGATAACATCCCAGCGAACATGTTCGTGAGGGGTGGATCGTGCACAGCAATGGTTTGTCGCGGCGTCGGCTGTTCGGCGCCTGCGCTGCTCTCACCACCACAGTTGCCACAGGATGCGCTGTCGCACAAGGTGATTCGGCTCCGCACGAGGAAACCGGTCGCACCGCTGGACAGCCTGTCGCGCCGGTGAGCGCGCACCCGATCGCCACCCCGGGGGCGATGCCGGCCCCCTTTCCCGCCCAGGTGGCCGGCCGGCACGCGGGCTCCGTCCCGCGTCAGTGGGGCGTCGACCTGCCCGGCATCACCAGCGGCTTCCCCACGGGCGGCAAGCAGTTCGCGCTCACGTTCGACGCGTGCGGCGGTCCCGGCAACAGTGACATCGACCAGGCCCTGATCGACCTGCTGATCGCCGAACAGATCCCGGCCACGCTGTTCCTCAACAAACGCTGGGTCGACGCCGACCCGGCCCGGGTACAGCGCCTGGCGGCGAATCCGCTGTTCGAACTGGCCAATCACGGTGGCGCGCACAAGCCGCTCTCGGTGTCGGGCCGGTCCGCCTACAAGGTCCCGGGCACCGCCTCCGCCGAGGAGGCCGCGTACGAGGTCTGGGACAACCATCAGCGGATCATCGAGCTCACCGGCCGCGCGCCGCGATTCTTTCGCGCGGGCACCGCGCACTACGACGAGGTGGCGGTCGCGATCGTGCACGAATTGGGCGAGACCCCACTGGGTTTCACCGTCAATGCCGACTTCGGGGCGACCGCGTCGGCGGCACAGGTGCAGCGGGCGATGAGCGCGGCCACTCCCGGCGGTATCGCGCTGGCGCATCTGCACCGTCCCCGTTCGGGGACCGCGGCCGGAATGGCCGCGGCGCTTCCGGCCCTGCGCACAGCGGGTTTCACGTTCGTCCACTTGTAGCGGACGCCCCGCGCGGCAGGCGCGCTCAGCGCGTCAACGCCGCGAAATCGATCGCGACCGACGCCCCTCGGTCGACAGTGAAGAACGCCGCCTCCAACCGCGTTCCGAGTTCGATCTGGCCGACCGCCGAGAGCGGCACCGGCTGAATCAACCGCACCCGCCACGGCAACGGCTCGTCCCAGGCCCGCATCTCGAGATCGAGCCGGAGCACCGGATCGTCGCGTCCGGTGTAGTCCGCCGCGATCGGCGCCACCGCGAGCACGATCGCCTCCGCCCGCCGCCCGTTGGCCAGAATCTTGGCCGCGGCCTTGCGCCCCGACTCCGGCACCTCGGGCACGAACAGCACAACTCGCTCCCGGTCCCCCGGGTCCACCCGGCAGCCGACCACGTCGCCGGTCTGCATCCACTCCAGGTCCTGGCTACGCACCCGCTGCCGGACCCGCGCGTCGTAGGCCAGCTCCCCCGGCACCGACACCCGCACGCTGAACCGATAGCCGCCCTCCCCCCGGCGTGTCCGTACCGACAGCACGCTCGCCATCGCGGGCAGCCCCCTGATCAGCAGTTCCCGCCGCGCTCCCTCGGACAGCAACCCCGGCCGCCGCCCGAACGCCCACACACACCGGTCGAGCAGGGTCCGACCCGAGTCGGCCACAACGAGGCTCATGGCAGAAGGGTAATGCGAACGTCCTTCGCACAAGGGCAAATTCCTCGCACTCACCGCATTTACGCGGTCAGCCGAGGGCGGCGATCCCGGCGAGAACGAAGTCGATTCCGGCGAGGAATTGTTCGCGGTCGTCGTGCTCGCGCAGCTGCTCGGCGATCTGATGGGCGAACGGGAATTCCGCCGGGTCGTGCTGTGTCCAGCGGGCGGCGACGGCCCCGAGGAAAGCCGAGCGGTCGCCCTCGTGCACATCGAGCCGAGCGTTCGCCGCGTTCTGCCCGGCGACGCCGAGGATGTAGTTCACCAGCGCGGACGCGGCAGAGAACAGCGACCGCTCGGGGACGCCGAGTAGCCGCAGCTGCGCGCCGATGCGCTCGTAGATCTGCACTATCGCCAGCTGCCACGGCTCCCGGACGAGCTGGGCGCCCACCCACGGGTGGGCGTCGATCGCATCGAACATCCCGAGCGCGACGGCACGGATCGCGGCGAAAGGTTCCGCGCTGTCGTCCGAGCTCGCGAGGACACGGGCGATGACGCCGCCGGACGCGGCGGCGAGCAGATCGCTCTTGTTCTCGACATGCCAGTAGATCGCCCCGCTGCCGGTCTCCAGGCGCGAAGCCAGGGCACGGAACGTGAGCGCGCGCTCGCCGTCGGCGTCGAGGATCTCGATCGCGGCGTCCACGATCCGCTGCTTCGACAGCGCGTCGCCGCGTCGGGTGGTCCGTTGGGGACGTGTCGCCATGCACACCATCTTGACACTTCTGGAACATCGTTCCAAACTAGGTCGGTGGAACACCGTTCCAGAAGTCGAACGGGAATCACCGGTGCCGAACTCGCCGCGGCGATCGCCGCGCACCCCGGCGACAGCGAAGCGGCACTCGCCGCCTACGAAGCGGCACTGTTCCCCCGCAGCGCGAGGGCGGCCTCGGACGCGCACCGCATCCTCGACCTGTGCATCGGCGACAGCGCGCCGTTCGGGCTGGTCGACTTCATGACCGGCGTGTCCTGAAGATCCTCCGGCGAACGCGAGTGGGCCGTCTCACAGCCGGTTCCCGACCCGCCCCCGTGCGCGTACGGGCTTCGGCCGACCACTAAACTCGCCCCCATGACCAGTGCGTTCCCGACCATTCCCGCCGACCTCAAGCCCGCCGACGGACGGTTCGGCTGCGGCCCGTCCAAGGTCCGCCCGGAGCAGCTGCAGTCCCTGGTGACTGTCGGCGCCTCGGTGTTCGGTACCTCGCACCGCCAGAAGCCGGTCAAGGACGTCGTCGCGCGCGTGCGCAACGGCCTGCGTGAGCTGTTCTCCCTGCCCGACGGTTACGAGGTCGTGCTCGGCAACGGTGGTACCACCGCGTTCTGGGATGCCGCCGCCTTCGGCCTGATCCGCGAGCGTTCGCTGCACCTGACCAACGGCGAGTTCTCCTCGAAGTTCGCCTCGGTGGCCAAGGGCAACCCCTTCATCGGCGACCCGATCGTCGTCAAGGCCGAGCCGGGCAGCGCGCCCGAGCCCGTGTCGGACCCCTCGGTCGACCTCATCGGCTGGGCCCACAACGAGACCTCCACCGGTGTGTCGATCCCCGTGTCGCGTCCGGTCGGTTCGGAGAACGCCCTCATCGCCATCGACGCCACCTCGGGCGCGGGCGGTCTGCCGGTGAACATCGCCGACTCCGACGTCTACTACTTCGCCCCGCAGAAGTGCTTCGCCGCCGACGGTGGCCTGTGGATCGCGATCATGAGCCCGGCCGCGCTGGCCCGCGTCGCCGAGATCAAGGAATCGGGTCGCTGGACCCCGGAGTTCCTGTCGCTGCCGATCGCGGTCGACAACTCCTCCAAGGACCAGACCTACAACACCCCGGCGCTGGCCACCCTGCTGCTGTTCGCCGACCAGATCGAGTGGATGAACGCCAACGGTGGCCTCGACTGGACCGTGAAGCGCACCCTGGATTCGTCCTCGCGGCTGTACTCGTGGGCCGAGTCGAGCTCCTTCGCCACCCCGTACGTGTCGGACCCGGCGCACCGCTCGCAGGTCGTGGGCACCATCGACTTCGACGACGCGGTCGACGCGGCCCAGGTGGCCAAGATCCTGCGCGCCAACGGCATCGTCGACACCGAGCCCTACCGCAAGCTGGGCCGTAACCAGCTGCGCGTCGGCATGTTCCCGGCGATCGACCCGGAAGATGTTTCGCAGCTGACCCGTTCGATCGACTGGGTCGTCGGTCAGCTCTGAGATAAGACCGCGATAGGGCCGGCGCCCGGTGAACCCATTCGGTTCGCCGCGCACCGGCCCTTCTTGTTCGGACTGCACACATTCGCAATATTCGCCGAGTTTCGACAGATCTCGGTATCGATATTTGATGTTGATCTATCACCAAAACCCCTGCACACAAGCCGAATTCGGGTGGTGAGCCGCTCAGATTAGCCCCCTGGGCACGGCTGGTGCGCGATTTAAGTCGTGCGTGTCTGCTGCCGCGGCCAAGTAATGTGCACTACTGTCTAGGAAAGTGGGCGGTGTCGTAGCCGACGCGATAGGGAGGTAACGGTGCGTGAACTTCGAGTGATCGGGGTGACGCCCGACTCCACGCACATCGTGTGCAGCGACACCGAGTCCGGTACCAAGTTCCGGTTGCCCGCCGACGACAAGCTCCGCGCGGCGGCGCGCGGCGACCTCGCACGATTCGGCCAGATCGAGATCGAAACGGAGGCGACTATGCGTCCTCGCGATATCCAGGCCCGTATTCGCGCTGGAGCGTCCGTCGAGCAGGTCACGGCAGAGTCCGGTATGCCGGAATCCAAAGTCGAACGATTCGCCTACCCCGTATTGCTCGAGCGTGCGCGCGCCGCCGAATTGGCGCAGAAGGCGCACCCGGTGCGTCCCGACGGCCCCTCGGTGGAAACGCTGCACGAGATCGTCACGGCGGCCTTCACCGAGCGCGGCCACACCATCGAGCAGGCCGAGTGGGATGCCTGGAAAGACGAAAAGGGTTTCTGGGTCGCCCAATTGCAGTGGCGCCACGGTCACTCCGAGATCGCCGCGCACTGGCGCTACCAGCCCGACGCGCACGGCGGCTCGGTGTCCCCGCTCGACGACCCGGCCAACGACCTGATCGATCCCGACTTCGGCCGCGCGCTGCGTGGGCTGGCGACGATCCTGCCCACGCCGGTTCCGGCCGCCTCGCCGGCGCTCGAACCGCCGACCCCGGTGGAGCCGCGTCCGCGCGAGCAGATCGCCGCACCCGCCGCGCGCCCGCAGAGCCGGCCGGCGCCGAACGTGGACGAGTACTACGAGCAGCGTCAGGTCGCGGCAGGCGGTGGCACGGCGGCGATTCCGGCCGCGCCCATCCCCGCGGCACCGATCCCCGCCGCGCCCAAGCCCGCCGCCCCGAAGCCCGCTGTTCCCGCCACGCCGAGCCAGCCCGCGGCGCAAGCGGAGAAGCCCGCCGAGGAGCCGGTAGCCGAGAAGCCCGCACCGAAGCCCGCGCGGACCAAGCGCGGCAAGGCGCCCATGCCGTCATGGGAAGACGTTCTGCTCGGCGTCCGCAGCTCCGGCAACTGAAAGCATGCGGACGGTCCGGGGCCCGGTCGCCATATCGCGCAAGTACATGGGTAACTCGTCGGGAACGAACTGACGTACCACGTCCGCCAGCCGCCGACGCCGTCGAGCCACCCACCTGAGTCTGGCTCGAATACCCGGAGAGGCGGGACAGAGAGGCGGGACAGTGGCTTCTACGCTCTGGTATGTCGACACGCCTGATCCGGTGGCGGTGCTGACCGGAACCGTCGAATCCGATCCTGTCGCGGCGGCGGCGCTGGCCGGGCAGTTGTACAGCGAACACGACGTTCGGCCGCACATGGTCGGGACGCTCGCCGGGTGCGCCGCACCGGATCGGGACGAGGTCTATATCGGCTGCTATCCCGGGCTGACCGTCGTGTGTACGGCCGAGGCCGCGCTGGTACATCCGACGAAGCTGCCCGATCTGCTGGTGCGCCCGCTCGCTTCCGAACACACCTATCTCGTGTCCTACGACACGACACTGCACTGGGGTGCGTTCGCGCATTGGGAGCGTGGCGAATTCCGGCGGTCGTTCAGTTCCACCCGGGTGGACATTCTCGAGAACGAAGGGCTCCCGATGGTGTGGGAGCGCACCTTCTGGGCGGGTGAGCGTCCGGTGCCGGACCGTCCCGAACCGCAGTCACTGCCGTTCGATCCACCGGATTTCGCCGACGCCGCCAATGACGAATGGCTCGGTTTCCGCTACCTGACCCCGGCCGCTTCCGGCCGGCTCGCTCCCGGCGATCTGCCGGTCTGCGGTTTCACGCTGTATCCGAAAGGCCAGGCACCGGAGCACAAGCGCGTGCCGGTCGGTCGTCCCGGTGCGGCGACGCGCCGCAAGCGCGGACTCTTCGGGTGGTTGCGCGGTGCCGATCGGGTGCTGTGAGCGTCAGCTGAGCTGGTAGACGATCACGGCGATCCAGCCGAGCACCACCGCCGCGGCCGCACCGGCCAGCACCCACCGCACCACCGGTGTGAACCGCCACCGCCATGCGGTCGGCGCCACCCCGACCGCCGCCACCACGTTCACCCCGATCGCCAGCAGCGGATTGACCGCGGCCAGCGCGCATCCGAAGGCGTAGACCGCGACCCCGCCGAGCAGCGCGACCAGTACGACAACGGTGCCGCCTGCCGCCCATGGCACCGAATCCGCTTGCGCGCGATACGGTCCCTCACATTCCTTGCTCATGACGTGCGCACTCGTTCGTAGAACGCCATCGCCGCCGCGGTCGCGACGTTGAGCGAATCGGTTCCGGGTGACATCGGGATGCGCGCGCGAACATCGGTGGCGCGCATGGCTTCTTCGGTCAGACCGGGCCCTTCGGCGCCGAGCAGCAGCGCCACCTTCTCCCCCGTCATCGCCGTCGCCAGATTCGCCGCCGCGGGGTTCGGCGTCAACGCGATGATCTGGAAACCCTTGTTCCGTACGAGGTCCAGACTCGCCGGCCACTGCGGCAGTTGCGCGAAGGGCACCCGCAGGACATGCCCCATCGACACCCGTACCGCTCGCCGATAGAGCGGATCGGCGCACCGGTCGCCGAACAGCACCGCGTCCGCGCCGAGCCCGGCGGCGTTGCGGAACATCGAACCCAGGTTCTCGTGGTCGTTGACGCCCTCCAGGACCGCCACCGTGCGGGCGCCGTCGAGCACCTCGTCGACGGTGAGCTCCGCCGGACGCGGCGCCACGGCGAGTACGCCGCGATTGAGATGGAAGCCGACCACCTCGGCCATCACCTCCGCGCTCGCACGGTAGTACGGCAGATCGCGATCGGCCAGATCGCCCGCGAGGGTCTCGAAACGCTTCCCGACGCCGAGCAGGGCGCTGGGCGTGAAACGCGAGTCGAGCATCCGCTGCACGACCACGACGCCCTCGGCGATGACCAGGCCTTTCCGGCCCGGCAGGTCCGGCCTGCGGTCGGCATTGGACAGGTCACGGAAGTCGTCGACGCGCGGGTCGGTGGGGTCGTCGATATCGATCACTTCGGCCACCGGCTAATCCTGGCATGCTGGAAGCATGAAGATTGTCCAGTTGATCTTGAACGTGCTCTGGGTGGTGCTGTGCGGGTTCTGGATGGCGCTGGGGTACCTGCTCGCGGCACTGATCTGTTTCATCCTGATCGTCACCATCCCGTTCGGGATCGCCTCGCTACGCCTGGCCGGGTACGTGCTGTGGCCGTTCGGCCGCACCGTCGTCGACAAACCCGGTGCGGGCGCGGGCTCGCTGATCGGCAATGTGATCTGGTTCGTCTTCGCGGGCTGGTGGCTGGCGCTGGGCCATGTGTTCACCAGCATCGCGCTGGCGGTGACGATCATCGGTCTGCCGTTCGCCTGGGCGAATCTCAAGCTGGTGCCGCTGTCACTGTTCCCGCTCGGCCATGACGTGGTGTCGGCCGACGCGGCGCGCCAATCGAGCTGATCACTCCGATTCGGCGACGATCTGGTTCATGATGCCGACGGCTTCCCCGAGCACTGCGATCTGCTCGGGGCGCAGTCCGGCGAGCTGACCGGTCATCCATACCTCGCGCGCAGTGGTCTCGTCGGCGATCAGCGCGCGACCGGCGGGCGAGAGCGAGACGATGATCTGCCTGCCGTCGGTCGGGTGCGGGCGGCGCTGGACCAGGGCGAGGTCGGCGAGCGAGGCGATGACACGGGTCATCGACGGCGGTTGAACGCGTTCTTTGCCTGCCAGCGCGCCGGGCGTCATCGCGCCATCACGAGCCAGCGTCGCCAGAGCCGACAGCTGAGTAAGCGAGATCTGCGCATCGGAACGGCGTCCGCGCAGGTGTCTCGTGAGCCGCACGACGGCCAGTGATAGGTCACCGGCCAGGGCACGGACGTCCGATGGCGTTGTCACAGTGCAGAACTCTACGGTAAATCCGGCTGGGCTGACGGGTTTCACACGGCTACTGTTTGGGTATGGACGCCGGACCTGTCAGTCCCGAGATACCTCAACTGCCCAGAATCCTGGTCGACCCACGCCCCGTGGTGCTGGGTGGCTTCGCCCTGTGGGTCATCGCGACCGCGGTCGTGTGGATGAACGCGAGCTGGGCAGATGCCCGCCCGGTGTGCCTGATGGGGCTCGTGGTGGGCGTGCTGGGGTCGTCGATCTTCCTGTTGCAGCGGCGTTCCGCGCGGCGCGGTGACAAGGGCGCCCAGGTGGGCCTCGACACCGACTAGCTCACCGCGAATTCGTCGCTGGTCCCGACAACCGGGCGAAGCGTGCCGTCCGCGCCCAGCGCGTCGGCGTAGTGCACGAATCGGTGCGCACCGGGTTCGGCCGTCGCGGGGATGTCCCAGGTGAAGCGGGCGATCGAGACCGAGGCGCCCGCTACGCGCCAGTGGAAACGGACGTCCCATTCACCTTCGTTGGCCACCCGCTCCCAGCCCGCCGCGGTCTTTCGCTGCACGTGCAGGAAGGTGTCACCGCGGCGCGGATTGTGTTTCGGGTGGGCCGAGACGAACTCGACAGCCGCCTGTTCGCCGCGTCGGCAGGCTGACGGCTGGATCAGGACGTCACCGAAATTACGGCCGGGCGGGGTCGCGTCGGGCCCTGGCGCGGCGGCGAAGTTCGGTTGCAGCGCGGAGACATCGCGTGGCGCCGGCCCGCGCCCGACCGGCTGACCCGCGGCGAACGCCGCTGCCAGTCTGGTGAATTCCTGCACATACCCGCACAGCGTGTAGCGGCCGAACAGCGTCGAAGCGCCCTCGTACTGTTGCGAGTCGTACTCCTCGGGGGTGGTGACGTACTCGTGGTAGCTGTTCGAATAGCCCTGTAGCAGCACCTGTTCCAGCTCGACGCCCAGCGCCGCCGCCACCGCGCGGCGCACGCGCAGCCCGGCGACGATCGTGAATTCCGCGCCCGCGGCGGCCAGATACAGGTCGCCGATGCGGATCAGCTGGATCGGCACCACATTCGGGACCCACGGTACGGGCGGCATCAGCCCGAGCGGGGCGAAGATCGCCTTGGGGGCCTGGGCATCGGCGAGCCAGGCGGGGTGCGGGTGGTCGATGCCGCCGAGGAAGTCGACCATCGGATTGCGCACCCCTTCGGGGATCGGGCCGCCGGGCAGGCCCGGGCCGTCCTCGACGCTGCCCGCCGCCAGGGAGACACCCGCCGCGGCCGGGGAGGTGCGTCGCGGGGCGCCGTCGGGGGTGAAGCGGCCGTCGATCGTGAGTGCGGCGAGATCGATGTAGCACAGCATCGAGGCGACCTCGGCCTGCTGTGCGGCGGCCCGCGCCGCCGCCTCCTTCGCCGCGTGATGCTGGCGTTCGCCCAGAATCCTGGTGTTGTCGAACTCGTCGGTGGTCGGGCCGTTGCCGGGCGTGAGGCCGAGATTGGGCGACATGTCACCGGCATTGGTCTGTGCGAACGCGGCGAGGAAGCCGGCGCCGTCGAGGTGGCGGACCCCGTGCTCGAGGTGCTCGGCGGCGTAGCTCGCGTAGCCCTTGTTATCGGAGCTGATCAGGCGGTTCGCGTTGGTCATCGAGGTGTTGTGGGTGGCGAACCAGGTGAGCGCGCCGACCTGACGACCCTGTCTGGCGAACACCAACGTGGTCACCGCGGGATCGATCGCGTCGGGGAAGACCGCGCGATCGGCGGCCGGATTGCGCTCGAAGGCCACGCGCGAGCGGTTGACGCTGGCGTCGTGGAGTTCTGCGCGCCCCAGGCTGATGGCGCCCGGCCCGAAGTCCGCGTCGGCCGCCACGATCGCCTCGACGATTCCGTCGACCTCGGCGTCGAAGACCTGCTGCTGAAATCCCAGCGTCGCCAGCGTGTAGGCGTAGTCGTGCGCGGAACCGCCACAACTGGCGTGGGTGTGCGTGGAGGTGAGAACGACATTCCGCTCGGAATACCGGTCACCGAAACGGCGGGCGAGCGCGAGCAGAACCGCGCCGTGTACCGAGGCGAACACCGCGCCGTTCTCCACCGCGACGAACGCGATCCGAAATCCGCGCGCACCGATCACGAACGCACGCGCGCGTGGGCGCAGATGAATTCCCGCTGTTGTCTGTTCGAGTTGGGAGTAGCCCATCATGCCGCATTCCGCGGCCGGGCCCGTGAGATCGGCACTGCCGAGCCCGAATTCGAATCCCTCGGGATTCGCGTGCGCGACCGGCATTCCCCTCTTCGAGATGATGGGCAGTGCCGTGGCACCCAGTGCCGAGGCAGCGAGCATGGTGCGGCGGGACAGGGACATCGGGCGACTCCTTCGCAACTTCCATTTCGGAGACAACCACATCAACTGGTCAAATGTCCAGGATTTTCTGGCGGACCGGCGAATTGACTGTTCGTGGCGTGAGCGCTTAACTCGCACAGTGTCCTCCCGATTGAGCGTCGAAGAACGACGAGCCCACCTGATCGAGGCAGCGATCGGTCTCGCCGAGAAAAAGGGCGTGGCGGGCGTGACCACGCGCGATGTCGCCCAAGCGGCAGGCGTCTCGCTAGGTGTGGTGCATTACTGTTTCGAAAACAAGGACGCGCTGATGACCGAGCTGGTCAAAGCGCTCTCGATGGAATTGCGCGATTCCGTCGATGCCGATGAAACGGTATGGGAAGACGCCGGAACAGGAAAAGAAGCACTTCAGAAATTGGTGCGCCGCGGTTTGGAACTGATGTGGCGCAACATCGAAGCCACTCCCGAACGGCAGTTGCTGACCTACGAGACCACCACCTACGCGCTGCGCGAAGGCGAATCGACGCCGGCCAAGCTGGCGATCGCCCGCGAGCAGTACGGGTTCAACGACAGCACCGTCGCCGATGTGATCAACCATTGCAGCGAGGCGACCGAGACGCGGTGGCACACGCCGGTGGCGACGCTGAGCCGGTTCATCCTCAATGTGATCGACGGGATCGTGCTGCGGTGGCTGGTCGACGACGACAGCGAGTCCGTGCAGGTTCAGCTCGATCTGCTCGCCGAGATGGTCGCCACGCACGCGGAATAGATCAGCCGCGCGGCGCCTGCGCGTGGGTCACGTCGCCCTCGCACCACCAGGGGACGTGGACAGTGCCCGAGATCGCCCCGCGCAGATGCACTTCGAGGGTTTCGTGCAGCACCAGCTCGCCGGTGACATCCTGCGGCGACCACAGCTGACGCAGCACCACGCCCAAAGGCTCCGCCGCCCAGGTACTTCGGCGCCCGGTGCCGAGCACCTCGGCGCTGACCTCCTCCGAGACCAGCGGAAGGTCGAGCAGGGTGGCCAACGCCCCCGCGTGCGCGGTGTCGCCGACGACGAGGCGTTGCGGCGGAACCACCAATCCGAAGCACGGCTGGTCGAGAACCATGGCGGTACTCGCGTCGACGACGTCGCCGGACAGTGCGCGGATCCGCTCGGGGAGATCCAGTTCGCGCGGATCGAGGGCGCCGGAGGCGACCGCGGCGGCCAGACGGGCATTGGTTCGGGCGATCACCTCGGGGGCAGGGGATTTCGACGGATCGGCCAGTGCGTCGAGGAGTTCCTCGGCCAGCGCGGCGGACATGATGTCCGGGCGCACGAGAGCGGGGCGCAGCGCATCGAGGTCGGGGCCTTCGATGCCGACGGCCGCGAATACCGGCAGGAGTCCGTCGAATTCGTTGTCGTCGGGGTGGTGGAGCCGACCCAGCGGAATGCCATCGATATGGGCGTGGCGGTGCAACCACCAGGTGGTGTAGCCGTCGCGATCGGCGAGCAGGGCGCGGGTGCGCGGCTCGGACAGCAAGTGGCGCAGCGCTTCCGGCCAGCGGTCTTCGTCGACCAGGTCGAGGTCGCGGACCGCGACGAGCTCGCGGGGATCTTCGGAAAGGCTGTCCCACCAGGACTGTTCGTCGTCGAGGTCGTGGTCGGGACCGATCGGTTCCGGATCGGTGAGCACCGCGAAACCCCAGCCGACACCGATCGCGCGCAAGGCTTGCTCGCCGTACTCGGCGACGGCAGCGTCGGCGATGGTGCCGAAGGGGGCGTCGGATGCCAGCACTTCGGCGAGCGGGGCGCCGGGCAGCAGCAGTTCGTCGGCGGGGCTCAGCTCACCTGTTTCGTCGGGCAATTCGAGCAGGCCGAGCCAGTCGGGCAGCGAGCCATGGGAGGCGAAGGGAGCCAGCTGGAGCACCGCGGCGACCGTGTCCGGGTCGGCCGGATCGTGCTCGAGCAGGTCGCGCAGGGCCGGATCGGTGAGCAGGTCATCCGAACTCGCGCTGCGGGCCCCCAGCCGACCGAGGAGCGGGTGCGTGGCGTCCGGGTGCACCAGGCGCGCCCAGTGCACCGGTACGGCCACCGTGAGCTGATCGTCGAGCACTACGGTCCGTGGCCCGGTGACCAGCCGCCCGTCGGTCAGCGGCACGGCCAGCGCGCCGAATTCCTCGGCGGTTCGGGTATCTACGACGAACGGTTCCAGGGCGGCGTAGAACCGCCGCCACCAGCGTGGTTCACGTTCCAGTCCGCTCGACCGCTCGGCCACCGCGGCCGGGCCGAGCCGATGGACATCGAGGACCGCCAGCTTGTCCTGACCGGCACGGCCGGACAGCTCCGGAATCACCAGCGGTCCGGTGATCTCGGCGAGGAACGCGGCCAATTCCGGCGTGAGGTCGGGAAATACGCTCGCGCGGGTCGGCGTGCTGCACGGCGAGTCCGCTGCGACCGGTTCGTAGGTGGACTCCTCCGGCGCGAAAGGATCGCTGTGCGGTGCGGATTCGCCCGAGGTGAGATGGGATCCGTCGTCGCCGGTCGCTTCGGCATCCTCGGATGCGAAGAGAGCCGCTAGATCCGGGAGGTCGTTCGAGGCCGACGTGCCGGGCCCTGATCGCGGCGCGACGCTGTGGCCGGATGTGCCGGGCTCCTCCGATGCGAAGAGGTCCCCGAGGTCGGGAGCACTATTCTGTGCGGCGTCATCGGTGCCGAATTGTCCCGGCAGGTGCAGATTCTCGGACGAAGTCGGTGAGTCGGGCCCCGTGAAGTCCGAGGGATCGGCTGTGGTGTGGTCGCGCGTGGCGCACACCGGGAGCCAGGAGTTGGTACGAAGCTCGGCGATGACGGCTTCGCGCAGGATCGCGTCCGCTTCGCTGCGGGCGAAGCCGGGCGTGGGGACCAGGACGAGGCGGTCCTGGGGCGGCAGCGCGCGGGCGAAATCCGCGTATCCGGAGGCCAATTCGGTGATGCGGGCGCCGGGAAGGAGGCGGCGGCGGTCGGGCTGCATCGGGATATCGGCGACCAGGATCGCGGGGAGCGAGAGTTCCTCGTCGGATCGAGTGGGGGCGCGCAGGACATCCGGGGCAGCCGCGACGGGGCGGCCGTGGCGGAGTGGGAGTAGCCAGCGGGCTCTGGGAGTGCGGTACTGCCACCACGCTCGGCGTGCGCCGGACGGGAGGGTGATCGTCAGCTGGGAGAGCGTGCCGGGGTGGTCGGCGGCGGACAGGTTCGCGTCGAGCTCGTCCGCGGCGTCCGGTCCGTCGGCTGCGGCTGTGCCGACGGTGGCGGGAACAGCGGCCCGGGCGGCATCGGGACGAACGGCGTCGGTGGCTCGAGTGTTGGCGAGAATCTGTACCGCGCTGGTGAATTGGTCGGTATCGATTCGGATGCGCTGGAGGGCCGGTAGTTCCAGGAGGAGGTCGGGAGCCTCGGCTCGCATGGCGTCGAGGAGGGCTTCGGGGTCGATGTCGTCGCGCAGGTGTACGACGATTTCGGTGTCGGTGCCTGCGAGTGGGGTGGTCGGCACCGGCCAGGCCAGGCGCAGGACCGGGGGCGCGATCGTAGTGAGGTCGTCGGGGATGCCGATGCCGGTGTCGTGCAAGGCGTTCAGCGTGGCGACACGGGAGAAGCGCAGCGACCCGGTCGTCGATCGGACCTCGATCTCGTCACCGACGGACCGCACCGCGGTGAAGCCGACACCGAAACGACCGACCTGGGCGGCACCCGCCTTTCCGGAGGCACGCAGTGCCGTCAGCGCGTGCACACCGGAAACACTCAGCGGCGCACCGGTATTCGCGACGTGGAGCCGACCGTCCAGTACCCGCACGATCAGCTCGCCCGCGACACCGGCCTTCGCCGCGGCGTCGGCCGCGTTCTGCGCGAGCTCGGTGAGCAGCCGATCCCGGTAGCCCGCGGCCACCAGATCCGCCTCGCTGGCACTGTCCTCGCGTAACCGCGTCGGCGAATCCCGCCACGCGGCAAGCACTCCGGCCCGCAGCTCCGCGGTACCGAACGGGTCACCCGCTCCGTTCAGCGCGACACCGACGATCCGTGCTCGCTCAGATCAGCCGACTCCGCCGCTTCACCGGAACCCGCATCGCCCGACACCGCGGCCTCGCCTTCAGCGGGAGCCTCCGGGCCCGACACCGCGGCCTCGCCCTCGACGGAACCCTCAGCGCCCGACACAACCTCGGCGGCAGGTGCAGCCTCCGCGCCCGCGACCGCGTCGGCAGCAGTCGCCACCTCGTCTGACGCGCCCGAAGAGCCCTCGGCATCCGCAGCGGCCGAGGTCTCAGTGGTGGCCGATTCGTCGCCGACGGTGAGTTCGGCCTCGACAGCGGGTTCGGCCGAAACAGTCTCGGCGGGAACCCCGGTATCCGAGGCGATTTCGGCGGTGACGACCTCATCGGCCGACTCCGGCAGGGCGCCCTCGGCGAGCGCGGAACGCTCAGCGTCCGCGGCGGCGACGGCTTCGGCCTCGGCGGTTTCCTGCCGGTCGCCTGCCCGCTCCGCCGCGGCCTCGCCGACCTCGGTCAACGAGTCCGCGGAACTCGGCTCGGTCTCGGTGTCCGAGGTCGGCGGGACAGTGGCGACCGTTTCGGCCGCTACCTCCACGACCTCGATCGCCGGGTCGGCGGACGTCTCGGCGACAACCTCCACGACCGCCGTCGTGGAGTCGGCGTCAGCAGGCTCGGTCGCGGCCTCTGTTGCCGAGTCCGCGGTAGCGGTCTGGGACGTGGCCTTGTCGATCGCGTCCTCGACAGCCGGGCGGACGATCTCGACGAAATCCACCGCGTGGTCGTCGAATGCCTCGTACAGCGGGGATCCGTTGCCGCTGGGGGCCACCACGTCGGAGTGGGCGCCGCAGCCGTATTCGATGTGGACGACGTGGCCGTCGGCACCCATCGCGTTGCCGCAGACACCGAAGGACTCGCGCAGGGCGCCGGCCAGCGGCAGGTAGAAGCCGCACATGCCGCAGGTGCCGGGGGCGGCCTTCGCCATCTCGGTGTCGGGGCCGAACTCGGTGAACCAGCGCTGGGCGGCGTCGGCGCGGCCTTCGAGGCTGAGCACCTGGACACGGCCGAGGCCGACCTCGCGGGCCACCTCGTCGATCACCGGATCGCCGGTGGCGACGTAGCCGGGAACGAGACGGGGGTCGTCGGCGGGGGCGGCGAGCAGGTCGCCGGGGCCGAGGTCGCCGGGGCGGACCCGCTGCTCCCACGGGACGAAATCGGGGGCGATCAGGGCGTCGAGGGCAGGCAGCAACGCCGACTCGCTCACCGTCGCGTGGTCGGCGCCGGGAGGCGCGGCGACCACGACGGCCCACTGCCAGCCGCGGTAGCCGGGCAGGGTCGCCTCGAACCGGTGGGTAGCCGCGGTGTCGTCCTCGGCGCTCACCCCCAGATGGACTCCTACCCCGTCGGGTTCCAACGCGACGAGCGCACGACGTGCGACCTCGGCCGCGTCGGCCAGAACGGGACGCACGCCGGACTCCGAAACAGATACTGCGCTCACGGCATACATTTTGCCGTATGAAGTGCAATCGCAGTTCGTTGGCCGTCGCAGTGCTGGTCAGTGTGCTCGGCGCGGGGGCCTGTAGCGGTCCCGAGGAGCCCGGACCGACGCGGTTGCGAGTCGAGGTGATCGGCTCGTCACCGCACGATCCGCAGGCCTTCACCCAGGGCCTGGAAGTGGTCGACGGCGTCCGCTACGAGAGCACCGGAATGTGGGGCGTGTCGTCCGCGCGGGCCGCCGACCAGCGCACGGGCGCCGAAACAGCGCGCGTCGAGCTGCCCGGTCGCGTGTTCGGCGAGGGCATCACCAGGGCGGGCGCGATCGTGTGGCAGCTGACCTGGCAGGACGGTTTCGCCATCGCCCGCGACCCGGTCACCCTGGCCGAGACCGGTCGCGCCGACTATCAGGGTGAGGGCTGGGGATTGTGCGCACAGCCACAGCGGCTGGTTATGAGCGACGGCACCGGCACGCTCACCTTCCGCGACCCGGTGACCTTCGCGCAGACCGGTTCGGTGACGCTGTCTGGCTACCGCGATCCGAAGCCGAACGAATTGGACTGCGCGGACGACGGCACGGTCTACGCGAACAACTACCCGACGGACGAGATTCTGCGCATCGATCCCGAGACCGGCCGGATTCTCGCCGTCATCGAGGCGGGCGGACTGCTCACCCCCGCCGAACGGGCGGGCACCGATGTGCTCAACGGCATCGCTCACCTGCCCGGCACCGATCGGTTCCTGCTGACCGGCAAGTACTGGCCGCGCATGTTCGAAGTGCGTTTCGTCGGGAAATAACCCCGATGTGGCCGACATTGCCGCGGCGCGAGTGAACACGCGCCGCCCGAGTGCGACAGAATTGGACTTGTGACTACGCCCCGCGATCCATCCGGTCCTGACCGTGGTCGCCGGGACGGTACTGCCGCCGACCCACACCCCGGCTACGGGCAGTACCCGCCGCGCGCACCGCGCAAGGTCTTCCCCCGGCCCGAACGGCCGCTGCCCGCCGAGCCGCCGACGGTCCGGTCGAAAAGCCTGTTCCGGCGCCACCGCCCCGTCGACCCGGCCGCCCCGACCACGCCCGTGCCGAACGCGGCACCCGCCGGGCGCACACCGGACGACTATCCGAAGCGCCGGCCACCCTTCGACGACCGGGGCCGACCGGCCGCACCACGCGCCGAGCATCCGCACGACCGGCCGCCGGTCGACGATCGGGGCCGACCCCCCGCGCCCCGCGACGAGCAATGGCGCGCCGACCACCCCGGGGACGACTCCGGCCCGGCGGGTACCCGTCCCTTTCCTCGCGACGAAGGCGTCGACGACCAGGTCGACCAGCGCGTCCCCCGGAAACTCACCGTCACCCGCGTAGCCGCCATGCGCAGCCGCGAACTCACCGAACGCGGCATCGCCACCTTCCAGCGCGCCGCCAAGGCCGACGGCGCCGACCAGTCCGGCCTGACCGCGCTCACCTACGCCACCATGGCGAACTTCGCGCTCGACGCCGCGATCGCGGTCGCCCTGGCCAACACCCTGTTCTTCGCCAGCGCCACCGCCGAATCCAAAACCAAGGTCGCTCTGTACCTGCTGATCACCATCGCGCCGTTCGCGCTGATCGCGCCGCTGATCGGCCCGCTGCTCGACCGGCTGCAACGCGGTCGCAGGCTCGCGCTGGCGACGACCTTCGGCCTGCGCGCGGGCTTCGCGCTGCTGTTGATCTTCAACATCGACACCTGGGGCCTGTATCCGCTGGCGCTGTGCATGATGGTCGGTTCGAAATCCTTCGCCGTGCTCAAGAGCGCGGTGACGCCACGCGTGCTCCCACCGGATATCGACCTGGTGCGCACCAATTCCCGGCTGACCGTGTTCGGTCTGGTCGGCGGCACCATCGGCGCGGGCGCCCTGGCCGCGCTCACCGCCCTGATCGCGGGTTCCACCGGCGCGTTGATCTTCGCCACCGGCATCGCCGTCGCGGGTGTGTTCCTCAGCTTGCGGATTCCGCGCTGGGTCGAGGTGACCGAGGGAGAGGTCCCCGCGACGCTGACCTACCACGGCCCCGACGCGCACACCGAGGTCATCCACCGCGGCGAGCAGTCCGCGGTGCCGCCGCGCAAACGGCGTCAGCCGCTGGGCCGCGCCGTGGTGACCGGCCTGTGGGGCAACAGTTCGATTCGCGTGCTCACCGGCTTCCTCACCTTCTACATCGCCTTCGTCGCCAAGGGTTCGGGCGGCAGTCCCAGCGAACAGGCGGCGATGCTCGGCCTGGTCGGCGCCGCGGCGGCCATCGGCAACTTCGGCGGTAACGCGACCGGTGCCCGGCTGCAATTGGGCAGGCCGTCGCCGGTGGTCCTCGGCTGCACCGGCGCGTGCGCGGTGGTCGCGTTGTTCGCCGCGTTCACCGGGAATCTGTTCGGCGCCGCCGTAGCCGCACTGGTGGCCTCCGCGGCCAGCGCGCTCGCGAAGGTCTCCCTCGATGCCGCCATCCAGGACGACCTCCCACCGGAATCGATCGCGTCCGGGTTCGGCCGCTCGGAGACCGTGCTGCAACTGAGCTGGGTCGTCGGCGGGGCGGCCGGTGTGCTGATGCCGATCGAATACTGGAAGGGTTTCGCCTTGATCAGCGTGATCCTGCTGGCCGGACTGCTCCAGACGTTCGTCAGCTATACCGGGCACTCGCTGCTGCCGGGCCTTGGCGGCAATCGCCCCCAGCACGTCGAGCAGGAAGTGCCCAACACCCATCCGAGAGGGACAGGAGACCCCACCTGGTGAGCAAGCTCAACGCTCGAACGATCGTCGCGCTGGTCGCGGCCGGACTGTTCGCGGTCGTCGCGGTGACCGCGGTGTGGGTGGGGGTGGCGGTATCGAAGGCGCCCGCGCACACCCCGCAACTCACCGCGTACGCGCACGGCACGACCATCACGGTCGACCCGTTCATGTACTGCACGGTGCGGATGGAGAATTGCCGGTACGGCGAGACCACGCCGCTGGAGGTCCCCGCCGGTGACCCCGTACAGCTCTCGCTGCCCGACGCGGTCGCCGAATCTCCCTGGCTCATCCAGCTGATCTACCAGCGCCCCAGCGGCGAGCAGCTGGACCGGGTGCTCAGCTTCGCCGACTACCCGGACCGCGCCAGGGCTCTCACCATCGAGTCGAAGCCGGAACCGGACCTGCGCCTGATCGGCATCGAGGTGCAGCTGCCGATTTTGGCCCGTGACATCGCCACCGGGCAGGAAAGCTACATCCCGCACGCCGCCTGGTCGATCGTCACGCCCGAGCCCGAACCTCGCGAGTCCTGAGCCAGAAACGCGACCGGCCCCGAACGACATTCGTTCGGGGCCGGTCGCGCGAAAACCTCAGTGATCGAGTTCGCGAGCCACGGCCCGCACGACCTCGGAAATACGCTGGGACATCTTGCGATCCGGGTACTTGCCCCGCCGCAGATCCGGCTGCACAGTGCTCTCCAGCAGCGTGATCATGTCCTCGACCAGGCCGTGCAGTTCGTCGGGCGACTTGCGCGGCCCGGCGTCCTTGCGCGCGGGCGCCTGCCCACGGTCACGATCGCGGGCGACGGTCGGCGGCGCCTCGAGCACCGTCACGCTGAGCGCCTGCGGCCCACGGCGACCGGCGGCCATGCCGAATTCGACACGCTGTCCGGGCTTGAGTCCCTCGACGCCCTCGGGCAGCGCGGACGAGCGGACATAGACGTCCTCGCCCTCGTCTTGAGACAGGAAGCCGAAGCCCTTCTCGACGTCGTACCACTTCACCCGGCCGGTCGGCACTGCGCTCACCCGTTCATCATTCGGCACCCGAACCCTTGTGGCCCGGGTTACACAATCTTGCTTGTCGCGAAAAGAACGCGCCCCCCAACAAGGCGGGACGCGATGTGCTGCGAGTCTACCCCGGTGGCTATATCGCGAGCACATCAGTTTTACGGTTCATCGGTGACGAACTCACCAGATCCGGCCTCGCCCGGTCCGCGACGCTCCGGCGATCGCCTGCTGCACGTGGCCCTCGTCCTGTTCGGTATCGGAATTCTGGCGGTGGTCGCGATCTTCGTGACGCCGATCGTGTCCGACAGCGATCCGGGGCTGTGGCTCTACGGCCTGGCGATGCTCGCACCCGTCGGCTTCCTGCTCGCGCTGGTTTTCGCGTTGTGGTCGGGCCGACGCGCGCGTTGACGCGTCAACCGAATACCCCACCGAATATCATCCAGCCAAACATGTGACCTTCGTCACATAACGGCGCGGTCACGAAGTGAGCGCACAGCTGTCGCGCACATTCGGCACCGCGACTACCTGCGCGGACACATCAGGGATCACCCTGAGACGACCCCGAGACCCACCGGGACCCGCCGGTTACCAAATAGTGACATTCGCCGCTGACCGTCGTACCGTTTCTCTCAGCCGGGGTAACCCCCGGAACCACCGGCCCGCCGCACCGAACCTCACCCCGCGGGTACCGGACCCCGATTGGAAACAAGGGATGAGGGCGGACCGGGAGACCTCTCAGTCCGGGCCACATGCAGGTGCGAACGAGAGGAAGAAACCCGATATGAGTGGACGCCACCGCAAGCCGACTTCCACCGGGCGCACTGCTGCCAAGGTCGCCGTCACCGGCGCGATCTTCGGCACCGCAGCCGCTGCCCTCGCAGGAAACGCCAGCGCGGCCCCTGACTCCGACTGGGATCGCCTCGCACAGTGTGAAGCCGGCGGCAACTGGGGCATCAACACCGGCAACGGTTTTCAGGGTGGGCTGCAGTTCTCGCCCTCCACCTGGACCGCACACGGCGGTGGCGAGTACGCCGCCTCCGCCAACCAGGCCACCCGCGAACAGCAGATCGTGGTCGCCGAAAAGGTTCTCGCTTCCCAGGGCTGGGGCGCTTGGCCGTCCTGCTCCTCGCAGCTGGGTCTGAGCAGCGGACCGTCCGAGCGTGTCGCTCCCTCGGCGCCGAGCTGGGCTCCGCAGGTCAACGTGCCGCAGGTCCAGGATCCGAGCCAGGAAGTGTTCTCGGCCGTCGACCGCGCACTCACCGTCGTGCAGCAGCAGGGCATCGCCGTGCCGCAGCAGGCTCTCGACTTCGTCAACTCCGCCAAGGGTTCTCAGCTGGACCCGGCCGTGATCGACTTCTTCCAGGCGAACAAGGGTCTGCTGCCCTCCTGATCGCCCGTATACACAACAAGAGCCCGCATCCTCGAGGATGCGGGCTCTTGTTTTTCTCGTCCGAATTACACCCGGTTGATGGTGGTCTGAGGGTGTACGTACGGCAGCGTCGCGGCCGGGACGGGAAACTCGGTGTCCTCACCGAAAGGCGAGAGATTACCGGCGCGGGTCGACGACAGTTCGGTCACGGCGTGCTCGCCGTCGGCCACCTCGGGCCAGCCGTTGTCGACGTAGGGTTTCTTCGATTTGTTCACCACCGGCTCATTCTGGCATACCCAACCACGTAGGCTCGATCGGTGATCGCGACAGACTCTCTCGCCGATTGGCTCGGTGCGCGCACCGATGCCCAGCTGGTGAAATTGCTGCAGTTGCGGCCGGACCTGGCGGTACCGCTGCCCGCGTCGATGTCGGTGCTCGCCGTGCGCGCTCAGCAGCGCGCATCGGTGTTGCGTGCCGCCGACGATCTGGACACCCTCGAGTTCGCGATCATCGAGGCGCTGACGGCCAATGAGGACGCCCGCACGATCGGCGCCGAACTCACGCCGCTGACTCGCACCACCCTGCACGCGCAGCTCAAGGATCGCGTCACCAAGACCGCGTTCACCGCCGCGCTGACCCGCCTGCTCGACCGCGCCCTCGTGTGGCAGGTCGGCGACCACCTCGACCTGACACCCAGCGCCGCCGAAGCCCTGCCCTGGCCGCTGGGCGCGACGACAGCGCTCCCCGACGCGCTCACCGAGCCCGAGGTATCGGCCGCGCTGGCCAGGGTGAGCCCGCCCGAACGCGCGCTGCTGGACAAACTCGCCACCACCGGGCCCCGAGGCCGTACCAGGGACGCCGCCCCCGGCACCGATCCCGACCGGCCCGTGCCGCGCCTGCTCGCCGCCCGGCTGCTGCACCGGATCGACGACGAGACCGTGGAGTTGCCCGTCACCGTGGGCCAGATCCTGCGCGGCGAACCCGTCACCGACCCGCACGCGCTCGCCCCACCCAAACCCGCCCTCGGCAAGAACGCCGCCACCGAGGTGAACGCCGTCGGCGCGGGTGAGGTCGGCGAACTGCTGCGCGACGCGGGCGACCTGATCGACGCGCTCGGCGCGCTGCCCGCCCCGGCCCTGCGCGCGGGCGGACTCGGCGTGCGCGAACTGCGCAGGCTGGCCAAGCAGACCGGCATCGACGAACAACGCACCGGCCTGCTCCTCGAATTGCTGGCCGCCGCGAAACTGGTCGAGAAGGGCCTGCCAGAACCGACCCCCGACCTCGACTCCACCGACGACTTCTGGGCCCCGACGCCCGCCGCGGATTCCTGGCTCGACGCCCCGCCCGCGACCCGCTGGGTGACACTCGCACAGGCGTGGCTGGAGCTGGATCGGATGCCGTGGATGATCGGCCTGCGCGACGCCGCGGACAAGCCGATCGCGGCCTTGTCCGCGGAGCTGCGCGTGCCCCATGCGGTGCGCGATCGTGCGGCGATCCTCGGCCTGCTCGCCGAGTATCCGACCGGCACCGCGGTGACTCCCGCCGATATCGGCAAACTGCTGGCTTGGCGAATGCCGCGCCGGCGCAGGCACTTCCGCCTCGATGCCGTCACCGCGACCCTCGCCGAGGCGGCGGTCGTCGGCCTGCTCGGCCGTGGTGCCCTCGACTCGGCGGGCCGGGCCCTGCTGCACGGTTCTGTCGCCGACGCCGAATCGGAAATGGCCGCGGCGCTGCCGAAACCGGTCGACCACGTCCTGGTCCAAGCCGATCTCACGGTGATCGCCCCCGGCCCGCTGGTACCGGAACTGCGCGCCAAGATCGGCCTGGTCGCCGATGTCGAATCAGCGGGCGCGGCAACGGTGTACCGGGTCAGCGACGCCACGGTCCGCCGCGCGCTCGACGCCGGCCTCACCGCCGCCGAACTGCACGCGTTGTTCGCCACCCACTCCCGCACCCCCGTGCCACAGTCGCTGACCTACCTCATCGACGACGTGGCCCGCCGCCACGGCCAGCTCCGGGTCGGCATGGCCCAGTCGTTCCTGCGCAGCGACGACCCGGCGCTGCTGGCCCAGGTCCTCGCCGCTCCCGTGGCCGAAACCCTGGCGCTGCGCGCAATCGCCCCCACCGTGGCGATTGCGCTGGCGCCCCTGGCCGAGATGCTCGACCAGCTCCGCAAAGCGGGCTTCGCCCCCGCGGGCGAGGATTCCGGCGGCGCCATCGTCGACCTGCGTCCTCGCGGCGCGCGGATTTCGGTCCGCCCGCTGGCCCGCAGGCCCTACCGCCCCACCCCGCCGAACGACGACCAGCTCTCCCAGCTGGTCACCGAGCTCCGCGCGGGCGAACGCGCCGCGGGTGCCCGCACCGGTCGCTCGGTGCGCACCGACGGCACCCGCACCGGCACCGCGGCCACCCTCGCGCTGCTCCAGCTGGCGGCGAGAGTCGGCCGCCCGGTGAACATCGGCTACGTGGACGCCCAGGGCGTGGCCACCCAGCGGGTGGTCGAGCCGCTGCGGGTAGGCAACGGCCAACTGGACGCGGTGGACCCGGTGAGCGGGGCAACCCGCCATTTCACCCTCCACCGCATCGCGTCGGTGGCCCTGCTCGATTAGGGCTTGGCCATGCAGAAGGTCGTCTTCGGGTCGGGAACCGTCCGGAACTGCGTGGCGTCCGCGCCACACAGCAGTTCGTCGGTCTGCCCGTCGATCCGCTTGACCACCTTGAACGAAGCCTCGGCCGCCGTACAGTCGACCGACTCCGCAGGGCGCTTCCCCGCCTCCGCGTAGCAGCTGCCCTCGGCGAAATTCGGCGCCAAGCACAGCGTGCTCTTCGCGTCCCCGACCGTGCCGTTGAACGCGGCGTTGTCGGCGGCGCAGTCCGCCCCGACCTTCACGATCCGGTAGTTCGACTTCGCCGACGAGCAGTCACCGACCGTCGCCTTCATCGCGTCGGCAGCGTTGTCACTGACCTCCACGCACGACCCCACCGCGACAGCACCGGCCGACGACGAATCATCGGAGGAGCACGAAACCACCGCTCCGACCAGGGCCATCGCGGCCACCGGCCCGAGCACGATCCGCGCCAACAGCCGCTTCTCCGGGAAAATCACTGAAAACCTCACTCACCGAACGGTTCAGGGTGAACACAACCGCCGGTGACGATACCCAAGTGCCCCGCGCCCGCGCTCCCCCCTAGCGCAACCTGTCTACCATCACAAAGATGACCCTCGACGACGTCGCAGGCGAGCTGTACACCCTCGACCCCGGCGACTTCGTGTCCACCCGCGCCGAACGCGCCGCCCAGGCCCGCGCCGACGGTGACCGCGACCTGGCCAAGGCCATCACCGCCCTGCGCAAACCCACGGTCGCGGCCTGGACGGTCAACCTGCTGGCCCGGCACGCACCGCAGGAGATCGCCGCCCTGCTCGATCTGGGCGACGCCCTGCGGTCGGCCCAGCGTCAGCTCTCCGGCGACAAGCTGCGCGCGCTGGGCACCCAGCGTCAACAGGTCGTGAACACGATGACCAAGCGCGCCGCCGAACTGGCCGCCGAGCACGATCGCCCGGCGAGTGAGCAGGTGCTGCGCGAGGTCGGTCAAACCCTCACCGCGGCGCTGGCCGACCCCGATGTCGCCGATCTGGTTCGCGCCGGAGTGCTGCCCACCACGGTCACCTACGACGGCTTCGGCCCGGCCGGTCTGGTCGCGATCACCGGTGACAAGGCCACCCCCAAGCGCGCGAGCACACCCCGCACCGCACCGAAGGACACCGAAGCCGAGCGTCGCGCGCAGGCCCAGCAGGAACTCGACGACGCCGAATCCGGTCTGGCAGCCGCCCGCACCGATCGCGATGAGGCCGAAGCCGCTGCCGCGCGGGCGAAGTCCGACCTCGACGAGGTCGAAACCCGCATCGCCGACCTCCGCGCCGAACTCGAGCACGCGGAGCAGCAACGCCACTTCGCCCACACCGCCGAACATCGAGCGCGCGGCGAATTCACGGCTGCGCGCAGTCAATTCGATCGCATGCAGCGCTGGGTCGAGCGCGCCCGCGCTCGGCTCACCGACGACTAGGGATGCAGGGTGCCCGGGTAGAGGAACGCGTCGCGCGGTGGTCTCGTCCCGTCCAGCCATTCGGCCAGGAACTCGCCCAGCGGCATCGAGGTCCTGCTCTGCAGGAATTCCCGGAACTCCGGCATCGAGGCGTGACCGTCGCGATGCGCGTTCACGAAATCCTTGACCGCGGCGAAGAACACGTCCTCACCGAGCAACTTGCGAAGGGCGTGCAGGAACAGCGGCCCGCGATAGTAGACGGACGTGAACTCGTCGCCCGCGCCCGGCGCGGCCAGCGCGATCTTCCAGAACTTGGGATCGTCCAGGTATTTCGCGATGGTCTCGCGATACTCGGTGTCCACGTCGGCCTGGTCGATCCGCTCCGGCCACAGGTAATCGGCGGTATAGCTGGCGAAGCATTCGTTGAGACAGATGTCGGACCATTGCCGCACCGACATGGTGTCGCCCCACCATTGATGGGCCAGCTCGTGCACCACGGTGTTCAGATCGGTCCACGGCGCGTAGGTCGGCCGGGTCTGGGTCTCCAGCGAGAACGGCAGCTCGGTATCCACATAGATCCCACCGGCCACATCGAACGGGTAAGGACCGTACAGACTTTCGAGGAAGTCGAGGATCTCGGGCAGCCGCTGCTCGTCTTCGCGATTGTCGCCGGATTCCGGCGCGAATGCGCTCAGCACCGCGGTGCCGTTCGCGCGCCGCTGTTCGAGGAAGGTGAAGTGGTCCACCGCGACCGTGGTCAGATAGCCGATCGTGGGCTGTCGGGTCTCCCACGTGGTGTGCAACCGGCCGTCGCGCACCACGTGCTCGGTGCGGTCGCCGATCGACATGATCTCCCAGTCGGCGGGCACCGTGGCGTGCAGCGTGAAAGTCGCCTTGTCCAAGGGGGTGTCGTTGAGCGGGTACCAGGTGCTCGCGCTGTGCGGCTCGCCGACGGCGAACGCACCACCGTTGGGCGCGTGCGTCCAGCCTTCGCCCTCGGTGTCGGCGGCCGCGCCGGCGTAGTCGACGATGACCCGCATCGACAGCCCCGGCGGCAGCGGTAGCAGTGGCGTGACCACGAGCTCGTGCTCACCGTCGTGGGCGAACCCCGCGGGCTGACCGTTGACGGTCACCATCAGCACCTCGGGTCCGCTGTAGTCGAGGTTGAACTGTGCCAGCGGCTGGGTGACGCGGCCGTCGATGCGGGCCGTGCCGCGCAGGTGGTGAGCACCGGGTTCGTAGTCGATCGACACGTCGTAGTGGGTGACGTCGTAGCCGCCGTTCCCGTCCAGCGGATAGTACGGATCACCCAGCCCCGGAGCCCCGATCAAGGCCGAATCCGCCGCTACCGGAGGAACTCCCAGCGCCACCAGCGCGAACACCACGCACAACCCGGCCGACCAGCGCATGTCGAGGACACCTTTCGTCGACCGGATCGCACGAACCGAACCATCGTCGCAGGTGCGCCCCTAGCCCAGGTCGGAGGGCAGGTGCTGTGGGTCGAGCAGCAGGCGCTTGGTCGCGGTGCGTTTCACCCGCGATGCCAGCGCCAGGTTCTGTGCGAGCAGCCGCCATTCGACCTCGTTGATGGCGTCGCACGCGCGCTCGATCACCGCGTCGTCGCGCGTGCCCCAGGCGATCGGCATCGCGGTGACCAGCTGCCAGCGTTCGCCGACCTGACGCGGAGCACGGTCGGTGCGCACCGCGACGGCGGGCACCCGCTCACCGCGCTGCGGCGTGTGTCCGGGCAGCGTGCGCACCTTGCGGGTGATCAGAGCCCAACTGCGCTCCGGCGCAGCGGGTTCGGCGATATCGACCAGGGCTAGCAAGACGATCGCGCCCGGCTCGGCATCGCTGACGACGGCGGGGACGAGCACCCCGTCGTGGTAGAGCTTTTCGATGCTGGAGCGATGCGGCGTCCACAACGCCACCCACAGCGCGATGCCCGCGATGAGCACGCACACCACCGCGAGCAGAAATCCCCACGCCTGCCCGCTCCACACCAGCGCCACCGTGGCCGCGATGGCGAGACCGGCGACCAGCAGGGCCACCAGGCGCAACCTGCGTAATCCGGTGAACGTCTCGTTCACCGCATGAGCGTGTTCACGGTCGACCACGAATTCGAAGCGGCGCACGCCTTCCTTCCTAGCACAAGTTGCGGAGGAATTGCCTCCACTTATCTGCCGAGGGGTTCACACACCGCACGCTACCCCCCTTTGACCTGGCGAACAGTGCTACACGCCGTCCCCGATCGGCGGACCGAGCAGGTCGTCGGCATCGACGATGCGGTAGGCATAGCCCTGCTCGGCCAGGAAGCGCTGCCGGTGCGCGGCGTATTCGGCGTCGAGCGTGTCGCGCGCGACCACCGAATAGAAATGCGCCTGTCCCCCATCCTGTTTCGGCCGCAACAGCCGGCCGAGGCGCTGGGCCTCTTCCTGCCGGGAACCGAAGGTGCCCGAAACCTGCACCGCCACCGAGGCTTCCGGCAGATCGATGGAGAAGTTGGCGACCTTGCTCACCACCAGCACGGGGATCTCACCGGAGCGGAAGGCGTCGAACAGCGCCTCGCGTTCCCGGTTCTTGGTGGCGCCGGTGATGACCGGGGCGTTCAGGTCGACACCGAGCTCGTCGAGCTGATCCAGGTAGGCCCCGATCACCAGGGTCGGCGCACCCGGGTGCCGGGCCAGGATGGACTCGACCACCGGGATCTTGGTGCGCGCGGTGGAACACAGCTTGTAGCGTTCCTCCGGCTCGGCGGTGGCGTAGGCCATCCGCTCCGCGTCGGTGAGCGTCACCCGCACCTCGACGCAGTCGGCAGGCGCGATCCAGCCCTGCGCCTCGATGTCCTTCCACGGCGCGTCGTAGCGCTTCGGGCCGATCAGCGAGAACACATCGCCCTCGCGACCGTCCTCACGCACGAGCGTGGCGGTGAGACCGAGCCTGCGGCGCGACTGGAGGTCGGCGGTCATCCGGAAGACCGGCGCGGGCAGCAGGTGCACCTCGTCGTAGATCACCAGGCCCCAGTCGCGGCTGTCGAACAGCTCGAGGTGCTTGTACTCGCCCTTCGACTTGCGCGTGATGACCTGATAGGTGGCGATGGTGACCGGGCGGATCTCCTTGCGCTCGCCGGAGTACTCACCGATCTCCTCCTCGGTGAGGGTGGTCCGCGCCAGCAGCTCGCGCCGCCACTGCCTGCCCGCCACGGTATTGGTGACCAGGATCAACGTCGTCGCCTTGGCCTTGGCCATCGCGGCCGCGCCGACCATCGTCTTGCCCGCGCCACACGGCAGCACGACCACACCGGAACCGCCCGCCCAGAACGAATCGGCGGCCATCTCCTGGTAGTCGCGCAGGTGCCACTTGCCCTCGGTGTAGTCGAGGCCGATGTCGTGCGCCTCGCCGTCGACATAACCGGCCAGGTCCTCCGCGGGCCAGCCGATCTTCAACAGCATCTGCTTGATGTGGCCGCGCTCGGACGGGTGCACGATCACGGTGTCGTCGTCGATGCGGGCGCCGAGCATGGGCGCGATCTTCTTGTGCCGCAGCACTTCCGCGAGGACCGCGCGATCCAGGCTCACCAGGCACAACCCGTGCGCGGGATGTTTGACCAGCTGCAACCGGCCGTAGCGGCCCATCGTGTCGACGATGTCGACCAGCAGCGGCTGCGGTACGGCGTACCGCGAGAAGTTCACCAGCGCGTCGACGACCTGCTCGGCATCGTGGCCCGCCGCGCGGGCATTCCAGAGCGCCAGCGGCGTGATCCGATAGGTGTGCACATGCTCGGGGGCGCGTTCCAGCTCCGCGAACGGGGCAATGGCCTGCCGGGCGTTACCTGCCAGCTCGTGGTCGACCTCGAGCAGCAGAGTCTTGTCACTTTGCACGATCAGCGGACCGTCGGTCACACGTTGCTCCTGTGATTGTCGGCGGCGGGCGCCGCGGGTTTTCGGCCTCGTAACCCAGGATCCGAGGGGCGATACTCCGGCTTCGCCGTTACGTCTCGCCCCCGCGGATCCGGGGCGGCCGAAAACGTGGTGGGCGAGTTGGGAGTCCGTAGGTGGGCTCGTCGGGTGCGGCGTTTCACTCGTGCGGGAACCCCGGATCCCGGGTGAGGAAACGTGGCTTTTGTCGATTGTACGGACCAGGACCGACATGACCTGGGCGGACAAACAGCGACAGCGATGGTCGGCCGGTCCAGCAGGTGTCGACTGGACCGCGACAAGGCGTTCCTGACCGGGGCAAACTCGGTGCATGCTTCAGACAACGGCGGTTCTCGGGGTCGCGGCGGCGGCGCTCGGCATGGTGCTGACGCCGGGACCGAACATGATGTATCTGGTCTCGCGCACCGTCGCGCAGGGCCGCCGGGCGGGGATGATCTCGCTGATGGGGGTCGCCGCGGGCTTCGGTGTGTACCTGATGGCGGCCGCGGCGGGGATCACGGCGGTGTTCGCTGTTGTTCCCGGGTTGTATCTGACGGTGAAGCTGGCGGGTGCGGCGTATCTGCTGTGGCTGGCCTGGCAGGCGATCCGGCCGGGTGGGGTGTCGGTGTTCGCGCCCGCCGACCTGCCGCACGACCCCGCGCGGCGCCTGTTCACGATGGGGTTGGCCACCAACCTGCTCAATCCGAAGATCGCGATCATGTACATGGCGTTGATCCCCCAGTTCGTCGACCCCGCTCGCGGCGCCCTCTGGTTGCAGAGCCTGTCGCTGGGCGCCATCCAGATCACGGTCGCGCTCACCGTCAACGCCATGATCGTCCTCGGCGCCGCGGGCCTGGCCACCTTCCTCACCGCCCGCCCCCTGTGGCTGCGCACCCAGCGCTACCTCATGGGCACCGCTCTCGGCACCATCGCCGTCCTGCTCGCCACCGACAAGGCCCGCCCCACCCCCGCCTGAGAAACGTGCCGCCGTCGCGGTCGCCCGCGGAATCGGATCGCCACCAGCGTGTGGGCCGGTCGCCGTCGCCGCGCGCCTGCGTGTCACGCTGCTTCGGAGTAGCGAGGCGGAAGGATTGCGCAGTGAGCGTTGGTGTGCTGGTGGCGGCGTTGGCCGGGCCTTCGGTCAGCGAGCTGGACTCGGCCGTGAACGCGGTGCATCGGGGCGGCGAGATGATGGGGGTCATCTCCTTCGCCGCGTCGGGTGCGCTGGTCGCGGTGCGCAAGCGGCTCGATCTGTTCGGGATGGTGGTGCTGGCGTGTGCGACCGCGCTCGGCGGCGGCATCGTGCGTGACCTGCTGATCGGGCGAACTCCCCCGGCCGCGTTCACCGACCTGACCTACCTGTCCGCGTCGATAGTCACCGCACTGGTCCTGTACTTCATCGCGCCTTCGCGCCGGCTCACCAAGGGACCGCTCGAAATCGCCGACGCGATCGGGCTCGGACTGTTCTGCGTCACCGGGACCGTGATCGCCGACTCGGCCGGGCTCGGCGCACCCACGGCCGCCCTGCTCGGCATGACGACCGCCATCGGTGGCGGCGTCATCCGCGATGTGCTCAGTGGCGAGGTGCCCACCGTCCTGCGCCCGGACCAGGACCTCTACGCGATCCCGGCCCTGTTCGGCGCGGCCGCGACCGCCGCACTGCTCTCGTTCGACCTGTACCAGGCCTGGACGGGACTTCTCGCCGCCGCGGGCGCGGTGGGTTTTCGCCTGCTCGCCCGCCATTACCAGTGGCACGCGCCGCTGGCCCGCCACGCCCGCGGCTGACCGGCACCGGCGCCCCAGCGCCAGCTGTCAGCGCACCATCATTCCGGCCCGAAGCCGCCGTACCCCTTCGTCGATCGTCTCGTCGCGCTTGCTGAAGGTGAAGCGCACCAGGTGTTTCCAGTCAGCGGGGTGATCGGCGAAGACGCTGACCGGTACCGCGGCAACGCCGAGTCGCGCCGGTAGTTCACGGCAGAACGTCAGCCCGTCCTGCGCGCCGAGCGGCCGGATGTCGGCGCAGACGAAGTAGCCGCCATCGCTGGCCGAGACCGTGAAACCGGTGTCGCGCAACGCCGCCGAGAGCCGTGTTCGCTTGTCCGCCAGACCGTCCCGCTGGGCATGCACCCAGTCCAGTTCCTCATCGATCGCCTGGGCGACAGCAGGCTGGAACGGCCCGCCGCCGACAAACGTGAGGAACTGCTTGGCCGCGAGCACACCGTCGAGCAGCGGCGCGGGCGCACAGGCCCACCCGATCTTCCACCCGGTGACATTGAACGTCTTCGCCGCGCTGGACACCACGACAGTGCGCTCACGCATCCCGGGCAGCGTGGAGATGCTGATGTGCTCGGCGCCGTCGTAGACGAGATGCTCGTACACCTCGTCGGTCAGCACGAGCAGATCATGTTCGACAGCCAGCTCGGCGATCGCGGTGAGGTCGGCGCGGTCGAGTACGGCTCCGGTGGGATTGTGCGGCGAATTGACCATCAGCATGCGGGTTTTCGGTGTGATCGCGGCACGCAAACTGTCCAGGTCGAGCACGAACCGGTCGCCGTCGGGCACCAGGCGAGCCGTTCGTCGCCGCGCCCCGGCGAGGGCGATCGCGGCGGCGTAGGAGTCGTAATACGGCTCGATCAGCACCACTTCCTGGTCGGGCTCCACCAGACCGAGTACGGCGGCGCTGATCGCCTCGGTCGCGCCGACGGTCACCAGAATTTCGGTGGCCGGGTCGTAGGCGGTGCCGTAGCGGCGGGCGCGGTCATCGGCGATCGCTCGACGCAGCACCGGCATCCCGCGGCCGGGCGGGTACTGGTTGAGCCCGTCGGCGATGGCCGCGCGGGCCACCTCGAGCATGCGCGCGGGTCCGTCGGTATCGGGAAAGCCCTGGCCCAGATTCACCGCGTCGTGGCGGACGGCCAGTTCGGTCATCTCGGCGAAGATGGTCGATCCGAAGGGGCGCAGGCGGGCGACGGTGGGCGGCACAGGCGGCATCTCCGCAGCGTATCCCACTATTCGCCGACGTTGCCCAGCGATAGCGAACACGCATGTTTCACAAACGTTTTCCTGCTTTGACCTGCGCTATTGTGCGTTTCCCCAACCTCAGCTAGCCTCGCCGTGTTCTACCTCACACACCACTGCGTGGTGGTATATCGAAAGGGGCTCACATGGCCTCACCTCTGCTCGACTTCATCCTGCAACCGGCTGCGTCGGAGGTAGCCGGTTCGGCCCTGCGATTCATCCACGATCACGTCGCCAGTCCGATCGTCGACTGGTTCACCGGTTCGGCGACGCCGGACAACAACATGGGTTCCTCGACGGGGGACTTCGACCTCGGGTCGTCGACCGGCGATCACAACTGGGGCTCCACTTACCCGTAGAAAGTCCGCGATGCACGCTGGTCCGCATCGCTACGCCGATCAGCTCAGCGCTGTGAAGTGAACCGCTGACCTCGCACGCCTCGACGGTGCTGCGGGGTCAGCGGAGGCGGGCGCCGGAAAGTTTCGTCACGTTGGCGAAATCGTAAGCCGCCCAGATCTTTCCGTCTCGAACCGAGAAGGCGAGCACCCGCACCGGTCGCCCGAACGGGGAGTTGGGATCGGTGAGCACCAGCCCTGATTGCCCGTTCACCGTGGCCGCGCCCAATTCCAGGCCGGGTTCTTCCTGATGCTTGCGCCAGAGGTCGAGCGCCAATCGGGCGACCTTCTCCTGTCCGGCAACAATATTCAGTGCGGTCTTGGTGGTGCCGCCCGCGTCGGCGGTGAATGTCGTGTCCGGATGCAGCGTCGCGGCTACCGCGGCGACATCACCGGTGGCCAGTGCGGCGAGGAACCGCTGCACCGCCCGATCGTGCACGTCGTCGGCGACCGGTTCCGGCGCCTTGGCCACCGCCCGGCGCGCGCGGACCGCCAATTGTCTTGCGGCATCGGCGGAGACGCCGAGGACCTCGGCGATCTCGCCGAAGGGCACACCCAATCCCTCGTGGAGCACCAGCGCCACCCGCTGCTGCGGCGTCAACGCGTCGAGCACCACCATCGCCGCCATCCGGCTGTCCTGATCGCGCACCACCACGTCCAGGGGATCGGGTGTGCGCGAAGACGAGGCCGCCGAGACGATCGGTTCCGGAAGCCACTGCCCCACATAGGTTTCGCGGCGCACGGCGGCGCTTCGCAAGTGGTCGAGGCAGATTCGGCTGACCACGGTCGTCAGCCAGGCACGCAGATCGTCGATCTCGGACTGGTGCACCCCCGCCATCCGCAGCCAGCTCTCCTGCACCGCGTCCTCGGCGTCGCCGACGCTTCCGGTGAGCCGGTAGGCGACCGAAAGCAAGTGCGTTCGATGCGATTCGAACAGGTCGGCGAGAAACGGGGAAACCATCGGGTCAGATCCTACGGAGTACCCACTCGCGCTCCGCCCCACGGGTCGGCACCGGTGATTTCGCACACGTCATCTCGTCTGTACAACTACTACTGCCTACGCGAAGGACGGCGCTGCGTGACTACACCCGAGGTTGTGCTGGAGGGAATCGTGTTCGGCGAGTCACCGCGCTGGCACGACGGTCGACTGTGGTTCTCGGACTGGGGCGCGAACCAGGTGATCGTCCTCGACGAGAATCGCCGACCCGAGGTCGTCGCCCAGATCCCGTCGTTTCCGATGTGCATCGATTTTCTCCCCGACGGGCGATTGGTGATCGTCGACTCCGCGGCCCGCAGACTTCTGCGCCGCGACCCCGGCGGATCGCTGGTGGCCTACGCCGATCTCTCACCGGTGTCGGACAAGCCGTGGAACGACATCGTCATCGACGATCGGGGCAACGCCTACGTCGACAACATCGGCTTCGACTTCCCCGGCGGGGAGTTCGTGCCCGGCTTCATCGCGCGCGTCACGCCTGCCGGTGAGGTGCGGCGGGTCGCCGACGGGCTCGCCTTTCCCAACGGCATGGCGATCACCCCGGACGGCGCGACGCTGATCGTGGCCGAGTCGTACGCGAATCAGCTCACCGCTTACGCCATCGCGGCCGACGGTGGGCTGAGCGATCGCCGGGTGTGGGCGGCGACTCCGGGTGACCACCCCGACGGGATCTGCCTCGATACCGAGGGGCAGATCTGGTACGCGGATGTGGGCAACCAGCACTGCGTGCGGGTTCGGGAAGGTGGCGAGGTGTCGGCGCGGGTCCGGCTCGACCGTGGTGCGTTCTCGTGCACGCTGAGCCGGGACGTGGATCCTCGGTTGTACGTCGTCGGGCAGAGCTGGGGTGATGCCGAAGCGACCGGCCCCACCGGACAGGTCGTCGTCTTTCCCGCGCCCGCGCCCGGTGCGGGCAGGCCGTGAAAATCCGGCGAGAATTTCGGCGTCGACTGTCAGGATGGCCGGATGTACGAGCACACGCTCACCGACGGAACCGTCTGGCTCACCCGCCCGACCGGGGCCGATATCGACCGCATCGTCGAGTGCTGTCAGGACCCTGATGTGCAGCGCTGGACCACGGTCCCCGTCCCGTACCACCGCTCCGATACCGAGGAATTCCTCGACCGGGTCGTGGCCCCCGGCTGGGCGGACAACGCGCCGGTCTGGGCGATCCGCACCGCCGAGGACGGCCGGGTCGAGGGCATGGTCGGCCTGCATACGCGCGGGCCCGGCGCCTGCGAGATCGGCTTCTGGCTCACCCCGGCGCACCGTGGGCGCGGGCTGATGTCGCGGACGATCAACCTGGTCTGCGACTTCGGTTTCGCCGCCGACGGTCTCGCTCTCGACCGGATCATGTGGCGCGCGATCGTGGGCAACATCGCCTCGGCCGCCGCCGTCCGCCGCAACGGCTTCCACTACGAGGGCGTGGCTCGATCGGGCGGGGTGCAGCGCGGAGCGCGGGTCGACGAATGGGTCGCGGCGCGCCTGCCCACCGACCCCGCCGTGCCGGTCGGCGGGTGGCCGACCGAGGTCGGTGCCGATGGCCGATGACGCGCGGTTCGACTGGTTCGCCGACACCATGGGCGTGCGGGCGGGCGAGCATGTGCTCGAGTTGGGGCCGGGTTCCGGCGCCTCGCTGACGCGAATCGCGGCCCGGCTGGGAAGCGGGCGGATCGTCGGCGTCGACCGTTCGGCGACCGCGCTCGCGCAGGCCGGGCGCCGCTGCGCCACGGAGATCGCCGACGGACGCGTCCGCCTGGTCGACGGTGAGATCGGAAAGGTCAGGGCAGACCGGCTACTGGACCAGCTCGACCCCGGCCGGCGATTCGATCTGATCTTCGCCGTCAACGTCAACCTGTTCTGGACCGGCCCCGCCACCGCCGCCTGGTCGACGATCCGCGAATGCCTCGCCCCCAGCGGCCGCATCTGGCTCTGCTACGGCTACGGCACCACCGACAGCCCCACCCCACCCACCGCGAAACTCACCGAACGCCTCGCCGCCGCCGGCTACCAGTGCACAACGGTCACCACCGACACCCTCCTGGCCGCCCGAGCCACGCCGCTCTCTTGACGATCAAGATCAACAGCACCATTCGCGGAAACCCCACCCGGGCAATGCTTGCGCCAATGCGTGGTGATCGATCGCCCAGCGGCGAAGCAGCCCTCTCGCGTGGCTCGCGTCCGGCGGCAGTGGCGGCCTCGGCGAAACCCTGCGGTGAACGGTCAGGTCGGGCGGTTGGTGGCTCGGCGGGCCGTTCCCCGGTGCGCGGAGATCGTGGTGGGGTCTTCGGGCCAGGCGTGTTTGGGGTAGCGGCCGCGTAGGTCGGCGCGGACCTGGGGCCAGCCGTTCTTCCAGAAGGAGGCCAGGTCGGCGGTGACGGCGACGGGGCGCTGAGCTGGGGACAGCAGGTGCAGCAGGATGGGGGCTCGGCCGTCGGCGAGGGTGGGCGGGTCGGTCCAGCCGAAGATCTCCTGGACCTTGACCGCAAGGATCGGCTGATCGGCGGAGTAGTCGAGGCGGACGCGGCTGCCGGAGGGGACTTCCAGGCGTTCGGGGGCCAGTTCGTCCAGGCGTGCGGCGGCGGGCCACGGGAGCAGGCGGCGCAGCGCGGTGCCCGCGTCGACGCGGGCGAGGTCGGCACGGCGGCGGGCGGTGGACAGTTCGGGGCCGAGCCAGGTGTCGAGGTCGGCGAGGAGTGCGTCGTCGTCGACGGCGGGCCATGGCGCGCCGAGGGTGCGGTGCAGGAAGCCGAGACGGTGACGCAGGCTCCGCGCGTCATCGCTCCAGCGCAGCAGGCCCAGGCCTTCCACCTGAAGCCCTTGCCGCACAGCCTGTTCCACCAGTGCCTTCGGTGGCTGATGTATCGGCTTCTCCGACAGGATGATCGCGCCCAATCGCTCCACCCGCCGGGCCACCACATCACCGCCGTCCCACCGCACCTCATCGGCCACGACCACCAACCCCGGCGCGGCTTCCCGAGCGAGATCTTCATCGGCGACGGCCGCCAACCGAATTCGCCCCTCGGCCCGACCGGGGTCACGATCGGCGACCGCCACCGCGAGCCACTCCGCCGCCGCCAGCCCCGACCCCGGCGGCAGCGTCACCGCGGTACCACCCGCCATGAGAAAGGTGGACGACCCGCTCGCCCGCCGTCGAGCCAGCCGCTCCGGCTGCGCCAGCGCGATCAACAGCGCCGCGACATCCGTTCCGGAGCCACCACTGTCGTTCCTGACATCACCGACGACACCATCACCCGGCCGACCGGCCACCGAGCCCGAGTTCGACCCACCTGACGAGACATCGACCCGCGGCCCGCCGGAGCTCGACCCCGCGCGCCGACCCGCCCCCCGCGAGACGTCAGCCGGTGTGCCGCCGGCAACCGGTTGGCCGGGCTCGTCGCCCGATGACGTGTTCGTGATGAGTCGTGTCAGGCGCTGGACTTCGCGGGTCCAGCGGGGTGGGCGTTCGATGCGGAGGGTACGCAAGGCTGCCGCCGCGTCGGCGGTGTCGGCGAGGGAGTCGTCGTCCATCAGGACGACCATTTCCGCGGCGACTTTCGCACCGACGCGGGTGGCGCCGTCGAGGAGCGCGCGGGCGAGGCGGGGGTGGAGGCCGAGGTCGGCCATGGCCTTGCCGCGCGGGGTGATGTGGTCGGCATCGTCGAGGGCGCCGAGGGCGCGCAGGACGGTGCGGGCGGCCGCGAGGCCACCTTCGGGCGGTGCGTCCCACCAGGCGAGGCCGGTGCCGTCGGGGGTGCCCCAGCAGGCCAATTCCAGTGCGAGACGGGTGAGTTCGGCGGTCCGGATCTCGGGTTCGGGATAGGCGGGCAGGGTTTGGTGTTCGTATTCGGGCCAGCAACGCCACGCGTGGCCGGGTGCTTCGCGGCCCGCCCGGCCCGTGCGCTGCTCGGCCACGGCTGCCGAAACACGCACTGTCGCAAGGCCGGAAAGCCCGCGCCTGTGATCGACACGGGAGACACGGGACAGGCCCGAGTCGACCACAGCGCGTACGCCGGGAACAGTGAGGCTGGATTCGGCTACGGCGGTGGACAAGACGACTCGCCGCCGCGATCCCGGCCGGAGCGCGAGGTCCTGGGCCGCGCCCGCGAGTCTGCCGTGCAGCGGGACTACGTCGACCCCGTCGAGCTCGCGCAACAGTCCTGCCGTGCGGTTGATCTCGCCGACACCGGGCAGGAAGACGAGCACATCACCGTCGACAGTGGCCAGCGCCGTGCGGGTAGCCCGCGCGACCTGCGCTTCGATCCGCTCGCGGGGCAGGGCGGGCAGGTAATCGACCTCGACCGGATAGGTCCGCCCGTGTACTTCCAGAACCGGGGCACGCCAATCTCCGGGCCCGGTCTCCCCGGTGCCGAGCAGCTGTGCCAGACGATCCGCGGCCACTGTCGCCGACGTTGCCAGCACCCGCAGATCCGGTCGCAACCCCGACCGCGCGTCGAGCAGCAGCGCCAACAGCAGATCGGCGTCCAGATGCCGCTCGTGACATTCGTCGAGCACCACCGTGCCGACCCCCGCCATTTCCGGATCACTCTGCAACCGACGCACCAACAACCCCGAGGTCACCACTTCGATCCGCGTCCGCGCGCCGATCTTCCGGTCCCCGCGGACCGCGTACCCCACGGTCTCTCCCACCCGCTCCCCCAGCAATGCCGCCATTCGCGCCGCCGCCGCTCGCGCCGCCAACCGCCGCGGCTCGGCCACCACGATCCGCCCCGCCGACCCGGCTGCCAGCGCCAACGGCACCAACGTGGTCTTGCCGGTGCCGGGCGGCGCGACCAGCACCGCGACACCGCGCTCGGCCAGCGTCGCGGTGATCCGGTCCAGCGCCGGCCGCACCGGAAGGTCAGGAAGTTCGGGAAGCTTCATCACCGACCAGTCTGCCGGAAAGGTATTTCCCGATCCGCGATCGCTGGTTACCCTGCGGGAGATGAGCATCGAGTTCGCGTTGACCACGCTTGTCATCGTCGCCACGCCCGGTACCGGCGTTCTGTTCACCCTGGCGGCGGGGCTTTCCCGAGGGACAAGGGCGAGCGTGATCGCTGCCTTCGGGTGCACGTTGGGGATCGTTCCGCACATGATCGCGGCGGTCACGGGGCTGGCCGCGCTGCTGAACACCAGCGCGGTCGCGTTCCAGACATTGAAGTACCTGGGTGTCGCGTATCTGCTGTACATGGCGTGGAATACGTTGCGGGACAAGGGCGCACTGGCGATTCCGGAGGAGCGCACCGCGGTGGAGCCCTCGGCGCGGCAGGTCGTCACCTCGGCGGTGTTGCTCAATATCCTGAACCCGAAGCTGACGATCTTCTTCTTCGCGTTCCTGCCGCAGTTCGTGCCGACCGGCGCACCGAACGCGCTGGGCCGCATGCTCGAGCTCAGCGGACTGTTCATGCTGGCCACGTTCGTGGTGTTCGCGGGCTACGGGGCAGTCGCGGCCGCGATGCGCACCTACGTGCTGTCGCGACCGGTGGTGGTCCGGTGGATGCGGCGGGTGTTCGGTGTCTCCTTCGTCGCCCTCGCGGGACGCCTCGCGGTACAGAACCAGTAGACACAGCAGTGCGGGCCCCGGAATCCGAGGCCCGCACTGTCGATCGACGGTATTACCCGCGGCGGGTGGCCACCGCGTCGGCCAGACGGTCGAGCTGGGTAGCGGTGGTGTTCCAGTCGATGCACGCGTCGGTGATGGACTGGCCGTAGGTCAGGTCGCCTGCCTTGCCGAGAGTCAGGTCCTGGCGACCCGCGACGAGGAACGACTCCAGCATCACGCCGACCACGCCCTGCTCGCCCGCGGCGATCCGGTCGGCGATGTCGGTGACGACGTCGACCTGCTTGTTGTGGTCCTTGTTGCTGTTGCCGTGGCTGGCGTCGACGACCAGGCGCTGAGCCAGCGACGACTTCTCCAGGCGCAGCTTGGCCTCGGCGCAGGAGGCGGCGTCGAAGTTGGTGCCGTTGCTGCCACCGCGCAGGATGACGTGGCAGTCGGGGTTGCCCGAGGTGCGGATCAGCGCGGAGCGGCCGTCGAGGTCGGTGCCGGGGAAGACGTGGCTGGCGGCAGCGGCGCGCACACCGTCGACCGCGACCTGCACGTCACCGTCGGTGCCGTTCTTGATGCCGACCGGCATGGACAGCGCCGAGGACAGCTGCCGGTGTACCTGGCTGGCGGCGGTGCGGGCACCGATCGCGCCGTAGGAGACCAGGTCGGCGATGTACTGCGGGGTGATCGGGTCGAGGAACTCACACGCGACCGGCAGGCCGAGGGCGGTGATGTCGACGAGCACCTTGCGGCCGATGCCGAGGCCGGTGTTCACGTCGAACGAGCCGTCCAGGTGGGGATCGTTGATCAGACCCTTCCAGCCCAGCGTGGTGCGCGGCTTCTCGAAGTACACCCGCATCACGATGTGCAGCCGGTCGCTCAGCTCGGCGGCCTTCTCGGCCAGCTTGCGGGCGTATTCCAGCGCGGCGGCGGGGTCGTGCACCGAGCACGGGCCGACGATCACCATGAGGCGGTCGTCGTCGCCGTTGAGCACGTCGACGGTGGCCTTGCGGCCCGAACGGACGGTGTCGGCGAGGGCGTCGGTGATCTGGTGGACCATGCGGACCTCGGCGGGCGAGCGCAGAGGGCTCACGCTGAGGGTGCGCTGGTCGTCGAGATCGGAATGCCGCGAGTCGACATCGGCTGCGGTGGTCATGAGATGTGGGTCCTTTGCGTTAAGAGGCCGACCCACGGAAATCGCTACCGTCGAGCCGGGCGTTATCCGGCTCGAGGTGGAGGAAGTCAGCGCGCAGGGTCGCAGACCGGCCCACCCAGGGCCGGATAGCTAAACCAGAAATATGCGCGCTGCATGCCGTGGACTGTACCACCGGTAAAACGCCGAAAGGTGAGCCATGGTTGCCCGAAGTGTGGACCGTCACATCGCGCCCCTCCGCCGAACCGGCGCGAAGTCCTTGACCTCTACCTTGCTCGAGCTTCTAGCGTCGGTGGTCGAGGAAAGGAAAACGACTGTGACAACACTTGTTACGGGCGCGACCGGCAACACCGGCCGCCAGGTGGTACGGGAACTCGTCAGCCGGGGCGAGAAGGTCAGGGCAGTGACCCGCGACGCCGACGCCGCACGCGTGCTGCTCGGCCCGGGGGTGGAACTGTTCACCGGGACGCACACCGTGCCGTCGACGCTCGACGATGCGTGGCACGGCGTCGACCGGTTGCATGTGACGGTGACCAACGGTCTCGCCGACGTGGGGACCGAGCTGATCGGCAAGGCGATCGACGCCGGCGTACGCCGCATCACCGTCGTCTGGGGTGGCGGGGTCGGCCCGGTCGAGCGGGCGATCGCGGAGTCCGGCGTGGAGTGGACGCGGCTCGAGCCACAGGAATTCATGTCGAACACGCTGACCTGGCTCGATCCGATCCGCACCGACGGCGTGGTGCGTGAGCCGTACGCCCATCCGAGCGCGCTGGTGCACGAGGCCGATATCGGCGCGGTGGCCGCCGTCGCACTGCTGGAAGACGGGCACGCGGGCCGCGCGTACAACCTCACCGGCCCACAGGCGCTCACCCCGCACGAACGGTTGGCGATCCTGTCGAAGGCCGCGGGCCGCGAGATCGGCTTCACCACGATCAGCCACCAGCAGGCGGTCGAGCGGCTGATGGCGACGGGTGTCTCACAGGCCGACGCCGACTACGTGATCGGCTGGTACGCCGAGTCGAGTCCCGAGTCGTACACGGTCGACCCGACAGTGGAACAGGTGCTCGGCCGACCCGCGCGCACCTTCGCGCAGTGGGCGGCCGAGCACGGGCACCGATTCGGTTGATCAGCTCCACTGACCGGGGACGTAGTCACCGGCGGGGGTGTGGGCGATCGCGTTGAGCCGGTTCCAGGCGTTGATCATCGCGATGGCGGCGATCAGACCCGCGATCTGGTCGTCGTCGTAGTGCTTGCGGACCTGGTCGAAGGTGTCGTCGCTGACGTGACCGCCGTCGGCGGTGCGGGTCGCTTCCTCGGTGAGGGCGAGGGCGGCCCGCTCCGCCTCGGTGAAGACGTTGGCCTCCCGCCAGGCGGCGACCAGGTTGATCCGCACCGCGGTCTCGCCCGCGTGGGCGGCGTCCTTGGTGTGCATGTCCACGCAGTAACTGCAGCCGTTGATCTGCGAAGCCCGGATCTTCACCAGTTCGTAGGTGGCCTTGGGCAGCGGTGAATCGTCGATGACCTTGCCCGCCATGACCATTCGCTTGCTGAAGCTCGCGGCGATGGCGTTGCCGTAGAGGTTGAAGCGCGCTTCCATGATGACTCCTTCGTCGTGGGGTTCACAGAGACGACGAGGCAGCCGCGCGCGGTGTGACATCGGCGCGTGTGACGCCGATCACCGAATCAGATCAGGCCGCAGAGCTTCTCGGAGAGCTCCCACAATTCGGTGGCGACCTTGCGATCCTTCGCCGAGCGCGCACTGCCCGCGGGGGCAGGGTTGCCGCGTAGCCCGAGGAAGCCGTCGGGGCCGTAGAACGCGCCGGGCACTACGTCGGCGGTGGCGGCGAACAGCGTGGGCAGCGCACCCTCGGCCGCCGTGGGAGCGAGCGTGCGGTTACCCAGCCACATGATCGCGTCCTGGATGGACTCGGTGTGCGACATGAGTTCGGTCGCGGCGTAGCCGGGATGGGCGGCCACCGAGATCACCGCGGCGCCCTCACCCGCGAGGCGGCGCTGGAGCTCGAAGGCGAACATCAGATTGGCCAGCTTGGACTGGCCGTACGCGAGCCAGCGGTCGTATCGGCGCTGCTCCCAGTTGGGATCGGCCAGATCGATCCTGCCGATCCGGTGCGCGACGCTCGACACCGTCACCACACGATCGGTGAGGCGATCCAGCAACAGGTTGGTGAGCGCGAAGTGGCCGAGATGGTTGGTGCCGAACTGCATTTCGAAACCGTCGGCGGTACGCCGCAACGGCAGAGCCATGACACCGGCGTTGTTGATCAGCACGTCCACGCGCTCGATCGAATCGGCGAAGGCGCGCACCGAGTTCAGGTTCGCCAGGTCGAGTTCACGGACTTCGGTCGCACCGCGCAACCCCGCCGCCACCCGCTCGGCCTTGGCGGTGTCGCGACAGGCCAGGATCACGCGCGCACCCGCCTCGGACAGCGCCCGCGCGGTGGCGGCGCCGAGACCGCTGTTGGCACCGGTGACGATGATCGTGCGGCCGGTCTGGTCCGGCAGGTTCGCGGTAGTCCACTTGCTCACTGGCGAAAGTCTAGCGACGCTGGGGAAATGCGCGAATCGGCAAGTGCCGGTGCGGGGTTCGCCCCAGCGTCGCGTGCCGTCATCAGGACTGCGCGAGGATCTCGTCGTCGGTCATCGCGGCGACCTCCAGGTACATCGTGGCGACCGTGTCCAGCCTGCCGCTGTCACCGGATTCCGCTTCCCGCCGCAACATCCGTGCCGCGAGACCTTCGATGGTGCGGGCGGTGAACAGGTCCGCGACGATGGTCTCGGGGGCATCGAGCCATTCGCGGATGCGGGCCACCGCGGTGGTGGCGAGCACCGAATCGCCACCGAGGGCGAAGAAATCGTCGGTGACACCGAGCTGCTCGGTGACCAGTACCTCGGCGACGACCGCGGCGAGCGCGCGTTCGAGATCGGTGCGCGGCGCGACGAACTCCTCGCTGCCCTCGCCCTTGTCGAGGACCGCGCGGATGGCCTTGCGATCCGGCTTGGCGTTCGAGGTGAGCGGCAGCTCGGCCAGCAGTTCGAGCCGGGTCGGCACCATGTAGACCGGCACCAGCTCGGCGGTCGCGGCGAGCACCGTGTCGACGTCGAGGACGGTGCCCGGGGTCGGCACCACCAGCGCGACGAGTTTCGGGGCGGCCGTTCCGACCACCGCGGCGACCGCGTGGCGAACATCGGGCACGGCGCGCAGTGCGCTCTCCACCTCACCCAGCTCCACCCGGTAGCCCCGGATCTTGACCTGGTGATCGGCGCGGCCGAGGAACTCGAGACCGCCGTCGGGCAGGTAGCGGGCCAGGTCGCCGGTGCGGTACCAGCGCAGACCCTCGTGGGTGACGAAACGGTCGGCGGTGCGTTCCGGGTCGCCGCGATAACCGGTGGCCACACCGTCCCCACCGATCCACAGCTCGCCGCTGACCCAGTCGGGGCAGTCGTTGCCCGCCGGGCCGACGACGCGGCACTGCACGTTGCGCAACGGGGTGCCGTAGGGGACGGCGGTCCATTCGACGGGGACCCGCGCGTCGACGACCTCGCAGATGGTGGAGTGGATCGCGGTTTCGGTGGCGCCGCCGAGACCGGCGAAACGGCTGTTCGGGGCCACTGCGGCCAGACGTGCGGGGAGGGCGACGTCAACCCAGTCACCGCCGAGGATCACCGTGCGTAGTGAGGTGAGGGGCTCGGCCGGCGTGGCGGTAGTGGACCCGATGCGCGGGTCGGGCTGCGACGCCGGGGCGGCGGTGAGCAGCATGTCGAGCAGGCTCGGTACACAGTTGAGCAGCGAAACCTGGTGGCGGCGAACGAGTTCGACCCAGACGGCCGGGTCGGTGCGCTGCGCGTCGTCGACGGTGACCACCGCGCCACCCGCGGCGAGCAGACCGAAGATGTCGTAGACGGAGAGGTCGAATTCGAGCGCCGAGAGGGCGAGCGCCCGGTCGGCCGACCCGAGGCCGAAGCGCTCGTTGAGGTCGTCGATCGTGTTCATCGCGGCGCGATGCGGCACCTCGACACCCTTGGGCTTGCCGGTGGAGCCGGAGGTGAACAGCACATAGGCGATGTTCTCCGGATCGCCGAAGACGGGGCGCGCCAACGGTTCCGCGTGCGTGCGTGCCTCGGCGAGGTCGATCGCGCGCGCGTCGGGAATCCGCGCACCGCCGACCGTGAGCACGGCGACAGCGTCTGCGGTGCTGAGGATTTCGGCGCGACGAGCGGCAGGCTGATCGAACCCGATCGGCACGTACACCGCACCCGCCGCGAGCACACCGAGCACCGCGACGACCTGGTCGGGACCCTTCGGAAGCTGTACCGCGACCGAATCACCAGGAGTCACACCGGCTTCCCGCAACGCACCGGCCACCGCCAGCGCGTCGGCGGCCAGCTCGCCATAGGTCAGCTGCCCGGTCGGCTCCCACAGCACGGCGGGCGCGGACGGATTCGTGGCGGCGTTCGCGAAGAACCCGGTGTGCAGCAGCCCGCCGCTCACCGGCCCCGCGGTGGCGTTCACGCGCGCCCGAGTAGCGGCCTGCTCCACCGGAATTCGCACACCGGCCTCAGCCTGCCACCCCGCTCCCCCCGCGAATCGAGTGCGCCCGGCCGCCGCCCCGGCAGCGTCAGCGGGCACCACCGGCGAGGTCTCCTCGGTCCCAGTGGGCTCGACTGCTGTCGGCTGCGCCCCGCCGGACTCCGATGAATCGGCCGACGCCCCGGCGAGTTCGGCAGGCTGGCCGCCGAGACGTTCGATCGCTTCGATGTAGCGGGCGAACATGGCGTCGACGACGCCGGCGGGGAAGGCGGATTCGCGAATGTCCCAGTTCAGCAGCAGACCGCCGCGGACCTCGGTGATCTGGGCGTCGAGGAGGACCTGTGGGCCCTGGGAGATGATCCAGACGGGGTCGCCGAAGGTGTCGGTGACGGTGTCGGGGAAGAGTTCGCCGAGGTTGAGGGCGCTGGTGTAGACGATGGGAGCCAGGACCGGTTCGCCGCGGTGACGGCCGAGGTCGCGCAGGACCTCCAGGCCCGAGTACGCGGAGTGCGCGCCTGCCTCGTGCAGGCGTTGCTGCAGGGCGCGGGCACGGTCGGCGACGGTGGCGGGCGCGGTGACATCGACTTCCAGCAGGACCGAGGAGGTGAAGTCGCCGACGACACCGTCGACCTGCGGGTGCACCGGTTCACGGTGGAACAGCGGCAGATTCAGCAGGAAGCGGCGCTGGGCCGACCAGCCGCCGATGGTTTCGGCGAACACCGAGGCCAGGGCCATCGCCGGAGTGATGCCGCGGGCGTGGGCGGCGTCGAAGACCTGCGCTTTGGCCTGTGGGGAGAGCCAGCGGTGCAGGCGGATCGTCCGGTTGGGTTCCGAGATGTGCTGGGCCAGTGGCAGTTCCGGCGCACCCGGCAGCTCGCTCAGGCGATCCTGCCACCAGGCACGGTCACGGGCCCGCTCGTCGGCGAGGGCGCTCGCGCCCTGCCCGGGGCCGGCGGCCGCGTCGGGCTGCCGGTGCTCGGCCAGGTACTGACGGAAGGTGTAGTCCTGCGGCGGAAGCTGTTCGCCGTGGTAGAGCCGGGCGAGGTCGGTGATGAGGATGCGGTAGCTCATCGCGTCGGCGGCGAGCATGTCGACATCGAGGTGCAGGCGGGTGCGGCCGTCGGCGAGGCGGGTGAGCGCGATATCGATCACCTGGCCGTCTTCCACCGCCATCCGCTGATGCGTCCGCGCGCTGCGCAACTGCGCCAGCCGCCGCTCGGCTTCGTCGGCGGAGGCTTCGCGCAGGTCGGTCACGCCGAACACCGCGCGGCCGGGCCGGTCGAGAGTCTGCTGGGTGCCGTCGGGCAGGAACCTGGTGCGCAGCATGGGATGGCGAGACAGCAGTTGCTCGACCGCCTGCTCGAGCCGCTCGGGATACACATCGGCACCGTCGAATTCGACGTAGAGATGTGCCGCGACACCGCCGAGTTCCTGCGCGTCGGAGCGCCCGATCCAGTACGCGTGCTGCATGGGCGCGAGCGCGAACGGCGTGCCGTCGTCGGGAACGATCAGGGGTTCGCTCGCGGACGTGTCGACCGCGTGGGCGGATTCCCCGGCGGCCGGATCGACGGCGTCCGGGACGCCGCCACGTGCCGCGAGGTCCTCGGGGTCCGCCCCGTTGAGCAGGGCGTGCCAGGCGTCGACCGTGGGATGGGCGGCCAGGAGGGCGAAGTTCACGGCGATGCCGCGCTTGCGCCAGGCGCCCGCGAGCTTCATGGTGCGGATGGAGTCGAGGCCGAGCTGGATCAGGTCGTCGGCCTCGGCGACGGCCTCGGGGGTGATGTCGAGATGGCGGGCGATCGCGGCACGGATCTCGGCGCGGTCGATCCCGGCGCCGCCTGCGGGTGCTGTCTCCATCTGCCGATCACTCCTTGCTCGCCGCCCAGCCGGGACGGATTCGGTACTGCCCGGCGGCAGCCTACTCCATTGAGATAGGGTTGCCTAACCTTTGCAAGTGTAGCGAGACTCGAGTGAGGCAGTACGTGACGTCGACATCGGCAACCGGCCACCGCGAGGGCTACGTCCCATTTCCCGAGGCCGCCGCGCACGAGTACCGGGCCGCGGGCTATTGGACCGGGCGAACGCTCGGCGACCTCCTCCGCGACACCGCGCGGACCCAGCCGCAGCGACCCGCGGTGCTCAGCGACGCCGGTGCGCAGACCTACGCCGAACTCGATGCCGCCGCCGATCGGATGGCGCACGGATTGCTGGCCCTCGGCATCAATCCCGGCGACCGCGTGATCGTGCAGCTGCCGAACATCCCCGAGTTCGCGACGGCCCTGTTCGGTGTGCTGCGCGCGGGGATCATCCCCGTCCTCACCCTGCCCGCGCACCGCCGCGCCGAGATCGAGCACCTGGCCGCGCTGTCCGAAGCGGTCGCCTACCTCATCCCCGACCACGTCGGCGACTTCGACTACCGCGAACTGGCCACCACCGTGCAGCAGGCGGTGCCGAGCCTGCGCCACGTACTGGTAGCGGGAGATCCGAACACCGGGGACGGCACCACATCCGGATTCCTCGCCCTGGATTCGGTTGCTCGCGACGGTGATTCGCTGCCCGAGATCGAGCCGTCCGATATCGCGGTGATGCTGGTCTCCGGCGGCACCACGGGCCTGCCGAAGCTGATCGCGCGTACCCACGACGACTACGTCTACAACGCGACCGCCAGCGCGCAGATCTGCGAGCTCACCCCCGACGACGTCTACCTCACGACACTGCCTGCGGCGCACAACTTTCCGCTGGCCTGCCCCGGCATCCTCGGCACCGTCGCGACCGGCGGCGCCGTCGCCTTCACCCTCGACCCGAGCCCCGAGGCCGCCTTCGCCGCGATCGAGAAGCACCGGGTGAGCGTCACCGGCGTCGTACCGCCGCTGGCCCAATTGTGGAGCGCGGCAGTGGATTGGGAAGACGCCGAACTGAGCTCGCTGCGCTTGCTGCAGGTGGGCGGCGCGCGGCTGGCCGAGGTGAACGCCCGCGAGGTCGAGCCCGCGCTGGGCTGCACCTTGCAGCAGGTGTTCGGGATGGCCGAGGGGCTGCTCAACTACACCCGTCTCGACGACGACAAAGAACTGGTGTACACCACCCAGGGCCGCCCGCTCTCCCCCGCCGACGAACTGCGCGTCGTCGACGCCGACGGCAACGACGTCGCCCAGGGCGAAGAGGGCGAACTGCTCACCCGTGGCCCCTACACGCTGCGCGGGTACTACCGTGCGCCCGAACACAACGCGCGCGCCTTCACTCCCGACGGCTTCTACCGCAGCGGCGACCTCGTCCGCCAGCTGCCCAGCGGCCACCTCGTCGTGAGCGGCCGGATCAAAGATGTGATCAACCGCGGTGGCGAGAACATCTCCTGCGACGAACTCGAGGAGCACCTGCTCGCCCACCCCGCCGTCCGCCATGCCGCCGCGGTGGGCCTGCCCGACGCCTCGCTGGGCGAAAAGGCCTGCGTGGTCCTGGTAGTCACCGGCGAACTGCCCGCCCTCGGGGAGATCAAGACCTTCCTCACCGAACGCGGCCTGGCCACCTACAAGCTCCCCGACCTGGTCCGGCAGGCGGACGCGCTGCCGATCACCGCGGTCGGCAAGATCGACAAGAAGGCGCTGCGAGCCCTGCACAGTTGAGTGACAACTGATTTCGCAAGAACATGGGTAACTCGCCGGGTACGCCCGGCAAGTTACCCATGATCGATTCCGTCGGCCCGGCGCCCAAGCCTCACGCACCCCACGGCCGGCAGAAGTCACGGAGAGGCGGTATGAGCCTTGACCACGTACGGCGCCACGCTGCCCAGCTTCTCGCAGGTCTCCTCGAACTCACGCTCGGGACGCGACTGCCCCACGATTCCGGCGCCGGCGCGCAACCACGCACCCTCACCGGTCTGGTAGATCGCCCGCAGCACCAGCGTCGCCTCCAACGCGCCGGTCGGCGAAACGCAGACCACCGCACCGGAGTACAGCCCACGCGGATCGTGATCGTTGCGGAACACCGAGTCGACGCCCGCGCGCTTGGGGATACCGGAGGCGGTCACCGACGGGAACAGCACCTCGAGCGCGTCCCACGCGGTGCGGTCGGCGGCCAGGGTGCCACGCACGGTGGACGCCAGGTGCTGCACACTGCCGCGCTCGCGCACGGCCATGAAATCGGAGACCGCGGACGTGCCCGGCACGGCCACCTCCGCGATCTCGGCGAAGGAGGTCTGCACCGAGATCGCGTGCTCCACGATCTCCTTCGGGTCCGCCAGCAGGTCGGCGCGGGCGGCATCATCGGCTTCGGCACCGAGCCCGAACGCCCGTGTACCCGCCAGCGGTTCGGTGGTGACGATGCGATCGTCGTCGACCGAGGCCACCAGCTCGGGGCTGAACCCGGCCGCTTCGAGCCCGCCCAGCCGCAGCAGGAACGAGCGGGCGGGGGTGTTGTTGGCCCGGCCGAGGCGATAGGTCGCCGGCACGTCCACCGGGAACGGCAGCTCGACCTTGCGCGACAGAATCACCTTCTGGTAGCTGCCGGAACGGATTTCGGCGACCGCCGTGGCCACGCGCTGTTCGTAGTTCGTCGAGTCGGATCGCACGTCGACCGGCGTCGGCACCGGCAGGTCCACGCCCTGCGAGCCGGCGATCAGATCGTGGATGTCGCACGCCTCGCTCGGGGTGGCGCCGCTGATCCGCACGCCGGTGGCGTCGACGCGCACCTCGATTCGCGGAATCATCAGGTGCGCCAACGAGGTCAGCGGATTGAGATAGTGCGTCGCCGACAGCGAGTAGGCGCAGAATTCGAAGCCGATCCAGCCGTAGGCGTTGCGGCCGTCGAGCGGCAGGCCTGCCAGCGCGGTATCGATGGCGGTGGCCGGGCTGCCGGTCCAGGCGCGTGCGGTGGTCTCACCGCCCCAGACAGTGCGCAGCTCACCGGCATCGAGCTCGACGCTGCCGAGCGGATCGGCGGCAAACACCCACACACCGGGCTGTTCGTACATCACGTACTCACCGAATCGATCCGAGACGGCCAGACGTGACATCGCTGCCGCCGGGTCGGTCACATACTCCACCCGTACGGGTTGTTCCGTCGACGACAACGATCCTCCAAGGTAAAGCTGACCTAACTTTGCTTGGTTAGGTTAGCATTACCTCGCCGTTTGACCAGACCCGTGTTGGGTATTCTTCGCCACTTCCGCTCCAGCGGGCAAACCACCAGCACTGCCGCGCGCACCGGACATCGCCCGCTGCCCGCGCGTCGCGCAACGCGCTGTGGACCGAGTTCGGTGCGCCGAACCAGATCTGCGGCTTGAATGGAGCAATGATCGACAAAGGTGGGCGGCGCGGCCCGCAGGCAGACTCGGTGGTCGCCCTGGTCGACGCGGCCTCCGGCGTCGAACGCGCAGTGATCGGCGACTGGATCGCCCAGGGTGGTCTCGGCAGGGAGATCGACTCCACGGCCCCGGTGACCCAGCTCGACCTCGACGCCAAGGCCATCACCAAACGCCTTGTCGGCAGGCACGACGACCCGCTGGTGGTGCCGGTCCGGGTGTTGTGGCTGCCGCCCGAACGCGACGGCGTGCGCCGGGTGACCTTCGCCGACCTGGCGATGCTCACCAATCCGCGCAAACCCAACCGGCTCGTCCAGCGCAGGCTGCTGCGCACCGAACCCGACCGCCACCGCGTGCTGGTCGGCGCACCCGCCCGGCTCAGCGCGCTGCGCACCAACAATCCCGAGGCCGCGGCACTGTTGCGCGCGGGCTCGGCGGATCCGTTCGCGCGCGCGGTCGTGCGCGCCGCCGTGGTCGCGCTCGAACGTGCCGAACGCACCGTCATCGGCGATCGATACAAGGTGCCCCAGCTGGTGGCCGAGGAGATCCTCGACTCCCCCGAATTCCAGCGCAAGCTCGACTACATCGCCGACGAGATCGGCTCCGAACCCGACCAGGTGTACCGCAACGCGGAGAAGGCGCTGCGCGAGCTGGTCGCCGCGCAGAGCCGGCTGGTCTCGGACCTGTTCACCCAGGCGATGCGACCGGTACACGCCTCGACCTGGAAGGTCGACACCGATCTGCGCGGCCTCGACGCGTTGCGCAAGCTCAACCGCAAGCACCCGCTCGTGTTCCTGCCCTCGCACCGCTCCTATGTCGACGCGTTCGTGCTGGGCGATGTGCTGGCGCGCAACGACTTTCCACCCAACCACGTGATCGGCGGCGCGAACCTCAACTTCTGGCCGATGGGACCGATCGCGCGACGCACAGGCACGGTGTTCATCCGGCGCAGCTTCGGCGACGACGAGGTCTACAAGGCGGTCGTCGAGGAGTACTTCGCCTACCTGCTGGCCAAGCGGTTCAATATGGAGTGGTACTTCGAGGGCGGGCGCACCAGGACGGGCAAGCTTCGCCCGCCGCGTTACGGACTACTCAACTACCTTGCCGCCGCGGTCCGTTCGCGGCGCGTCGACGACGTGATGCTGGTGCCGGTCTCGATCACCTACGAGCGGCTCAACGAGCTCGGGGCGATCGCGAGCGAACAGGCAGGCGGCACGAAGAAGGCCGAGGGCATCGGCTGGCTCGCGAAATATGTCCGGCTTCAGCAGCACTCGGCGGGACGGGTGTATGTGCGCTTCGGCGAGGCTCTTTCGGCACGCGAGCGCCTCGGCGTGCACGGCGACCCCCTCGATCAGCGCCCGGTGACCATTCCGCTGCGCGATACCGAGACCGGTTCCGCCACCGTTCCCGACGAGAAAGCCGTCGCCGACGCCGAGCACAAAGCGGTGCAGCGCCTGGCTTTCGACGTCGCGGTCGGCATCAACGCGGTCACCCCGATCACCGTCAACGCGCTGGTCACCCTGGCCCTGCTGGGCGTGCACGAACGCGCGCTCACCCTCGGGCAGGTGCGCACGGTGCTCGACCCGGTGCTGGGCTACATCGCCGTGCGCGGGCTGCCGAGCGGCGAATTGTCCACGCTGCGTGACGAACAGGGCCTGCGGGTGGTGCTCGAGCAGCTCGCGCTCGCGGGTGTTGTCACCGTGTACCGCGGCGGGTTGGAGCCGGTGTACGCGATCGAACCCGGGGTACACCTCGAGGCGGCGTTCTACCGCAACAGCGCGGTGCACTGGTTCGTCAACCGGGCCATCCTCGAGCTGGCCGCCCTGACCGCGGTGGAACAGCCGGGTGACGATCCGCTGCGGGCGGCATGGAAGGCGGCCTTCGCGCTGCGCGATCTGCTCAAGTTCGAATTCTTCTTCCCGGAACGGCAGGAGTTCGCCGAACAGATCATCGAGGAAGTGCGCCTCATCGTGCCCGAATGGGACGAGCACACCCCCGACGATCGGCTGGATCGCCAATTCCTCGGCGCTGTCACCGAATCCGGGTTCGTGATGGCCCACCGGGTATTGCGATCGTTCTTCGACGCACAGCTGGTGGTGGCCGAGCGTCTGGTCGCCCGCGCTGCCGACGCGACGATCGATCGCAAGGAATTCATCGACGAATGCGTGGCGGTCGGCAAGCAGATGCTGTTGCAGCAGCGGCTGCACAGCCCCGAATCGGTGTCGTCGGAATTGTTCACCAGTGCGTGGAAACTGGCCGACAACCACGGCCTCATCGCGCCCGTGGCCACAGGGGCCGAGGCCGAATTGATCAGCAAGCGCCAGGAATTCGCCGACCAGCTGCGTGATCTCGGAGAACGCATCGCCCGGGCGGCCTCGCTCGATCCGTCGAACAGGAACACGAACTGATGAGCACACTCGCCGAAGCAGTGTCCGCGATCCGGTCGGGTCCGCAGGGCGCGCGGATCGCCGCGGTGTTCGATTTCGGGGGCACCGTCGTCGACGGCCTGCCACGACGTGGACTGGCACGCAAGGTGTTCCGTCGTGGCGACGGACGCCTGGCCACCCTGCTCGGCGGCATCCAGCGCGGTGGCACCGATGGTGACTACGGACGCTTCCTGCACGCCGTGGAACAGACCTGGGCGGGCGCCTCGGAATCCGAGCTCGAGCAGCTGGGCCGCAAGGCTTTCGCCAAAGAGATCTACGGGCGGCTGTTTCCCGAGGCGTGGCAGCTCGTCCGCGCGCACCAATTGGCCGGGCACACCGTGATCGTGGTCAGCGAGCTCACCCGATTCCAGGTCCGGCCCGTGGCCGAGCGGCTCGGCATCGACAACGTGGTGTGCACGGAGCTCGCCGTCCAGGACGGTGTTCTCACGGGCCGCCCGGCGGGCGCCCCGGTGTGGCGCGCCGGAAAAGCCACGGCGGTAGCCGAATTCGCCGCGAACCTGGAGATCGGCTACGTCTATGCCGACAGCGTGACCGACCTGCCCCTGCTCGAACTCGCCACCCGGCCGACCGTGGTCGACCCGGACCCGGCGCTGGCCGCGATCGCCGTCGGCAACGACTGGCCCATCCTGACGTTCAGGCTGCGCCGGGCTCCACGCCCCGTCGACTACCTGCGCACCATCGCCGGATTCGCCGGGCTCATCGGCGGTGCGCTGATCGGCGTACTTCGCAAGTCCTACACCGGCAAACGCCAGACGATGGCCGACGCGCTCATGCACGACGCCACCACCGCCACCCTGCGCGCGATCGACGTACAGCTGCGCGTGGTCGGAGCCGAGAACGCCCGCGCACCCAGGCCCGCGGTGTTCCTGTTCAACCACCAGAGCCAGTTCGACGTGATCATCGTCCCGAAGGTGCTCGACGGTGCGGTAACCGGCATCGGCAAGAAGGAACTCGCCAACCATCCCCTGTTCGGCCCGCTGATGCGGTTCGTCGGGGTCACCTTCATCGACCGCACCGACACCGAGCGCGCGAAAGCCGCACTCGCCCCGGTCGTTTCGACCCTGCGCGACGGGCTCTCGATCGCGGTCGCCCCGGAGGGAACGCGCTCGTTCACCCCCGGCGTCGGTCCGTTCAAGAAGGGCGCCTTCCATATCGCCATCCAGGCGGGCGTGCCGGTGATCCCGGTGGTCGTTCGCAACGCCGGCGAGATCGCCTGGCGGGATTCACCGATCGCCCGGCCCGGCATCGTCGACGTGGCGGTGCTGGCGCCGATCGACGTCTCCGGCTGGGACCCGGCCGACATGGACGCCGAGGTGGAAGGCGTGCGACAGCTGTTCGAAACCACCCTGCTGAACTGGCCGGAACCCGACTGAGATCCGGCCGGGCGTGGCGTGCGCCCGGCCGGACTCTCTCAGCTCTCGAACAATTGCTGTCCGAGGTAGTTCCCGGCAGCGGGGACGCCGGGCGGGATCGCGAAGACGGCCGAGCCCACCGGTGTCGTCCATTCGTTCAGCGCGTCGAACTCCGCCAGCCGCTGCTGCACAGGCAGAAACTGGGCGTCGACGTCGCGCTGATAGGCGACGAACAGCAGTCCCGAATTCGACAGCTGCCCCGGGGCGGGCGCCTCGTCGTAGTTGAAACCGCGCCGCAGGAACCGTTCACCGTCGTGGGTGTGCCTGGCGCGGGCGACATGCGACGACGGCGGGATCACTGGGATGCCGTTGCGGTCTACCGCCGCCAGATCGGGTTCGTCGTTCTCGGCGGTGCCGGTGAGCGGCGCACCGGTGGTGACCTTCCTGCCGACGGTCAGTTCCCGGCCGTCGGCGTCGAGTTCGTCCCAGCGGTCCAGATCCATGGCGATCCGGCGCAGCACCAGCGAGGTGCCGCCCGTCAGCCACGGCGTCGACGCCCCGTCGTCCCACACCAGACGATCGAAGTCGACCGTGCGCGGGGCGATGTTGACGGTGCCGTCGACCTGGCCCATGAGGTTGCGCATGGTCTGGCCGCGTGGCGCGTCCCGGAAGCCGCGCTGCACCCACCGCACCGTCACCAGCGACTTCACATGCTTGGACAGCACCCGCACCGCGTGCGCGACCGTCGTCGCTTCCCCAGCGCAGACCTGGAGTACCAGGTCCGCGCCGGTGTAGGCGGGCTCCAGCCGGTCGACGGGAAACGGCGGCAGCTGCCGCAGCCACCTCGGTCGTCGTGCGGTGAGACCTGTGACGGTGAACAGCTCGGGACCGAAACCGACCGTGACCGTGAGCCCGGCAGGCCGGGCCGCGAGTTCCGGTTCGGTGTCGGCCAGCGCGGGAACGCCCTGGGTGAGCCGCGCTGCGTCGTCGGTCCAGATCCGGAGCAGGCCGATGACGTCCTCGCGTCCGACCCCGGGCGCGAGGTCGAAACCGGCGAAAGCCACGTGGCCGGGTGGCGTCGTCTCGATGCCGGCCTGGTGCGTGCCGTAGAACGGAACAACCTCGCGCCCGACGTCGGGTTCTCGTTCCCGATCCCGGAGACCGGCCGCGCCCCAGCCGATTCCGGCCGCGCCGACGACACCCGCTGCCGCCGCTCCCCCGCCGAGCAACCGGCGGCGGGAGAGCCCGGCATGCGGATCAGCCACCGTGCGTGGGGTTCTCGGAGCCCGGCGTGTAATTCTCCTTGCCGCCGGCGAAATCGCGCACCTGGGCGCTGATGACGGTGCTCGAGCCGTCGGAGAAGGTCAGGGTGAGCGAGGTTTGCGCACCGGTACGCAATGGCTGCTTCAGATCCATGAACATCAGATGCTCGGCGCCGGGCTTCAGTGTCACTTCACCGTGCGCCGGGATGGTGATGCCACCTTCCTTGGGACGCATGGTCTTGGCCCCGGTGCTGTCGGGCACGACCTCGTGGATCTCGACCCGGTCCGAGGCCGGGCTGGTCGCGGCGACCAGGGTGACCGGCGCGTCCCCGGTGTTGCGCAGGTTGCCGAAAGCGGCGGACATGCCGGAGTCGGCGGCCTTGATCCACTGGTCGCTCATCGTGATCCGGTCACCCGCCGATGCGGGGGCATCGGGTGCGGGTTCGGAACCCGAGCAGGCGGTGGCGAAGAGGGCGAGGACAGACAGTGCGGTCGCGGCGCCGAGACGGCGGGCAGCGCGGGGTGAACGCAGGTGGGTACGCGTGTACGCGGACATGAAGAACTCCGATCATCGGGTGAGGTGGGCCCCGGACCGGTCTGCAGGCACAGCGAATCATCCACCGGGACGGTGGGATTCAGCGGCGTCGAGCTACGCCGGTACGGGGGTGAGTGCGGTCGCGCCCCGTCGGGGCGGACCACGCAGCCCGATATCCGGTCGCAGCAGGAGTTGCCGGACTACCGCGCGCTCGTCGGCGGCGGGTAGCCGGACCGGACGCGCGGGAGGGCACCCGACCCCGGCCACCACGAGAACCAGCTGACGCACGCTGGTGATCGCCCGGCGTACGCCGACTTCGGCGGCGCGAATCGCGATCGCGCCGACCGTGATCGCGACCAGGTGCGCGAGCACCATCGCGGCCGAAAGGGGATGGTGCTGGACATGTCCCAGCGACATCGCGGTGTGCCCGGCACACTGGCCGACAGCCAGCACCACCATGGTCGAAACCGGACTGTGCCCGCGTGGCAGCGCGGAGACCACGACACCGATCAGGGCGCAGGCGGCGAACAGCAGGACCATCGACGAGCCGGCGGGAAGGGCGGTAGCGCCCCCGAGTCCGTGCGCGAGTACGGCGACCGCACCGGAGGCGGCACCCACCGCGGCGCCGCGTAAGCGCGCGGTGTGATCCGTCGGTGAACGCACTCAGCCATGCTACGACTACGTGTCGTAGATATCGGGATCAGGGCGTATGACCGGGATCTCATCGGCGCCGCACCCGAATTCCGAAGAAGGACTTGACCTTAACCATTGTTTGGGTTTGATGATGGTCTCACCACCGAATGAGGGAGAACATCATGACCACCACCACCGCCCCCGCCACCTACACCGTTCCCGCACTGAACCGGCCCGTGGCCGTGCTGGGCGCCGCTGCCACCGCCGTGGTGCTGAACCTGATCGTCTGGGCCGTCGGCGCCGCCGCGGGCGGGACGTTCACCACGATCGCCGACGGCAAGGTCACCGATGCCGCACCCGGCGGCGTGATCATGATGTCGGCGGTGCCGGTGCTGATCGGGCTGACCGTCGCCGTGCTGCTGTCCTACGTGTGGACCGGCGTGCTGCGGACCGCCGCCGTGGTCGGATCGGTGCTGTCGATCGCGACCATCGGGCTGACCGTGGCCGCCGACTTCGACACCGCCTCCACCATCGCCCTGTCGGTGATGCACGTGGTGCTGGTGCCGGTCATGGTGATCGCGCTGGAAGGTGTGCGTCGCGGCATCACCGCGAAGTGACCCGAACACACAGCGAAGGCCCCGCCGAGGAACGGCGGGGCCTTTCGCGTGCCGGGTTCTAGACCGAGCGACCGAACAGCAGCTTCCACGGCATGAGCGCCGATTCGAGCTGCACCTTCAGGCTCATCTTCGACGCGCCGACGGTGCGCTCCTCGAAGCGGATCGGCACCTCGGCGATCGTGTAGCCCTTCTTGATCGCGCGGTAGTTCATCTCGACCTGGAACGAATAGCCGTTGCTGCGGATCGACGCCACGTCGATCGCACGCAGGGTGTCGGCCTTCCACGCCTTGAAACCGGCGGTCGCGTCCTTCACGCCCAGGCGCAGGATCAGGTTCACGTAGAAGTTGGCCCAGGCCGACAGGGCCTTGCGGTACCACTTCCACTCCGCGGCGGTGGAACCACCGGGCACGTAGCGCGACCCCAGCGCCACGCCGACATCGTCGGAGCTCAGCTTCTCGAGCATCGACGGGATCACCTCGGCGGGATGCGACAGATCGGCGTCCATCTGGATCACCACGTCGGCACCCTCGTCGAGCGCCGCGGTGATGCCCGCGATGTAGGCGCGACCGAGGCCGTCCTTCTCGGTGCGGTGCAGCACGCTCACCACATTCGGCAGCTCAGCGGCCAGTTTGTCGGCGACATCACCCGTGCCGTCGGGTGAATTGTCATCTACGACCAGCACGTGCAGATCGGACACCGGCAGAGCCGTCAGCCGCTCCACCGCCACCGGCAGATTTTCCCGCTCGTTGTAGGTCGGCACAACAACGGTAACCCTCAAGGGTCGCCCTCCCTGCTCACCTGGATAGCCCCGCGGCCCAGGATGCGGGCACGGGGCATGTCATCGATTCGTTATGACGGTACTCGATGGTCCTGACGCTTTCCTGAGTGGCCGTGCGGGCGCTCACCACAGCCGACCCGCGTGGACCAGCGCGTCGATGATCAATCCGAGGCCGAACACGACGAAAAGCACCCGGATGACCGGCGGCCCGAAGCGGGTGATGCCCCGCACGAGCAGGCGGTATACCCGCCGCGCGCGCGGTGTCCGCCGCATGGCGACAGCGAGCACGACCAGCGGCAGGATCAGGGCGATCGCGCAGTAACCGGCCACGATCACCGGCCACACCACCGGCAGCGGGCGCTGTGCGGACAGCAGTGCCAGGGCCGCGAGGTAGGGCACCGAGGTCGGCACCTTCGCCAGACCCAGCGTGAAGCCGATCACGCCCATCAGCCACGGGTGTTTGCGCACCGGCTCGACCCAGCGACCACCGGTGGACACGGTGGTGTCCACCGGCAGCGCGGCGACCGCGATCAGCACCAGGCCGATCACCAGCTCACCCCAGTACCGCAGGGTGGGGGTCAGCTCGAAGTCGAGGAGCCGGACCAGGAAGTCGATGCCGAGTACGGTGCACACGCCGAAGACCACGGAGATCGCGAAAACACCGCCGAGGAAGCTGAGCACACCTGTCATCGGCGAGCGCCGGGTCAGCCTGGCGTCGGCGACCACGGCCGTGGTGATCGCCACCAGCAGCACGTCGAGCGCGTCGAGCAGAGCGAACCCGAGCAGGGCCAACAGTCGATACCCATCCATGACGTGGCTGACCCTACTCGCCGGTCATATTTCGATCGCCGACCCGTCAGTCACACCAGCACCACCCGGACATCGTGTGGAAAGTCCTTGACCTGCGCGGTCTCGAGATCGATCCTGCCATCTGGACTGGACTCCCCCGCAAACGGCGCTGGGTGGTTACGCTTTTCAGCACCGGCTGTGCCGGGATCCGCGATCGTGAAGGGGCAGACATCGTGGCAGAAATGTCATTCGACCCGTCAGCGCTCGACGCTTATCAGCGTGCGGCAGCTCGGGTTTCCGAACTTCTTGGCACAGCGGCCACAGATACGACGACCGCGGCCGGGGTCGACCTGTCCGGGCTCGGCGTGCTCGGGCGTGAATTCGCCGCCGCCTGGACACAGGCCGCGGGCGACCACGCGTCGACACTGAGCACGGCGGGCAACCTGGTCACCGCCTATCAGGACATCTTGAATCGCTTCGGCGCCAGCGTGACCGGGATCGATTCCGGGCTGGCGGGCGATCTGCGGGCAGCCGAGGGAGAGGTGGCGTGATGCGTTCCAAATCGCTGGTCACCGAGACCACGGTCAGCACGATCACCCCCGCCGAGGCCGAGGCGAAGATCGAGCCGGTGATCGCGCTGCTCGAAGTGCCGTTGCTCGAGTTGCGGAGATCGCTGGGCAGCAACACTTCCGCCGATCCCGACGCGTCCGTCGTCGCCGCGCTGACGTCGGCGTCCGCCGCGACCACGGCTACCGAAGACCCGCATCGGCTCGGGCTGTACGCGCTCGAGTCGACCGAGACCGCGGCGCCGGCCACGCCCGCGCTGCGGCAGACCGCGACCGAGGTCTCGGCCGCGGCCGATCGTGGGACCAGTTTGAGCTCGCTGCTCGGGCAGGCGTATTCGACACAGTCGACCGCGGCCGCCAAGGTCGACGCGATCATCGCCGACTTCCGGGCCAAGGCGAAGAAGGCCGCGCCCGCGGTGAACGAGAACAACCTGGACGCCATCGTCGAGCTGGCCGAGGAGGCCATTTCGGAAGCGGTCGGGGTGGTGGGCAATGCCAGCACCGAGATGGATCAGTACACCCGGGACACCAAGGGGCTCACCAGCGATCTCGGCGGGACCAACGGGGTAACCGTGCCCACCGGCGCGACGGAGGTGGCGCCCGGGGTCTATGTACTCGGCACCGGCGGATCCGATACGTCGTCGTGGGACGACTCCTCGTGGGATGACGAGGACGACAACATCGATCCGGCGACAGCGGCGCAGATCGCGTTGCAAGAGGCCCTGATCGACGGTGGGGTGTCCTTGGGAACCGCGGCGATCGACGCCGGTGTCACCTTCGGAACGCATCTGATCGACAAGATCGCCGAAGTCGCGATGCACGGGATCGACAAGGGCTCCGAGTTGGCGACGACCGGAATCGACACTCTCGCCGCGAATGTCACCGGTACCGAGGGCACCACCTCCACCTCCCCCGCGGGCACCACACCCGCCGCGCCGTCGACCAACGGCGGCGGCACCGGCACGAACACCTTGTTCGGCGGATTGGGTGGCGGCGCCAGCACCGGCGGCGGTACCAGCTCCGGCGGTGGCGCCAACACCGGCACCGGGGCGAACAGCGACAGTGGCGCGTCGGCGAAGCCGGATACCCCCGCGCCGTCCGCGCCGTTCCAGTCCAACCAGACGCCGAAAACCGAACAGCCCCAACAGGCTCCGAGCACACCGGCGCCGGCCCAGCAGCCGATGCAGGGCGGGGTGGTTCCGCCCAGCAGCCGTCCGCAGCAGGATCAGGAGACCGAGAAGCCCTCCGCCGCACCTAAACACGGTCAACCGGGAGTCGTCCCGGCGCCGGCGTAGGACCCCCGGATGGAGAATCCGTTCGGTGCCTACTTCACGTCGCCGGATGCCACGCCGCCCGGTCGCCGTCGCCCGCAGGGCAAACGGCGCCGCAGGCGGCGACGAGAGGCCGAGCCGCAGACGATCGGCACGAACCCCGAGACCTGGCCGCCACCCGACCCGGAACCGTTCGACAGCAACGACCCGTTCGAGCCCGCACCCGTCCAGCCGGTATATCGAAACCCCGCCGACGACGACGGGTTCACCGGCGACTGGAACGACTGGAACGACGGCGACGCGCCGGTCGAGACACAGCGCGGCGACGATGTCGACTGGAACGACTGGGCCACCGCCACCGCCACCGAACAGAGCGGCGACCACGTAGAGATGCCGGTATTGCCGCGACTCAAGGACTTCGGCGGCGGCGGCCAGATCGCACGGCGGCCCCGCAAGAACTTCGACGACGAACGCTACGACGACAGCGGCGGCCGGGCGAAGGCCGCCGCTGCGATCAAGGGTGTGGTCGGCGCGCTCGCCTTCGTCGTCGTGCTCGGCGTGGCCGCCACCATCTTTCTCGGCCCCGCCGACAAGACGAGCACCACCACCCAGGCCGCCGTCCCTGGCTCGCGGGCGACCACGTCCACCGTGGTTCCCCCGCTCCCCGCCCACGCTCTGTCCGGCTGCGAGTCCTTCCGCACTCCCTCGATCACCATCAGCGCCGAGCGCGGCGACACCGCCAGTCCCGAGGGCGCCATCCTCGGCTTCGAATACAGCTACTACGTCGACCGCGACGCCGCCAAGGCCCGTTCGTTCGTCACCGACAACGCGCATGTGGGCAATGCCTCGGCCTTGGCCGAAGGCATCGGCTCGCTGCCCCTCGACGTCAAATACTGCGTCCACATCACCAAAGCCGACGCCGCGGACCCCACCCTCTGGAACGTCACCATCCACCAGAAATGGCCGGGCGACGCCACCACCGAGAAGATCGACCAGGTCATGCGCACCACCGAGGTAGCTCCCGGCCGCCACCGCATCACCAGCATCGACCACCGCATCTGACCACGTCCTCGAACGCGAAAGTCCCCCGCACCGGGATCGGTGTGGGGGACTTTGCCGTGTTGCGACCCTGACGGGACTCGAACCCGCGACCTCCGCCGTGACAGGGCGGCGCGCTAACCAACTGCGCTACAGGGCCTTGCATCGTTACGTCGGGGGATATTACCCGGTGGGCATCGGTTTCGGTAACCGAACAGGTCAGGCGGAGAATCGCGTGTTGACACTGACGTCAACGTCAATAAAACTTGTGACGGTGACCACAAGCGAGGCGCGGGAGCGGGGCGGGTCGGCGCGCAAGGGCAGCGCGGGTCCGTGTTCGCCGATGGCGCGCTGGTGGCGCTGATCGAGCACCGGGCGGGGAGCGATCCCGCGATCGGCGCGAGTGGTCCATCACCGACCACATCGCCATCGCCGAACGACTGATCGGCTTCCCCGGCCCGACCCGCACCGCCACCGAATCCGAGGACATCCAGTGAAGCTGCTCATCGCCAACCGCGGCGAGATCGCCCTGCGCGTCCTGCGCACCGCCGCCGAGCTCGGTATCGACACCGTGGCGGTGTACGCCGAGGACGACGCCGACAATCCCGATGTGCACGCGGCGGGCGAGGCGATCCGGTTGACGGGCACCGGCGCGACGTCCTACCTCGACCACTCCGCGATCCTGGCCGCCGCCAAGGAATCCGGCGCCGACTACCTGCATCCCGGCTATGGATTCCTCAGCGAGAACGCCGAGTTCGCCCGTGCGTGCGCGGCCGACGGCGTCACGTTCGTCGGCCCCGATCCCTCGGTGCTCGACCTGTTCGGCGACAAGTCCTCGGCCCGCGCGACCGCCGTGGCCGCCGGCGTCCCCGTCTTGCCGGCGACCGAGGGACCGACCACCGTCGAGCAGGTTCACGCGTTCTTCGGCACGCGTCCCGGCGCGATCATGATCAAGGCGCTGGCCGGTGGCGGCGGCCGCGGCATGCGGGTGGTGCGGAGCGCGCAGGAGATCGACGACGCGTACCGGCAGTGCGCCGCGGAAGCGCGGCTCGGTTTCGGCAATCCGGCGGTCTTCGCCGAGACGCTGTTCGAGAACGCCCGGCACATCGAAGTCCAGATCGTCGCCACCGGCGGCACAGCGCTGGCACTGGGCGATCGCGATTGCAGTGTGCAGCGCAGGCATCAGAAGCTGCTCGAAATCGCGCCCGCGCAGGGACTTTCGGACACCCAGCGCCGAGAACTCCACGCGGCGGCGGCCCGGCTGTGCGCCCACGTCGACTATCGCGGGCTGGCCACCGTCGAATTCCTGGTCTCCGACAGCGAATTCGTGTTCCTCGAGGTGAATCCGCGAATCCAGGTGGAGCACACCGTGACCGAGGAGGTCACCGGCGTGGATCTGGTCGCCGTGCAGCTCGCGATCGCCCAGGGCACGCCCTTCGGCGAACTGGGGTTGCCGAGCGGAATCGTCTCCACCGGAACAGGCTCCACCGGCGAGCCGTCCGCCGCCGACGGCATCGCGATCCAGGCCAGGGTCAACATGGAAACGATGACGGCCGACGGTTCGACGGTGCCGACCGCGGGCACCCTGACCACCTTCGCACCGCCGACCGGCCCCGGCGTGCGGGTCGACACCTTCGGCCGCTCCGGGCTGACCCCGAGCCCGCGCTACGACTCGCTCCTGGCCAAGGTGATCACCCGCACCCGCGGACAGTCCTTCCCCGCCGCCGCCCGCAAGGCCGCGACGGCACTCGCCGAGTTCACCGTGACCGGCATCGGTACGAACATCTCGTTCCTGCGCGAGATCCTCGCCGACAGCACCTTCCAGTCAGGACTCGCCACCACCGGCTTCCTCACCGAGCGGCTGACCGAACTGGCGGCAGCGGCGCAGACCGATCAGCCCGAGGTCGCGATCACCGCGATCGAGCTGTATCCAGGGCAGGAGGCCGTGCGCGCTCAGCTCGCGGGCACGGTGGTCGAGGTAACCGAGGAGGGTGCCGACGTCGGCGCGGGCGGTCAGCTCGCCGTGCTCGAGGCCATGAAGATGCAGCACGTGGCCGCCTCACCCGATGCCGCCAGAGCCGTCCGGGTGCTGGTCCGCCCCGGCCAGGTCGTCGCGCCGGGCGATCCGCTGGTCATCATCACCCGCACCGGCGCGGACGAATCCGGCGGCGCGCACACCGAGCTGGATCCCGACCGCGTTCGCGCCGATGTCGACGAAATCCGCGCCAGGCACCTCGTGACGCTGGACGAGTCCCGCCCGGCGGCCGTGGACAAACGGCACCGGCTCGGTCGCCGCACGGCCAGGGAGAACATCGCCGACCTGGTCGACGAGGGCAGCTTCGTCGAATACGGCGCGCTCGCGTTCGCCGCGCAACGCAGCAGACGCGCCGAAGCGGACCTGATCGCCAACACCCCCGCCGACGGCCTGGTCACCGGCTTGGCGACCATCGGCGCCGACCGCTTCGGCAACGCCGAGGCAGTGGTGGTCTCCTACGACTACACCGTGCTCGCCGGCACCCAGGGCAAGAACAACCACGCCAAGACCGACCGCGCCTTCGAACTCGCCGAACGCAAGCGGATTCCGGTGGTGCTGTTCGCCGAGGGCGGCGGCGGCAGGCCGGGTGACACCGACGGGACCGGCATGGGCCTGGACGTGACGACCTTCCGCGCGCTCGGCGCGCTACGCGGCAAGGTGCCGCTGGTGACGATCGTGTCCGGCCGCTGCTTCGCGGGCAACGCCGCCCTGGCCGGTGTCTGCGACGTGATCATCGCGACGCCGGACGCCAATATCGGCATGGGCGGACCGGCGATGATCGAGGGCGGCGGGCTCGGCGCCTGCCGCCCGGAGGACATCGGCCCGGTCGAGGTGCAGCGACGCAACGGTGTCGTCGACCTGGTCGCCCGCGACGAGGCGCACGCGGTGGCACTGGCCAAGCAGTACCTGGGCTACTTCCAGGGCAGGGTCGACGATGTCCAGGCACCGGATCCACGGCTGGCCCGGCACGTGGTGCCGGAGAACCGGTTGCGCGCCTACGACATCCACCGCGCCATCGACGCGATCGTCGACGTGGGCTCGGCGCTGGAGCTGCGGCCGGACTACGGGGTCGGCGTCGTCACCGCGCTGGTGCGGGTACACGGCGAACCGTTCGGCTTGATCGCCAACAGCAGCCACCACCTGGGCGGTGCGATCGATGCCGAGGCCGCCGACAAGATGGGCGAGTTCCTCACGCTGTGCCAATCGTTCGGGCTGCCGGTTGTCTCCCTTTGTGACACACCGGGTTTCATGGTCGGACCGGAGGCGGAGAAGACCGCGACGGTGCGCCGGTTCAGCAAGTTGTTCGTGCTCGGCGCGCAACTGAGCGTGCCGTTCGGCACCATCATCCTGCGCAAGGGCTACGGACTCGGCGCGATGGCGATGGCGGCGGGCCACTTCCACGCGCCGCGGTTCACCGTCGCCTGGCCCACCGGCGAGATCGGGCCCATGGGGCTGGAGGGCGCCGTTCGGCTCGGCTTCAGCAAAGAGCTCGCCGCCGTTACGGATCCGGACGAGCGCGAGACGCTGTTCCAGCAATTGCTCGCCATGGCCTACCAGCAGGGCAAGGCGCTCACCGCTGCCACGGGTTTCGAACTCGACGATGTGATCGACCCCGCCGACACCCGCACCTGGATCGCCACCCTCGTCGACGGCCGGGCGCGCGGAGGGTCGTGGGACAGCTCGGCCACTTGATACCCCCTTCGCTCTCTGTGTGATTTACGGCATATTTCCAGCCGGTCACACCGAGCATGCGCTCAGACTTGAAGTTGACGTCAACTTTCAATAGATTCAGGACTGCGGATTCACCGAGCAGCCACTGATCGAACGGAAGGATTCTCATGAGAGTTACCGACAAAGTGGCCATCGTGACCGGTGGCGGCGCGGGCATCGGCGCCGCGCTGGCCGCCGCACTGGCCGCGGCGGGCGCGAAGGTAGTGGTGGCCGACCTCGACGAGCCCGCCGCGCTGGCGGTGGCGGAGCGGATCAACGCCGATCACCCCGGCACTACCGTCGGCGTCGGCGCCGACGCCGCTGTCACCGAGGAGATCCGCGGTCTGATCGCGGTGGCGCAGCAGCACTTCGGGCCCGTCGATCTGTACTTCGCCAACGCGGGCATCGTCGGCGCCGCCGGACTCGACGTCACCGACGACGAGTGGGACCGCTCGCTGGACGTGAACCTGCGCGCCCACATCCGTGCCGCGCGGCTGCTGGTGCCCGAGTGGGTCGAACGCGGTGCGGGCTATTTCGTCAGCACCGCGTCGGCGGCGGGACTGCTCACCCAGATCGGTTCGGCCACCTACTCGGTGAGCAAGCACGCCGCGGTCGGGTTCGCCGAGTGGCTCAGTGTCACCTACGGCGACCAGGGCGTGCGCGTCAGTTGCCTGTGCCCGATGGGCGTCAACACGAAACTGCTGTACGCGGGCCAGAATTCGGGCGAGGAGCTCGGCGCCACGGCGACCCGCGCCGTCGTCTCGGCGGGCGATGTCCTCGAACCCGCCGACGTGGCCGACATTGTGCTCACGGCCGTCGCCGCCGAGGAATTCCTGATCCTGCCCCATCCACAGGTGCTGGACATGTACCGCCACAAAGGCGCCGACTACGACCGCTGGCTACGCGGCATGCGTCGCTACCAGTCGTCGCTGCTGGCCGAAACCCACTGAGCGAGAGACAAAGCCATGTCACTGTTCGATCTGAGCGATCGCGCGAAGAAGTATTCCGAAGACCTGCTCGACTTCATGGACGCGCACGTCTACCCGGCTGAGGCCGTCTACGAGACGCAGATGCGCGAATCCGGCGACCCCCATTTCCAGCCGCCCGTCCTCGAAGAGCTCAAAGCCGAGGCCAAGCGGCGCGGCCTGTGGAACCTCTTCCACCCACACCCCGGGCGCGGCCCCGGCCTCACCAACCTCGAGTACGCGCCGCTGGCCGAGATCATGGGCCGCAGCCACCTCGCCGCCGAGGCCTGCAACTGCAACGCCCCCGACACCGGCAACATGGAAGTGCTCGAGCTGTTCGGCACCGAGGAGCACAAAGAGAAGTACCTGAAGCCGCTGCTCGACGGCACCATGGCGTCGGCGTTCGCGATGACCGAACCGCGGGTGGCCAGCTCCGACGCCACCAATATCGAACTGTCGATGGTGCGCGACGGCGACGACTACCTGCTCAACGGCCGAAAGTGGTTCGCCACCAACGCCTTGCACAAGAACTGTCGAGTGATGATCGTGATGGGCAAGACCGATCCCACCGCGGCGCCGCACCGTCAGCAGACCATGATGGTGGTCCCGATCGACGCGCCGGGCGTCACGATCCTGCGCGGGCTGCCGGTCTTCGGCTACCAGGAACGCGAAGGCCACGCCGAGATCGACTTCGCCGACGTGCGCGTGCCCGCCACCGACGTGCTCAAAGGCGAGGGCGAGGGTTTCGCGATCAGCCAGGCCCGGCTCGGACCCGGCCGCATCCACCACTGCATGCGCAGCATCGGGATGGCCGAACGCGCGCTGGAGATGATGTGCAAGCGCGCGCAGGCGCGGGTCACCTTCGGCACGCCCATCGCCGACAACGCCAACATCCAGGACTGGATCGCCGAGTCGCGCATCGAGATCGAGATGATCCGGCTGCTCACGCTCAAGGCCGCGCATCTGATGGACACCGTCGGCAACAAGGCGGCGCGCACCGAGATCGCCGCCATCAAGGTGGCCGCGCCGAACATCGCGCTGAAGGTCGTCGACCGAGCCATTCAGGTACACGGCGCCGGCGGTGTCACCGACGACTTCCCGCTCGCGGCCGCGTGGGCGCACCTGCGCACTCTCCGGCTCGCCGACGGCCCCGACGAAGTCCACAAGCGTGCCATCGCACGGCAGGAACTGCGCAAGTACAAGGAGAGCAACTGATATGACCGGACTGGATCTCACCGGCCGCACCGCCATCGTCACCGGCGCCTCACGGGGCATCGGACTGGCGATCGCCCAGGCGCTGGCCACCGCGGGCGCGAACGTCGTGTTGACCGCGCGCACACAGGAATCCGCTGACGCGGCCGCGGCACAGATCGTCGGCACCGCGATCGGCGTCGGCGCGCACGTCGTGGACGAAGACGCCGCGCGGCGCTGCGTCGAGCTGACCATCGAACGGTTCGGCAGCGTCGACATCCTGGTCAACAACGCGGGCACCAACCCGGCGTTCGGCCCGACGATCGACCAGGATCACGCCCGGTTCGCGAAGATCTTCGACGTGAATCTGTGGGCTCCCGTGCTGTGGACGCAGCTGGTCACCCGCGCGTGGATGGGCGAGCACGGCGGCGCCGTGGTCAACACCACCTCGATCGGCGGCCTGAGTCTCGAGCCGAACATCGGGCTGTACAACGCGTCCAAGGCGGCGCTGATCCACCTGACCAAGCAGTTGGCGATGGAACTCTCGCCGCAGGTGCGCGTCAACGCGATCGCGCCGGGCGTGGTGCGGACCAAGCTGGCCGAAGCGCTGTGGCAGGAGCAGGAACAGGAGCTCGCGGCCGCGACCGCGCTGGACCGGATCGGCGAGCCCGACGACGTCGCCGCCGCGGTGGCCTTCCTGGTCTCCGACGCGGCGAGCTGGATCACCGGCGAAACCATGGTGATCGACGGCGGCCAGCGGCTCGGCGACGTCGCCCCGTTCCGCAGCGGAGCCTCGGTCGGTGCCTGACGCGCACGAGGTGGTCGGCGTCGACCCGGTCGCCATCGGACGATGGTTCGCCGCGATCGGCATCGAACACACCGCGCCACTGCGTTTCGACCGGATCGGCCTGGGCCAATCGAACCTGACCTACCTGGTGCGCGACGACGCGGACCGCCGATGGGTGCTGCGCAGGCCGCCGCTGGGGCACCTGCTCGCCTCCGCGCACGATGTGGTGCGCGAGGCCAGGATCATGGCGGCGCTCGAATCCACCGATGTCCCGGTGCCGCGGATTCTCGGTGTCGTCGACGATCCGGCGGTGTCGGATGTATCGATGGTGCTGATGGAATTCGTCGACGGGCAGGTGGTCGACACCATGGCGATCGTGGAATCGCTGACCCCCCAGCGTCGCCGGGCCATCGCCGAATCACTGCCGCGCACGCTGGCGAAGATCCACGCGGTCGATCTGACCGCCGTCGGCCTCGCCGATCTGGCGAGTCACAAGCCCTACGCCGCCCGCCAGCTCAAACGGTGGGGCGGGCAATGGGAGCAATCCAAGACCCGGGAGCTGCCGGAGCTCGACGAGCTCACCCGCAGGCTGACCGCCGACATCCCGGAGCAGCGGGAGGTGACCCTCGTGCACGGCGACTTCCACCTGCGCAACGTGATCACCAGCCACGACACCGGCGAAGTCGTGGCCGCGCTGGACTGGGAACTGTCCACCCTCGGCGATCCGCTGGCCGACATGGGCAGCCTGCTCGCCTACTGGACCGAACCGGGCGAGAACACCGGCGGCGACTTTCCCGCGTCGGCGCTGCCCGGTTTCCCGAACCGCGCGCAGATGTCGGCGGCCTACCTCGCGCTGACCGGGCGCGACCCGGCCGCCCTGCGCTACTGGCACGCCTTCGGGCTGTGGAAACTCGCCGTCATCGCCGAGGGCGTGCTGCGCCGAGCGCGGGACACGCCGCAGAACAGGGCCGCCGCGGGCACCCCGACCGTCGAACGCATCGACGCGATCGTGCACAAGGCACTCGACCTCACGAACACATCCGGACAGGAGCAGACATGACACGCACGGCTATCGAGACCGTCGCCGGCCAGGTCGTCTTCGTCGCCGACGGACCGAAGGACTGATCGACGATGAAAGCATGGCAGGTAACCGAACTCGGCGAACCACGGGATGTGCTGCAGTTCAACGACATCGACGATCCGGTCGCCGGACCGGGGCAGGTGCTGGTGCGTGTCCTCGCGGCGCCGGCCAACTTCCCCGACGTGCTGCTGTGTCGTGGGCAGTACCAGGTCGAGCCGCCGCTGCCGTTCACGCCCGGCGTCGAACTGTGCGGTGAGGTGGTGGCGGTCGGCGACGGCGCCGATTTCGCGGTCGGTGACCGGATCGTCGGCACCACGAACCTGCCCGGTGGCGCGTTCGCCGAGCTGGCCGTGCTCGATGCCGACAGCGCGTTTCCCGCACCGGACTCCCTCGACGACGCCGAGGCCGCCGCACTGGTCATCGGTTATCAGACGAGCTGGTTCGCCCTGCACCGGCGCACTCGGGTGCAACCCGGCGAGACGCTGCTGGTGCACGCCGCCGCGGGTGGCGTGGGCAGTTCCGCCGTGCAGCTGGGCAAGGCGGCGGGCGCGCGGGTGATCGGTGTCGTCGGCGGGCCGGACAAGGCCGACTACTGCCGCCGCCTCGGCGCCGACCTCGTGATCGATCGGCGCACAGAGGATTTCGTGCCGATCGTCAAGGAGTTCACCGGCGGCCGTGGCGCCGACGTGATCTATGACCCGGTCGGCGGCGACGCCTACGCCAAGTCCACCAAATGCATCGCCTTCGAGGGTCGCATCCTGGTGATCGGCTTCGCGGGCGGCACGATCCCCCAGCCCGCGCTCAACCACGCGCTGATCAAGAACTACTCGATCATCGGCCTGCACTGGGGGCTCTACAAGCAGTACAACCAGCAGGCGATCGCCGACTGCCACGCCGAGCTGTCGCGGCTGGCCGCGGCGGGTGAGGTGAGACCACTGATCAGCGAACGCCTTTCGCTCGGCGACGTCCCCGACGGCCTCGGCCGCCTCGGCGACGGCGACACCGTCGGCAGGCTCGTCTTCCACCCCCGGCTATAAATAGGGCATGGAACGACGTGCGGAGACCGCAGGCGACAGCGCGCCACCCTCGATGGCGCGCACCTCGCTGCTGCGCGAGCTGCCCGCCACGCCGCGGGGGCTGCGAACCAGGACAGCGCTGATCGACGCGGGACGGAAGGTGTTCGAGCGCATGGGGTATCTCGATGCCCGGCTCGTGGACATCACCCAGGAGGCCAAATGCTCCTCGGGCACCTTCTACACCTATTTCGCCGGGAAAGAGGAGATCTTCGCGGCGATCCTGGAGCACGCCCAGGAAGACATGATGCACCCCGGGATGGAGCACGTGACGGGTGACGACGATCCCGTGTCGATCATCGAGGCCAGCAATCTGGCGTACTTCGAGGCCTACAAGCGCAACGCGAAGTTGATGGGACTGCTCGAACAGGTCGCCAATATCGATCCCGAGTTCAGCAAGCTCCGCCAGGAACGGGCCGACGCGTTCATCCGCCGCAATGCCCGCAGCATCGCCGATCTCCAGCAGCGCGGTCTCGCCGATCCCGAACTGGACCCGATGCTGTCCTCACGGGCTCTGTCGGGGATGGTCAGCAGGCTGGCCTTCAACTATTTCGTCACCGGCGACGGGCTCCTCGACGGCAAGCCGCTCCCGATCGAGGAGCTCGTCTTCACGGTGACCCGGCTCTGGGCGAACGCGCTGCGGATGCCGCTGAAGAACTGACCGACCGGCGCGGTCGAACGAAAAAATCCCCTCACCGAGTTATCTGGTGAGGGGATCGAAGGTGGCCAGAGCCGGGATCGAACCGGCGACCTACCGCTTTTCAGGCGGTCGCTCGTACCAACTGAGCTACCTGGCCGGAAGTACCGGATTGCTCTGGTACTACGTGCGACCCTGACGGGACTCGAACCCGCGACCTCCGCCGTGACAGGGCGGCGCGCTAACCAACTGCGCTACAGGGCCATGCTTCTGCAGTACTGCTAGACACAGTCCGAAGACTGTACCCCCTACGGGATTCGAACCCGCGCTACCGCCTTGAAAGGGCGGCGTCCTAGGCCGCTAGACGAAGGGGGCTCGTTCCGAATCTCTCCGGGGCGGCTTCAACGTTTCCGTTGGGAGCTCGCATAGCTTATGACAGGTGTGCGCAGAGTTCCAAATCGCCTGGTCAGGCGCCCAAACCGAGGTCATCCAGGCGTGCTTGCTCCCGCCAGCCCTCGGTGCGGAAGTTCTGGATCCACAGCGGGGTGGCCATCGCCTCCACGATAACCTCCAGCACCTCGGCGAAGCGGGCGCGCAGGTCGGCGGCGGAGCCGTTGGAGATCGGGTCGACCAGATAGCGCTGGCCTGCCAGCGCCGCGGACAGGGTCCGGGTGAAGCGGTCGGGGTCGGCGTCGGCGCGCAGCTGGCCGTCATCGATGGCGCGGACCGCGAGCACGCGGGTGGCGCGGCCGACGATGCGCCCGCCGCCGTTGCCGGTGTCGCGATGGAAGTCGGGTTCGATTACGAGGCGGTACTCGGCTTGCACGATGGTGTCGTGTTCCAGACGAAGGGCGATCTCGTCGACCATGCCGTGCAGCACGTCGAGCGGACCCAGGTCGGCGCGCGCGAGCCAGCGCTCCGCGCAGATCCGGTACCGCTCGACCGCGGTCTCGAGGACCGCGCGCGCCAGGTCTTCCTTGGAGTCGAAGTGGAAGTACATCGCGCCCTTGGTGGCGCGCGAACCTTCCAGAATGCGGTTGAGCGATGCCGCGGCATATCCGCTCTTCCCGAACTCGACGGCCGCGGACTTGATTATCGCCGCGCGTGTCCGGCGCGCCCGCTCTTGCTGCCGTGCCATGCTCGAAACGCCTCCGAACCTTCTCGACGCCGACGGTCGAATACAGACCGTTGGTGCGAATTGTGGTTTTAATTCAAACTTTCGGTATGAAAGACCCGCGGTGCCTCGCACAGCGGCCCCGCCACCAGTGAGAACCGCCTCCTCCTGCGGTAACGACTACCCCTTTGCCGGGAGTTCGCGCACCCATCGCGATCACCTCGGCCTGCGATCTGCCGGTGAATTCCCGAAACGCCACACCCTGCACCGGAGCCACGGAAAACGCGGCACCGGTGATTGTTTCGAAATTCACCAGGCGATCACCGTACCCGTATTCGCGAGTCGACACGCGGCGATTGGAGTACCCATCCGAACATCCGATCCGGTTATCCAAACCAGCAAACGAAGCGCAACCGGAATGATTACTTCGGGTACGAATTCCATAGGCGCGCAGCCCGGTTGACCACCGCGCCGGCACCGCCGACGTTCGCCGAACGGTCGCGAGACCGGCGCCCACCTTGGACCTCTCCATCGCTGCTGCACCCCTGCTTGTCGAAAGATGTTGCGATACAACAGTATTCGATGACCATACGCAACCCGTAACGCGAACACCGCTGGGGCACCGGGTGTTTACCGGGAATCGTCGCCCACGTCCACGTTGTTACCGGCCGCCACCAGCGGCGATCAGCCGCCCGCGACTCGACCCGGGGACCACTGTTCGGTCCTTCGGCACAGCGTCCGCTAGACTCCGCTGCGCGCCCCTTTAGCTCAGTTGGTAGAGCTGGTGACTTTTAATCACTAGGTCGTAGGTTCGAGTCCTACAGGGGGCACCACGACTACTACCGTGACCATCGTCACGTGGCGACGCGCCAACCCGCAGACGCCGCCGAAACCAGGGGTTTCGTGCGCGGATTCACCTACCCTGAGCGCGACCCGGGCTTCCGGGCGCCCACTACCTCAGGCGGAGTGAGATGACTTCCTTCGACGATTTGCTCTCCCAAGTACCCATCGCCCAGATCGCCGACCAGCTCGGCGTCGACCAGGCGACCGCCACCACGGCCGTGCAGGCCGCGCTGCCGACGCTGCTCGGCGGCCTCCAGGCCAACGCCGCCCAGCCGCAGGGCGCGGCCGCACTGCTCGGCGCGCTCGACAACCACGGCGGCCTCGTCGAGGGCGAAGGCGCGGTGAATCTGCAGCAGGTGGACGTCGGCGACGGCGAGAAGATCGTCGACAACGTCTTCGGTGACGAGAAGAACACCGTCATCAGCGCGCTCGGCGCGGGCGGCGGAACCGGCGGCAACGACCTCATCGGCAAGCTGCTGCCGATTCTCGCCCCGATCGTGCTCGCCTACCTGGCCAAACAGCTCACCGGCGGTGGCGGCGCCGCAGCACCGGCACCGCAGCAGACGCAGGCCTCCGGCGGCGGTCTCGGCGATCTGCTGGGCGGCCTGCTCGGCGGCAGCAGCAACACCGGCGGGCTCGGCGGCATGATCGGCGACGCCCTGTCGAAGAACGCGGGAGGTGCGCTGGGCAGCGTGCTCGGCGGCCTGCTCGGCGGCAAGCGCTGAGATGTTCATCTACCTGTAGTTAACGTCGCGAGGCCCGCAGCGATAGTCCCTATGCTGCGGGCCGAGCACCTAGACTCGTCAGCACGACCATCGGATCTACTGACGAGTTGTGGCGTTGCTCAACATCGTCGGAAAACCGCTCTGTTGCGTTTCGCATCACACCTACGGTGCCGTAAGGTATGGCCGCATCGCGACGTTCGACCGCAAGCACGACAGCGAAGGGTTTTTACATGGCAAGGGATCTGACTCAACTCGAACTGCTCACGGAGTTGGAGCCGGTTGCCGAGGAAAACGTCAACCGGCACATGTCGCTGGCCAAGGAGTGGCACCCCCACGACTATGTCCCGTGGGACGAGGGCCGCAACTTCGCCGCCATGGGCGGCATCGACTGGGATCCTGAGCAGTCCAAGCTCAGCGAGGTCGCCAAGGCGGCCATGATCACCAACCTGCTCACCGAGGACAATCTGCCGTCCTACCACCGTGAGATCGCCGAGAACTTCTCCCAGGACGGCGCCTGGGGTACATGGGTGGGTCGCTGGACCGCCGAGGAGAACCGGCACGGCATCGTGATGCGCGATTACCTGGTTGTCACCCGCGGCGTGGACCCGGTCGCCCTCGAAGAGGCCCGGATGATCCACATGACCAACGGCTTCGCCTCCCCCGCCGAGGTCGACGCGGGCTTCCTGCACTCGGTCGCCTACGTGACCTTCCAGGAACTGGCCACCCGCGTGAGCCACCGCAACACCGGCAAGGTCTGTGACGACCCGATCGCCGACCGCATGCTGCAGCGCGTCGCCGCCGACGAGAACCTGCACATGATCTTCTACCGCAACCTCTGCGGCGCGGCGATGGACCTGAGCCCCGACCAGACCATCGAGGCCATCTCGATGATCGTCGAGAACTTCCAGATGCCCGGCGCGGGCATGCCGAACTTCCGCCGCAACGGCGTGCTGATGGCCAAGCACGGCATCTACGACCTGCGTCAGCACCTCGAAGAGGTCGTGCAGCCGGTGCTCAAGAAGTGGAACGTCTTCGACCGCACCGACTTCACCGCGCGTGGCGAGGCCACCCGTGAGCGGCTGGCGGGCTTCCTGGACAAGCTGGGCCAGGACGTGCTGAAGTTCGAGGAGCAGCGCGACAAGATGCTCGCTCGCGAAGCCAAGCGCCGCGAAATGGTCGCAGTTTAGGTTTCGATAAAAGCGCTGCGCACCTTGATCGCAAAGGTGCGCAGCGCTTTTTGTGTGGATGTCTACCGATGTACGGCGATCCAGGTACGCGAACTATTTCATCGGGAGGGCGCCGTCGGCGCTGCCGACGTCGGTGATCTTCCAGTCCTGGCCCGCGTCGACGGTGATGTTGTAGGTGACCGTGTTGCGCAGGCCGTCGGGGTTCTGCGCGTTGGTGGTGCTCACGTCCACGAACGCCGCGACCTTGTAGACCTCGCCCTCGTGCGAGAGCACCTTGGCGGTGATCGGCGTGGCGGTGGAGGTCCACTTCAGCGGGATGATGATCTGCTCGAGCTTCGCGCCGGTGGCATCGAACTTCTTCGACAGCTCGGGCGACGTTCCGGCCTTGAGCTTGGCGACCCAGGCGTTGACGTCCTGGTAGTTCAGGGTCGCCGAGCCGACCGAGTAGTCGAGGGCGATCTGTTCGGCCTTCGCGTCGTCGGCGGCCTGCTCCTTCATGTCGGAGATCTCGGAACGGGCCGAGCCGAGCAGCACGCCGAGCACCAGCGCGAGAATCGCGAGGACGGCGATCACGGCACCGCCCACCAGCGACGAGACGCGCACGGCGACCGTGCCCTTGTCGGGCGTGGCAGGGGTTTTCGTCAGGTCGGTGGCGTCTTCCATGGGGGTCTTCTCCGATTACGTGGGGACAGCGCACCGCCGGAGGCGACGATGCCAGCAGAGTAAGGCTACTGACGTCGCGGACCTGTTCCGGACACGGCGTAGCAGGTAAACGGTGTCATCTCGGTCGCAGTGGCGGCGATGACCCGCGGATAAGCAGCAGGACGCGAGATCGATCACATCGGGGCGGATGAGACAATCGTGTGCGTGACTACCACGCTGCCCCAGGCGCCCACCGCGCTGCGGATCGGGCCCTACCCGGTCGATCCGCCGGTTGTGCTCGCGCCGATGGCGGGCATCACCAACCGTGCCTTCCGCAGGCTGTGCCGGGAGTTCGGTAGCGCGACCTCGATCTACGTGTGCGAGATGATCACCGCCCGCGCGGTGGTCGAGCGCAACGAGAAGACGCTGCACATGATGTCGTTCGACGCCGACGAACATCCGCGCTCGATGCAGCTCTACGGGGTGGATCCCAAGACGCTCGGCGAGGCCGTGCGGATCATCGTCGGCGAGGGCTGGGCCGACCACATCGACCTCAACCTGGGCTGCCCCGTCCGCAAGGTGACCAAGCTCGGCGGCGGTTCGGCGCTGCCGTACAAGCGCAGGCTGTTCGCCAATATCGTCCGTGAGATGGTGGCCGCGGCCGAACCGGCCGGCGTTCCGGTGACCTTCAAGTTCCGCATCGGCATCGACGACGACCACCACACCTACCTCGACACCGGCCGCATCGCCGAGGCCGAGGGCGCCGCCGCCGTGGCGCTGCACGCGCGCACCGCGGCCCAGCTCTACTCGGGCGCGGCCGACTGGTCGGCCATCGCCCGGCTCAAGGAAGCCGTCACCTCCATCCCGGTCCTCGGCAACGGCGACATCTTCACCGCAGACGACGCCCTGCGGATGATGAACGAGACCGGCTGCGACGGCGTGGTCGTCGGCCGCGGCTGCCTCGGCCGGCCATGGCTGTTCGCCGAACTCAGCGCGGCCCTGCGCGGCGAACCGATCCCGGAGGGGCCGACGCTCGGCCGGGTCGGAGAGATCCTGGTGCGCCACGCCACCCTGCTCACCGAGCACGACGGTGAGGACAAGGCCATGCGCGATATCCGCAAGCACATGGCCTGGTACCTGATGGGTTTCCCGGTCGGCTCGCAGCTGCGGCGCAGCTTCGCCACCGTGTCGAAGCTGTCGCAGATCGAGGACCTGGTCGGGCAGCTCGACCCGGCCGTGCCGTTCCCCACCGACGCGCTCGGACCGCGCGGACGGCAGGGTTCGCCGCAGACCAAGGTGGTGCTTCCGGAGGGTTGGCTCGACGACCCGGAGGACGACACCGTCCCGGCCGCGGCCGATGTGATGCACAGCGGCGGCTGACCAGCCACCGATAACGGGTCGACATCAATTCGTAAGCCGCTGCGGTTTCCTCCGAACACACTGTCTCGAGCAGGGCTTTTCGTCGGCGATTCGAGCTTCGCAATCAAATCGTCAGCGATTCCCGTGTGCACTGGAGTGGCCTCTCGTGGCGGAATCGTTATCATTGCGGGATCGTTCGACTCTGGTTCGAATCGGAGCCGGGCGGTGACGCGCAGGCTGCGCCAGATAGAGAAGTGAGGTTCGTTGGTGGGTGACGATCGGCGCGGGCGTACGCCCCGGCCCGGAAATCGCGCCCCCTGGGAGCGATACCCGACGGCCGAACCCACCGAGCAACCGGAAAACGGCTCGCGACGTTCGCGTCACGCCGACGCGACGCCGGACGCCGGTTCCGCGCCGCTGACGGTGGCCGACCTGGTGAACCGGGTCGACAGCGAACGCACCAGGCGCGGCAGACGCGTTCCGCCCGCCGAGAGCGCCGAGCCCGCGTCGCGCGCGGGCCGCCGCGCCCGCGAACAGGCGCCGCGCCCCACCCCACGTCCCGACATCGCCCCCCGCACCGACGGCTCCCCCGTCGTCGACGACATCGCGGGCAACCCACCCCACCGAGCCGAATCCCCCGCCGACCGCACCGCGACCACCGCGCTGCCCGCCCAGTCGAAGGAGCCGGTACGCACCGCCGTCCCGGCCCGGCGGGTGGGCGGTCCGGTCGATCCGCCCACCGACATCCTGCCCACGGTGAACCCCGCCGCCGAGCCCGAGCGCGCCCGGCCGGTCAAATCCGCGTCCGCGGCACCGCCACGTCGCCCGGACGGCCGTGCGGGCACAGGAGAGCGCCGGAACAAGCAGGCCCGGATGGCGGGACGCGTCACGCTCACGTTCGTCGCGGTGCTCACGCTGGTGATCACCGGCGGCGGCTGGAGCTACCTCCAAGCCACCAACAGCAGCTTCACCCAGGTCGACGCACTCGGCGGCGGCGCCACCGGCGACGTGCTCGACGGTGACATGCAGCTCGGCGACGAGAACTACCTCATCGTCGGCACCGACACCAGAGCTGGCGTCAACGCCGACATGGGCGCGGGCTCCGCCGCCGACACCGAGGGCGCCCGCGCCGACACGGCGATGCTGGTGCACATCCCGAAGAACCGTTCGCGTGTGGTGGTCGTGTCGTTCCCGCGCGACCTGGACGTCTCCCGTCCGGTGTGCTCGGAGTGGGACAACGACACGGCCACCTATACAGACCAGAAACTCCCCTCGGCCATGAGCGACAAGCTCAATGCCGTCTACGCCCGCGGCGGGCCCAAGTGCCTGGTCGACGTGATTCGCAAGATGTCGGGCCTAACCATCGGCCACTTCATCGGCATCGACTTCGCCGGTTTCGAGGCCATGGTCGATCAGATCGGTGGCGTCGAGGTGTGCTCGACCAAGCCGATCATCGACGGCGTCCTCGGCCCGGTGCTAGAGACCTCGGGCAAGCAGCGGGTCAACGGCGAGACCGCGCTCAACTATGTGCGCGCCAGGCACGTGGTCGGTGAGGAACGCAGCGACTACGACCGGATCAACCGCCAGCAGCGCTTCCTCGCGTCGCTGTTACGTGGGGCGTTGTCGAGCAAGGTGCTCTTCGATCCGGGCAAGCTCAACGGGTTCATCCAGGCGTTCACCGCCCACACCTTCGTCGACAAGGTGACGCCCCAGGACCTGCTGCTGCTCGGCCGTTCCCTGCAGAAGATGGACGCGGGCGCGGTGACGTTCCTGACCATCCCGACGGCGGGCACCACCTCCTACGGCAACGAGATTCCGCGCGAATCCGACATCAAGGCCATCTTCCGCGCCGTCATCGACGACCAGCCGCTGCCCGGTGAGACCAAGGCCCCCGAGGTACAGAGTTCGGCCCCGTCGCCGGCCCCTGCCGCGCCCAAGCAGTACGCGGTGGCCCCGAGCACGATGTCGCTGCTGGTGTCCAACGGTTCGGGCACGGTGGGCGCGGCCAAGACGGTCGCCTCCAAGCTCAGCTACCAGGGCTTCGGGATCTACAACACCGGCAACTACTCCGGTGGTACCGCGTCGACCTCGACGATCCGCTACGCCGCGGGTCTGGAAGCCGAGGCCGCCACCGTGGCGAGCGCGATCCCGGGCGCGGTCCTGGAGCAGGCCAACGAGCTGGGCAGCATCATCGAAGTGGTGGTCGGCACCGATTTCGCGGGCACGGTCCGCACGGCGACACCGGTCGGCACCGAACTGCCGTCCGTGCCGATGGGGCAGCCGCACAGCGCGGCCCCGGTCGCACTGCCCTCCGACCTGGAGCACATGAACGCCGCCGACGACACCTGCAAGTAAGGCAGCCGCTGACCTGCCACGACACTGCCACGTGGCATTAACCCAGCGTTGGGTGACAGGGGTCCGGGTACCCACTAGGGTCTGCAATCATGCGTGTCATCTACAACGAGCAAATGGCCGACCTCGCCAACCTCCTTGGTGAGATGGCCGGTCTCGCTGGCCAGGCCATGGAACAGGCCACCCAGTCACTGCTGCAGGCCGACCTGGGTCTGGCCGAGCAGGTCATCGGTGAGCAGGATCGGATCTCGGTGATGATCACCGAGGCCGAGGAGAAGGCCTTCGCGCTGCTCGCACTGCAGGCCCCCGTCGCGGGCGACCTGCGCCAGGTCGTCAGCGCGATCCAGATCGTGGGCGACGTCAACCGGATGGGCGCGCTCGCGCTGCACGTCGCCAAGGTGACCCGCCGCCGCCACCCCGCCCACGCCCTGCCCGAGTCGGTCAACGGCTACTTCGCCGAGATGGGCCGCATCGCGGTCAACATGGGCGCGGGCGCCAAAGAGGTACTCGAGTCCCGCGACCCCGAGCGCGCCGCCCAGCTCAACCAGGACGACGAAGCGATGGACGACCTCCACCGCCACCTGTTCACCCTCCTGATGGACCGGGACTGGAAGTACGGCGTGGCCGCCGCGGTGGACGTCACCCTGCTGGGCCGCTACTACGAGCGCTTCGCCGACCACGCCGTGGAGATCGGCCGTCGCGTGATCTTCCTGGTAACGGGCGTCCTGCCCGGCGACGAGGACCTCGAGACCAGCTGAGAACCGCGAGTCAGCCCCCGCCCACCGCGGGGGCTTTTTCGTGTCGGCCGCACAACGAAAATCGGCTCGAACGCGTCGGGCAAAACCGTGCAGGTAGTCGACCCTTTTTAGCCGGATTCTGCTGCCGCCCTGGTCATTTCGATTGTCGACAGCCATTGTTTCCGCCAACACGGTTCGGTAGGCTACGTAACAAGGGGGGGTTGGAATCAGCGCAACCTCTGTGGGGATCTATTGAAATGGAAGAGGATTCGCGATGGCAATACGATTGCTTTCTGGTGCACTGCTCGGTGCCGCCACGATCTTGACCGCGACGTTGCTTGCCCCGCAAGCTGCGGCCGCACCGACAGCGCCTTGCGATGCGTACCACGTTGGCGACGTCCAGTACGAGGGCGGGACGAAGTGGTTGTGCTATTCATACGGCCAGGGCGCGTACGGATGGATCATTGCCTGATAGGCATTCACACTCTGGGATCGTCGCAACACCGCTGATAACAGGCGGTAGCTAGATCACGCAGAACGCTCGGCCGAGGTTTCCCGGTCGAGCGTTTTGCGTGGACTCCCGTTGAGTTGCACAGCAAAGCCCCGCACTTCTTTCAGAAGGAGTGCGGGGCTTTGCCTGTGCTCTTTAACCGAAGCGGCCGGAGATGTAGTCCTCGGTGGCGCGCTGGGTGGGGTTGGAGAAGATCTTCTCGGTGTCGTCGATCTCGATCAGCTTGCCGGGCTTGCCCTGGGCCTCGAGGTTGAAGAAACCGGTCTGGTCGCTCACCCGGGCGGCCTGCTGCATGTTGTGGGTGACGATGACGATCGTGAACTCTTTCTTGAGCTCGGTGATCAGGTCCTCGATCGCCAGGGTGGAGATCGGGTCCAGGGCCGAACACGGCTCGTCCATCAGCAGGACGTCGGGCGAGACCGCGATGGCGCGGGCGATGCACAGACGCTGCTGCTGACCACCGGAGAGGCTGCCACCGGGCTTGTCGAGGCGGTCCTTGACCTCGTTCCAGAGGTTGGCGCCCTTGAGCGAGCGCTCGGCGACCTCGTCGAGTTCCTTCTTGTTGCGCACGCCCTGCAGCTTGAGCCCGGCCACCACATTGTCGCGAATCGACATGGTGGGGAACGGGTTCGGGCGCTGGAACACCATGCCGATGGTGCGACGCACGCCGACCGGGTCGATCGAGGAGCTGTAGATGTCCTCGCCGTCGAGCAGCACGGCACCTTCGACGCGGGCGTTCGGGGTCACCTCGTGCATGCGGTTGAGCGAGCGCAGCACGGTGGACTTGCCACAGCCGGAGGGACCGATGAAGGCGGTGACGCTGCGCGGCAGCACGGTCAGTTCCACATTCGCCACGGCGTGGAAGCTGCCGTAATAGATGTTGAGATCTTTGACGTCGATCCGCTTGGCCATCTGAGTATTCCGTTCGCTTCTATCGGTTCCGGGTGAGCAGCTTGTTGACGCCGGCGGCAGCCAGGTACAGCAGGGCGATCATGAGGATCAGCGTGAACGCCGCACCCCAGACACGTTCGCGGCCGGCAGCCTCCGGGTTGGCCAGCTCTTGGTAGATCAACAGCGGCAGCGAGGCCATGTTGCCGTCGAAGATGTTCTGGTTGATCGACTTGCTGTAGCCGACCAGCACGAGCACCGGCGCGGTCTCACCCATGACGCGGGCCACGGCGAGCAGGATGCCGGAGATCATGCCGGGCGCCGCCGTGGGGACGACGATCCGCAGGATGGTCTTCCACTTCGGCACACCGAGCGCGTAGGAAGCCTCGCGCAGCTCGTCGGGCACCAGCTTCAACATTTCCTCGGTGCTGCGCACCACCACCGGCAGCATCAGCAGCACCAGCGCCAGCGAGACGGCGAAGGAGCTCTGCGGCATGCCGAAAGTGGCGATCCAGAGCGCGAAGATGAACAGCGCGGCGACGATCGAGGGCACACCGGCCAGGATGTCGACCATGAACGTCGTCACCTTGGCGAGCCGACCGCGACCGTATTCGACGAGGTACACCGCGGCCATGATGCCCAGCGGCACCGCGATGACAGAGGCGACCAGCGACTGCACAATCGTGCCGTAGATCGCGTGGTAGACGCCGCCGCCGGTCTGATCCGGCAGGATGCCCTTCTGCGAGTTCATCCACCAGTCAGCGGACGCGATCGCGGTGATGCCCTTGGTGACCACCAGGCCGAGCACCCACACCAGCGGGATCAGCGCGATGACGAAGCACAGCGTGACCAGGCCGGTGGCGACGTTGTTCTTGATCCGCCGGGCGGTACTGACCTCACGAAAGGTCCGAGCCTTTACCGGCTTGTCGAGGGTCGTTGTGGTGGTCATCAGCCGTTCACCTTTCCACCGGAGGCCAGGCGGGCCAGTGCGTTGACGACGAAGGTCAGCGCGAAGAGGACGAAGCCTGCGGCGATATAGGCGCCGGTCGGCAGCGGGGCGCTGAATTCAGAAGCAGCCGAGGCGATCTTGGAGGCGAAGGTGTAGCCGCCGTCGAACAGCGACCAGGTGCCGGGCACCGAAGCCGTCCGCAGCACGACGAGGACGGCGATCGTCTCGCCGAGCGCACGGCCGAGGCCGAGCATGGAACCGGCGATCACACCGCTGCGGCCGTACGGCAGGACAGTCATGCGAACGACTTCCCACTTGGTCGCGCCGAGCGCCTGCGCTGCCTCGATGTGTGCGCGCGGAGTCAGCGAGAACACTTCACGAGACACCGAGGTGATGATCGGCAGGATCATGACAGCGAGCACGACGCCGGCGGTGAAGATCGTGCCGCCACCGCTGATCGAGATTCCGCCTTCGGTGTGGGAGAACAGGAAGAACCAGCCGAGGTTCTCGTTCAGGAATTCCTGGACCGGCACGATCTTGGGTGCCAGCACCAGGAAGCCCCACAGACCGAACACGATGGACGGCACCGCGGCGAGCAGGTCGACCAGCATCGTGAGCGGCTTACCCAGCCGCGACGGCGCGTAATGCGTCAGGAACAGCGCGATACCGACACCGATCGGCACCGCGACGACGAGCGCGAACACCGAGCTCAGCACCGTGACCATGAACAGGTCGCGGATACCGAAGCGCAGGTTGTTCGCGTCGCCGGTCGAGAATTCGGTACTGGTGAAGAAGTTGACCTCGTCAGCCCTGATCGAGGGAACCGCGCGGATCAGCAGGAACAGCGCGATCAACGCGATGGCGGCGACGATCGTCGCGCCGGCCGCGGTGGCCGTCCACCGGAAGATCGTCTCGGCGTTCAGGCGGCCGGTACGACCCCCGTCAGGGGCCTTGTCGATTTTCGGTTCGGTCGGCATATTCGCAGTATCTCCGGCCGCCCGTGGGCTCGTCGAATTCGACGAGCCCACTGCGGTCACCTCAGGGTGCATGGTCATGGCCAGGATGCGATCAGGAAATGGCGTTGATCGCGGTGGTCAGCTTGGTCTTGAACGCGTCGGGCAGCGGCACGTAGCCCGCCTCGGTCAGACCGGACTGGCCGTTGGTGACGGCCGAGGTCAGGAAGGCCTTGACGGCCTTGCTGGTCTCGGCGTCGGCGTACTTGGAGCACACGATCTCGTAGGTGGCCATGACGATCGGGTACGAGCCGGCGGCGGTCGGCTTGTAGAACGAGCTGGTGTCGAGGACGAGGTCGTTGCCCTCACCCTTGATCTTCACGCCGTCGATGGCCTTGGCGGCCGACTCGGCCGACAGCTTGACCGGGTCCTTGCTCGCGGAGGTGACGATCTGCGAGATGGACAGGTTCTGCGCCTTGGCGAAGGACCACTCGTTGTAGGTGATCGAGTTCTTGGTGCTCTTGATCGCGGCCGAGGTGCCCTCGTTGCCCTTGGCGCCTTCGCCGACGCCACCGTTGAAGGTCTTGCCGCCGCCCTTGCCCCACGCGCCGTCGGAGGCCGCGTCGAGGTAGAGCTGGAAGTTGTCGGTGGTGCCCGACTCGTCGGAGCGGAAGATCACGGCGATCTTCTCCGAGGGGAGCTTGGCGTTGGGGTTGAGCGCCTTGATCTCGGGGGCATCCCAGGTGGCGACGGAGCCGTTAAACACCTTGGCGGCGGTCGGGCCGTCGAGCACCAGGTCGGTGACGCCGTCGACGTTGTAGGTGATGGCGATCGGGCCGAAGACGGTCGGCAGGTTCCACGCGGGAGCGCCACAACGCTCCGCGGCCTTGGCCGGCTCTTCCTTCTTGGAGCTCAGCGCCGAGTCGGAGCCACCGAAATCGGTCTGGGCGCCGAGGAACTCGTTGACGCCGGCGCCCGAGCCACTCGAGGTGTAGTTCAGGGTGTAGCCGTCGCAGTTGTTCTCGTAGGCCGCGACGAAACGCTCCATGGCGTTCTTCTGCGAGGAGGCACCGGACGCCTTGAGCGCCTTCTTGCCACCACAGGCAACGCTGGTGTTGGCGGCATTGCTGGCATCGCCACTGGTGGTGTTGTCGTCACTGCCACAGGCGGCCAGGGTCATGGCGCCCACGGCGAAGACGCCGACCAGGGCACTGGTGCGCTTGAAGTTCACTTTTCCTCCGACAATGCTGGGTGTCTCACTCGGTCCCTCACCGGCCCGAGCGAGGCTGGCTGGTGCTCGCTATCCCCGAGGAATGCGCGCACCAGGCGACGACTGTGCCGCCCAGAAGTAACCTAAGGTCGTCCGGTTGACAGTTGGCCCGATGTGGGTTAACGGAGAATGAACAGCCCGGCGCGATCAATGCCGCGAATGTGACGTTAGCCCCAGTTTTACTCGCGCTTACCCGGTCATCCGCGCAATATTCTCCTCGCGCACCAGAATTCACCTCGAATGTGAGGTGACTCGCATCAGGGCAGGGAGTACGCGATGTCGATGTGGGCGGGCGCGAATCCGAGCTTGGTGTAGGTGTTCACGGCGGCGGTGTTGTCGGCCTCGGTGTAGAGCAGGACCTCCGTGGAGCCGGCCGCGCGCAGGTGTCGCAGACCGGCCAGGGTGAGCAGTCTGCCCAGGCCACGCCCCTGCGCGGACGGGTCGACCCCGACCACGTACACCTCACCGGCGGGAGCGGCGTCCGGGTGCTGTTTGGTCCAGTGGAAACCGAGCAGGCGGTTCGGGTCCGCGGCGTCGAACGCCAGGAACAGACCAGCCGGTTCGAACCAGGACTCGGCCCGACGAGCGGCGATATCGCGCTCGGTCCAGCCGCCCTGTTCGGGGTGCCAGGCGAATGCCGCGTTGTTCACCCGCAGGATCTCGAGGTCGTCGACGGGGCCCGCGTAGGTGCGCAGGATGAGATCTCGCGGAAGCTCGAGTTCCGGTAGCTCCGGGGTTGCCAGCGAGCGGCGCATCTGCCACAGCTCGCGAGCCGTGACCAGTCCGAGTCCGGTCGCCAGCGCTGTGGCGGCGGGCAGGTCACCGTGCGCCCAGACCCTGGCGCCCGTGCCACCCTCGGCCAGTGCGGCACGGACCAGGTCGGCGCCGATGCCGGCGCCACGTGCGGCGGGGTCGACGGCGACCTCGGCCATCGCGGGATGTTCGTCATGTGCCGCAACGAGATTCGCGTAGCCCACCACCTCGCCCGCGCGGATCGCCAGCAGATGCCGGGTCGACGGATCGGCTTCGGCGAGGGACAGCACCGCCTGCTCAGAGACCGGGGCGACACCGTCGGCGGCAGCCGCGCGGTCGAGCAGTGCGCGTACCTTGTTCGCGGTGTCGGGCTCGATCCGATCGGTCCAGGTGAGGGTTGCTGTGTCCGGCATCGCCATCTCCTCGGTGCGCTGCTACTGCGCGGTGCCGTTGAGCGGGGCGAAGGAGTCGTCGCCGTCGATGTCCTCGTCGACGAAGGTCACCGCGGGTTCCCCCTTGGCCGTGGCCGTCCGGGCCGGGCGCACCGCCTTGTAGCCGACGTTGCGCACGGTCCCGATCAGCGACTCGTACTCGGTGCCGAGCTTGGCGCGCAGGCGCCGCACGTGCACGTCGACGGTGCGGGTACCACCGAAGAAGTCGTAGCCCCAGACCTCCTGCAGCAGCTGGGCGCGGGTGAACACCCGGCCCGCGTGCTGCGCGAGGTACTTGAGCAGCTCGAATTCCTTGTAGGTGAGGTCGAGCGGGCGGCCACGCAGGCGCGCGGTGTAGGTGCCCTCGTCGATCACCAGCTCACCCAGGGTGATCTTGCCGGTGTTCTCCGGGCTGGCGACCCCACCGTTGCGGCCGACCAGCAGCCGCAGGCGCGCGTCGAGCTCGGCGGGGCCGGTCCCGGGCAGCAGGATGTCGTCCAGGCCCCAATCCGCGTTGACGGCCACCAGGCCGCCCTCGGTCAGGACCGCGACCACCGGAACAGAGGACCCGGTGCTGCCCAGCAGCCGGCACAGGCCGCGCGCGGCGGCCAGGTCGGTTCTGGCATCGACCAGCGCGACATCGGCGCTACTCGCCTCCAGCAAGGACGACACCTCGGTCGGCGCGGGCCGGACGTTGTGCGCCAGCAGCGTCAACGACGGCAGGACCGCGTCGGGGTTGGGGTCGGAGGTCAGTAGGAGCAGCTCCATGGGGCTCTCCTCCTATCTCGTTGCTCCGCGGACGACAGCAGCCGCGTAGCTACGTCGCCGAAACACAGGTTAAGTCGTGTGCAACATTAGCGCCTCTACAGCCACTACCTCGCAACACGGCGTCCGTTTTGTGTTCTTCGCCCTCACCTCGGTGGGACCAGGGGCCCGCGACCCCCGGCGCCAGCCGCTAGTGTCAGAGCATGCGCAAGCTGATCATCGGGCTTCTCTGCCTGGCCGGTTTGGCGGTGGTCATCGATTTCGGCGCCGCCGCCTATTCGGAGTACCACGTCTCCCGTCAACTGCGGGCGGGCGCGGATCTGTCCGCCGACCCGGAAGTCACGTTCCACGGATTCCCGTTCGCCGCCCAGGCGATGAGCGGCCGCTACGACGACGTGACGATCCGTGCCCGCGCCGTGCGGCCCGACATCCCCGGCGAGGTCGGCATCGAGGCCAAGCTGCAGGGCTTGCACGCCACGGCCAGCGAGTTGCTCGACGGTGCGGCGCGCACGGCGCAGGTCGACCGGATCGACGCGTTGATGCGTTTCGAGCCCACCGAGCTCGGCAAACTCTTCGGCATCCCGGACCTGCAGGTCCACACCCCGCCGGCCGACAAGTCCGACGGCACGGGCGGCTCCGGCGGGTCGGGAATGACCACCGCGGGCGTCCTCGTCCTCAAGGGCACCCTGCCGACCGCGGCGAACGGCCGCGTCCTGCCCGCCGGTGTCACCCCGTCCAGTTCCGCGACCCGCGTGCCGGTGCAGATCCAGGCCGACCTGCTGCTCGAGGGCGACAAGGTCCGTATCCAGGCGACCGGTTTCTACACCGACACCACCAGCACGGTCGACACCACCGCCGCGGTCAAGACCGATTCGAAGATCCCCGAGACCGATCACGCCGCAGTGCTCGCCCGCTTCAGCCGTACGATCGATATCAAGGAGTTGCCGTTCGGTGTCGCACCGACCGAGGTGTCGGCGCTCGGCGGCCAGATCGTTGTCGAGGGTGTCGGCCGCAACGTCACCATCGACCTGGACCGATTGCAGCAACCATGATCGAGATCGTCATCCTGGCCGCCGTCATCGCGGCCGCCGTCGCGGTCGGTTTCTACCTGTCGCGCAGGCAGGGACAGGTTCGTCCCGCCACCCTCGACCCCGAGACCCAGCAGCGCGCCCGCCTGCTCGACGCCGCCGGCGTGACCGGTGCGGCCCCCGCGGTGCTGCACTTCTCCGCCGACTGGTGCGGCCCGTGTGACGCGGTCCGCCGGGTCGTCGCCGGCGTCACCGCCGACCTGTCGGAGTCCCCGAATGCCCCGCGCGACATCGAGATCGACATCGACGCCGATCCCGCGCTGGCCCGCGAGCTCAATGTCCTCTCGCTGCCGACGACCTTCGTCTTCGACGCCGAGGGCAAGGAGCGCTTCCGCATCTCCGGCGTCCCCAAGGCGGGCGACCTTCGCACCGCCCTCGAGCCCCTGACGGTGTGATCTAGCCCCATATCCAGGGGGGCCGAGACATTCTCCGGTATGACCGGGTAAACTACTTCTCGTGCAAACCGACCACGAGCTGATGCTCACCCGACGCCGCACAGTTGATCTGTGTCGCCTCGGTGGTTGTTGCTGCCTGTGCTGCTGAACGATCGGCTTTTTCTCTCCCGAGATTTCTGACGTCGATCTATGCCCGCCGTGCGAGTGATCCTCTAGATCCCCCGGTGACCAGGCAGATCCCCCTGACTTACACAAGCCCAGGAGTTCGCACAATGACCCGTTCCTCTGAATCTCCCCCTCGCGTCGATGTCCGCGGGCCGCGTTTCGTGGCCTGGATCACCACCGGCGTGCTGGTTCTCGTGCTTCTCGTCAGCGCCTTCTCGACCGCCGCGGCCGCGATCCTGATCGGCCTGCAGGCCGTCGTCTTCGCGATCGGCGCGATCAGTGGCCCCGCCAAGCACCCTTACGGCCGGATCTACGCCGCGTTCGTCGCGCCGCGCAATGGTCCGCCCACCGAGACCGAGCCCGTGCCGCCGCTGCGTTTCGCGCAAGCGCTCGGCTTCGTGTTCGCCGGTCTCTCCCTGCTGGGCTTCGCGCTCGGCTCCTCGATCGTCGGCGCGGTGTTCGCCGGCTTCGCCCTGTTCGCGGCGTTCTTGAACGCGGCGTTCGGGGTCTGCCTGGGCTGCCAGATCTATCCGCTGGTAGCTCGCTTCCGCCGGTCAGCTCCACACATTGGCGGAACTGGCCGGCCCTCCGTGGTTACGCAAGCTGCCTCCTCCGGGCCTGAGTCCAACTCCGCCGCTCCGGCACCGAACTGACCCCCTTGCACGTCTCTGAAAGGAACAACATGGCTCGCTCCGATGTCCTGGTCTCCGTTGACTGGGCCGAAGAGAACCTCAACGCCCCCGGCGTCGTCTTCGTCGAGGTCGACGAGGACACCTCCGCCTACGAGGGTGGCCACATCGAAGGCGCCATCCGCCTTGACTGGAAGACCGACCTGCAGGATCAGGTCCGTCGCGACTTCGTGAACCAGGAGCAGTTCTCCGACCTGCTCTCGGCGCGCGGCATCGGCAACGACGACACCGTGGTGCTCTACGGCGGCAACAACAACTGGTTCGCGGCCTACGCCTACTGGTACTTCAAGCTGTACGGCCACAACGACGTCAAGCTGCTCGACGGCGGCCGTAAGAAGTGGGAGCTCGACGGTCGTCCGCTCTCGCGTGACGCGGTCTCGCGCCCGGCCACCCAGTACAAGGCCGCCGCTCCCGACCTGAGCATCCGCGCCTTCCGTGACGAGGTCATCGCGGCCATCGGCACCAAGAACCTGGTCGACGTGCGCAGCCCCGACGAGTTCTCGGGCAAGATCCTCGCCCCCGCGCACCTGCCGCAGGAGCAGAGCCAGCGTCCCGGCCACATCCCGGGCGCGATCAACGTGCCGTGGAGCAAGGCCGCGAACGAGGACGGCACCTTCCGCAGCGACGCCGACCTGGCCGAGCTGTACAAGGACGCGGGCCTGGACGGCGAGAAGGAGACCATCGCCTACTGCCGCATCGGCGAGCGTTCCTCGCACACCTGGTTCGTGCTGCAGGAGCTGCTCGGCCACCAGAACGTCAAGAACTACGACGGCAGCTGGACCGAATACGGTTCCCTCGTCGGAGCGCCTATCGAGTTGGGAGCGTAATCAATATGTGTGCAGCACCTACCCAGGGACAGGCCATTCCGGCCGGCGTCGATGTGGAGAAGGAAACGGTCATCACCGGCCGTGTCCTGAGCACCGACGGCCAGCCCGTCGGCGGCGCGTTCGTGCGTCTGCTCGACGGCAACGGTGACTTCACCGCCGAGGTCGTGGCCTCGGGCACCGGTGATTTCCGCTTCTTCGCCGCGCCGGGTTCGTGGACCCTGCGCGCGCTGAGCTCGTCGGGCAACGGCTCCGCCGAGATCAGCCCCGAGGGCGCCGGCATTCACGCCGTCGACGTCGCGGTCGCCAAGTAAGAAGCTCACAACGGCCCTGGTAGTTCCTGTGCGGGAACTACCAGGGCCGTTTTCGTATCTGTTGCGAGGACTGGCTAGACTCCGATTGTGGTCATCTTCTTCGAGGTACTCCTTGTCGCCGTGTCGATTCTCATCGGCTGGTTCGGCCTGTACGTCTTCTACCGGCTCTTCACCGAGTCATGAGCGGGCTCGCTGGCGAAGGTAACGAACCGGCCGAGCGAGCGAGCACAGAGCAAGGCGCTCCGGCCGAGCGTCGTAGCGGCGACGAGGCAGTCAACGTCGCCGCCGAACGGGCGAAGGAAACCGGCGCCCGAAACATTTCGGTGCTGCCCGGCCTCCCCCTGCCCGAGGACACGGCCAATCTGCGGCTCGGCCCGGATCTGAACCACGCCATGCTGGCCCTGCTGCCGCTAGTCGGCGTGTGGCGCGGCGAGGGCGAAGGCCACCACCCCGCCGAGGGCGACTACCGCTTCGGCCAGCAGATCATCGTCTCCCACGACGGCGGCGACTATCTGGCCTGGGAATCGCAGACCTGGAAGCTCGACGCGGACGGCAAGTACACCGGCCCGGATCTGCGCGAGAGCGGCTACTGGCGGGTCGGCGGTGAGGGCACTGACGAGCTGCTCGAGCTCCTGCTCACCCACAGTAACGGCGTCATCGAGCTGTACTACGGCAAGGCCCGCAACCAGGCGTCCTGGGAGCTCGCGACCGACGTCTCCATCCGCAGCACCTCCGGCGCGGTGGTGGGCGGCGCCAAACGCCTCTACGGCATCGTCGACAACGGCGATCTCGCCTACGTGGAAGAACGCGTGGACCCCGACGGCGCGCTCGTCCCCCGCCTGTCGGCGCGGCTGGTCCGCTACATCGGCTGAGATTCTTCGCGAACGGCCCGTCCAGAACACTTCTGGGCGGGCCGTTCTCGTTGTGAAATGGAGCGACCCCCGAGCCGTTCCACCGCGATCTGTGAACGCGATGGTCCCGGTTGGATCTTCCGGGGGCTCGGGGGTCGGGTGACTGCCTGGGATTCGCTCAGCGCACCGCTGGGGAATCTCCCGCAGTGGAGCTGCTAGCGGGCAGCCACCTCACGCATCCGATGAACATACATTCTTCAGACCACCTCCTCTCTTGTGTACTGATGAATCTATCCGCGCTCGGCGCGCTCGGCAATTGATTTAATTGCGGTTCTGACCTGGGTGAATGCGTCAGGTCGCCGAAGCTGTCGTGGCGTGATGATGCTCGATGTGGCAGGTGCCGTTCGCATCGACGGTGACGACGGTGTCGGCACCGTGCCCGCGCGGGAGCTGGTGGGTGACAACGACGACAGTGCGATCCGGAGCCACGAGACCGCTGTCCGCGTCGAGGAGGTCGAGCAGCAGCTGATCGCCTTCGGCGGCGGCCAGGTGTTCGGTCGGCTCGTCGAGGAGCAGGGTGTGCGCCGGGGCCACCAGGGCGCGGGCCAGCAGGATGCGGCGGCGCTGACCACCGGATACGGCGGCCGCGCCCGCGGTGAGCGAGGTGTGCAGACCGTCCGGCAGCGTATCCAGCCACGGCCCGAGACCGACTGTGCGCAGGGCGCTTTCGGCCTCGTCGAGGGTGAGGTCACCACGCGCCACCCGCAGATTCTCCAGAATCGAGGTGCCGAACAGATGCGCGTCCTCCGCGAAGAACGTGACACCGTCCCGGGGCGTATCGAACAACCCCGCCCATGCCATCAGCAACGTCGTCTTCCCCGCCCCACTCGGTCCGACAACGACCACCCGGCGCCCTTCCGGCATCGGTACCCGCATGGCGATCCGCTCGCGGTCCGCGCCGGTGTCGCTGCCCGTACCCGGTGCCGCCGCCGAGATCCCGCGGAGCCGGTGCAGAGCCGCCCTCGAGGTGGTGAGAGCTGTCGCGGCGGCGGGCAGCGCACCCACGGCTTCGAACGCGGACAGCGGCACCAGGACGAGGATCGTGAGAGCCATCGGGGTCATGCCGCCCGGTAGCCCACCGGTCGGACCGTAGGCGGCGATGCCGACCAGCAGCGCACCGAACGCACTCACCCCGATCGACAGCGGAGTGGCCGCAGCCGCCCACGCACTCCGCGAGGCAGCCGAATCCTCGGCGATCACCGCGCGCTGCGAAGCCCTGTGCGCCACCGAGAGTGCCGCATCCAGCCGCCCCGCGACCCGGAGCTCGGCCGCATGGTCGAGCACCGTGAGCCCCTCGGCGGTGAACTCGGCCCGATCGGCCCGCACCGCCCGCTCGGCGTCGCGCGCGGCCACCGCCGACAACCACGGCGCGAGTACCCCCGAAACCCCCAGCGCCACAGCGAGAATAACGGCAGCAAGCGGCGAGATGACGGCGATCAGCCCCACCGCGGCCAGCGACAACACCACCGCCACCGCCACGGGCACCAGCACTCGCACAACCACCGCACCGAGATCGTCGATATCGGCACCGGTCCGCACCAACACGTCCCCGCGCCGCAACTCGCGCCTCGAACCGTCCTCATCGCTGCGATCCGACGAGCCCACACGCGTCCGCCACTCGGCGGTGAGCGCCCGATCGGACTCGTCACCGGGCTGCCCGTCCGAGGAGTTGCTCCGGTCTCGCCGCCACCAGACATCCGACTGCGCCAACGCGCGATACACCGACGTGCGAGCGGTCGTCATCGCCCGCAATGCCACATCGTGGGTGGCCAGCCGCTCCAGGTACCGGCACAAGCCTCGCGAGATGCCGAGCGCCCGCACCGCGACCACCGCGACGCTCAGATCCAGCACCGGCGGCATCTGCCAGGCCCGCGCGATCAACCACGCGGCGAGCGCGGCCAACCCGAGCCCGCTGCCCAGGGCCGCCACTCCCCACGCGATCGCCACCGCGACCCGTGCGGGTGACAACGCGAGCAGCCGCCACATCTGTCGCAGATCGCCGATCACGAGACCGCCCCCACCTTGTCCATCGACGGCGCGTCCGCCGCGACTACCTCGATCACCGCATCAGCCGCTGCCAGCACCGTCGGGCGGTGTGCGACGACCACAACGGTCGCACCGGCGGCGGCGTAGTCGCGCAGGGTGGTGAGCACGCGTTGCTCGCTCTCGGGATCGAGGTGGGCGGTGGGTTCGTCGAGGAGCAGAATCGGCCGGTGGGCGGCGAGCACTCGGGTGAGGGCGAGGCGCTGGCGTTGACCGAGGGAGAGGCCGGTGCCGTGCCGGCCGACGACGGTGTTCCAGCCGTCGGGGAGTTCGGCCAGCACATTCTCGAATCCTGTCGCGGCGCTCACGGCTCGAAGATCATCGGCGGTCGGGTCCGGGGTGGCTCCGAGCAGTTCGACGTTCTCACGCAATGTCCCGGGAACGAGCACGGGTCGCTGCGGTAGCCAGGCGATCCGGCTCCACCAGCGATCGGGGTCGAGTTCGCGCACATCGATTCCGTCGACGAAGACGGCGCCTTCGTCGGGTCGGATCAGCCCCAGAATCGCTTGCACCGTAGTCGATTTCCCGCACCCGTTCGGCCCGGTCAAGACGGTCACCAGTCCGGGTTCGAGCACGGCCGTCAACTGATCGGGCGCAGTGCCCTTCCTTGCGACAACAGACAGTCCACGCACGGTGATTCGCGCCGGTCCGACACCCGCGGCGGACGGGCCGGACTCGCGCGCCGTCCGGCTACCGGATCCGACGACCTCACCCCAGGCAGCGCGAGCGGGCACAACTTCGCCCTGCCGGCGCTCCGGTTCGAGTACCGCGAAAGCCCGGTCGGCTGCGGCCATTCCGTCCTGCGCCGCGTGGAACTTCTCACCCACCTGACGCAGCGGCCAGTACACCTCCGGCGCGAGAATCAACGCCACCAGCCCGCTGTACAACGCCATCTCCCCGAACACCAACCGCAGCCCGATCGCGACCGCGATCAACGCGACACTCAGCGTCGCAAGACTTTCCAGCACCATCGAGGAAAGGAACGCGATCCGCAGCGCGCGCATGGTCCGCTGCCGCAGCGAATCTCCTAGGGCCTGGACCTGATTCACCATCGAGGGCCCGTCCGCACCCTCGCGCCCGAGCGCGCGCAAGGTGGGCATGCCCGCGAAAAGATCGAGGATCTGGTCCGACAACCGCGTGGTCGCGGCGAGCGTCGCCTCGGCCCGCCCCTGGGTGAGCAGCCCGATCAGCACCATGAACACCGGGATCAACGGCACGGTGATCACCGCGATCAGCGCCGAGGTCCGGTCGTGCAGGGCGATGACCACCAGCACCACCGGCGGAACCAGACAGGCCAGCAACAGCGCGGGCAGATAGCCGGTGAACCACCCACGCAATCCGCTGAGACCGTTGCCGACGACGACCGCGATCTCCGTTCGCCGCACGTCGAGTTCCCGCGGTGGCAGTTCGGCGCCGGCCCGCAGCACCGCCGTCTCGAGCTCCGCGACCACCGCGCTTCCGGCGCGATGAGCCAACCGTGCCTGCCACCAACTCGCCAGCCCCCGCACCGCGACGGCCACCGCCAGGACCACCAATTCCGTGGTCCACGCACCGAACTCACGCCGGCCCGGATCCGTGATGACCCCGGCGAGTACCCGCCCCAGCACGAGGGCGATCACCACGATCGTCGCCGTGATCACCAGCGCCAGCGCGACGGCGATCACCAGATGCGGCCGCGCCGACCGTGCGTACCGCCACAGCCGCGGATCCACCGGCCCGCGCCTCGACCGTGTCGTCTCCGGTCCCTCCTGCGACGAGCTCTCCGACACCACAGCGTCCGACCTTTCACGAGCGACTATGTCGCGAGACAAGGCCGACGTCATCGGTCAGCCCTTACCGCTGCGCGGCAGACCCACCGGCGGCGGAATCTGTTCCACCCGAATCCGCTGCCGGAAAACCCAATAGGTCCACCCCTGATACATCAGCACCACCGGCGTAGCGAGCAACGCCGCCCAGCTCATCACCTTCAACGTATACGGCGACGAGGACGCATTGTGGATGGTGAGGTCGTAGAGCGGGCTGATGGTCGACGGCAGCACATTCGGATACATCGACCCGATGATCAACACCGTCGCCGAGACCACACCGAGCGTCGTGCCGACGAAGGCCCAACCGTCACGCCCCGCGAAATTCGCCACCGCGGCGAGCGCGAGCCCGAGCACGGCGGTCACCAGCACGATCCACGTCCACCCGGCGCCGTAGGCGAGCTGCGTCCACAATCCGAATCCGCCGACCACCACCGCGGTGGGAATCAGCAGCAACCTGGCCATCCGCAAGGCATCCGTGCGAACCTCGCCCGCTGTCTTGAGCACCAGGAACACCGCACCGTGCAGCGCGAAGAGAACAGCGGTGGTGAGCCCGCCGAGCAAGGCGTACGGGCTGAGCAGATCCCCGACCGAACCGGCGATCTGCCTGTCCGCGTTCAACGGCACGCCCCGCACCATGTTCGCGAACACCCAGCCCCAGGCCAGTGCCGGAATCCACGACCCGATCCCGATCCCGATATCGCACCAGACCCGCCATGTCGGATCGTTGATCTTGCCCCGGTATTCGATCGCGCACACCCGCAGAATCAAGGCGACGAGCAGGAGCAGCAGCGCCAGATAGAACCCGGAGAACATGCTGGCGTACCACTCGGGAAACGCCGCGAACAGCGCACCGGCGGCGGTGATCAGCCACACCTCGTTGCCGTCCCAGACCGGGCCGATCGTATTGAGCACGACGCGCCTGCGGGTATCGGACCCCTTGCCGAGAATCGGCATCAGCATGCCGACGCCGAAGTCGAATCCCTCGAGCACGAAGTAACCGGTGAACAGCACACCGATCAGGAGGAACCAGAACTGTTGCAGATCCATCGTCGGCTCCTAGTACGCGAAGGAAAGTTGGGGAGTGTCCGTGCTGTCCGAACTCTCGGCGTGCGCCTTGGTGTCCGGCCCGGCCACGACATACCGCCGCATCAGGTAGAACCACACCACCGCGAGTGCCCCGTAGAGCAGCGTGAACACCGCCAGCGAGAACATCACGGTCCCGGCCGAGTGTTCGGAGACCGCCTGCTGCACCGTCATTCGAATATTCGGATCGCCGGTCGGATTGGGCACCACCGCCCACGGCTGGCGCCCCATCTCGGTGAACACCCAGCCCGCGCTGTTGGCCAGGAACGGGGTGGGGATCGCGAGCAGGCTCAGCCAGGAGAACCATCGCTGATCCGGCACCCGGCCACCGCGCGTCACCCAGAACCCGGCCAACAGCAGCAGCACCGACCCGCCTGCCAGCCCGATCATGGCGCGGAAGGACCAGTAGGTGACGAACAGGTTGGGCCGGTAGTCCCCTGGCCCGTACGCGACGTTGTAGGTCTTCTGCAGATCCACCACACCGTCGAGCGTTACGCCGCTGAATTCGCCCTTGGCGAGGTAGGGCAGCACATAGGGCACCTCGAGCACGTGGATCACACCGTCGCAATTGTTGTGCGTGCCCACGGTGAGAACGGAGAAGTCGGGGTCGGTCGCCGTGTGGCACAACGATTCCGCCGAAGCCATTTTCATCGGCTGCTGTTCGAACATCAGCTTGCCCTGAATATCGCCGGTGAAGATCAAGGCGCCGCCGGAGAGCGCCACAACCACCAGGGCGAATCGCCCTACCGGCCGCCACATCGTCCGCGCCTCTTCGCGTTTCACCGAATCGCCGCTGCGCGCGTTGCGCACCATCCACCAGCCCGCGATACCCGCCACGAAGGTGCCCGCGGTGAGAAACGCGCCCGCGACCACATGCGGGAACGCGGCCAATGTCGTGTTGTTGGTCAGCAGCGCCGCAATGCTTTCCAGCTCAGCGCGTCCGGTTTCCGGGTTGTACCGGGCGCCCACCGGATGCTGCATGAACGAATTGGCGGCGACGATGAAGTACGCCGAAGCGTTCACCCCGATGGCGACGATCCAGATGGTCGCCAAATGCACCAGCTTGGGCAGCCGGGTCCACCCGAAGATCCACAACCCGATGAACGTCGACTCCATGAAGAAGGCGATCAGCGCTTCCAGAGCCAGTGGCGCGCCGAAGACGTCGCCGATGAAGCGGGAGTACTCGCTCCAGTTCATCCCGAACTGGAATTCCTGCACGATGCCCGTCGCGACGCCGAGGGCGAAGTTGATCAGGAACAGCTTGCCGAAGAATTTGGTCAGCCGGTACCAGCGTTCGTTGCCGGTGATCACCCAGGCGGTCTGCATCATCGCGATCAGCGGCGCGAGCCCGATGGTCAGCGGAACGAACAGAAAGTGGTAGACGGTCGTGATCCCGAACTGCCACCGGGAGACATCAAGGGTGTCCATCCGACCTCCACCGATCTACTACGACAACTTGTAGTAGATCGTACGCCCGGAATCACCCCGTTCGAGCGTGACAACCGCCACGGCACGCGGAAACCCTTCCCGCAGGGGCACGCCCACCCGTGCCCCACACACGGATCACCAGTCTCCGATGGTCCCCGGCCGGTCGATCCCGAGGTCGACCATGTCGATGATCTCCTGAGCGTTGTCGGGCGCCGACAAGCGAATGCCGTCGAGCTGGTTCACCCGCGCGGCGAGGGTGATGCTCGACAGCAGCCAGATGCTGTCACAGTCGAAAAGGTCCGCGGTGAACAGCGTCTGGTACTTGCACTCCCAGCCGGACTTCTCCGCCACGTTGAACAGCGCACGCTGCGTGACGCCGGGCAGTACGCCGCTCTTGGCGGGCACGGTGATCAGCTGCTTGCCGCGAGCGATCACCACCGTCGAGCGCGGGCCCTCCAGGACCTTGTGTTCGGTGCTGTGGAAGATCACGTCCTCGGCGCCCATCCGCCGCGCGAACCGCAGCGCGGCCATGTTGGTCGCGTACGACAGCGTCTTCGCGCCGAGCAGCTGCCACGGCGCCGCCTGCGCGAGGTCGACCGAGATGCCGCGCGCCAGCGACATCACCTTCACGCCCTCGGCGCGCGCCGTCGCGACCCGCGCGGGTACCGGGGAGACGAGCACATACGCGGTGGGTTGCGGATCCTCCGGTGCCAGTTCCGAGCGCGGCGCGTCGAATTCCGAGTCGCGGCCGCGCGTGTAGATCAGCCGCAACATTCCTTCCTCTTCCGAGCCCCATTCCTTCACGGCAAGTTCCACCGCGGTGCGCCACCTCGACAGGCCCGGCTCCGGCAGTTCCAGCGCCTGCGCCGAGCGACGCAGCCGCGCCAGGTGGAATTCCAGCGCGGTGGCCGTGCCGCCGCGCACCAAAATCGTTTCGAATACGCCATCGCCGCGAAGTGCGCCGATGTCGTCGGCATAAAGCGACGGCACGTTCGCGTCAGCGACCGTCCCGTCGAGTGTCACAAGAACCCGTTCTCCCATGCGCCGAGCGTAGGCGTTATCGCTCTGTTATGCCTATGGCTGCTCCGAATCGCACTCGCGACGCGCGCCGCGAAGACGACCACGTGCGGCACGTGTCGGCAGACGCGCCTACAGTGGGTGTCGTGTCACAGGTCGTCTCCCCCAGTCCTGTTCTCCATACTCCGGGTGCCGTCGCGGGTGCACCCGATACCCCGGACGCCGCGGTCGCCTGGCATTACGGTGATCCGTTCGGTGAGCAGAAGGCCGCCGCGGAGCGGGTCGCGGTCGTGGATCGCTCCCATCGCAGCGTCGCCACGATCACCGGCGCCGAGCGCCTGAGCTGGCTGCACACCATCACCAGCCAGCACATCGCCGCGCTGCCCGACGCGCACAGCGCCGAGACTCTCGACCTCGATCTCAACGGCCGGGTCCTCAATCACTTCGTTCTCACCGACCTCGACGGCACCCTGTGGCTCGATACCGAGGCCGACCGCGGCGCCGAGCTGCTGGCGTTCCTCCAGAAGATGGTCTTCTGGGCCGACGCCAAGCCGCAGGACGCGCCGGATCACGCCGTGCTGAGCCTGCTCGGCCCGCGAGCTGACACGCTGCTCGACGCTCTCGGGATCGCGCAACTGCCAGAGATCTACGAAGCGGCCGCGCTGCCCGGTGGTGGATTCCTGCGGCGGATGCCGGACTCCTTCGATCTGATCGTGCCCAGGGCCGAGCTGTCGGCCTGGTGGAGCAAGCTCACCCAGGCCGGTGCCGCGCCGGCGGGCATGTGGGCCTACGAGGCGCTGCGCGTGGCATCGCTGAGGCCGCGCATCGGCGTCGACACCGACGAACGCACCATCCCGCACGAGGCCCGCTGGATCGGCGGCATCGACGAGCACGGGGCCGTCCACCTCAACAAGGGGTGCTACCGCGGCCAGGAAACCGTGGCCAGGGTCCACAACCTCGGCAAGCCCCCGCGCAATCTGGTGCTGCTGCACCTCGACGGCTCGGCCGACGAGCGCCCGGCGACCGGTGACGACGTGACCGCGGGCGGCCGCACCGTCGGCCGCCTCGGCACCGTCGTCGATCACTACGAACTCGGCCCGATCGCCCTGGCTCTGATCAAGCGTTCGGTCCCCGCGGGCACCGAACTGGTGGTCGGCAGCATGGCCGCGGCCATCGACCCCGACTCGGTCCCCGCCGACGACACCGAGCAGGCGGGGCGCGCCGCCGTCAACCGGTTGCGCGGGCGATGAACCGTCCGGTCATGCGCGTCGGCGATACCGGCCGCGTCGAGGCCGTGTGCGTCGTCCACGCCGAGATCGAGGTGCGCACCCGTGTCGGTCGCACGGCTATCGACAAGCGTCCTGTCGACGGTCGGGTAGCCGTGGCCGCCCTCGGCCTGCACGGTGACCACGTCTGCGACACCGCCCACCACGGCGGCATCGACCAGGCTGTGTACGCCTATGCCGACGAAGACGCCCGCCGCTGGGCGGACGAACTCGACCGCGAACTGCCCGCGGGCTGGTTCGGCGAGAACCTGCGCCTGACCGGCCTTCCGGTCAGCGATGCGGTGCTCGGCGCGCACTGGGCGATCGGCGACAGCCTGCTCGAGGTCAGCGCGCCCCGGGTGCCCTGCGCGACCTTCCAGCAGTGGTCGGGCGAGCAGCGGTGGGTCAAACGCTTCGCCCTGCGATCCGACACCGGCGCCTACTTCCGGGTCCTGACCGAGGGCACCATCGGCGCGGGCGACGAAGTCCGCGTGGTCCACGTCCCCGAACACGGCATCACCGTCCGCGACCTGTTCACCGGCGCCGACCCCGCCCGCCTCGAGCGCCTGCGCGCCGAGGAACCGACCATCTCCGCCGATGTCCGCATGCAGATCGACCGCCACACCCGAACCCGCACCGTGGAGGTCCGCGCATGAGCGGTCAGCGCCCGGAGGCGGCTCGCGTAACCACGCAGGGCGCCCGAGCATGCCCAAGGGAGACAGCATGAGTGTCGAACTGGTCGAAGTCGTGCGATCCGGCTTCCGTGAGTGCGTGCACCGCGGTTCGGTCGTGATCCTCGACGCCTTCGGCACCCCCACCCTCGAACTCGGCGAGATCCACGGCCCGATCTTCCCGCGCTCCACCAACAAGCCGATGCAGGCACTGGCCCTGCTGCGCAACGGTTTCGACCCCGTCGACGACGACGAACTCGCCATCGCCACCGCCTCCCACTTCGGTGAACCCGACCACATCGCCCTCGTCCGCCGCCTGCTCGACCGCTTCGGCTTCACCGCCGGCGACCTCGCCTGCCCACCCGACCTGCCCTTCGAGGAGAAGGCCCGCGCCGCCGCGATCACCGGCGCAGGCCCGAACCCGCTGTACATGAACTGTTCCGGCAAACACGCCGCGATGTTGGCGACCTGCGCGATCAACGATTGGCCGCGCACCGGATACCTCGAGATCGAGCACCCGTTGCAGCAAGCGGTCCTGGCCACCGTCGCCGACGTCACCGGCGAACCGGAGACCGATCTGGGCATCGACGGCTGCGGCCTGCCGATCGTGCCCGTCTCGCTGATCAACCTCGCGCGCGCCTTCGCCGGCTTCACCACGGCCGAGTCCGGCACCGCGCCGCGCCGGATCGCCGATGCCGTTCGAGCGAATCCACGAGTGATTTCCGGCACGAGCGGCCCGGATCTGCTGGCCATGTCGGCGACCCCCGGACTGTTCTGCAAGATCGGCGCCGACGGCGTGCACGCGGGTGCGCTACCTGACGGAAGGGCCTTCGCGTACAAGATCGAAGACGGTCACGATCGGGCCCGGATGCCTCTGACGCTGGCGATTCTGCGCGAACTCGGCGTCGAGTGGACCGATCAGCACACTCAGCTCGCGGCCACCGCGGTGTTCGGCGGCGACGCCAGAGTCGGTGTGATCCGCGCGATTCCGGGAGTCATCTGAGACCGGGCGGTCTGGGCGAAGAAGGGGCAAACCGGGGCGCTTCGACAGGTCTTCACCCACTCCTGGGAGCGCGACGCTCTGACACACGCTAAAGTGTCTGTCAGGAAGAGTATTAATTCGAACGGGGCCGCCAACAAACCCCAGGCCGCCCCGCAGTGACGCGAGGGGGTCAGCCATGGGCCGTGGCCGGGCTAAGGCAAAGCAGACCAAAGTCGCACGTGAGCTCAAGTACAGCTCCGCGCCGACCGACTTCGCGAGCCTTCAGCGCGAGCTGTCGGATAGCGATGCTCCGCCCTACTCCCAACCCAGGAGTAGTGCAGTGCTGTCCGATGAGCATGATGCGGACGAGTCGCCGTCTCGTTGGAACGACGAGGACGACGGCTACGACAGCTGGCGCCGCTGACCTGACAGCGACGAAGGGGGAGGCCTGCCGGCCTCCCCCTTCCAGCCGTTCTCCGGTGAGTGACGACAGGCTCGCAGTAGCAGTTACGGCGAATACCTGAATACGCGACGAGCGTCCTGTGCCATACACAGGACGCTCGTCGTGTCGCCGCCTCGAGGCCCCGACCACCCCGAGCCGACGGGTAAAAACCCTCCGGGTATGGGTTAGCCACTCAGTGGCCGGAACAAACCCTGGACGCACGTGAGCCGGGTCGCGACCATCGCGACCCGGCTCAGTACGGAGCGGAGATCAGAACCTGGGGTGATCACCCAGCAGCACCGCACGCGGCGCTTCGACATCGGCGGCCTTCTTGACCTGACCCAGCGTCCAGCAGTCGATGTGGCGGGCCGTGAGCACCGCCAGCGCACGGTCAGCGTCCTCGGGCGCCACGATCGCGACCATGCCGACGCCCATGTTGAACGTCTTCTCCATCTCGATCCGCTCGACGCGGCCGCGCTGAGCGATCATCTTGAACACCGGCGCCGGGTTCCAGGTGCCACGATCCAGCTCGGCCACCAGACCGGCGGGCAGCACGCGCGCCAGGTTGGCGGCCAGGCCACCACCGGTGACGTGCGAGAAGGTGCGCACATCGGTTTCGGCGATCAGCGCCAGGCAGTCCTTGGCGTAGATGCGGGTCGGCTCGAGCAGTTCCTCACCGAGGGTGCGGCCGAACTCCTCGACGTAACCGGTGAGCGACATCCGGTCGATGTCGAGCAGCACCTTGCGCGCCAGGCTGTAGCCGTTGGAGTGCAGGCCCGAGGAGCCCATCGCGATGACGACGTCGCCGGGACGCACCCGGTCGGGGCCGAGGACCGCATCGGCCTCGACGACGCCGACGCCGGTGGCGGACAGGTCGTAATCATCGGGATCCATCAGACCCGGGTGCTCGGCGGTCTCGCCGCCGAGCAGCGCGCAACCGGCCTTGATGCAGCCCTCGGCGATGCCGGAGACCAGCTCGGCGACCTTCTCCGGGATCACCTTGCCGATGGCGATGTAGTCCTGCAGGAACAGCGGCTCGGCGCCACACACCACCAGGTCGTCGACGACCATGGCGACCAGGTCGAGCCCGACGGTGTCGTGCTTGTCGAGGGCCTGGGCGACGGCGATCTTGGTGCCGACACCGTCGGTGGAGGCGGCCAGCAGCGGCTCCCGGTATCCGCCTTTGAGCGCGAACAGGCCGGCGAAGCCACCGATACCGCCCTGCACCTCGGGTCGGCTGGCCTTCCTGGCCAATGGTCCGAACAATTCGACGGCGCGGTCACCGGCTTCGATGCTCACGCCCGCCGCAGCGTAGGAAGCGCCTGCACCGCTGGGTGTCTGTTCAGTCATTGTGGGGGAAAGCTCCAAACCGAATCGGCGGATAGATGCCTAGTAACTCTATGTGATCCGCCAGTCCGGGTGTCGTGCGGCTCATGCCTCAGCCTCGCTCGCGCTCGGCTGCGGCATAGCGCCGCGCGCGCTGGCACATGATTCGCTCGCTGCGCTCCCTCATGCGCTCATTGTTCCAGCTCGGTGGCGAATGTAGGCGCTTCGCGCCTGTCGGCGGCGATCTCGGCGCGACGCCGCCGCTGTTCGACCGGGTCGGGGACCGGAACGGCGGCGACGAGGCGACGCGTGTACTCGTGCTGCGGGTTACGCAGGATCTGTTCGTTGTCGCCCTCCTCGACGCAAGATCCCTCGCGCAGGACCATGATCCGGTCCGCGAGCTGGTCGACGACGGCGAGGTCGTGGCTGATGAACAGACACGCCCAGCCGCACCCGCGCTGCAGTTCGGCGAACAGTTCGAGCACCGCCGCCTGCACCGACACATCGAGCGCGCTGGTCGGCTCGTCGGCGACGAGCAGATCGGGGTCGAGCACGAGCGCCCGCGCCAGACTCGCCCGCTGACGCTGCCCGCCGGACAGTTCGTGCGGGTACCGGTTCTCGGTGCCCGCGGGCAGCTGCACGTCGTCGAGCATGTGCCTGACCCGCGCGCGGATGCTCGCCTTGTCACCGATGCCGTGCACGACCAGGGGCTCGGCGACGCATTCGCCGACGGTCAACCGCGGGTTGAGCGAGCCCGCCGGGTCCTGGAACACGAACCCGAACCGCCGCCGGATCGGGCGCAGCTTGCGCTGGGACAGATCCGCGATGTCCTGCCCGCGAATCAGCACGTGCCCCTCGCTCGGCCGTTGCAACGCGGCCACACAACGCCCGATGGTCGACTTGCCCGACCCCGACTCGCCGACCAGCCCCAGGGTCTCCCCCGGCCTGATCTGCAAGCTGACGCCGTCGACTGCACGGAAGGCGGGCCGGCCGAACGGCCCGGGGAACGTGACGACCAGGTCCTTCACGTCGAGCACGGGCTCGACGGTCCGGTCGATCGCCGGCCGCTCGATGGTCGCCGCACCGAGGTGTGGAACGGCATCGAGCAGCGCCCTGGTGTACTCGGCCTTCGGGCTGGCGAACAGCTCGTGCACCGGCGCCTGTTCGACCACCTCGCCCGCGCGCATCACCACCACCCGATCGGCGAGGTCGGCCACCACACCCATGTTGTGGGTGATCAGCACGATCGCGCTGCCGAGCCGATCACGCAGATCGCGCAGCAGTTCCAGGATCTCGGCCTGCACGGTGACATCGAGCGCGGTGGTCGGCTCGTCGGCGATGATCACCTTCGGCTCACACGAGATGGCGATCGCGATCATCACGCGCTGCTTCTGCCCGCCGGAGAGCTGGTGCGGGTAGTAGTCGACGCGATGCTCGGGATCGGGCAGCCCGACCAGGCGCAAGAGATCGATCGCCTTGGCCTTGGCGGCTTTTCGGCCCATCCCGCTGTGCGCGCGCAGCGCTTCACAGATCTGGAAGCCGACGGTGAACAGCGGGTCGAGTGCCCGCGCCGGTTCCTGGAACACCATCGACACCTCGCCACCGCGCAGTGCGGTGAGCTGACGTTCGGTCATCGAGGTGACCGGCCGGTCGCCGATGGTCACCAGCCCGCGCACCGACGCGGAATGCGGCAGCAGCCCGATGGCGGTGCGCGAACTCACCGATTTGCCCGACCCGGACTCGCCGACGATGGCGAGCACCTCACCGGGAAACACCTCGTAGGACACATTGCGTACCGCGTTCACAGGCCCGCTGTCGGTCGAGAAGGTGACCGACAACCCCGAAACAGCCAGTGCGGCAGTCTTTTCACTCATCGACTGTTTCCTTGTCTGCCGAAGTGACCGCACGCCGGGTGCGCAGCAGCGGGTTCAGCGTTTCGTCGAGGCTCTCGCCGACCAGCGTCATCCCGAGTACCACCAGCACGATCGCGGTGCCGGGGAAGATCGAGGTCCACCAGATGCCGTTGGAGACATCGTTGAGCGCCTTGTTCAGGTCGTAGCCCCATTCGGCGGCCTGGGTGGGTTCGATACCGAACCCGAGGAAGCCGAGCGCGGCGAGAGTGAGGATGGCGTCGGCGGCATTGATCGTGACGATCACCGGCAGCGAGCCGGTGACGTTGGACAGGATGTGGCGGAACATGATTCGCGTCGTCGACGCGCCGGTCACCCGGGCGGCGTCCACGTACGGCTCGGTCTTCACCGCGACCGTCGCGTTGCGCACCACCCGGAAGTACTGCGGCACATAGACGACCGTGATCGCGATGGCCGCCGACAGCATGCCGCCGAGACTGCTCGACGTGCCGCCCGCGACGACGATCGACACCACGATGGCCAGCAGCAGCGACGGGAACGCGTAGATGGCGTCCATGATCAGCACCAGCGTCTTGTCCACCCAGCGCCCCACGAACCCCGACAGCAGCCCCAGCGGCACACCGATCAGCAGCGACAGCGTCACCGAGATCGCGATCACCAGCAGCGCAGTGCGTGCGCCGAACAGCACCCGCGAGAGCACGTCCTCGCTGCGCACCGAGGTACCGAACCAGTGCTCGGCCGACGGTCCCTGCTGCGGCACGAAAGCCACACCGTCAGCGGAGTTCTGGGCCAGCCCGTAGGGCGCGAGCAACGGCGCGAACGCCGCCACGAACACGAACACACCGACCAGCACCAAGCCGGTGATGAGGGTGACCCGTTGCAGCCCCGAGGTTTTCGACAACAGTTCGGCGCCGGGCAGACGCCGGCGTTTCGCAGCGGTAGTCATCTAGAACCTCACCCTCGGGTCGATCAGCGCGACGATGGCGTCGACGACGAAGCTCATCACCGCGACCACCAGCGCGATGAACGCCACGATGCCCTGTACCGCGATGAAGTCGCGCGCCCGCAGATACTCGGCGAGCTGATAGCCCAGACCTTTCCATTCGAACGTGGTCTCGGTGAGTACCGCACCGCCGAGCATCATCGCGATGCACATCCCCATCACCGTGATGATCGGGATCAGCGCGTTGCGCACCGCGTGCCTGCCGGTGACCACGCGCGTGGACAATCCACGCGCCCGCGCCGCCTCGACGAAATCGCTGCGCAGCGTCTGGATCAGGTTCACCCGCACCAGCCGCAGGAAGATGCCGCCGGTGAGCAGCCCGAGGGCCACCGCGGGCAGCACCGCGTGTTCGAGCACGTCGAGCACATAGGACGGTTCGCCGTAGAGGATCGAATCGATGATCAGGATGTTCGTCTTCGGCGAGACATGTTGCAGCGCAAGCTCTACGTCGGTGCTGGCCCGGCCGCCGACCGGGAACCAGCCCAGCCACACCGAGAAGATCAGCTTGAGCAGCATGCCCACGAAGAACACCGGTGCCGCGTAGGCCAGCACCGCGGAGAACCGCAGGAACGCGTCCGAGGGCGTATCCCGATGTGTCGCGGCGTATCTGCCCAGCGGAACACCGACCGCGAACGCCACGAGCAGACCCCAGAAGACGAGTTCGAAGGTGGCGGCACCGTAGGTGATCACCACATCGCTGATCGCCTGGTTGTCCTGGGTCCGTCCGAAGTCACCATGCAGGAAGCCGGTGATGTACTCCCAATACTGCGTCAGGATAGGGCGATTGAGCCCCGCGGCTTCCTTGCGGTCCTCGATCTGGTCCTGGGTCAGCCGGCCACCCATGGCCGCGCTGATCGGGTCACCGATCACCCGCATCAGGAAGAACACCACTGTCACCAGCAACCACGCGGTCGGCAGAATCAGCAACAGCCGAATCAGCAGGTACCGCAGCAAAGCCACCTGGCGGGAACCCCCGCCGCGCATCCACCCGAAACGCCGCGCCCCGATCGGTGATCCGGGGGCGGCCGCCACCGCACACACATTGGCAGAACCCGGGACCCGGACATTTATGAGCCCGGCCGGGGGTGGTAG
>NZ_JBSGWE010000003.1:694516-910582 GCF_053608825.1 Nocardia sp. NPDC055002
CCGCAGGCACCGCCCCAACCCCCCCTGGCGGCACCCCCCGCCGCGCACCCCCCCCACCCCCCGCGCCCGGTTGGGTGAGCCGGGCGCGGCAGCAACGTCACTCACTTGCTCAGAACCGTGAACCGGAACTTGAAGGAGCCGTCGAGGGTCTGATCGACACCGTTGACGCCCGGCTTCGACACCGCGACCTGCTTACCCGAGAGCAGCGGCAGGGTCGGCAGGAAGTTCTGCGCCAGATCGGTCTGGATCTTCTTCAGCAACTCGGCCCGCTTGGTGGGGTCGCCCTCGGTGGTCTCGGCGGTGAGCTGGGCATTGATGCCGGGGTTCTCGAAGTGCGACTGCAGGAAGTTGTTCGGGCCGAAGAACGGCGTCAGGTAGTTGTCGGCGTCCGGGAAGTCCGGGAACCAGCCGAACTGGTACATCGGGTAACCGTCGGAGGCGCGCTCCTTCTGGTAGGTCACCCACTCGGTGGATTGCAGGTTCACCTTGAACAGACCCGAGGCCTCCAGCTGCGACTTGACCGCCGCGTACTCCTCCGAGGAGCTCGAGCCGTAGTGGTCGGGGTTGTACTGCAGGTTCAGCGTCACCGGGGTGGCGACGCCCGCGTCGGCGAGGAACTTCGCGGCCGCGGCCTTGTCCGGCTTGGCGCCGTAGAGGTCCTTGAGCGGCTCGGCCGCACCTGCCATGCCCGCGGGCACGTAGCCGAAGGCGGGCTGATAGGTGCCCTTGTAGACGCCGTTGGCCAGCGCCTCGCGGTCGACGGAGGACGCGAAGGCCTTGCGTACGGCCAGCTTCTGCTCCGGGGTGTTGCCCGGCATGGTGTTCATGTTGAAGACCACGTAGCGCAGCTCGCCGCCGGGGCCGTCGGTGACCTTGACCTTGGAATCGGCCCGCAGGGAGTCGATGTCGGTGGGGGTGAACGAGCGGTAGCCGACGTCGATGGCGCCGTTCTGCAGGTCCAGCTTCAGGTTGTCGGAGGTGGCGTAGTACTTCGTCGACACCGTCGTGGTCTTCGGCGTGCCGAGGATGCCCTGGTAATCGGGGTTGGCCTGGTACTCGACGAGCTTGTTCTTGTCGTAGCTCGAGATCGTGTACGGGCCGGAGTAGCCCTTGGCCTTGACGACCTCGTCATCGGTGGCGACCTTGTCGGCCGGGAACACCGCCTCGTCGACGATGGGGCCCGCCTGGGTCGGCAGGATGGTCGGGAAGGTCTGATCGTTGGCGACCTTCAGCGTGAACGCGACGGTGAGATCGTCGACCACATCGGTCTTCTCGAGATTGCCGAGCAGCGACGCGGGACCGTGCGGATCGTTGATCTTCACCATCCGGTCGAAGGAGAACTTCACGCTCTTCGCGGTCAGCGGGTTACCGCTGGCGAATTTCAGCCCGGACTTGATCTTGCAGGTGTACACAGTGGGAGTGGTGAATTCGCACTTTTCCGCCGCGTCGGGCTTGGGCGTGGTATCGCCCGGTGCGAAGTTCAGCAGATACGAATAGATCTGGTTCTCCACCAGCAGCGAACCGTTGTCGTACGCCGCGGCCGGATCGAGCGAGAAGATCTTGTCGGTGGTACCGACGACCAGGCCCGCACCGGAGCCCGCCTCATCGGTGCGGCCGGAGCCACAACCGGCCAGCGCGGCGGCGACAGCGGCGGTAATACCCACTGCGGCAATTTGTTTCGCGCGCATACTTCGTGCCTTGTTCAACATCAGGTCCCATTCTCGAACGCCGCGCAGCCGTCGCACCCGGATCACGGAGGCGACGACTACATGGTGAGCTAGCGATATATCGAGGGACCGTACAGGTGAACCATTACCGCCCAGTTTCAAATGGTCCGAATTATTGCCGCCATGTTATGAACTAATCTTACGAAATTGCCGGTTACCGGAATTACTCTCGTACACAACACAAAAGGGGCCGATCAGGTTTATCCTGTCCGGCCCCTCTTGTGCGGCGTAGTGCGACGCGTCTTACCGACGACGCGTGTTATGGACGGCTCAGCGCGTCCACGTTGGCGTTCTCGCCGAGCAGCTTCGACTCGGCCTTGCCCGAGAGCATCCCCTCGAGCACGTTCTTGCCGATGGCGGCCTCCGGCGGCAGTTCGATCGGGTAGTCGCCGGTGAAGCAGGCGGTGCACAGGCGCGAGCGCGGCTGCTCGGTGGCGGCGATCATGCCCTCGGTGGAGACGTAGCCGAGGGTGTCGGCGCCGATGGAGCGGCGCACGTTCTCGACCATGTCGGCGTAGCTGTCGTCGGCGCCGGTGCCGTTGGCGATCAGCTCCGCGCGCGAGGCGAAGTCGATGCCGTAGAAGCACGGCCACTTCACCGGCGGCGACGCGATGCGCACGTGGATCTCGAGCGCACCGGCCTCACGCAGCATGCGGATCAGCGCGCGCTGGGTGTTGCCGCGCACGATGGAGTCGTCCACGACGATGAGTCGCTTGCCCCGGATCACTTCGCGCAGCGGGTTGAGCTTGAGGCGGATGCCGAGCTGACGGATCGTCTGGCTGGGCTGGATGAAGGTACGGCCCACATAGGCGTTCTTCATCAGGCCCTGGCCGTACGGAATGCCGGAGCCCTGGGCGTAACCCACCGCGGCGGGCGTGCCCGACTCGGGCACCGGGATCACCAGGTCGGCCTCGACCGGATGCTCCTTGGCCAGCTTGCGGCCGATCTCCACGCGGGTGGAGTGCACCGAGCGACCGGCGATCGTGGTGTCGGGGCGCGCCAGATACACGTACTCGAAGACGCAACCCTTGGGCTCGGGATTGGCGAAGCGCATGGAGCGCACGCCCTCGGAGTCGATGGCCAGCAGCTCACCCGGCTCGATCTCGCGGACGAACGCGGCGCCGACGATGTCGAGCGCGGCGGTCTCGGACGCGACGACCCAGCCACGGTCGAGCCTGCCCAGCACCAGCGGGCGCACGCCGTGCGGGTCACGCGCGGCGTAGAGGGTGTGCTCGTCCATGAAGGTGAGGCAGAACGCGCCGCGCAGCTGCGGCAGCAGCTCCATCGCGGCGGCCTCGATGCTGGAATCCGCCGAGGCGTGCGCCAGCAGCGCGGTGACGATGTCGGAGTCGGAGGTGGCGCCGGTCATCTGCGGGCGGCCATCGATCACACCGGCGCCGATCAGGCCGAGTTCGCGTGCGCGACCGGCCAATTCGGCGGTGTTCACCAGGTTGCCGTTGTGGCCCAGCGCCAGGCCGGAGCCGACGGAGGTGGTGCGGAAGATCGGCTGCGCGTTCTCCCAGGTGACGCCACCGGTGGTGGAGTAGCGACAGTGTCCGACGGCGATATGCCCCGGCATTGCCGCGAGCGTCTGCTCGTCGAAGACCTGGGAGACCAGGCCGAGATCCTTGAAGACCAGGATCTGGGAGCCATCGGAAACGGCGATTCCGGCCGCCTCCTGCCCGCGATGCTGCAGGGCGTACAGGCCGTAGTAGGTGAGCTTCGCCACGTCTTCGTCGGGAGCCCAGACGCCGAAGACGCCACACTCCTCGCGAGGGTCGTGTTCGATCTCGTCTGGGGTATTGGGCGTGGGGACGATCGTGGGATCGACGTCGGTCACCGTTTGCTCCCTGTTCGGGCGGGCTGGGGGCACTCGTCAGTCTACGGGTCATCCGCAGCGGGTAGTACGCGCGCTCGCATCCCGGCAGCAATCCACTGGTCACGAACCCGCCGATCGGCCACACAGAGCTGTTACGGTGCGCATCGTGACGACGGACGACAGTGCACACGTTGCAGCCGGTGGAACCGGGTCGGATAGTGACAACACCGGTGCGCAGCCGGATGATTCCGGGCAGGCGGCCCCCGGCGTAGCGACGTTGGCCACACCGGTCCTGGATCGACGCCACTGGGCTCGAATCGTGCTCGCGCCGACCGCGGTCCTGACCGTGCTCACCGCACTGCTCGGCTTCATGTACCTCGGCTATATCGCCGACCCGGAGAAGAATCTGCACGACTTCCCGATCGCGCTCGTCAATTCCGACGTCGGCGATGTCATGGGCTCGGGTGATCAGCGCAAGCAGGTCGATTTCGGCAAGCAGGTCGCGGATGCGCTCGTCGCGGGCGTGCCCGCCGATCAGATCGACCTGCGCGTCGTCGGAAAATCGGAGGCCGAGCAGTTGCTGCGCACCGGACAGGTGTACGGCGCGATCATCATCCCCGGCGATTTCAGCAAACGCCTGGGCATTCTCGGTACGGGCAGCATCGTGCCCGGCGAGATGGAACGGCCGATCATCACCCTGCAGTCCAACCCACGTATGGGCGCCTACGGCGTCGGGATCGTGCAGCGCATCGGCGACCGGGCGCTGTCGGAGGTCGACAAGCAGGTCGGGCTCCAGCTGACCGAGCAGGTACGGGCGACCCTGGCCGAGACACCGGCGGGCGCACCGCCGCCGGAGGTGTCCGGCGCCGCCATGATCACCCTCGAGAGTCCGATCGATGTGGTCGCGCAGGAGTTCCGTCCACTGCCGAGCGGCACCGGGATCGGCCTGACGGCGTTCTTCTTCTCGCTGCTCCTGCTGCTGGCCGGCATGGTCGGGGCGATGGTGATCCACACGATGGTCGATTCCCAGCTCGGCTTCATGCCCACCGAATACGGCCCATGGTCCGTGCACTATCCGCCGACCCCGATCTCGCGCTTTCACACCCTGCTCATCAAGTGGGGGGTTTCGGCGCTGGTCGCGGTGATCGTTTCGCTGGTGTTCCTGCTGGTGGCGAAGGTGGTGGGCATGCCGGTCGACAATCCGCTCGCCCTGTTCCTGTTCTCGACGCTCGCCATGGTCGCGGTCGGCTGGACCGCGCTGATGACGCTGGCCGCCCTCGGCACCGCGGGTCTGCTGGTGAACCTGACCCTGTTCGTCATCCTCGGTCTGCCGTCCTCCGGCGGTACCGTCCCGATCGAGGCGACGCCGACCTATCTCGCGTGGCTCGCCGAATTCGAGCCGATGCACCAGGTGTTCCTCGGCGTCCGCTCGATCCTGTACTTCGACGCCGGCTACGCGGCCGGTCTCGACCGCGGCATCTGGATGTCGCTGCTCGGCATCGCGATCGCCGTCGTTCTGGGCACGATCATCACCCGCTACTACGACTACAAGGGCCTGCACCGCAAGCACACCGCGGCCGCGTGAGCCCGGCGACCCGGTTGCCGCTACTCGACAGCCGGGTCGTCCCGCGCGGGCAGCGCCACGATCGGCAGCCACCCCGCGATCTCCCCGGCTCTGGTCCCCGACGCGCTCACCACCCCCGCCCGCACCGCGTCGTCGAATCCGAGCAGCCCGGTAGCCAGCAACAACCAGGTCCGAGCATCCGTCTCCACCACATTCGGCGGATTCCCCCGCGTATGCCGGGGCCCCTCGATGCATTGCACCGCCACGAACGGCGGCACCCGCACCTCCACCGAATGCCCCGGCGCACTCCCCGCCAGCGCCCGCGCCGTCCCCTTCACCGCGGCCCCCAACTCCCCCCGCCCCGGCACCGGCAACGCCGGATCCCGCAACCACTCCCCCACACCCAGCACCGCCGCCCGCACCTGCGCGGGATCGACCACATTCCGTCCAGCCATACCGCGAGACGCTACCGACCTCCGACAAATCGGCGGCCGCGAGCCAGCTGTCCGAATTGTCTAGCCAATTAGACTTGATTCCGTAAAATCGCCTAGACTATTCCGGGCACAACTCGCAGTCGCCTGGAGTGGTGCGGACCGTCAACAAGGCGATCGCGCAGTGCAAGGAACAATGCACGGAGGAAGCATGACCACCTACCAGATCGACGTGTCCCGAGACGACCGCTGGTGGATGATCCGAATCCCACAGCTGGACGGCGTCAACGGCAATATCGAAGGTCTCACCCAGGCACGTCGCTACGCCGACATCACCAAGGAAGCGACCGACTACATCTGCACGGTCGCCGACGTGGCCCCCTCAACTGTCGAACTCGCGATCACTGCCCACGTGGGCGGCACGGACGTGACAGCCGCTGCGGAAGAAGTTTCGCAGGCACGCGCGGAGGCAGCCCGCCAGGAAGCGCACGCCATGAAGGTCGCGACGGCGACCGCCCGACGATTGGCTGCCGACGGCGTACCGGTCCGCGACATCGGCGCTGTCCTCGGCGTGACGTTCCAACGGGCATCACAGCTGGCCAATTCCTGACCCGGCGCTTTCCGGACCCGACCTCAATCCGTTGCCCGATGGCGTGGGCAGGTGGGACTCGTCGTACATTCGTCCTATGAGTGTCACCGATCCCCTCGAGCCGGCAACGCTGCGATTGCGCGCTGCCGACGGGCTCACCCTGGTCGCGGACAGCTTCGGCGCACAGGACGGCCCGCTGGTCGTGATGCTGCACGGCGGTGGACAGAACCGGCATTCGTGGAAGCGGACGGGACGGGCGCTGGCCGCGGCGGGGATGCGGGTTGTCGCCGTCGACGCGCGGGGACACGGTGACAGCGATTGGTCACCGGAGGCGGACTACTCCAGGACCGTGATGGTCGCCGACCTGCACACCGTGCTCGAACAGCTCGGTGCGACCCGGGAGGCGGGCGCGGTGGTGGTCGGGGCCAGCATGGGCGGGATCACCGGGCTGCTCGCCACCGCGACGCCGGGTGGGAGCGCGATCCGCGCACTCGTCCTGGTCGACATCGTGCCCCGTTCGGAGTCCGCGGGCGTGGAGCGCGTGATGGACTTCCTCGGCAGGCACCGCGACGGTTTCGACACCCTCGACCAGGTGGCCGACGCGGTCGCCGCCTACCTGCCGCACCGCCCGCGTCCCGACAACGCCGACGGTCTCCTGCGCAACCTGCGTCAGCGCGACGGCCGCTGGTACTGGCACTGGGACCCCGACCTGATCAGCGACGTCAACGACGACCCGGAAGCCCGCATCGTCGAGATGGAAGCGGCCGCCGAGGCGCTCACCATCCCGGTCCTGCTGATCCGCGGCGGCAAGTCCGACGTGGTCAGCGACGAGGGCGCCGCGGCATTCCTGGCGCTCACACCGCACGCCCGCCTGGCCGAGATCAGCGCCGCGGCCCATACCGCGGCGGGCGACGACAACGACGCCTTCACCGAGGCCGTCGCCGATTTCGTCGCGACCGCCTGAGCCGGCCTACCGCCGCAGCCCGTCGACCCATCGAGCGGCGGCGGGCGCGAGCGCTCCGCCGGCATTGATCGCCAGATGCAGGAGCGCGGGCGCGGTGGCGCTGCCCGACCGGCGCCGGAGTTCGGTGAAAACGAGACCGGCGAGGGTGGTGGCCAGCACCGTGGGGGCAACCGGATCGCCTGCGGCTCTGGCCGGTCGGATGTGCCAGAGGCCGAAATCGAGGGCGCTGATCACGGGCGCGGACGATCCGGCGCTCTCGACGAGCACCGGGTCGAGGGTGCCTCGGAAGACGGCTTCCTCGGCCAGGACGGTGCCCACGGGGATGTGCAGGCCGATCCATTCGAGGGTCGATGTCTCCGGTGCGCGGACAGCGATCTCGAGCGGGAGGCGTCGCAGGGACGGGATCGACAGGGCGACGGCGTAGCCGGCGACGACGACGGCCGCACTGCCGAAACCCCAGCGGAAGCCACTGGGCGACAACCAGTTCGGGCTGCCTCGAAAGAGTTTCGTGTACCCCGTCGCGAAGGCGATGTTCGCCGCGGTGCGCCCACGCAGCCGAAGATCGAGGGCGGGAAGAATCCGATTGCTCCACAGCAGCGGAAGGGCCAGCGCGGCAACGGCTTCGAGCCTTCTCACTTCACCTCCCGCTCATAGGTTTCCGCCGATTCCAGTGCGGCACGGATGCTTTCGACGACATCGCCGTCCACCCCAGGCGGCGCTGCGACGGCCAACCACCCGTCCAGCACCAAACTCCCGTACCGGTGCCCGTGCCCGTCGACCACCCCCTGCGCGTTGGTGAGATCGGCCGTGACCTGCCAGAACGTCACGAACGGCGCCCACCGCATCTGCGTCGACACATCGGGACCGCGCGGTTCGCTCAACCAATCCGGCTGCGTGAAGATCAGATCGGCCGACCACCACACGATCGGGTCGGACGGATGTTGCAGGTAGGCGATGCGGGGTTCGCGCCACGGCTCGGCGCGATCGAGATCCGCCGCGTCATCGGCGAATCGGACGACGAGCCCGTCCGCGTACACCGGCGCCACCGCGGGCGTCCCCGGATCGCGACGGTCGACGAACTGCCGCCACAACCGATTCGAATTCGGCGGCCCGACCCACAACGCGCCATCGACCTCCTCGCGAAGATCGGCCAGCCCGTCGAACGCCTCCTCCGACCCCTGCGAACCCAGACTCTCCCCATAGACGAACAGCTTGGGCCGATGCCCCTCCGGCTGGGCCGACCACCGCTCGTACACCGCGTCGAACAGCTCCCGGCTGGCCGCGGCCGCCTTGTCCCGGTCCGACAGGAACGAGAGCACGCTGGGCAGATACGAGAACTGGGTCGCCACGATCGCCGTATCCCCGCCGTAGAGGTATTCCACGGCGCCCGCGGCCATCCCGTTGACCCAACCGGTCCCTGTCGTCGTGACCACCACCATCGCCTCGCGTTCGAAGGCTTTGGTCCGCTCCAGTTCGGCGACGGCCAGCTGCGCCGCGGTCTGGTCGCGAGTCACCGACTCCAACCCCACATAGGCCCGAATGGGTTCGCGCGCGGTCTTTCCCGTCACCTCGGTGATCGCGGCGGCGCTCGGCCCGTTGGACACGAACCACCGCCCCTCGAACCCCAGCGACTGCCACGGCGCCAGCGACCCCGGGCTCCCCGAACGCTCCGGCGCGATCGGCTGCACGGCGTACGGCGTGGCCCGATCGTTGCGCACGCTGAACGCCGAGTTGGCCACCGCGAAGAACGCCCGCGAGGCGACGCCGTTGAAGATCGTCACCGCGAGCACGACCAGCACCAGCAGCCCGGCGGCGGGCGCCACTTCGCGCGGCACCCGCACCCACCGATTGAGCTGGCGAGCCAGGCCGAGCACCATGACGCGCACCGTCCGATACGCGGCCACCACCGCCACCCCGACGGCCATGCTGAGCAGCCCGGTCCGCAGATAGGCGGGCGTGGTGGTGCCCGCCATCCCCATCAGCGAGGTGATCTCGCGCTGCCACCGCGCCGACTGCACCAGCATCAGCGCCGCCACCAGCGCGCACCCCACCAGCACGGTCGCCTTGATCGCGTATCGCAGCCGATCGGAAGGGCTCGGAATCGGAATCCGCGACCGCACCCACCGCCGGAACAACCACTCGAGCACACAGCCGAGCCCGTAACCGATCGCGGCGTTGATCCCGCTGATCAGCCCCTGGAACAGCCAGTCACGCGGCACCAGTGACGGGGTCACCGACAGCCCGAAGAACAGCGTCGCCAGCACCAATCCGACATAATTCAGATCGACGACGACCTCGACGCGCCGCAAGACCACGGCGCCGCGCGCACGCAGCATCGCGGTAGTCGAAGCGCGCTCGGTCACCGCCCCAGTATGGCGGCCGGTACCGACAATCACCGGATTTGTGACTGCGGAGCCGCTCACAAACTACGTACCGCACTCGAGTAGTTGTACGCGCGATCGCGACACCGCGGATCAGCACACTGAGAGCCATGAGCACAAACACCAAGCCGAAGAACACCTCGGCCTACATGGCCCAGGCCGCGATCGCGTTCGCTGTCAGCCTGTTCGGGACCGGCGCCGGAATCGCGTACCTGCCGCTGGACGGCTGGCAGCGCGCGTTCCTGGCGATGTCGGGCCTGTTCCTGGTGACCAGCTGCTTCACCCTCGCCAAGGTCGTGCGCGACCAGCAGGAGACTCAGTCACTGATCGGGCGGATCGACGAGGCGCGGCTGGAACAGCTGATCGCCGAACACAATCCGTTCAAATCGGTGTCGTGAGCCGAGCGGGCGGCGCCGATCGAGGGGTTCGGCGCCCCCGGCTCGTCACTTCAACTGACGTTCGGTAGCCATGGATTCTTCGAGGAACACCCGAATTCTGGCAGCCAATTCCGGTGTGTAGTCCGGTGGTTGGGCCACCGCGGCCCACGCGTCGGGCACCAGGTTGCCGTAGTTGTGGCCGTGCCCGTCCGAAACCGTCTGCGCGCGCGGCAGATCCGCGGCGACCTGCCAGAACGTGACGATGGGATACCACGACATCGCCGGTGATACGTCGGGTCCGCGCTTCTCCCGCAACCAATCCGGCTGACTGAACAGCAGATCCGGCGACCACCACACCACCGGGTCGGAGGCGTGTTGCAGGTAGGTGATGCGCGGGTCGTTCCAGGCCGGCGTCGGCCGGGCCAGCTGCTCGTCGTCGGCGGCGAACCGCACCGACATCCCGTCGGCGTAGATCGGGGTGATCTCGTCGGTGCCGGGGTCACGTCGGGCCACGAATTCCGACCACAACCGGTTGGAGTTGGGCGGTCCCACCCACAGCACGCCGTCGGTGCGATTGCGAATGTCGGCCAGACCGGAGAACGCACCCTCCGACCCCTGCGAACCGAGGCTCTCGCCGTAGACCAGCAGCTTGGGCCTGGCGTCTTCGGGCAGCGCCGACCAGCGTTCGTACACCTTGTCGAACAGCGTGCGCCCCATGGTCATCGACTTGTCCCGGTCGGACAGGAACGACAGCGCGCTGGGCAGATACGAGTACTGCGTCGCCACCAGCGCGGTGTCGCCACCGAACATCAACTCGATCGCCTCGGCACTGGTCGTATCGACCCAGCCGGTGCCGGTGGTGCTGATCACCACCAGCACTTCGCGTTCGAAGGCCTTGGTGCGGTCGAGTTCGGCGATGGCCACATCGGTCTGCGCCTCGACCCCGTCCGCGGATTCCAGCCCCGCGTAGACCCGAATCGGTTCGCGCGCGGGCTTTCCGGTGACCTGCCCGATCGCGAGAGCGGTCGGCGCGTTCGCCACGAACCATCGACCCTCCGAACCCAGGGTATCCCACTCGGCCAGCGACTCAGGGCTGCCGGAGCGTTCGGGCAGCGTCGGCTGGACCGCGTTCGGTGAGGTGTGACTGTTGCGCGCGCTGAACGCCGAATTGGCGACGGCGAAAAAGCCTTTCGCCAGCACACCGTTGAACAGCAGCACCGCGGCCACCAGAACGACGATCACCCCGAGCGGTCGCGCGAACGCCGCCGGAATCCGCACCCACTGGTTCAGCGCCCGCGTCACCGCGCGCACCAATCGCACCACCAGGCGTGAGATCCAGATCAGCAGACCGACCACCACCGCGCCGACCAGCACCGTCCGCGGATACCCCGCGTCGGACACCGGCTCCATCCCCATCAGATCGGTGATCTGCCGCTGCCACTTCGAGGACTGGATACTCATCAGCACCGCGAAGATCAGGCACGCCACCACGATCGCGCTCTGCAGCGCCACCACCAGCCAGCTCGGCCGCCGGGCCCATGCCGTGCGCACCTGCTCGGGCCAGGTGATCCGCGGCGCGACCCACCGACGCCAGGCCCACGCCAGTAAGCAGCCGAGCCCGTAGCCGATCGTCGCGTTGATGCCGCTGACCAGCCCCTGGAAGAACCAGTCACGCGGCAGCAGCGAGGGAGTCAGCGACAGCCCGAAGAACAACGTCGCCATGATCAGGCCGGCGTAGTTGGGATGAAAAAACCTCTCCACCAGGTGAATTCCCCTGATGAAGAGGTTCTCGCGCACTGCCGGTGCGGAAGCCGAGCTCGTATCCTCCGTGGTCACAAGCTCGACTCCTCTGTTGATCAGGCGGAATCTGTTTCGCCTGCCCGGGCGGCCTACGTGGTAACGCTGCGCTACCGCCGCCGGCCGCTGACCGATCAGGCGGTGTGCGCTCCGAACAGCTTAGGCAGCGTGCCTTCGAATGCCTCGCGCAATTCGGCGAGTGTCACGGAGAACTGCCCCTGCACCTCGACCGAATCCGAACCCTGGTCCACCACGCCGATGCGCACCCACGGCAGCTGCCGCGCGTCACACATCTTGGTGAACCGGGTCTCCTCCGAACGCGGCACCGCGACGAGCACGCGCCCGGCCGACTCGGAGAACAGCTGCACGAACGGGTCCGAGCCCTCGGGGAGCACGATGCGGCAACCGGTTTCGCCTGCCAGCGCCGCCTCGATGACGGTCTGCGCCAGACCACCCTCGGACAGGTCGTGCGCGGCGGAGATCATGCCGTCGCGCGAACCCGAGGTGAGCACCTCCGAAAGCAGCTGCTCGCGGGCGAAGTCGACGCGCGGCGGCACGCCACCGAGGTGGTCATGGGTGACCTGCGACCAGATGGAGCCGTCCAGCTCGTCGCGGGTCTCGCCGAGCAGGATCAGCGACTCGCCCGGCTCGAGGCCGAGGCCGGTCGGGATGCGGCGGTGCACATCGTCGATCACGCCGAGCACGCCGACCACCGGGGTGGGCAGGATGGCGTCCTTGCCGGTCTGGTTGTAGAAGCTCACGTTGCCGCCGGTCACCGGAATGCCCAGCGCCGCACAACCATCCGCGAGACCGCGCACGGCCTGCTGGAACTGCCACATCACGCCCGGATCCTCCGGCGAACCGAAGTTCAGGCAGTTGGTGACGGCCTTGGGGGTGGCGCCGGTGGTGGCGACGTTGCGGAACGCCTCGGCCAGCGCCAGCTGCGCGCCGGTGTACGGGTCGAGCTTGGTGTAGCGGCCCGACGCGTCGGTGGCCAGGGCGATGCCGCGGCCCGAGGACTCGTCGATGCGGACGACGCCCGCGTCGGCGTGCTCGGCCAGCACGGTGTTGCCGCGCACGTAACGGTCGTACTGCTCGGTGATCCACTTGCGGCTGCACAGCTGCGGGCTGGCGATCATCGTGAGCAGGGTCTCGCGCAGCTCGTCGCCGGTCTTCGGCCGGGTCAGGGTGGCGGTGGTGTCGGCGATCAGCGCGTCCTGGGTATCGGGGCGCTGCACGGGGCGCTCGTACACCGGGCCCTCGTGGGCGACGGTGCGCGGCGGCACGTCCACCACGGTCTCGCCGTGCCAGGTGATGACGAGGTGGTCGCCGTCGGTGACCTCACCGATGTCGGTGGCCAGGACGTCCCACTTCTTGCAGACGGCCATGAACGCGTCCACGTTCTCCGGCGTGACGACCGCGCACATGCGCTCCTGCGATTCGCTCGACAGGATCTCGGCGGGGGTCATGTGCGTGGCGCGCAGCGGGACCTTGGTCAGGTCGATGTGCATGCCGCCGTCGCCCGCCGCGGCGAGTTCGGACGTGGCGCAGGACAGCCCGGCGCCGCCGAGGTCCTGGATGCCGACGACCAGCCCGGCCGCGTACAGGTCGAGACAGCACTCGATGAGCACCTTCTCGGTGAACGGGTCGCCCACCTGCACGGCGGGCAGCTTCTTGCGGCCGGTGCCGGACTCGTCGCCGGAGAAGGAGTCCGAGGCGAGCACGGACACGCCGCCGATGCCGTCGAGGCCGGTACGCGCGCCGAACAGGATGATCCGGTTGCCGTTGCCCGAGGCGAAGGCCAGGTGCAGGTCTTCCACGCGCATCGCGCCCGCGCACAGCGCGTTCACGAGGGGGTTGCCCTGGTAGGAGGCGTCGAACACGGTCTCGCCGCCGACGTTGGGCAGGCCGAGCGAGTTGCCGTAACCGCCGACGCCGCGCACCACACCGTCGACCACGCGACGGGTGTCGGGGGCGTCCGCCGCACCGAAGCGCAGCTGGTCCATCACCGCGATCGGGCGCGCGCCCATGGCCATGATGTCGCGCACGATGCCGCCGACACCGGTGGCCGCGCCCTGGTACGGCTCCACGTAGGACGGGTGGTTGTGGCTCTCCACCTTGAAGGTGACGGCCCAGCCGTCGCCGATGTCGACCACGCCGGCGTTCTCGCCGATCCCGGCCAGCATCGAGGCCTTCATCTCGTCGGTGGTGGTTTCACCGAAGTAGCGAAGATGCACCTTGGAGGACTTGTAGGAGCAGTGCTCGCTCCACATCACCGAGTACATCGCCAGCTCGGCATCGGTGGGCCGACGGCCCAGAATCTCCTTGATGCGGGCGTACTCGTCGTCTTTGAGACCGAGTTCCTTGTACGGCTGCGGAGCATCCGGGGTGGCTGCGGCGGTAGCGACGGTGTCGACCTGCAGTGTCACGGGAGACCAGGGTCCTTTCGGCCGGGGGGAACTTGATCTGCAGAGTCTAATGGTTGCGAGGTAACCGCCTGCCGCCCGTACTGCCCTCACGCTGGGGAGGCGGCCGGATTCGGTCTGGTCACACTTGCGGTTGGGCCGTTGGGGTACCCATTACTCTGGCGCTGTGAACGAAAGTCCGGGGGTTACCGAGCAGGTCGAGCCGCGTATTCCCGATCCCGACAACCCGGACCGCCAACGACGCTGGCTGACCGCCGCCATCGGTTTGTTCGTGGTCTCCGCCGCCGTCGCCCTGCTGGCGCACTGGTGGCACGGGTTCATCGACCTGCAGGTCTACCGCAACGGCGCGCGGGTGTGGCTCGACGGCGGCGACCTGTACGGCCCGATGCCGCCGGTGTACGGGCTCGGCCTGCCGTTCACCTATCCCCCGCTGGCCGCGATGTTCTTCGTGCCGCTGGCGCTGATGCCGCTGGTGGTCGCCGAGGTCGTCGTGCTGCTGACCTCGCTGGCGAGCCTGGGGATCGTGCTGTGGCTGGTGCTGGTTCGCGTGCGCCCCGAGCTCGACCGGATCTCGGTGCTCACCGTGCTGATCGCCGGGCTCGGCCTCGCCCAGTACCTCGAACCGGTCCGCCAGACCTTCAACTTCGGCCAGATCAACCTGATCCTGATGGCCGCGGTCGCCCTCGACATTCTCGTGCGCAAGCCGTTCTGGCCACGCGGGATGCTGATCGGCATCGCGGTGTCGATCAAGCTGATTCCAGCGGGTTATCTGCTGTACTTCCTGCTCCGCCGGGATTGGAAGGCCGCGGCCACCATGGTCGTATCGGCCGCGGGCGCGGTGGGCGCCGGCTTCCTGCTGTTCCCCAAGGACTCGGTCGAATACTGGTTCCACACCGTCTCCGACACCGGCCGCATCGGCACGCCCTACTTCGCGGGCAACCAGTCGATCAAGGGCACGCTGTTCCGCCTCGGCATGAACGAATCGCTGGCGACGGGCCTGTGGCTCGGTCTGTCGGCGGTCACCATCGCGCTGGCCGCGGTGTGGATGTACCGCCTGATCGGCGTGGGCAACGAGGTCGGCGCGCTGCTGGTGAACGCGGCGGCGGTGCTGTTGGTCTCACCGGTGTCGTGGTCGCATCACTGGGTCTGGGTCGCGCCCGCGCTGGTCGTCGCGGTCAGCCTGGCCGTTGCTCGCCGCTCCCGCGCCTTCACCACCCTCGTCGCCCTGTTCACGGTGATGTTCATCGTGGGCCCGCAGTGGGTGTTGCCACATTCGGGCGACAAGGAACTGGCCTGGGCCTGGTGGCAGCAGATCATCGGCAGCAGTTATGTGTGGACCACGTTCGCCGTGATCGTCTACGCGGTGCTCACCTACCACCCCAGCCGGAAGTCCTCGGCCGCACCGGAACTCGCGACGACCTGACCTCGGCGGCCATCGAGGCCGAGCCGATCCCCTGCCGCCGTCAGTCCGTCGCTTCCGGAGTGAGGAATGCCGCCAGGGCCGAGGCGTAGGCGGGGACATCGGCGGCGCCCATGAGTTCGCGGCACGAGTGCATGGCGAGCTGGGGTGCGCCCACGTCGACGGTCGACATGCCGGTGCGAGCCGCCGTCATCGGGCCGATGGTCGAGCCACAGGGCAGGTCGGCCCGGTGGACATACCGTTGCAGCGGCACGCCGGCCTGCGCGCACGCGAGGGCGAACGCGCCCGCGCCCGCCGCGTCGGTGGCGTAGCGCAGGTTCTGATTCACCTTGAGCACCGGCCCACCGCCGACCTCGATGCGGTGCGCGGGCTCGTGCCGGTCCGGGTAGTTCGGGTGCGTCGCGTGCGCCATATCACCGGAAGCGACCACCGAACCGGCCAGCGCGGCAAGGTAATCCGCGCGCCCACCGCCACGGGCCAGCACGATCCGCTCCAGCACGGCGGGCAGCAGATCCGATTGCGCCCCGCGATCGGACTGGCTCCCGACCTCCTCGTGGTCGAACATCACCAGCACCGCCGTCGCCGCACCCGGCTCGTCGGCGGCTGCGAGGAAGGCCTGCAATCCGGCGTAGCAGGTGCCCTGGTTGTCGAGCCGCGGCGCGCTCACCAGGTCGAGGTCGCGACCGACGATCGTGCTCGACGCGAGGTCATGGGTCATCAGTTCCCAGCCGAGCACATCGGCGCCGTCGACCTCGGCCCGCTCGGCGACGAAGTCCAGGAACGAGGCGGGCGCGTCACCGATCCCCCAGATCGCGTTCACATGCCGCTGCGGGTCGAGGGTGACCCCGCGCCGGTCCTCGGACAGGTGGATGGCCAGCTGCGGCACCCGCAGGATCGGCTCGTCGATCCGCACCAGCACATCGCGCATCCGCGCGCCCTCGCGCACACTGAGCCGCCCCGAGAGACCGAGCTCGCGGTCCAACCAGGAGTTCAGCCAAGCCCCGCCGTACGGCTCGAGCCCGACGAGCTGCCACCCCGCCCCGGCCAGATCGGGATGCTGCTTCACGCGCAGGTTGGGGCTGTCGGTGTGCGCGCCGACCACCCGGAACGGAGCAGCGGGCACGGCGTCGTAATCAGCCCACGCGATCAGCGAACCACCGCGCACCACATAGTGTTTGCCGCCCGCGTCGTCCCACGCCGAGGCCTCCGTCAACGGCGTGAAACCGTTGCCGTCCAGCTCGGCCGCCACCGTCGCGCACACGTGGAAGGGCGAGGGTGACGCATCGATGAAGGCACACAATCCGCTGGCCGTGGCCGCTGTCAAGGAAACCGGCATCCTGCGATCCTAGGCACGATGCCGTGCCCCGGCACCCCGCCCCGGAATACGCGCTCGGATCAGTCGTCGCGTTCGGCGATCACCGCGAGCGCGGCCAGTAATTCGCCGTAGCGGCGATTCCCCAGGCGGCAGCGTAATTCTTCCTCCGCGAGCTTTTCCTGCGCGCGGATCCTTGCGGCCAGTTTGGCCCCGAGACTGCTCAAGCCGATCAGGATCCGGCGACGATCGTCGGTGGCGGCGACCCGGAAGATCAATCCGCGTTCGGCGAGATTGTCCGCGTGCCGGGTGGCCGAGGACGGGGCCAGCCGCGCCTGGGCGGCCAGTTCCGACATCGTCATCCCGTCGTCGGTGGACAGCTGCGACAGGATCGCCCAGTGGTCGGCCGTGAGATTGTCAGCCGACAGCGCCGATTCGAGCCTGCCTACCCAGTTGCGCTCCGCGGAGCGCAGGGCGCCGTGCAGCGTGGAATACCCACTTATGATGGACACCGATTGCATTCCCACCTACCGAGAAATTCATTCGAACAATCCTGTTCGCACTAGGCGATAGAGTACAGAATGCCCTCGTCAGGCCAGAGCCGGGATGAAACGATCGAGATTCTCTCGATCGTGCCCACCCAAGGCCCGGGCGGCATCATCGCGCCATCGTGTACCGCGGCCATTTCCCTGGCAGTAGACGAAATCAATAGCGGCACAGGAATTCTCGGCCGTGAAATCCGTCTCACCACCCTCGACGGCGGCCGCGAACCACACGAAGTCGCCGCCGAGGTAGCGGCCTTCCTGGCTACCGGAATGGTCGGCGCGATCACCGGTTGGCACACCTCCGCGGTACGTCGCGCAGTCGCCGAGGCCGTGGACACCCGCGTTCCCTATCTCTACGCCACCGACCACGAGGGCCTGCCCGACGAACGCCCCGGCGTCCTGCTGGTGGGCGAACATCCCGCCCACCAGACAGTTCCCGCGGCCGCGTGGATGGCCCGCGAACTGGGAGTGCGCCGCTGGGCGGTCATCGGCAACGACTACATCTGGCCCCGCCGAACCGCCCGTGCCCTGCGCCGGTCCCTGACCGATCCGTACGACATCATCGTCGAGCACTACGTGCCGCTCGGCACCACCGATTTCGGCGACTTCCTGGGCAACCCGACGCTGCTGCTGGCCGACGCGGTCCTGATCCTCATGGTCGGCGCCGACACCGCCCGCTTCAATCGCCAGTTCGCCGCCACCGGCCTGCCCGCCATGATGCCCCGGCTCAGCCCGGCGGTCGACGAGAACGTCCTGCTCAGCGCGGGGCCGTCAGCGAACGCCAACCTCTATGTGGCGTCGAGTTTCTTCATCGACAACCACAGCGCCGAAGGCCGCGCCCGCCGCGCCCGCTATCACCGGCATCAGGGTCGATTCGCCCCCGCGCTGACCACTTTCAGCAACTCCACCTACGAGGCGATCCACCTGCTGAACACCCTGGCCGACACCACCGGCACCCTCGACGTGAAAACGATCATCGCCGCGTCGGAAACGGGCCTGGTACTGGACGGCCCGGCCACTCGACGGGGATTCCTGGGCAATCAAGCAGTAGGCCCCGCCCACCTGGCTACGGCGAACGGGGTCGACTTCGACATCATCGACACGCTCTAGTGCCGATGCGGGGCTGTCAGGCCTTGACGAAACTATCGATCACCGAGAAGAACATGCCGAGACCGTCATCGCTGGGTCCGGTCAATGCCTCGGTCGCGTGCTCGGGGTGCGGCATCAAACCGACAACCCGCCCGTTGGCCGAGGAGATCCCGGCGATCCCGCGCTGCGAACCGTTCGGGTTGTCACCGGCGTACCGGAACACCACGCGACCTTCGCCTTCGAGCTCGTCGAGCACCTTCTCCGAAGCCTGGAAACGCCCCTCGCCCGACTTCAGCGGGACAAGAATCTGGGCACCCGGCTCATACCGCGAACTCCACGCGGTATCGGTCGCCTCGACCTTCAGCCACTCGTCGCGGCAGATGAAGTGCAGTCCCTCATTACGGGTCAGCGCACCCGGCAGCAGCCCGGCCTCACACAGCACCTGGAATCCGTTGCAGATACCGAGCACCGGCAGACCCTGCCCGGCGGCGCGGACGACCTCGCCCATCACCGGCGCGAACCGTGCGATCGCCCCACACCGCAGGTAGTCCCCGTAGGAGAACCCACCGGGCACGATCACCGCGTCGACACCCTTGATATCGGCATCGGCATGCCACAGGCTCACAGCCTCGGCGCCGGCCAACCGCACCGCGCGAGCGGCGTCGACATCGTCGAGCGTGCCCGGGAAAGTAATAACGCCAATGCGTGCGCTCATGCCTCCGCCTCGCTGGCGCTCGGCTCCGGCATGACCGCATGGGCGGCTGTGCCTATTGTGAGCTCGCTGCGCTCCCTCATGAGACCCGAACGACCTTCCAGTCCTCGATCACCGTGTTCGCCAGCAGCGCCTCGGCGATCTGCTCGAGCTGGGCGTCCGACACACTGTCGTCCACCTCGAGCTCGAATCGCTTGCCCTGCCGCACATCCGAGATTCCGGCGAATCCCAGACGCGGGAGCGCGCCGACCACGGCCTGTCCCTGGGGGTCCAGAATCTCGGCCTTCGGCATGACCTCGACCACGACTCGTGCCACGCGTTGCTCCTCAAGTGATGTGGGGGTTACCTCGGAAATCTTAGTTGACCGGGCCGTCGTGCCCGCGTTCCGGGGTCACGGCGGCTTAGCATCGGGTATGCGCATCGCCCACTTCGGTCATTCCTGCATCCTCGTGGAACTGCACGGCGTGAAAGTGCTGTTCGACCCCGGAACCTTCGCGCACGGGTTCGAGGGCATCACCGGCTTGGACGCGATCGCGGTGACCCACCAGCACCCCGACCACATCGATCCGAACCGGATCGGCGATCTCATCGAGAACAATCCCACCGCCCGGCTGCTGTCGGATCCGCAGACCGCGCAGCAGCGCAGTGAGGGCTGGGAGCCGGTGTCGGCCGGTCAGGTGCTCGATATCGGTGACTTACAGATCACCGGCGGCGGCGGCAGGCACGCGGTGATCCACCCGGAGATCCCGGTGATCGACAACACCGTCTTCCAGCTCGGCACCGAGGCCGACCCCGCCCAGCTGGTCCACCCCGGCGACTCGCTCTGGGTGCCGCCGGTCCCGGTCGGCGTGCTCGCGATCCCCGCCGTCGCCCCGTGGATGCGCATCGCGGAGGCCGTCGACTACCTGCGCGCCGTCAATCCCCGCACCGCGGTGCCCATCCACCACGGCATCATCGCCCCGTCGGCCCAGGGCATCTACTTCGGCAGGCTGACCGAGATGGCCCCGGCCGGCACCGAGTTCCGCGTACTCGAACCCGAGGACCAGGGCCAGTTCTGATCAGCGGTAGCTGGTCAGGAACAACGCCTCGGCCAGTGCCATGTGCTCGATCTCGCTGGGGTCGACGCTTTCGTTGGGCGCGTGGATCAGGCATTTCGGCTCTTCGACGCCGATCAGCATGATCTCGGCCTTCGGGTAGGTGTCGGCGAAAACATTGCACAGCGGAATCGACCCGCCCTGTCCCTCGGTGGTCACGTCGCGACCGTAGGAGGTGGCCATCGCCTTCTCCATGGCCGAGCGGGCGGGGCCCTGTGTGGACGCGACGAACGGTTCGCCGAGCGCCTCGAGCTCGATGTCGAGCTCGGCGTTCCACGGCACGTGCGCGCGCAGGTGCTTCTCCAGCAGGTCATAGGCCTGCTTGGGCTCGGTGCCCGGAGGGATGCGCAGGTTGAGCCTGGCCCTGGTGCTCGGCTGGATCGCCGCCGACGACCCGACCACCGCGGGCACGTCCATCCCCAGCACGGTCAGCGCGGGCCGCGCCCACAGCATGTCGGACACGGTTCCGTCGCCGAGCAGGCCGACACCGTCGAGCACACCCGCGTCCGACCGGAAGTCCGCCGACGGATACTGCGCGCCGGTCCACTTCTGGTCGTCGGTGAGTCCGTCGATCGTGGTGTTGCCCTCGGCATCGCGCAACGACGACAGCAGCTGGATCATCGCGGCGAGCGCGTCGGGCGCCGGTCCACCGAACATTCCCGAATGCATCGGCCCTTCCAGCGTTGTCACCGTCAGCACCACATTCACCATCCCGCGCAGGGTCTGGGTGAACGTCGGCACCCCCACCGCGAAGTTGCCGCAGTCGGCGACCAGGATCGCATCCGATTGCAGCAGAGCGGGATTGGCGACGACGAACTGCTCCAGGCCGCCGGTGCCCTGCTCCTCCGACCCCTCCGCCACCACCTTGATCCCGATCGGGAAGTCGGGTCCGATCGCGCGCAGAGCGGTCAGATGCGTGACGATATTGCCCTTGCAGTCGGCCGCACCGCGCCCGTACCAGCGCCCGTCCTTGTCGGTCAGCGTCCAGACCGGTGTCTTCCACGCGGCATCGTCGAGCGGGGGCTGCACGTCGTAGTGGCAGTACAGCAGCACCGTCGGCGTGCCGGGCGGCCCCGGCTTCGACGCGATGACGGCTTTGCTGCCGTCGGGCGTCTCGTGCAGGCCCACCTCGGTCAGCCCCGCCGCGGCGAACGCGTCGGCCACCCACTGCGCGGTCCGCTCACACCCTTCCGGCGGGAACTGACGCGGGTCGGCGACGGATTCGAACGAAACAAGCTGGGCCAGGTCCTTTTTCGCCTGGCCCATCAGCCCGGAAACCTTGCCGCGCAGCGCCGTCACATCGTCGGTCATCTCTTCGCGCCTCACTTCGTCGTATCGTCGAGCTTCAGGGTCTCGAGATGAGAAAGGTAGTCCTGCAAGCGATCCGGGCAGTAGGTGGCGATCGTGAGCGCCACCGCCTCGGTGGTGTCGCGCGGGCCGATCACCGGACGCTGTCCGGGTCCGGCCGCACCGTTGGTGATCGAGGCCTGGTATTTCGCCTTGATCATCGGCGAACTCGGGTCCTGACAGACCGACCCGCCGTCGTCGCCGAGCGCGTCGGCGATCACGCTCGCCTCCGGTGCGGGCAGACCGGCCGCGACCAGACTGTCGTGCAGCTGTTCGGCTTTCGCGCTCGCCTGGGTGTTCTCGCGGATCGCGGTGAAGGTGAACAGCCCGATCAGGGCGAACACCACGAGCAGCACACCTGAGGTGATGTAGATCCAGCGTCGCTTGTGGTCGGGGGCGTCTCCGGTCGTCATGCCTGCTGCCCTTCCGGTACGGCGAATTTCCAGCTGTCCCTGCGATTTCGGTAGAACAGGTACGGGATGAGCAGGCCGACGATGCCGAGACCGCCACCCACGATGAGCACGTACACCCACGGACTGCCCGAGCCGAACTGCGAAGGCGGCACGAAACCGATCGTGAACGCGGCGATCGAGGAGGCCGCGCCGAGCGCGCACAGCGCCATCAGCGCCGGCGCCCGGTAGCCGCGCGGGTGGTCCGGATCGTCGCGACGCAGCTTGGCGGCCGCGGCGAACATCAGCACGTACATGATCAGATACACCTGTGTGGTGATCACCGACAGAATCCAGTACGCGCTGGAGACATTGGGGATGAAGGCGTAGAGCAGCGCGATCAAGGTGGTGAACACACCCTGCGCCACCAGCATGTTCTGCTGCACGCCGTGCTTGTTGAGCCGGGTCAGGAACGGCGGCAGATATCCCTCGCTGCGCCCGATCAGCAACAGGCCCTTGGACGGTCCGGCCAGCCAGGTGAGCATGCCGCCGAGCGCGGCCGCCACCAGTGCGATGCCGACGATCGGGGTGAGGAAGCCGATCCCGAAGTGGCCGAAGAAGGCGTCGAAGGCCTGCATCACTCCCGCGGTGAGACTCAGGCTGGCCGAGGGCACCACCCAGCTGATCGCCAGCGCGGGCAGAATGAAGATCACCAGCACCAGGGCCATGGCCAGGAACATCGCCTTCGGGAATTCCTTGGCCGGGTTCTTCAGCGACGACACGTGCACCGCGTTCATCTCCATGCCCGCGTAGGACAGGAAGTTGTTCACGATCAGCACCAGGCTCGCCAACCCAGCCCAGGCCGGCAGCAGGTGCGACGAATCCATCGGCGCCGCGGACTCGTTGCCCTGCGCGAGGAAGACCAGCCCGAGCACGACCAGCACGGTGCCGGGGATCAGCGTGCCGATGACCAGGCCCATACTCGACAGCCCGGCCACGGTCTTGGTGCCCTGCGAGGACACGTACACACCCGCCCAGTACACGGTGATGATCACGATCGCCACGTACAGGCCGTTGGATGCGAGCGACGGATGAATGATGTAGGCGAAAGTGCTCGCCACATAAGCGAGCAAGCTCGGATAGTAAAAGATCGTCATGGCGAATTGGCACCAGACGGCAAGAAATCCGAGCGGCTTACTCAATCCCTCACTGACCCATTGATACACGCCGCCCTGCCACCCGGACGCAAGTTCCGCGGCGACCAGCGAGGTCGGCATCAGAAACAGAATCGCGGGAATGACATAGAGGAATACACAGGCCAATCCGTACACGGCCATTGTTGGCGCTGATCGCAGACTCGCCACCGAACTCGTGGTCATCAGCGCCAAGGTCACCCAGGACATATATTTCGTCGTCGTCGCGACTTTCGTCGACGTGCCCGTCATCAGCGCTGCCTCCTGCTGTGTTCACACAACTAGCGGAAACCACTCGATCAACTGATGAATCATAAATCGGGCAGGGAGGTTTCGAGGCCACCGCCGCGCGCTGATCGCCGGTACGCGCGCGGCGGTGGCGGTCAGGCGGCTCGGACAGCCGGGTAGGGCTCCCAGCGGTACACATCGCTGTGGGCGCCGTGATAGAGCGCGAGGTCGACCGCGTCGAGCACGGCCTGGCGCGGACCCGACCGCTGCAACTGCGCCGCCGACACCGCCAACCGCAGCACGCCGCCGCGTCGAGCGGTGCGCGCGGCGCCCATCACCAGCGCCCGGCACCACCATGGCTCGGCACGGAAGCCCTCCCCGATCCCGTACACCCGAGCACGCTGGGCGACATCACGCTCCAGGTCGAGCATGGTGGTGAGCCCGAATGCCATGCGGAAGCCCACGTCGGGCAGCGCCGCCAGCGCACCGTTCGAAGCGTCCCAGCGCGGCGCGGCGAACAGCCGGGTGCGCAGCTGCACCCGCTCCATCACCCGATCGGCGGCCTTGAGCCGCAGCGTCGCCTCGTGCCGGGGCAGATCGGCGAACTCCGCGCGCCGCGCCTTGGTGGCGGCCTGGTCGTAGCCGTGCAGCACGATCGCGTCGCCTTCGAGGCGCCGCCCGCGCAGCCACGACTGCGTCGCCGGGTCGTCGACCAGCCGGTACTTGCCCTTCAACCGCGGCGCGACCAGCAACGACAGGCGCACGCCCCGCGCGTCCATCTCTCCGGCGAATTCGATCGCGGCATCGCGAGTCGTATCCCGGATCCCCGACACCGAAACGATCAACTCAGCGTTCATGTACCCACGGTGACAGCTCGAGGTGACGCCGGCGTGCTACCCCGATGACGCCACGACGAATTCCAGCGCACTCCTCACCACCCCGGCCAGTGCAATACCTGTTCGCGCGGCACCCGCACGGCGGGTTCGAAGTCGGCGCCGATCGTGAACCCGGCCGAAGCCGGGGCCCACCGGATCAGGCGTCCGCGAGACCCACTCGGTCGAGGACCCAGGCGTACTCGAAGCCGACTTCCTTCCACTTCTCGTAGCGGCCGCTCACACCGCCGTGACCTGCGGTCATCTCCGTCTTGAGCAGCACCTCGTTGTCGCCGGTCTTGGTGGCGCGCAGCTTGGCGACCCATTTGGCCGGTTCCACGTAGAGGACGCGGGTGTCGTTGAGGCTGGTGATCGCCAGAATGGCCGGGTAGTCCTTGGCCTCGACGTTCTCGTAGGGCGAGTACGACTTCATGTAGTCGTAGACGTCCTTGTCCGCCAGGGGATTTCCCCACTCGTCCCATTCGATCACCGTCAGCGGCAGCGACGGATCGAGGATGGAGGTGAGCGGATCGACGAAGGGCACATTGGCGAGGATGCCGTTGAACAGCTCCGGCGCCAGGTTGGCGACCGCGCCCATCAGCAGCCCGCCCGCGCTGCCGCCGTCGGCGATCAAGCGGTCGGGTGCGGTGGCACCGGTATCGATGAGATGACTCGCGCAGGAGACGAAGTCGGTGAAGGTGTTCTTCTTCAGCAGCGTCTTGCCGTGCTCGTACCAGAGCCTGCCCATCTCCCCGCCGCCGCGCACATGCGCCACCGCGAACACCATGCCACGATCGAGCAGCGACAGCCGCGACACCGAGAACGAGGGATCGATGCTGGCCTCGTAGGAGCCGTATCCGTACAGCAGTGTGGGTTTCGGCCCGTCGGCCAGACCCTTGCGCTTGATGATCGAGATCGGAATGCGGGTGCCGTCGGCGGCGATGGCCCAATCGCGGTGCTGCTCATAGTCATCGGCGTCGTAACCGCCGAGCACCGGCTGTTCCTTGCGCAGCAGCAGCTCGCCGGTGGCGGGCACATAGTCGAACACCTGCATCGGCGTGATGAACGAGGCGACCCCCACGCGCAACGTGGGCTGCTCCCACTCCGGGCTCGAACCCGCACCGGCGGAGAACAACTCGAGGCCGAAGTCGAGCTCTGTCAGTTCGCCGAAGCCCTCCGGCGTGAGCGGCCACACCGACAGGCGCGGCAGCGCGTCGCGCCGGTAGCCGAGCACCAGATGGGTGGCGAAGGCATCGATGTCCTCGAGCCGCACGTCCTCGCGATGCCCGATCAGGGTCGTCATGTCCGACGGGTCGGTGGCGGGCGCGACGGCGAGCACGAAGTTCTCCGCCTTCACGCCGTCGACCACGTCGTTGTGCAGGATCAGGAACTTGTCCTCGCCCGCGATCACCGCGTGCTCGGCCGAGTACTCCACGCCTTCGCGACGCGGCAGCAGCACCCGGAACTCGCCCTCGGGATTGTCCGACTCCAGGACCCAGCCCTCGGTGGTGATCTTGGAGCCGAGCCAGACCATCAGGTACTTCTCGGAGCGGGTCGCGCCGACACTCACCCAGTAGCGCTCGTCGGGCTCGTGGAACACCGTCACATCGGCGTCGGAACCGGTGCCCACGCGATGGCGCCACACGGTGTCGGGCCGCCACGACTCGTCGACCGTCTGATAGAAGATGTGCGTGCCGTCCAGCGACCAGGTCGCCCCCGGCGCCGCGCCGGCCACCTCGTCGGCCAGCAGCTCACCGGTGCGCAGGTCCTTGATCCGCAGCGTGTAGCGCTCGTCGCCGGAGCTGTCCACGGAGTAGGCGAGCAGGTTGCCGTCGTGGCTCAGCGAGAAGGCGCCGAGCGCGAAGAAGTCCAGCCCCTCGGCGAGGATATTGCTGTCGAGCAGCACCTGCTCGCCCTCGATCGCCGAGCCGACCTCCAGCTGAGGCGGCGTCCAGGCGTCGATACCCTCGGCTTTCGCGTCGACGGGACAGCGGCAGTGCACGCCGTACTGTTTGCCCTCGAAACTGCGCGAGTAGTACCAGTAGTCGCCCAGTCGCGTCGGGACCGAGAGATCGGTTTCCTGCGTCCTGGCCTTGATCTCGTCGAAGATCTTGTCCCGCAGGGGCTGCAGCTGGTCGGTCTGCGCCGCGGTGAAGGCGTTCTCCGCCTCCAGATACGCGATGACCTCGGGGTCTTCCTTGTCCCGCAGCCACTCGTAGTCGTCGACGAACGTGTCACCGTGGTGGACCCGCTCGACGGGCGCCCTCTTCGCGATCGGCGCCGACACGGTCTCATTCTCGCCAGCCATTGGTCCACCGTAGCCGCCCCACTCCAACCGGGCCCGCCAACTCGGCCGTCGGCGGCTGGAGGCAGCGGGCTGACTGAGTATTTCTGCGCATCTGCCGTAGGCCCGTTGTGCGTAGCCTGACCCGCATGGGGATGCGGTACGCAATGCGTTCGTTGGTCGTGACTGCCGGGGTGGCCTTGGCCGCGGGATCGGGAGCGGTGATGTCGGCGAACGCGTGCGCCTGCGGCGGCGTGGTGAGCGCGGACAGTTCGGCGCGGGTGAACAATGAGGCCGCTGTCCTCGGCTGGGACGGGCGGCGCGAGACCGTGCTGATGCGGTTGGGGATGCAGTTCACCGGTGCCGACGCGGCCCTGATCGTGCCGACGCCGACGCCGGCGACCGTCTCGGCGGGCAGTCCGGACTCGTTCAGGGAGCTGTCACGCATGACCGCACCCGAGCGGGTCACCGAATACGACTGGTTCGGCAGCGGTTCGCTCGGCGGCGACGCATCCGGAGCCGCTCCGGGTTCGGGTCCCGACGTGCTGAGCCAAGTGCAGTTGGGCCCGCTGGAGGCGACCACGTTGCGCGGCGGCGATCTCACCGGCGTCCGCGAATGGCTGGACACCAACGGTTATCAGCTCCGGCCCGAGGTGAGCGCCACGCTCGACCCCTATCTCCGCGAGGGCTGGTCCTTCGTCGCCATGCGCCTCACCAGCACGAAGCCCCTCGCAGGCGCCCTGGACCCGGTCCGCCTCACCTTCGACTCCGACCGCCTCGTGTACCCGATGCGCATGTCGGCCGCCGCGACCACACCGCAATCGGTCCACCTGTATGTCTTCAGCGACCACCGGGTGGCACGCATCGATCCCGATACCGAACCCCACGTCGTCACCACCGAATTCGCCTCTCCGGTCGGCGAACCCAGCGATCCGGACCTGAAAGCGCTGGCCGCGAGCGGCAACTACCTCACCGAACTCTCGATCTACATCCCCCACCCAGCGACGATCACCAGTGATTTCCTTCTGGCTCCCGCCGCCGAGGACGTCCCCGTGCGTGACCGCGTGGTGAGCAAGGAATACGTCGAGATCCTCGGTCTGCCCGCGGGTTACGTCTTGATCGTCGCCGGGCTGTCGCTGATCGGCGTGATCGCGAGCGTGGTCCTGCGTCGACGGTCCGCGAGGTAGTCCGAACGCACCGCGACCCGTGCGGGAATTCTCAGGCCCCGAGCGCGGGTCCGATGACCGGCCACGAAGCGTGCAGGGCGTCCTGCCAGTAGGACCAGGAGTGCGTGCCCACCGGGTGGTAGTCGATCCTGGCGCCGATGCCCGCGGCGCGCAGGCGCTGGTCGAAGGCCACCATGCAGGTGTTGACGCCGAGCTCGATGGGTCCGCCGAGGAAGATGTTCTCGGCCAGCGTGGGCTTGAGTTCGGCCTCGTGCGGTCCGGGGATGCCGGTGCCAGTCGACATGTACAGCGCCTTGCCGCGCAGCCCGTCGATCATCAGGGCCGGGTCGTGCGCCGCCCACTCGGGGCTGCCGGGCGCGCCCCACATGTTGCCGGGATTGCCGCCCCGGTTGACGATGGAGAACATCATCGCGCCCGCCGCCATCGCGATGTCCGGACAGGCGCTGTAACCGGCGACGGCCCGGTAGAGGCCGGGATGCCGGGCGGCCAGGATATAGGCCGCGTTGCCACCCATCGACAGTCCGCCGATGCCGTTCACGCCGGTGCCGTTGAACTGACCGTCGATCAGGCCGGGCAGTTCCTGGGTGAGGAACGTTTCCCACTTGTACCGGCCGAAACGCGGATCGTCGGCGATCCAGTCGGTGTAGTAGCTGGCCTGGCCGCCCATCGGCAGCACCACGTTGACGTTCTTGTCGCGGAAGAAGGCTTCGGCGTCGGTGGCGTTGGTCCAGGTGCTCTGGCCGATACCGGGGTCGAGGCCGTCGAGCAGGTAGTACGTGCCCCGCGCGCCACCGCCCGCGGGGTGCAGGACCTGGAGATCGACGTTGCGGCCCATCGCGGGCGAGGTGACGGTGATCGCCGTCCGGTGCGGAGTCAGTTCGTTGACTCCGATGATCTGCGCGGCGGAGGCCGTCGTGGGGTGAACAACCGCCGGTCCGATGACACCGAGAGCAAGGGCCAGCACTGCAGCAGCAACACCTGTACGACGCACGATCTACCCTCCATAACCGCATGCCAATGACAGTCCAAAGTAACCCACAGGTGAACGAATCGGAAGCATTCGACGGTTCGGGCGTTTCTTCAGCAAACTCTCCGGTTTGCAATGACCGCTTCGCCGGATTCGGGTCAGCGGGTGAGGGCGCCCCGGATCGAACCGGCCAGATAGTCGAGATCCGCCCGCGCGGGCGATGTCGGCCGCGCACGCAGACCGAAGCCGTCACCAGGCGTTCGCGGGATCACATGCAGGTGCACATGGAAGACCTCCTGCCCTGCCGTAACCCCGTCGGCGAGAAAGAAATTCACCCCGTCGGCCGCCACTTCACTGCTGCGCAACGCGGCGGCGATCCGCTGCCCCACCTGAAAGAGCTTGCCGCCCAACGCGGGATCGAGATCGGCCAGACTCGGTGCGGGCGCCTTCGGCACCACGAGCACATGCCCCGGCGTCACAGGACGAATATCCATGAAGGCGAGGACTTCGTCGTCCTCGTACACCTTCGAGGACGGGGCGGCCCCGGCGATGATGTCGGCGAAGATCGTGTACGGATTCACCCGACCACGGTATCGACCCCGACGCACGAAAGCCCGCCACCGGCGCCGAAAAGGCGGCAGTGGCGGGCTGATTCGCACGGGATTACAGAATCGGCGACGGCGTGTAGCGCGCGGCGTCCGGATTCGCCTCGACCAACTTCTGCACCTGCGCGACGACCTCGGCGACCTGGTCCGATGCCGCGCCGATGAACGCCGCCTTGTCGGCCAGCGCCGCGTCAAGTCCGGCGCGGTCCAGCGGCATCCGCGCGTCGGCGGCGAGACGATCCAGCAGATCGGGTTCGCGACCCTGCTCGCGCATGGCCAGCGCCACCGCGACGGCGTGCTCCTTGATGACCTCGTGCGCGGTCTCGCGGCCCACGCCCGCGCGCACCGCGGCCATCAGGATGCGGGTGGTCGCCAGGAACGGCAGGTACCGGTCGAGCTCACGCGAGACCACCGCCGGGTAGGCGCCGAACTCGGCGAGCACGGTCAGGAAGGTCTCCATCTGCCCGTCGATGGCGAAGAACGCGTCGGGCAGCGCGACGCGGCGCACCACCGAGCAGAACACGTCGCCCTCGTTCCACTGGGCACCCGCCAGCTCGGCGGCCATCGAGCCGTAGCCGCGCAGGATCACCTGCAGGCCGTTCACCCGCTCGCACGAGCGCGTGTTCATCTTGTGCGGCATCGCCGACGAGCCGACCTGGCCCGGCTGGAAACCCTCGGTGACCAGCTCATGACCGGCCATCAGCCGAATCGTGTGCGCGAACGACGACGGCCCGGCGCCCAGCTGCACCAGCGCGGACAGCACATCGTGATCGAGCGAGCGCGGGTACACCTGGCCCACGCTGGTGAACACGTTCGCGAAGCCGAGGTGGGTGGCCACCTGCTGTTCGAGGGCGGCGAGCTTGTTCGCGTCACCGTCGAGCAGGTCGAGCATGTCCTGGGCGGTGCCCATCGGGCCCTTGATCCCGCGCAGCGGGTAGCGGTCGATCAGCTCACGCACGCGCGCCAGGCCGACCAGCATCTCGTCGGCGGCGGAGGCGAAGCGTTTGCCCAGCGTGGTGGCCTGTGCGGCGACATTGTGCGAGCGTCCGGCCATCACCAGGGTCTGGTACTCGGCGGCCCGCTCGGCCAGGCGCGCCGCGATGGCGATGCCGTGCCTGTACACGTGCTCGAGCGAGAGCCGGATCTGCAGCTGCTCGACGTTCTCGGTGAGGTCGCGGCTGGTCATGCCCTTGTGCACGTGCTCGTGTCCGGCGAGCGCGTTGAATTCCTCGATCCGCGCCTTCACGTCGTGGCGGGTGACCCGCTCACGCTCGGCGATCGAGGCCAGGTCGACGTGGTCGATGACGCGTTCATAATCCTCGACAACCCCTGCGGGGACATCGATTCCGAGTTCGGCCTGCGCACGCAGCACCTCCAGCCACAGCCGGCGCTCGAGCACGATCTTGTTCTCGGGCGACCAGAGCGCGACGAGCTCCGGGCTGGCGTATCGGGTGGCGAGGACATTCGGGACGAGGCTCACGAGCACTCAGTCTAATTGCCGCACCCGTTCGGCCTGCTGGGGCATCATGTTGGGGACCACGGGCGGGGCGACGATGTCGATCATTTCGAGCAGACCGGCCCTGGCGGGTCGGCGGGGTTCGGGGTGGCCTTCGATCAGCGCGGCGACCACCGCACCGTCGACGACGGCCACCAGCCTGCGTAACTGCTCGGGGCGCACCACTCGGTCGGAGCGGCGCAGCACGTCGGCGAGCAGTTCTTCGAGCTGGGTGCGTAGTCGGAGCTGGACCTCACGTAACTCGGGGTGACGGGCCGACGCCACGGACCGCTCGTAGCGGGCGATGAGCTGGCCGCGGGCGTCGAGGTCGCCGTCGTCGGGGCCGACGAGCACGTCGAGCACGAGCTCGACCGTCGCCTCGGTGCCGCGCCTGCGATGACTGACCTCACCGACCCGGCGGCGCATCGCGTCGAGTTCGATCGCGCCGCTGAATTCGACGGCGCGGGCGATCAGATCTTCCAGCGATTCGAAGTAGTAGGTGGTCGACGCGAGTGGAAGATCGGCTCGTGAGGCCACCGAACGATGTCGCACGGCGTCGAAGCCGCCTTCGAGCAACAGCTCAGCCGCCGCCGCCACCAGAGCCTGCCGACGTCGTTCGCCTTTCGGGGTCGTTGCGGTGGTCACCGTGCCAACGTGCCAGTCATCATCAGTTCAACCGTGCGCAATCGTCATCGGGGAAACACTGGGAATTCGGGATAACTGAGTTTTACCGTATCCCGGCACAGATGTGTTCGTACTACGCAAAGTTGTTGTCGCACATCACTGTTGACAAGTGTCCAGATCAGCCCTTCAGGAACCGTCCCAGACGCTCCAGTGCTGCGGCGATGTCGTCGGTGGCACCTGCGAAGGAAAAACGGACCGTGTGGTTTCCATTTGTGGTGTCGAAATCGAGTCCGGGCGCCAGCGCGACGCCGGTTTCGGTGAGCACCTCGGCGCACCAGGCGCGGGAATTATCGGTCAGATGACCAATATCGGCGTAGGCGTAGAAGGCGCCGTCGGCGGGCGCGAGATCGGTGATTCCGATCGCGGGCAGACCCTCCAGGAGCAGCGCCCGGTTGCGCGCGTACCGGCGCACATGCCCGTCCAGCTCATCCTTGGCTTCCGGCCCGAAGGCGTGCACGGCCGCGTACTGGGAGATGGCCGGCGGGCACACCGTCATATTCGACGCCAGCCGCTGCAACGCCGGGCGCAGGTCGGCCGGCGCCAGCATCCAGCCCAGCCGCCAGCCGGTCATCGAGAAGTACTTCGACACCGAACCGATCACCACCGACTCGCGGGAGAACTCCCACGCCGAAGAGGTCGGCGTGCTCGCGCCCGCGTAGGTGATGCCGTGATAGATCTCGTCGGAGATCAGCAGCGTGCCGTGCTGTTCGCACCAGCGGGCCAGCGCGGCGAGTTCGGCGGGGTCGATCATGGTGCCGGTCGGGTTGGCCGGGCTGGCCACCACCAGACCGGCGGGCGGTTCGGGCAGGGCCTCCAGCATCGCCACGGTCGGCTGGAATCTGGTCTGCGGGCCGCAGTCCAGTTCGACGACCTCGCAGCCGAGCGCGGACAGCGTGTTGCGGTAGGCGGGATAGCCGGGCCGCGCCACCACCACGGTGTCGCCCACGTCGAAGGCGGCCAGGAAGATCAGCGTGAACGCGCCCGACGACCCGGTCGTCACCACCACCTCGTCCGGGTGCACGTCGTAGCCGTAGGTCTCGCTGTGATGCCCCGCGATGGCCTCGCGCAGCGGCAGGATGCCGAATGTCTCGGTGTAGCCCAGCAATTCGTGATCGATCGCCGCCCTGGTAGCCCGCAGCACCGGCGCGGGCGCCTGCGTGGACGGCTGTCCCGCCGCGAGCACCAGCACATCGCCGTGCGACCTGGCGCGTTCAGCGGCCGCTTTCCACACATCCATGACGTAGAAAGGGGCAATGGCCGACCGGCGCGATTCTCTGGACACCCGAGAGACGGTAGAGCACCCGATTGCGGGCGTTCACAGATATGGTCGGCACAATGGCTCCGACAGCGAATACGCAGCCACCGACGCGACCTCCGTGGTCACGTCGGGGCCGGGGCGCGGGGGCGGGATGAAGCGGACAGGGACGGCACGGGACGTGCGGGCGGACACCTCCGAGGAGAGCGTGGACACCGAATCCGGACAGCTCGCCGCCGACAGCTCGCGACAGGACTCCGCCGAAACGGCGCCATCCGGCAACACCGCGAAACGTCGGGCTGTCAGCGTCAACGGCCGTATTTTGCAGGCGAATTGGCGTGAGCAGCTGCCGTCGAAAATCGCCGCCCGCGATCGGATGGCCGAGTGGGCCGCCCGGTATCCGGTGGTCGGCGAGATCGCGGGCGAGCTGCGCAGCGGTGAGGTGCGCAAGGTTTTCTGGCGGCGGCCGAAGGCACAGGCCGAGGGGATGTGGGCGCGCAGGCCCAGTCGCGAGCGGGTGCGGGCGGTCCTGCTCGAACGGCGCGTGCTCATCGCGGGCGTGCTCGCGGTCGCGGTGTTCGTGGCGGCCGACGGGCAGTTCGGCGGCGCCGTCGACGAGCGTCCGCTCGCCCCGGGCGAAGCACTCCACGTGGCCATCGCCTATCCCCCACAGCTCCTGCCCAACCCCCAGTCGGTGACCCCCATGCTCGATGCCATCGCCGCAGGTGAGAAGCGCCGCGAAGCGCACGTGGTCGCCGCGGCGGCCCGCGCCACCCTCGAACGCGCGAAGGCGGAGGCGGCGGCCGCGGCATCGGGCGAATGGCAGGACTGGATGGGCCAGCGCGCCCCGGTGGTCCCCGGCGCGATGGTGCCGGTGCCCGGCTCGACCCCGTCCGTCGGCGGGTTCAGCCTGCCCGCGAAGGGCGCGTTCACCTCCGGTTTCGGCTCCCGCTGGGGCACCATGCACCGCGGCATCGACATCGCGGGCCCCATCGGCAGCCCCATCTACGCCGTCGCCGACGGCACGGTGGTGGAAGCGGGTCCGGCGCAGGGTTTCGGTCTGTGGGTCCGGATCCGCCACGACGACGGCACCATCAGCATCTACGGTCACATGTACGACTTCTTCGTCTCCCAGGGCGAGCGTGTCCCCGCCGGAATGCAGATCGCGCGCATCGGCAATCGCGGCGATTCCACCGGCCCGCACCTGCATTTCGAAATCGTGCAAAACGGTCAGCATGTGGATCCGCAGGCCTGGCTCGCGATGCATGGATTGCGTCTCGATTGACATCGCGTCGAGACCACCGACATCACGAGAACGTTAATGTGAGACCTGTCGAGTGTTTTCCTCCGAACCGAAGCGAGGCCACCATGGCAGGCAAGTTCGAGGTATTCAAGGACAAGGCGGGAAAGTTCCGTTTCCACCTGAAGGCCGGTAACGGCGAAATCGTCCTCGAAAGTCAGGGTTACGAAAGCAAGGAAGGCGCCAAGAAGGGAATCGCCTCCATTCAGACGAATGCTCCGAACGCCCAGATCCTCGATCTCACCGCCTGATCGGCGCGGGCGTTGCGCCTGCGCGCTCAGCCACCGCTTCCCGCTCGATGGTGATCAGCGGTCACACACCGCTGATCACCGATCGTGGGCATTACCCCGCGACGCTGTTGCGTTCCGGAACAACAACTTCGGTCGCTCCGATATCGGTCCGGAAGTGACTGCCGGGCAGCTTGATTCCCGCGAGTCGCGCATAGGCCCGCTCCCGCGCCTGCGCGAGGTCCGCGCCGACACCGACCACGTTGAGCACACGCCCGCCCGCCGACACCAGCGCCTTGTCCTCGCGCTGATCCGTACCGGCGTGCAGCACCAGGGTTTCGCCCTCCAGCGCGCCGTCATCGGCACCGGTGATCACATCGCCGGTACGCGGTCGCGCCGGGTAGTTCTCGGCGGCGAGCACGACGGTGATCGCGGAACCGTCCTTCCAGCGCGGTGCGTCGACCTCGGCGAGGCGCCCGGTGGCGGTGGCGTACAGGAGTTCGGCGAACGGGCTGTCCAGCAGCGCGAGCACGGCTTGAGTCTCGGGATCACCGAAGCGGCAATTGAATTCGACGACAGCCGGGCCGTTCGTACCGATCGCCAGACCCGCGTACAGCAGGCCCGAGAACGAGCTGCCCCGCGCGACGAGCTCGGCGGCGACGGGCTTCACCACGTCGTCGACGATCTCGTTCAGCGTCTCCGCGGGCAGCCACGGCAGCGGCGTGTAAGCGCCCATGCCGCCGGTGTTCGGGCCGGAATCGCCGTCGCCCACCCGCTTGTGGTCCTGTGCGGGCAGCAGCGGAATCACGGTCTCGCCGTCGACCAGGCAGAACAGCGACACCTCCGGCCCGTCGAGGAACGACTCCAGCAACACCGGATGTCCCTGCTCGAGCAGTTCGGCGCCGTGATCGCGGGCCGCGCGCCGGTCGGCGGTCACCACCACGCCCTTGCCCGCGGCGAGCCCGTCGTCCTTGACCACCCAGGTCGGGCCGAAGCGGTCGAGCGCCGCGTCCAGCTCGGCCGGAGTGTCGACGATCTCGCTGTGCGCGGTCCGCACCCCGGCCACCGCCATCACATCCTTGGCGAACGCCTTGGACCCTTCGATCCGCGCCGCATCGGCCGACGGGCCGAACACCGGGAACCCGGCCGCGCGCACGACGTCGGCGACGCCGAGCACCAGCGGCACCTCGGGGCCGATCACCACCAGGTCGGCGGCCACTTCGCCGGCCAGCGCGGCGACGTCGTCGGCGGAGCAGGGATCGACCGGGCGTAGCTCGGCGTGCTGGCCGATGCCGGGGTTGCCCGGGGCGGCGATCACCGCCGTCACGGACGGATCCCGGCGCAACGCCAGGACGAGGGCATGTTCACGGGCTCCGGAACCGATGACGAGTACGCGCACGGCCATAGATTACAGCGTGCCTGGACCCTGGATGGCCTCCGGACACCGCCCTCCTCGGGCGTCGTCGGTTCACGCCACGAGCGTGGCGTGAACCTCGGTTCCCGCGTCAACCGGGACCGTTTCACCGACACCAACACTGTGTCGATCAGCGCGTTCCCGTCGGCGAGCATTGGTAACCCGGCCTCCTGCTCGGGGGTCCGGGGATCGCGAAAAGTTCTGTTGCACCGTCGGCCACAGTGCGAGATTGATCGCCGCGTTGTGGTCACGGTCGGCCCGATACCCGCAGACGCAGACGAACACGCGATCTGCCAACGACAGCGTCGGGTTGATTGTGCCGCAAACCGAGCAGCGTTTGCTCGATGGATACCAACGATCTGCGACGGTGACCGAGCCGCCACGCCATCTCTGTTTGTATGTCAACAGGCGGGCGAAGTCGGACCATCCGACATCGCTGATCGCACGCGCCAAACGACGGTTGCCGAGCATTCCCGCCACGTTCAAGTCTTCGACAATAAGCCGGTCGTGGGCCTTGACCAGCCTATTAGCGATTTGATGGGCGAAATGACGACGAATATTGGCGACCTTGTGATGGTGACGGGCCAGCCGGGCGAGCGCTTGCCTGTGGTGGTGGGATCCTTTCTGTTTTCGTGACAGCGACTTCGCCAGGTGGCGTTGCCGACCGAGTCCGGTGGCCAGTGGCTTCGGTGCGGTATCAATACGGGCGACCTCGATGCCGTCGGAGTTCGCGACGACAGCGAACGCGGTCAGCCCGCGGTCGATCCCGACCCAACCACCATCGTCGTTGTGTTCACGGAGTGGGTGGCGGTGGGTTGTATGCAGATCGGCAGCTTCGGTGGTCAAGCAGATCCACCAGTGTCGTACCCGGTAGGAGACTGTGGCGTAGAGGATCCTAGCCCTGTCTTTGGTGAGCATCCGCCGCAACCGGCGTGTGTCGTCGCGCACCCGAAGCGTGCCGATCCCAGGCAGCGTCACTGATCGGGCTGCGCCCTGGTCACCGACTCGGATCGCCGCTCGCCCTGCCTTGGTGTGTTTGTTCCGGAGCCGAAAAGACGGGACAGTTTTGTCCTTCTTCTTGAACCGAGGGAAACCGATCCGTTTCCCCGCACGTTTGCCCGTCCGGGAGTCGGAGAACGCGGCGAGGGCACGACTGCAGTCGACGGCTGCTTCCTCGAAGACTTGCTGACATACCTGGGTACGCCATGCCAACCCGGTCACCTGTACTTCGGTAACCCCAGTCGCGCTGATCGCAAAGATCCGTCCCGCTACTTCGGTCTTCTTCCAGGCGTTGAATGCATTGATCAGATCGAACCGGGTCCACGGCACGGGATGCCCCGGTCGGGTTTTGCGATGTGTGAGCGCTGTTTTCACGAAGTCGAGGCTTTGGTTGAACGCGAACCGAGCCGCCCCAGCATGCCGGGTGAGCATGACGGACTGCTCGACCGTGGGGTCGAGGCAGTACCGGAAGGTCGTGTGGCGGCTCATCATTGGCGAGTGTGTCACATGCCACCGACACAGATTGGCGAGGCGCCTGATGTTGCCCGGATCTGTCCAGTCCAGCCCACTGGTCGTACCGGAGACCTATTCGATAGCACTCGCGGGCTGGGTCCGCATGCACCACAATGGGAACGAGGCGTGGCCTATCCGCCACCGAAAATGGGGAGCGCACCATGGGCCTGCTCGACGGGATGATGGGCAATGCCGGTCGCATAGATCCGGCCGCCGCCCAGCAGGAATACGCGAAGCTGTTCGGGCAGGGCGAGCAGGTGTACGCCGCGTTCATCCTGGTCCGCGACGCGATGCTGTTCACCAATCGCCGCCTGATCATGGTCGACAAACAGGGCGTCACCGGCCGCAAGGTCAGCTACCACAGCATCCCCTACCGGTCGATCAGCCACTTCACCGTAGAAACCGCGGGCACCTTCGACCTCGACGCCGAGCTCTACATCTGGATCGGCAGCGGTGACGAGCCGGTCAAGCAGCGTTTCAACCGTCAGGTCGACATCTACGAGGTGCAGGGCATCCTGTCGCATTTCGTGTCGATCTAGCTACGCTCACCGGTATGGCATCCGTCTTCAGCGCGATCATCGCAGGTCAGATCCCCGGCCGCTTCGTCTGGGAAGACGACGAGTTCGTCGGCTTCCTCACCATCGGCCCCGTCACCCAGGGCCACACCCTCGTCGTCCCGCGCGCGGAGATCGACCAGTGGCAAGACGTGGATCCCGCCGTGATGGCCCGGATGATGGGCGTCGCCCAGAAGATCGGCCAGGCCGTCCGCGTCGCCTTCGACGCCCCCCGCGCCGGCCTGCTCATCGCCGGCCTCGAGGTCCCCCACCTGCACACCCACGTCTTCCCCGCCTACACCATGGGCGACTTCGACATCTCGGGCGCGAACACCGACCCCACCCCCGAATCCCTCGACGAAGCCCAGACCAAGATCAAGGCCGCCCTCCGCGACCTCGGCCACGGAGCGAACGTCCCGGCCTGAGTTCTGCCCGAGTTCTGCCCTGGATGGAACCGAAACGACCGGGCGCGCGTCTAAGACATCGAGTGGTCGTTGTGTGCGAAAGAGGAGAGACGATGCGACTGGTTGGCTTTGCCGCCGGGGTGTGCGCTGTAGTGGCGCTCACCGGATGTTCCACAGCGGTCGACGGGCAGCCCGAGGCCAGCGGGGCTCCGCTGACCAAGGAGCAGCTGTTCGATCCGTGTGCTGTGTCGGACAGTGTGTTGCAGGCGGCGGGGGCCGATCCTGCAACGAAGGACGACAACCCCTTCTCGGTACCGCGAGCAGATTGGAAGGGGTGTGCCTGGACCGCCAACGGATACTTCATCTCCCTCTTCACGACTACCAAAACCATGAAGGAGTTTCGTGCGAACGACTACCTCCATGACTTCAAAGATGTCTCTATCGGCGACCGGAAGGCTACCCAGTACCTCCTCGGAACAAAGACACCACCAGATCAGTGCGGAATAGCTTTTGAAAGTGCACAGGGAACGATCACATTGCAGGCGAGCAAGTTCGTAGACAACAAGGCATCGATAGATCCTTGCCAGCTGGCCAACGATGCCGCGCCACATTTTGTGACTATCCTGCCCCAGTAACGGCCCGCTGATCAGAAAGACTCGAACGATGGCAGATACAAACGAAATTGCAAAAGAGTTCCAGACTTTAGCAGGAGAAGCTGCTGCGGGTCGGCTTATCATAGAATTCTACGCCGCCGAACGATGCGCCAAGCAGTGCGACGACTACATCTCCGAACTGCGAACCCTTTCGCGACGAACTCAAGACATGGTCTTGGTCGACTCATTCGGTAGCTTGAACTCCGCGAAGGCACTCGGAACGAAGTTTGCCGACCTCGCGAACGGCCAGGGCAATGGCTCCTACACAGACGCCGCCGCGAAGCACATAGAGATCCTAACCAATATGGCCGACATGTACCGCAAAGCTGGTGCCGCATTCAAGGACTGCGATGAGGCCACCCAGCTGGCCATTAAGCAACAGACAAACAAACTAGATTGAGTCCGGGGGGATAAATGACTTTTTCAGATTTCATGAGCAAACTGGGCAGCGTTGCATTGACAGCGTCGAGCCCTTCCAGAATCAGCGATCGAATCGGCTCGCTATTCGATTCCGATGTCTCCGCCACACAGTCCGAACTAGACGCCCAGGCTGCTGGCGACAGCGCACGGTCCCGCATATACGCCGAGAATTCGAGCCTCGCCAGCGGCTTTTCTGGCGAGTTCACACAGCCGGTCGTGCCGCCCGTCATGGAACCGTTCGTTACCATGAGCCATTCGGAGATCATGAAATTTGTCGAGTCAATCAAACCTGAGACGATGAACAACAGCGTCCAGGCCTGGCGGCAATTGGCGGCTGACACCACAACGAAAGCCACTACCTTCCACGACAATATCCAGAAGGAAATGGAGAGGGGCTGGTCGGGAAGCGCAGCGAGTCAAGCGCTGGCGAGCACCAAGAGCTATCTCGCCGACGTGCACAAGGTCGACCAGGCTGCCTCCCTGATCGGCAACAAGATGGAAGAGGCTTACTCCGGCTTCAATCAGGTGAAGTACTCGGTACCGCACGAGTCCGACCAACAGAGCAGCACCGTCGCGGGATTGGTCGCCACCACGCTCTCCAACGCGGTCGCGCCCGGGCTCGGCACCGTAACCAGCTTCGTCATGGACAGCACCAGCGCAGGCCGCTCCGATGCCGCCCAAGCCGCGGCTCGCCAGGTGATGGAGACCGTCTACAAGCCGGTCGCGCAACAGTCCGACACCCAGGTCCCGAAGGTTCCCGAGCCATCGAAACCCCAGTCCGACAAGCCGACCGGCGACACCACCAAGGACAAGCCGACGGGCACCACCACCGACAAGCCCACCGGCACCACCACCAAGCCGAGCACCGACGACACGACCCCGTCCACCACGGAGCCGGAAACCCCCACCACCACCGACCCCGGTGACGACGACACCACCGACGACCAGACCACTGACGACAGCACCGGCGACGAGACCACGGCCGCCACGACAACCCCGGAAACCCCCACCACCACGACTCCGTCAGGCACCACCCCGGGCACGACCCCGGCCGGCACGTCCCCCGGCGGACTCGGCTCCGGCGGCGGAGCGGGTGCGGGCGCTGGTGCCGGAGCAGGCGCGGGCACGCCCGGTGCGGCAGTCCCCGGGACCGCCGGTCAGAAGCAAGGCGCCGGTGCGGGCGCGGGCGCGGGTTCCGGTGCGTCGTCGGGCCGCTCGGGGATGTCGGGCATGGGTGGAATGGGCGCCCCCGGCGCACGTGGCGGCGGCAAGGACGACGAGAACGAGCACCAGGCTCCCGACTACTTGCGCGGTGTCCACGAAGAACTGCTCGGCCCCGAACGCCTGCACGTCCCGCCGGTGATCGGCGGCGACGCATGACCGACACCTGGGAGCTGACCCCGTTCGAATTCTGGGTCGCCTGGGAAACGCTCGGCCGCGACCGTATGCCCTGGCCCCTCACCTTCACGGCAGGTGTCGAAACGCAGGTCGAGTTCGATCGGGAATGCCGTCGTGCCGCGGATTCGCTGATCGCCAAGATGGGCACCGACGAATCGCTGTACCACGCCTTACACGCCCTCGCGCACCCCGAAATCCGGGTGGAACTGTTCGGGCACCGCTTCGACGGCCGCACCCGGATGGTCCGTGCCTGCGCGACCACCGAGGCGAGCAACGGCGTTGTCGCCGCCCAGCTCCCCGGTCCCGAATACGGCCAGGGCGGCAACATCCTGATCACCCTGCGTCCGGCGCACGCCATCGTCACCCGCCTGCTGGCCATCCTCCCGAAAACTCCCGCGGGCACCACCGGCGGCTTCAACGTCCACCGCGACGACTTCACCACCACCCCCGACCCCTACGCCCGCCACCGCACCCCCGCCGAACAAGCCCTCAAATTCCTCAAACGCCCCTTCACCACCTACGCGGAATTCCGCGTAGCCACCGGCCCTGCCCTGGACGGCTGGCAGGAAGGCGGCACCACTCTCCAACTGGTCGACTACACCGACGACGGCCGCTACCTCATCCAAGAAGGCGAACGAGTAGAAGTAACCCCCACCACCCCCGACCGAATCGAAGCCCACCTCCAACACCTGATCGAGAAAGCCACAGCCGGCACCCGCCAATCAGCCTGGTAGCCAACAGCACTGGTGGAAACATTCACAGCGGAAATCGTGTACAGCCCGGGGTGTCTGCACACGATCTCCGCTGTAGCCCAGTTCGCTATGGCCGCTCACGAAGTACCCAACCGACGCTAGGCATCGAGCCGGGTGGCGACCGCCGGAATGACGATCGCGGCGGCGACGAGGTGGGTGAGCATCAGGGTGAGCTTGGTGTCGGCGGCCGCGTTCACGATCAGATCGGGGACGAGCGAGAGCACGGTCAGTGCCATCGTGGTGCGTACGAACACCGTGCGGGGGTTTCGGGCCCACTTACGCAGGGCGGCGGCGAAAAGGATACCGATCGCGGCGAAGATCAAGGTGAGCTGGGTGAATCCGGCGAGTGGGATCTGTTCGCCTTCGATCGCGAGGGAAACGCCGGCGGCGTGGGCGACGGCGGCTACGGCCGTTGTCGCGGCCGCGGCGCCGACGGCCGCCAGTACGGCCGGGCGCCAGAAGGCGGAGCTGCTGCCGACAGTGGGCGCGGTGTAAGCGGAGGTGTTCATGTCGTACTCCTGTGTGGTGTGGGCAGCCCGTTGCCGCCTCTCCTCGGTTCCACGAACAGGACCGGGCGAATACGACAGGTCTCGGCGAAGTTCTTTCGGCTCTGGCCGTGGACCGGTGTCGGCGAGCGCCCTTGTTCTTTCGCTCAGGAAACGATGTACTGGGCTCCGGTTCGTTCCTATCGGAAGGTTTCGCAGATGCGTTTGACCGTTGGACTCACCACCGTCGTCGCGATATCCCTACTCGGGGTAGGCACAGCGTCGGCGGAGGTACGCGAGGCGAAGATTCAGTGCCTCGGTTCGAACGCGAATTTCCACCTGTATCCGTTCTATCTGTCGCTGGTGGCGACCTCATCGGACGACCGTCCCGGCACCATCTCGATTCAGCCCCGCGGCGATTCGAACTTCGGCCCCTTCGGCTACCACGCGACCGTCAACTGGACCAACCTCGACACCGGCGAATCCGGCGTCGTCGCCCAGGACGGCACCATCGGCGGCGACATGCCCCGCTTCAACGTGGACACCGGCTGGGGCACGGTCCGCCTGACCGGCGCGGTAGGCACCTCCGGCCTGTCCGCGGGCCAGACCATGCAGTGCTCCGGCGCAGACCTCTACGTGCCGTAGCGCTCGTCAGTCAGCCGGATCGTGGGCGGCGATTTCTATGGCCGCGCACAGCAGATTCGATACGGTGGGCAGACCGAATCCGAGGAGGAAAATGTGCTGCGCCCACGGACCGGCGACTGTGTCCACGATATCGGCCGATGAACACTCCGCTTCTGCACCAACGCTTTCCACGCCTGCGCGAAACCCTGCCGCATATCGGACTGAGCTCCGGCCCGACGCCGGTCCGCCGACTCGATGCGCTGCCTGCCGGCGGCGCGCCGGTCTGGCTCAAGGACGACAGCGCATTCGGTGACGGCGGGTGGGGTGGAAACAAAGTCCGCAAGCTGGAATGGATTCTCCCCGACGCACACCGGCGCGGCTCCCGGACCATTGTGACCGTCGGCGGATTGGGTACGAACTGGGGACTGGCAGTCGCCCTGTACGCCCGCGACCACGGACTCGGCACCGCTCTCGCCCTCGTCGACCAGCCCGTGGACGAGCATGTCCGCGCACAGCTGCGCCGACTCGAGAACAGCGGCGCCGCACTCTATTTCACGCATTCGAAGACGCGGACCGTCCTCACCGCGCCGATGCTGCTCGCCCGGCACACCAGCGTCGGGCATCTGCCCTACTTCCTGCCGCCGGGCGGATCCTCGCCGGTCGGTGTCCTCGGCTACGTCGAGGCCGCGCTCGAATTGGCCGGACAAGTACATCGCGGCGAGCTACCCGAGCCCACCCACCTCGTGACCGCCGTCGGATCCGGCGGCACGATCGCGGGGCTACAGCTCGGTTTGCGGATGGCGGGTTTGACTACCCGGCCGGTCGGTGTCGTCGTCAACGACACGCTGCGGTTGGACCCGGCGACGATCACCCGGCTCGCCCGCCGTACCGCGCGACTGCTGCGTCAGCGAGGTGCGGATCTCGCCGATCTCGAACCGCGAGTCGAGGACATCGACATCGTCACCGACTGGCTCGGTAGCGGCTACGGCCACCCCACACCGGAAGGCGAACGCGCCCAATCCTTGTCAGCCGGCCACGAGCGCCTGGACCTCGAACCGGTCTATACCGCCAAGGCCATGGCGGCACTGCTGGCGATGAACGAGCAGGGCACGTTCGGCGACGGCCCTGTCCTCTACCTCAACACGAACGGGCCGCGATAACACGCGAGTCCATGCCAGCGATGCGCGCCGGTCCTGGATGGACCCTTCTACACAAGGTGCTCGCGCCTCCTGGTCAGGTACGCGCGCTCGGCTGGATTCTGGGTGGCGGCGATCGCGGCGTCGTAGGCGGATCTCGCCTCGGCGCTGCGCCCCAACCTGCGGAGCAGATCGGCGCGGGCGGCGTGCCAAGCGTGGTACCCGTCGAGCGGCAGCGCATCTATCTGTGCCAGCGCGACATTCGGTCCATCGAGTTCGGCGATGGCGACGGCGCGGTTGAGGGCGACGATCGGGGTCGGGGTGACGGTGTAGAGCTGGTCGTAGAGGGCGACGATCTGGTTCCAGTCGGTGTCGCGGGGGTCGGCCGCGTCGGTGTGGACCGCGTTGATCGCCGCCATGATCTGATAGCGACCAGGTGGGACGCCGCCTGCCGCGACCCGGCGCAGGCATTCGCGTACCAGCGCGTGTCCCTCGGCGATGAGGGTGTGGTCCCAGCCGCCGCGGTCCTGCTCGTCGAGCGTCACCAGCTCCCCGCCCGCGAAACGTGCCGCGCGGCGGGCGTCGATGAGCAACATCAGCGCGAGCAACCCGGCAACCTCGCCGTCATCGGGCAGCAGATCGCGCATGATGCGGCCGAGCCGAACGGCCTCCGCCGTCAGGTCGACCCGAACAGATTGCGCGCCTGCCAGATACCCCTCGTTGAAGATGAGATAGACGACCTCCAGCACACCGCCGAGCCGATCGGTGACGTCATCGCGATCGGGCACGCGGAACGGGATGTGCGCGGCTTTGATCTTGGCCTTGGCGCGGGTGATGCGTTGCGCCATGGTCGTTTCGGCAACGAGAAACGCACGAGCGATCTCGCCGACGGTGAGCCCGCCGAGCAGGCGCAGTGTCAGCGCGACTCGCGCCTCCGGCGCCAATGCCGGATGGCAACAAGTGAAGACGAGCCGGAGACGGTCGTCGTTGATCGGTCCGGTCGGTTCGTGCGGTGTGTGATCGTCGATGATCATGGCTGCCTGGTGTTTCGCGTCGCGCAGTGATTCCCGGCGGATACGGTCGATCGCGCGGTTGCCCGCGGTCTTCGTCAGCCAGCCGCCCGGGTTGGGCGGTATGCCGTCGACCGGCCACCGTTCGATGGCGGTGAGCAGGGCCTCGCCCGCGGCGTCCTCGGCGATGTCGAGATCGCCGAAACGCCGGGCGAGCGAGGCGACCACCCGGCCGTACTCCTCGCGATAGATCCGATCGATCCGGGCGCGAGTGTCGTCGCTCATGCGCCGTCGAACGTCCTGATCTCGATCTTCTGCTCGCAGACCTTCGACGCCCTGGCGGCGATCTTCAGCGCGGCATCGAGGTCGGGCACCTCCACGACCCAGAATCCGCCGAGGCATTCCTTGGTCTCGGCATACGGCCCGTCGGTGACAACCACATCAGCACCGGTGTTGTCGACCGTGGTCGCCTCATCGATCCGCCCGAGCCCACCAGCGAACACCCACACCCCTTCGGCCTGGAGCTCGTCGTTGAACCTTCCCGTCGCCTCGTACTGCGGCTGCGCCTCCTCCTGCGGAATGTCATAAACACTCGGCTCGACAACAACGGAAAGCAGGTACTGAGTCATCACGATCTCCCTTCGTCGGTGGCCGCCGATCGGCCGCCTCTACCCACACCACGAACAGGCCGACCCGGATACGACAACTCTCGACGAGATCCCCCGAATCTTCTCCGAAATGGGCGCATCGGCCCACGAGTTCCACCACTTTCGGAATAGCAGCTTTGCTGCTTGACGGCTTTACTGCTCGAGGGGATAGTGGGGCGATGGGCAATTTTCGCGGATACGCGGCAATCCAGGGACGTGGCACGGTCGCGCTGCCCGCCGAGCTCCGGAAGAAGTACCGGCTGGACGAGCCAGGTGCGCAGCTGGAAATCACCGAACGCGACGACGGCGTGATCGAGCTTCGACCCACATTGCCGGTCCCCGTCGATGAGATCTGGTTCTGGAACGAGGGCCACCAGGCCGCTGAACGCGAGGCCGAAGCCGATGTCGAGGCTGGGCGACACACCACTTTCGACAACGCCGAATCGTTCTTGGCGCACCTCGACACTCTGGCGTCGGGTCCCAGCGAGGCCGTGGAGTGAAATACCGGACGCTTGCATCGTTCGATCGAGATCTGCGACGTCTGCCCGCTGAACATCAACGCATGTTTCAGCAAGCCCTACGCTCACATTTCCTGCCGGCCATCGACGCCGGAGCGTTCGCGGGCTCACCACCCTGGCCGACACGCCTGCGGATTCACAAACTGAGCAACTGCGAGGTCTACTCACTCACGTGGAATTTCACCTCACCGGACGGTAGGGCCACGTTCCACCTGGAGAAGACGAACGAGAGCGAGCCGATCCTGGTCTGGCGACGAATCGGCGACCACGGAATCTACGACCGCCCATAACGCCACCGCACCGGTCAGTTGGCCCCGGAGAACGCCACGCTGCCACCCACTCCGATGATCATCGCCCCACCCACGCTGCCGACCGCCTCCAGTCGGCGCGGAGATCGAGCGAACCACGTCCGCACGGTGCCCGCGAGCAACGCCCACGCGCTGTCCGAAGCTGTCTGAATCACGAGGAAGATCGCGCCGAGCACCAGTAACTGAGCGGGCAGTGCGCCCGCCGACGGCACCGTGAACTGCGGCAGGACCGCACCGAAGAACACCATCGTCTTGGGATTGGTCGCGCCGACAACGAAGCCCTGCCACAGCACCCGCCGCCCGGTGGTATTCGGCACCTCCGCGGCGAGCGCCGTCACCAACTTCTTCCGGTCCCGAATCGTCACGACGCCCAAGTAGACGAGGTAACCGGCGCCGGCGACCTTCACGATCAGGAACAGCGCGGACGACGCCATCAACACCGCCCCCAGCCCGAAGGCCACCGCGACCAGCGGAACGGCCGAGCCTGCCACCGCGCCGATCACCGACAGAATCGCCGGCCTGCGGCCCAGGGTCAGTGCCCGCCCGATAGCGAACAGCACATTCGGACCCGGAATCACGATGATGACGAACGCGGCAACCACGAATGCCGCCGCATGAGACAGCGGAACCATCCACCGACCCTAACCGGCCGGCGACATCATGGTCACGAGACAAAAAGGACCCGACCTGCTGTCACAGGTCAGGTCCTTGTCGAGCCCCCTGTCAGGATTGAACTGACGACCTTCGCTTTACAAGAGCGGTGCTCTACCACTGAGCTAAGGAGGCGGGTGGTGCGCGACTATCTTAGCCGCGCACGCCAACCGCGCGACACCGGATGGGTGTCACGCGGTGGCGGAGGAGATCAGGACTGGGCGCGGGCTGCGTCGTCGGCGGCCATCGCGTCACGCAGGCTCTTGGGCCGCATGTCGGTCCAGTTCTTCTCGACGTACTCGACGCACGCTGCCCGGCTTTCTTCGCCGAACACGACACGCCAGCCCGCCGGGACCTCCGCGAACGCGGGCCACAGGGAGTGCTGCTCTTCATCGTTGACCAGAACGAAGAAGCGGCCGTCCTCGTCGTCGAAGGGGTTGGTGCTCATTTCACCTCACTGGATACTGGCGCTGTGTACAGGATCACTGCGCGGCCGCGAAGCCACGAGCGTTGTGTCGACCCTAGCAAGGCATACGTTACTGGTAGGGAGTTACCCGATGCTGCCCCGGTCAGGGCGGTCAGGCGGCGAAGAAGTCGAGCAAGATCTTGTTGATCGCCTCGGGTCGCTCCAGGTAGCCGTAGTGACCGGTATCCGGGATCTCCTGGTAGCGGGCGCCGGGAATGGCCTCGGCGACCTCGCGCGAGAGGTACGGCGGGATCATCCGATCATCGGCGAACCCAATTGCCAAGCAGGGCACCGTAATCGAACGATACGCGGCGACCCGATCGAATTCGTGATCCATCGCTCGCTGGGCACGGACACCGGCCGAGGGCGTCCCCACGCTGAACTCGAACAGATCGAGCCAGTCGCGCGCCGCGTTGGTATCGGCCATCGTCGCGGGCGACAGATTCATCACCGCGCTCAACGCCGCCTCGAATTTCGCGGGCAGCTTCACCGCCGAGGCGTCGAGCTCCTGCTCACCGGCCGACAACGTCTTCTGGAACTGATCCAGCCTGCCGTGTCCGGCCATGAACACGGCCTTGCGCACCAGATCCGGCCGGGCGAGCGCCAGCTCCTGCGCCACCCGCGCACCCATCGACGTGCCCGCGACCAGCGCGGGGCCCTCGTCGAGGAACTCGATGAGCGCGGCGGTATCGGCGACCAACTCCTCGATCCGCATCCCGCCCGCGGCCTCGAACGACGGCGCGATCCCGCGGTTGTCGAACACGCAGACCCGGTAACCAGCCGCGACCAGCGCGGGAACCTGATGCAGCTCCCACACCCGGCCCGGCGAGCCCGTTCCCATGATCAACACCACCAGCGGACCACCGCCCTTGACGTCGGTGCCCTTGGTACGGTCGCCCTTGACCTGATAGTTCAGTGCGATGCCGTTCACCGTGGCCAGTGGCATGAAAGAAACCTCTCTGCGGGGTCGATCGTGTACTGCCCCACGGTAACGGGACCGCCACGACACGGCACCGGGGCGGGGTGTTACGCGTCGCTAGTTCATCGGCCGTGCGCCGGCGCCCGATAGTATTGATCACTCGCAGGTAGAGCGCAGGGAAACCGGGAGGACGAACCCATTATGGCCGCGAAGAGCACCGCCAACGACATCGCCGACGACGAACTCGAGCCGCTTGCCGACGAGACCGCCCGCCAGGCACAGAAGGTCGTCGCGGCACACGCCGAAGACGCCGACGAATGCCGCATGCTGCTGTCGATGCTCGGCATCGCCCCCGCCTGACACAGCGCACCCCTGCGACGCATAAGGATGCGTGAGTGGACCAAATGATCGATCAACCGTCCAACGACCGTCCGTCCGAAAACAGTGAAACCCTCGTGCCGAACGGCGCGGGTTCGGGATTCGTTGTCGTCGCCAACCGGCTCCCGGTCGACCTCGAGCGCCTGCCCGACGGCACTACCCGATGGAAGCGCAGCCCCGGCGGGCTGGTGACCGCGCTGGAACCGGTGCTGCGCAGCAACAAAGGCGCCTGGGTCGGCTGGGCGGGTGTGCCCGATGTCGAAGTCGAACCGATCATCGAGGACGGGCTCGAGCTGTATCCGGTGCCGCTCACGGCGCAGGAGGTGGAGGACTACTACGAGGGGTTCTCCAACGGCACGCTGTGGCCGCTGTACCACGATGTGATCGTGCGCCCCGTGTACGACAGGGCGTGGTGGGCGGCCTATGTCGAGGTCAACCGGCGCTTCGCCGAGGAGACCGCCAAGGTGGCCGCCGAAGGCGCCACGGTGTGGGTGCAGGACTACCAGCTCCAGCTGGTGCCCAAGATGCTGCGCATGCTTCGCCCCGATCTGACCATCGGCTTCTTCCTGCATATCCCGTTCCCGCCGGTCGAACTGTTCATGCAGATGCCGTGGCGCACCGAGATCGTCGAGGGCCTGCTCGGGGCCGACCTGATCGGCTTCCATCTGCCCGGCGGCGCGCAGAACTTCCTCTACCTGGCCCGCAGACTGGCCGGTCAGCCCACCTCCCGCGGCACGATCGGGGTTCGCTCGAAACTGGGTGTCGTGCAGGTCGGTTTCCGCACGGTGCGCGTCGGCGCTTTCCCCATCTCGATCGATTCGGCCGAACTCGACGAATCGTCGCGGCGGCGTTCGGTGCGCGAGCGAGCCGCGAAAATACGTGCTGAGCTGGGCAATCCCAAGAACATCATGCTCGGCGTCGACCGCCTCGACTACACCAAGGGCATCGATATCCGGCTCAACGCGCTGCAGGAACTCCTCGAGGAGGGCCGCATCGACCCGAGCGAGACGGTGATGGTGCAGCTGGCCACGCCCAGCCGCGAACGCGTGCAGAGCTACATCAAGATGCGCGGCGACATCGAACGTCAGGTGGGCCGGATCAACGGTGAATTCGCCCGCGTCGGCTACCCGGTCGTGCACTACCTGCACCGCCCGATCCCCCGCGACGAGTTGATCGCCTTCTTCATCGCCGCCGACGCCATGCTGGTGACGCCCCTGCGCGACGGCATGAACCTGGTGGCGAAGGAGTACGTGGCCTGCCACAGCGACCTCAACGGCGCCCTGGTACTGAGCGAGTTCACCGGCGCCGCGGCCGAGCTGCGCCAGTCCTACCTGTGCAACCCGCACGACCTGGACAGCGTCAAGGACGCGATCATCGGCGCACTCGACGACGATCGCGACACCAAGCGCCGCCGGATGCGGTCCCTGCGTCGCCAGGTGCTCACCCACGATGTCGAACGCTGGGCGCGCGCGTTCCTCGACGCGCTGTCGCAGGGCAATGTGGCGGGTTCGGCGCTGATGAGCGACGAGCAGACCTACCCCGCCGACCAACGCTAGCGGCACACAGCGACCTCACAGCGTCGGTCCAGCCACTTCCCAGCGGGGTGGTGGAGCATAAGGGCATGAGCGGTATGCCTGATGTGCCCGAGGCGCGGGTACTCGTCGTCGACGACGAACCGATGATCGTCGAGCTGCTGGCGGTGAGCCTGCGCTACCAGGGGTTCGAGGTGGCGACGGCAGCCGACGGCGCCGAGGCGCTGGATCGGGCGCGCACGTTCCGACCGCAGGCGCTGATCGTCGACGTGATGATGCCCGGCATGGACGGCTTCGGCCTGCTGCGCCGGTTGCGCGCCGACGGGATCGACGCGCCGGTGCTGTTCCTGACCGCGCGCGACGAGGTGGACGACAAGATCACCGGGCTCACCCTCGGCGCCGACGACTACGTCACCAAGCCGTTCAGCCTGGAGGAGGTGGTGGCGCGGCTGCGGGTGATCCTGCGCCGCGCGGGCCACGCCGAACCCGAGAAGGCGAGCACCCGGTTGCGCTTCGCCGATATCGAACTCGACGACGACACGCACGAGGTGTGGAAAGCCGGCGAGCCGGTGGCCTTGTCCCCCACCGAGTTCACGCTGTTGCGCTATTTCATGGTGAACGCGGGCAGCGTGCTGAGCAAGCCCCGGATCCTGGATCACGTGTGGCGCTACGACTTCGGTGGCGAGGTGGGCGTGGTGGAGACGTACGTGTCCTACCTGCGCAAGAAGGTCGACACCGGCGAGCAGCGGTTGATCCACACGCTGCGCGGTGTCGGCTATGTGATGCGTGAGCCCACCCGGTGAGCAGACTTCCCCTGCGGGTGACGCTGGTGTTGATGCTGGTCGCGCTGGCCGGATTCGGTTTGGTCGCTTCGAGTTTCGTGGTGACCAAGGCGATGGAGAACTCGCTGCAGAACCGCACCGATCAGCAGTTGCAGGACGCGGCGTTGGAGTGGGAGCGGCGGGTGGGGCTGCCCGTGCCGAATCTGCCTCCGCCCTCGTCGGAGTCCGGACAGCCGCCCGGGCGCTATTTCGTGACGGCCGAGAGCACGGACGGCACCCGAAAAGTGCGCCTCGACAATGTCTTCGGTACCGATTCCCAGCCCGACCTGCCCGATCCGCCCGCACTACAGCCGATTACGGTCGGCTCCACGGATGATTCGGGCGATCAGTGGCGGGTGCTCACCGTCAACGGTCATCGCGCCACGGCGACGGTCGCGTGGCCACTGACCGAGAACATCGAGACGGTGCGCAATCTCGTTGTGCTGCAATTGATCGTCGGCGCGATCGTGCTGATCGCGCTGGCCATCGCGGCCTATTTCGTGGTGCGCGGCAGTCTGCGACCGCTGCACCGGGTCGAGGCGACAGCGGCGGCGATCGCGGGGGGCGAACTGCATCATCGAATCCCGGTGCACGGCAATGTCACCGAGGTCGATCGACTGTCACAGTCGTTGAACAGCATGCTGACCCAGATCCAGCAGGCGTTCGCCGCCACCGAGGCCTCCGAGACCGCCGCGCGCGATTCCGAGGCGAAGATGCGCCGATTCGTCGCCGACGCCAGTCACGAACTACGCACCCCGCTCACCACGATCCGCGGCTTCGCCGAGCTGTACCGGCAGGGCGCGACCACCGACCCCGCGATGTCCATGAACCGCATCGAACACGAGGCGCAACGCATGGGTCTACTGGTCGAAGACCTGCTCATGCTGGCCCGCCTCGACGCCCAGCGCCCCGTCGAACTGAGCCCGGTGGATCTGCTGGCAGTGGCGGGCGACGCCGTGCACAGCGCCCGCGCGGTCGAATCCGCGGCGGGACAACATCGTCCGATCACCTTCGACATCGCCGAAGGCACCGGCACTTTGGAAGTCCTCGGCGACGAACACCGCCTGCGCCAGGTCCTCACCAACCTCCTCGACAACGCCCGCACCCACACTCCCGACGGCACCTCGATCACCGTCCGCCTGACCCCCACCGACGATGAGGTACAGATCGAGGTCGTCGACACCGGCCCCGGCCTCGACCAGGCCGCAGCCGACCACGTCTTCGAACGCTTCTACCGCGCGGATACCTCGCGCACCCGCGCCAGCGGCGGCACCGGCCTCGGACTGTCCATCGTGCAAGCCCTGGTAGCCGCTCACCGGGGCAGCGTCGAAGTCTCCAGTACCCAAGGCACAGGGACGACGTTCACCGTCCGCCTCCCCCGCGAACAAGCCTGACGCCCGCGAGTGGCGCCATGGCGACGAGCTCCGCGGTCAGACCGGCGTGACCTGGGAGACCAGCCAGCGGTCGTCGGCCTTGTCCAGGGTGACTCGCACTCGGCTGCCGGAGGTCGCGCCGTCCGGGGTGTCCTTGCTGGTGGTCAGCTGGTTCAAGTAGAGGAGCACCACGGCGTGCTCGGGCTCGGCGGAAACGACGCCCTCGGCCTGGGTGGTGGCCTTCACGGTGAGCTGCTTCTCCTTGGCGCCCGGCGCGATGGCTTCCTTGATGAGCTTCAGGTAGTCGTTGCGGAACGACTCGGTCAGGCCGTCGGCCGCCTTCGGCAGTTCGGTGTCGACGGTGGCCGGCTCGTAGGTGAACATGGCGCTGACGGTGCGGCTTGCCGCGCTCATCGCGTCGGAGCGGGCCTGCTCGGTCCGGTCGTGCTGCCAGAGCTGATAGCCGCTCACCCCGAGCACGATCGCGGCGATCAGGCCGAGGGCGGCGAGGCTGCCGAAGACGATCTTCATACGCTGGCTCATCCCACGAACTCCACCTTCGACACGGTCATTCCGGTGTCGCCGTTGGACACCGTGACCCGGAACCGGTACTGCCGCGATTGTGGTTCGGGCGAGCCGTTGTTGCTCACCATCTGCTTGGCGGCGACGAGCACCTGTGCGGAGTCGCCGTCAGCGGTGACGACGCCCGACTCGACCACCTCGCCGGTGGAAACCACATTCGCCTGCTTGACCACGTCCATGAACGGATCGACACGACCGTCGAACTCGGTCTTGAAATCACCGGAGGCGACCGACAGGATCCGGTCGATGTCCTCCTTGGCCGTGTCGGCGCGGATCGTGGTGAGGTTCAGCACGGCCTGGCGGGCGGTCTCGGTGTACTGCGCGCGCAGGTCCTCGTCCTTGTTCGCCGAGTAGGCGGTGAAGGCGGCGAAGCCGGCACCGACAACCAGTGCGAGCACGAGCACGCTCGCCGCGGCGAGCGCCAGGATGCGGCCGCCCGAGCCCGGTGCCTTGTCGTCGGCGGACTTGTTCAGGTCGACCGGCTCGCTCGCCGGGAGCTCCACGGCGTCGTCCTCGGACTTCACGGTGACCTCCGCGGACTCCACGGTGGTCGCGGCGGACTTCGATGAGCCCCCCGCAGACTTCGCGGGAGCCTCAGCGACCTTCACCCTGACCGCGCCGTCCACGTCGACCGGCGATGCGGTTTTGCTCTTATCGATGGTGACCGTCTCGGCCGCCGTCTCCCCGACCGGCGGACCGGCCGTGCGTGCGGCCCGCCTGCGCGGGCGGCGGTTGTCGTTGTCGTTCATCGTTGCTGCTCCTCCAACATCGCCTGCCAACTGGCCGGCACGGTGCCCGACCCGTCCTCGGCGATGTCACCTTGGCGGTACGTGCGTCCGTCCGTGCCCAGATAGCTGCCCGTGGACGGATCATAGGGGCGCGCTGCGGCGGGCGTCACAGCGCCCGTCGATGCGCCTGCCGGTGCCGACGCCGGAGCGACCGGCTGAACCGGCCCGAACGGCGGGTTGTTGCCTTCCGGCACGAACCCGGTCCGGCACAGTTCGGGCGTGGGTGCCCGGACGCCGGGGAACTCCATGCACGGCGTGTTGCGGATGCCGCGCACCTCGATATTCGAGTCCTGTGGCACCTTGCAGTACAGCCCGGGTGGCGTATCCATCGGTGTCAGATCGCTCGGATCCCGCCGCTGATCCGCGGGCAGGAAGCCGGTGGTGCAGGCGGGCGGGTCGTGGACAACGGTCATGAAGTCGACCATCACGCCGTACTTCGCCGGCCCTCGGATGGCGGTGCGCAGCGCCGCGATCAGCGGCGGGAAGACGACCAGGAGCTGTTCCACGCTCGCGTTGTAGATCACGCCGACCTGCCCGAGGCTCACCAGATTGCTGGCCAGCAGCGGCAGGGTGGGGCGCAGGGACTGGAACTGCTCGGTCACCGTCTCCATCGCGGAAGGACCGTTGTTCAACAGGTTCCGCAGCGCGGGATCGTGCTCGCGCAGCTGGTCGGTGAGGGTCGCCAGATCCGCTGTCCAGGAACGGATATCGTCGGCGGAGCGAGTCTGGGTGTCCAGCAGCGGACCGATTTGGTCGAGCAGTTTCTTGGTCGGCTCGACGTCGCTTTCGGCCTGCTGCACCAGCAGCGCGGCCGAGTCGATGAACCGCTGCAGATCGGGCCCGGCACCGTTGAACGCGAGAAACGCCTCGTCGATCACCTGGCGCAGCCGGGTGTCGGCGACCGTCGCGAGCAACTTGTCGGCCTGGTCGAGCATCGCGCCGACGTCCTGCGGCAGGTGCGTACGCGATTCGGGGATCACCGAGCCGTCGCGCAGGTTCCCGTCGGCCGGTTGATCGGTGGGCACCAGATCCACGTACTGCTCGCCGATGGCCGAGACACTGCGCACCCAGGCGCTCGAATCGGCGGGCACCTTGTAGTCACTGTCGATCGACAGATCGGCTTCGACCCCGGCCGTCGTCAGACGTACCGCCTCGACCTTGCCGATGTTCTGCCCGCGGTAGGAGACATTGGCGGTGGGATAGAGCCCACCGGTAGCGGCCAGCTGCACGGTCACCGCGTACCGGCCGATCCCCAACATCGCGGGCACCTGCACGTAGGCACCGCCCATCACGACGAGACCGATCACGGTGAGCACCGCGAAGATCGCGAGCTGGGCTCGCACGAACCGGGTGAGTTTCATCGACCCGCCCCTTCCTGACCGGGCAGCGGCGCGGTGATACCGGGGATGGCGGGCAGGCCGGGGATGGCCGGCAGCCCTGGGATGCTGGGTACGGGGGCCGGTGCGGCCGAGAAGGGCGCGGTGGCCGGGTCAGCGGCATCGGTGGCGGTCGACGGCGCGAACGAGCCGACGACACCTTCCACCCCACCGAAGCGACCGCCGAGTGGCGTTCCGGTGAGCCAGTTGCTGTCGAGACGACTAGCGGTCAGGTCGAACGTGATGAACAAGTTCATGTAGTCGCCCTTGATCGCGTTATCGATGTTCCGGATCGGGAACGGGAACGTCGGCAGGATGCCCAGCGCCTGGATCAGGTTGTTCCCGGTGTCGGCCAGCGTCTGCAGCACGGGACCGAGACTGCGGAGATTGGCCACCAGGTCGTCGCCGCTGGTCTTGATGAGCCGTTCGCTGACATCGCCGAGCTCACCGAGCCCGGTGATCGCCGCGGTGATGTTCGCCGACCGATCGGCCAACGCGGTGAGCGCGGGATGGATCTGTTCGATCGCCTCGGCGATCACGTCCTTCTGCCCGGCCAGCTCGACGGTGAGCCGGTCCAGGCCCTCCATCGCGGCGATGATGCTGCCGGTCTGCCGGTCCAAACCGGTGGTCAGCTCGTTGAGCTGCGGCAGCAGGTCGGCGATGTCGTCCTCGCGACCGTTGAGCATCGCGTTCAGTTCGGTGGTGATCGTCTCGAGCTGCGCGATACCGCCGCCGTTGAGCACCACCGACAGCGAGGACAGCACCTGCTCGGTCGTCGGATAGGCGCCTGCCCGATCGAGCGGAATGACGTCGCCGTCACGCAGCTGACCGCTGGGCGCGCCGTTTGTCGGCGCGGACAACTCGACGTGGTTGCTGCCGAGCAGACTGGTCTGGCCGATCTTGGCGATCGCGTTGGCGGGCAGGCGGACATCGGGGTTGAGCGAGACCGTCACCAGCGCGTGCCAGCCCTCGACCTCGATCCCGGTCACGTTGCCGACCTCGACGTCGTCCACCCGCACCGGCGAATTCCGGGTCAGCGTGGTGACATTGGGCATCTGGATCCGGACGGTGTAGGAGCCGGGCATGCGCCCCTCGGAGCCGGGCATGGGCAAAGAGTTGAGCCCGTCCCATTGACAACCGGTGGTGCTGAGCGCGACGGCGACGCCGACGGCCAGCCCGGCGAGTATGCGTTGCCGCCTCTGGCTCACGGCCGCCTCGATTCTGGACTGACTGAAAGGTGCGACGAAGGAGCGAAGGTTCACCGCTGCCCTCCTGGAACGGCGAGCCCGGCAAGACCTTCGGGCACGGTGACCGGCGCGGCGGTGGGCGCCGCGGTCGGCTGGCCGGCACCGGCAAGGCTCGGCTCGCTGTACACCAGCTGGTCGGGGAACGCCTGGACGCCGCCGACCGGGTTTGTCATGATCGGCACGTAATTCATTGCCAGCGAACTGATCACCGGTGCGAGGAACTCCGCGCACAGATCCGCGGACCTGTCGGAGTTGTTGTGTTCGAGTGCCCGGATCGAACCGCACAGGAAGGTGAGCGGACTGGCCGAGTTGTTCAGCGCGACCGAGCCCGTGAGCGAGCCCTGAGCGGGCTTGTAGAGCTGGTAGAAGTTCACCATCGCGGTCGGGCCGGAGTGCAGCACCTGTTCGAGCTGCGGCCGCTTGTCGACCAGCGTCTGGGTGACGTCGGCGAGCTTCTCGACGCTCTCGGTCAGCTCACCCCCGGTGCCGTCGAGGAACCGCTTCACGTCGGCCAGTGCCACATCGAGGCTGTCCAGACCGGCGCCGAGATCTTCCGACGCGCCCGCCAGCACCGAGGACACCGAAGCCAGCCGACCGCTGAACTGCACGATCTGCTCGTTGCTCGCCGAGAGCACCTCGACGAACTTCTGCAGGTTGCGGATGGTGCCGAACAGGTCTGTTCGCCCGTCGGACAGGGTGGTCACGGTCGCGGACAGTTCACGCAGGGTGTCGCGGAACTTCTGGCCGTTGCCGTCGAGGTTCTCGGCCGCGGTGTCGACGAAGCGGCCGAAGGAGCCCTGCTTGTCGTCACCGACCGGCCCGAGCGCCGTGGACAGTTTGGTCAGTTCGGCCTTGATCTCGTCCCACTCCACGGGCACCGCGGTGCGGTCGAGCGGAATCTGCGCACCGTCGGCCAGCTTTGGTCCGCCGCTGTAGGCGGGCGCGATCTGCACGAAACGGGCCGATACCAGCGACGGCGCGATGATCACCGCGCGTGCGTCCGCGGGCAGGTCGACGCTGCTGTCGATGCTCATCTTCACCCGCGTCTGGCCCTGGCCCGGTTCGATCGAGTCGATGCTGCCGACGGTGACACCGAGTACCCGGACCTCATCGCCTTCGTACAGACCGGTGGTGGAGGTGAACGCGGCGGTCACCGTGTTCTTTCCGCCGCCGGTGACGAAGTAGACGGCCACGGCGATCAACGCCGCGACAATGACCACCGCTACGGCGATCGTCCAGCGCGGCAACCCGCGTACCTGCTGAATCGAGCTCATCGCGGGGGATCCTCCTCAGTAGGAGCGATGTACGGCGTCCTCGGATGGGTGAAGATATCGATCAGGTCCTGTGGCACCTGTTCGGGCCAGACCAAAGCGTCGACGAGCGGGCGCAATTCGGTACTGGTCGCGTTCACCACGTAGGCGTTGAACCAGGGCCCGTTGCCGACCTGCTCACCGAGCGCGGCGGCGTAGGGGCCGAGGCCGTCGAGGGCTCCGTTGAGGTTCTGTTCGTTGCGCTGAAGCAGGGCCAGTACCGAATTCAACCGGTCCAGCGTCGGCCGCATCTGGGGCTCGTTGTCGGCGACCAGGCCCGAGAGCTGCCTGGCCACATCGTCGATGTAGACGATGAGCTGGTTGATCGCGGCCCGGCGCCGGTCGAGCTCGCCGAGCAGCTCGTTGCCGTCGAGGAGCAGCGTATTGAGCTGGGTGCTGCGGTCGGCCAGGATCTTGGTGACGTTCTGCGCCCGGGCCAGCAGGTCGGTCAGTGCCTGATCGCGCACATTGATGCTGCGCGACAGGGCTGTCACACCGTCGAGCGCGTTGCGCAGCGGGCCCGGCGTGTCGGCGAAGGCCGCCGACAGGGTGTCGAGGGTCTGGTCGACCTGATCGAGATCGAGATCGCGCACGGTCCCACCGAGATCGCTCAGCGCTTCGTTGAGCGAATAGGGCGAGGTGGTGCGGTCGACCGGAATGGTGTCACCGGTGCCGATCGCACCGGGACCGGTCGGCACCACATCCAGCGACTTGCGGCCGAGGACCGTGTTGGTCTTGATCGCGGCAGTGGTCTTCTCCCCCAGCACGATCGACTCGTCCAGGTCGAACTTCACCAGGACCTTGTCGCCGTCGAGGCTGACCTGCCGCACTTCGCCGGATCGCACACCGGCCACATGCACCGGGTCGCCCTCCACCAGGCCGCCCGCGTCGAGGAAGTTCGCGGTGAAGGTCGCTCCGGACCGGATGAAGGGCAGCTCGGTGAATTGCAGCGTCGCGAGCGAAATCGTCACCACCAGCACCACTCCGACGATGCCGATCGTCGCCGACGGCGACTTGTTCTCATTCATTGGGCGTGCACCTTCCGGTCGCCTGCAGACCCGGCATGTGTACTTCCATCGGCTTGCCGTCAGGGCCGGTGATCAGAATGTTGGTCCCGCAGATGTACAGCTGCAGGAAGGAGCCGTAGGCGCCGATCCGGATGAGCTTCTTGTATGTGTCGGGCAGTTTTCCGAGCACCCATTCGATGTGGTCGGAATCCTCGTCCAGGTTCGTGGCGAGCCTGCCGGTCTGCTCGATGGTGTTGCGCAGATCGGGACGGGCCTGCACCAGCAGGTCGTTGATCTCCTGGGTCGCGCCCGCGATCCGCGGCAACGCGTTGCCGATCGGGTCGCGCTGTGCGGACAGGTCGCTGACCAGGCGCTGCAGTTCCTCGATGGTGGTGGCGAAATGGTCACCGCGATCATCGATGGTGGCGAGGACGGTATTGAGGTTGTCGATCACGCTGCCGATCAGCGCGTCCCGGTCCGCCAGGGTCTTGGCGAAGCTCCCACCGCTGTTCAGCAGTGAGACCAGCGTGCCGCCCTGGCCCTGGAAGATCTGCAACAGCGCCGCGGTGAGATCGTTGACCTGCGCTGGGTCGAGCCCGCGCAGCAGCGGCTTGAAGCCGCCGAGCAGCAGATCCAGATCGAGCGCTGGCGTGGTCTGCGCGAGGTCGATGGTGTCACCAGCGGAGAGCCGCCGCGCCGAGCCCGGCCCTTCCAGCAGTTCCAGGTAGCGATCGCCGACGAGGTTCTCGTACTTGATCGCCGCCCGGGTGCTGGCCAGCACCGCGTACTTGGTGTCGACATCGAAGGCGACGTGGGCGAGGTCGTCGTCGCCGACCTTCACCGAGGTCACCGACCCCACCGGCACACCGGCGATGCGCACCTTGGCGCCGGGCAGCATGCCCGACGAGCTGGTGAACACCGCGTGATAGCCGTCCTCACTGGAGAACCGCGCCTGACTCAAAACGATCGCCAGGCCGGCGAACACCAGCGTCATCACCACGGTGAAGATCGCCAGTTTGACCGTCGTCCCCGTGTTCCTCACCGCGTCACTCCCGGCAGTCCGTCCAGCAGTAGCTGGAATACCTTTGGCACACCGTGGAATTCGTACTGGGTAGTCGGCGTGTACGGCGCACCCTGGTTGGTGTCGGTCACCAGATAGTTCGAATGGCTTTCCGGTACCCGATCCACCACACCCTCGCAGCGCGGGCCACCGGTGGCATTCACCTTGGGCAGGTCGTTCGGGTAGGAGTAGGGCTGGCTACCCGGCATCACGCTCGCGTTCATTCCGACACCCGGCAGCAGCCCGCCCATCATGTCCTCGGCGATCGGCACCAGCGGGCCGAGGCCGTTGATGACGCAGCTCAATGCGGGCGCGTATTCGAACAGCAGGGCGGTCGTCGGCCGCAGCAGGTCGAGCGCGGTCACCAGATCGTGCTCGTTCTCGCGCAGTACCGATCCCACCGTGTCGGACAGCCCGATCACATTGACCAGCACGTTGTCGAGCTGGCCCTGCATCTCGGAGATGGTCTGCGAGGTGCCGGTCGCGTTGTCGACGGTGCGCAACAGCGGGTCCGTGACTTCGGCGTACAGGTCGGTCACCGCGGCGGTCTTGTCCAGATCCGCTTGCAGCGTCGGCAGGTATGGGTTGAGTTCGCGCAGATAGCGATCCGAGCGCACCAGCAGATCGCCGAACTTGTCGCCACGACCTTCCAGTGCGGTGCCGAGCGCGGTCAGCGTGGCGTTGAGCTTCTCCGGTTCTATTTGGGCGAGCACATCGGACAGGTGCTGGAACAGCGTGTTGAACTCCACCGTCACCGAGCTGGCCGCCACCGTGCTGCCGGGCTTCAGCGAGCTCGACGAAGGCTGCTCGGGGACAACGAAATTCACGTATTTGGCGCCGAACACCGTGGTGGAACGAATGTCGACACCCGCGTTCGACGGCACCAGCTTCAGCTGTTCGGGGTCGACCTCGAGCAGGATCTGCGCGCCGTCGTCGCGCAGGTTGATCTCGGCGACGCGGCCGATCTCGACGCCGCGCACCTTGACCTTGGCGTCGGGGTCGAGCACCAGGCCGGAGCGCGGAGCGTCGACCAGCACCTGGGCGGTGGTGGTGAACGCGCCTTGGAAGAGGGCGAACGCGAAAGCCACGAGCCCGATGAGCAAGCCGACCATTGTGAGCGCGGCGAGCTTGCGCCCGAGCCCGCCCTGCAATGCGGCAACGATCCGTGAAGTGTCCATCACGCTATCCCGAGAGGTGGAAGTTGCCGGAGGTGCCGTAGATGGCCAGCGAGATCAGCAGCGTCACAGTGACGACAGCGATCAGTGACGAGCGCACCGCGTTGCCGACCGCGATGCCGACGCCGACCGGACCACCCGCGGCGTGGAAACCGTAGTAGGTGTGGATGAGCATCACGGCCAGTGCCATCACGATCGCCTGCGCGAACGACCACAGGATGTCGCTCGGGATGAGGAAGGTCGAGAAGTAGTGGTCGTAAACGCCTGCCGACTGCCCGTAGATCACGACGGTCGCGAACCGGCTGGCGATGAACGAAGCGATCACCGCGAGTGCGTAGAGCGGCACGATAGCGATCATGCCGGCCAGCACCCTGGTGCCGACCAGGAACGGAATCGGCCGGATCGCCATCGATTCCAGCGCGTCGATCTCCTCGGCCACGCGCATCGCGCCCAGCTGCGCTGTCGCGCCTGCGCCGATGGTGGCCGCCAGTCCGATGCCGGAGATCACCGGTGCCGCGATGCGCACATTGATGAGGGCGGCGAAGAAGCCGGTCAGTGCCTCGACGCCGATATTGCCGAGCGAGCTGTAGCCCTGCACCGCGATGGTGCCGCCCGCCATCAGAGTCAGGAAGCCGACGATCACCACGGTGCCGCCGATCACAGCCAAAGCGCCACTGCCCATGCTGATCTCGGCGATGAGGCGGATGGTCTCGGTGCGGTAGTGCACCAGCGCGCGCGGCACCGAGCCGAGCGCCTTGACGTAGAAGATGGCCTGATCGCCCAGGGAATCCACCGATTTCGACATTCGGTCGAAACGGCGGACCGTGCGCGGAAACTTGCTGCGAACTATGAATGCCATGTGGTCACCGCACCGTGAATTTCAGGCCGATCGCGGTGACAACCACATTCACCACGAACAGCGCCATGAACGCGAATACCACTGTTTGGTTCACCGCGTCACCGACGCTCTTGGGTCCGCCTTTGACCTGCAGCCCGAGATAACAAGCGACCATTCCGGCGATCAGGCCGAACAGGCCCGCCTTGATTTCGGAGATGATCAGCTCGGACAGATTCGTCAGCAGCGGAATCCCGTTGACGAAAGCGCCGGGGTTCACGCCTTGGAGAAAGACCGAGAACACGAAGCCGCCGGCGATACCGATGGTGCACACCAGGCTGTTGAGCATCAGCGCCACGAACATCGAGGCGAACACGCGCGGCACGACCAACCGGCTGATCGGGTCGATGCCGAGCACCTTCATCGCGTCGATCTCTTCGCGAATCGTGCGTGCGCCCAGGTCAGCGCAGATCGCGGTGGCGCCGGCGCCGGCGACGATCAGGACCGTGACGATCGGGCCGACCTGGGTGACGGCGCCGAACGCGGCGGCCGCGCCGCTGAGGTCAGCGGCGCCGATCTCGCGCAGCAGGATGTTGAGCGTGAAGACCACCAGCACCGTGAACGGGATGGCGACCAACAGCGTGGGCACGATCGAGACGCGAGCCACGAACCATGCCTGGTCGATGAATTCGCGCCATTGGAATGGCTTGCGGACGGTGGCTCGTGCCACTTCCGCGCCGAGTTCGAAGAAACCGCCGACCGCCCGCAACGGGACAGCAAGGAGGTTGTTCATTCCGAATCCTCCTCTTTCGACGGGCGGACCGATGTGTCCGCGTACCCGTACTTCACCGCCACCCCGATCTGAAGACTGCCCAAAGACTAGAACATGTTCCTACTAATGTCTGCCATATTCGTAGACTCAGAGCAGGACTTTTTCTCGTAAAACGCTGTCAAAACTGAAACGGATACTTATTCAAATCGGCGACCTTCCTGTGAGGCGGCACACACCCCGACGGTCATGTCTACCAATACCTGGACTGGTGATCAACACGACAGGCGAGACAATTCCGGCGAGGTGTGCGGCCAGCCAACATCAGGCAAACCGTGGACTGGACCGCTCAGCCCAGATCGCGGAGGTCGCGCGCCGAAAAGGTGTGATCCGCGGGGCGCTCTGCGAAGTAGCCACCGAGGGTGGCGGCCAGGTCGGCCTCGGACCATTCGGCACCCGCGGCATCGAAGCGCTGCTCGACCGTCGGCGCCGCCATCAGCGCCACCATCGGTCCGTAGACGACGAAGACCTGACCGTTCACAGCGTCGGCCGCGGGCGAGGCGAGATAGGCCACGAGCTTGGCCACGTGCTCGGGCGCCAGCGGGTCGACCGTACCTTCGGGCGCGTCCGCGAAGACCGCCTCGGTCATCGCGGTCCTGGCCCGGGGGCAGATCGCGTTGGCGCGCACGCCGTACCTGGACAGCACGCGCGAGGCGGTGAGCGTGAGGGCGGTGATACCGGCCTTGGCCGCCCCGTAGTTCGCCTGGCCTTCCGGTCCGAGCAGGCCCGCCTCCGAGGAGGTGTTGACCAGCCGGCCGTAGACCGGCTCGCCCGCCGCCTTGGATGCCGCGCGCCAGTAGGCGGCCGCGTTGCGGGTGAGCAGGAAGTGTCCGCGCAGGTGCACCGCGATCACCGCGTCCCAGTCCTCGTCGGACATGTTGAACAGCATGCGATCGCGGGTGATGCCCGCGTTGTTGACGACGATGTCGAGCCCGCCGAGCGATTCCTGCGCGGTCGAGACGAGCGCGTCGGCCGTCGAGCGCTCGGCGATGGAGCCGCCGACGAATTCCGCCTTGCCACCGAGCTCGCGGATGGCGGCGATGGTCTCGGCCGCCGCGTCCTCGGTCAGGTCATTGACGACCACCGCCGCACCGGCCGACGCCAGCGCGAGAGCTTCGGCCCTGCCGAGCCCGGCGCCCGCACCGGTCACGATCGCGACCCGGCCCTCCAATGAAATCTGCGTCACACTCATTCGGCCGACTCTAGAACGTGTTCCACCATCCGACAAGAGCGGATCACGCCAACCTCAGCGCGGCCTTGGGGCACTGCGCCACGGCCTCCTCCGCGTCGGCGAGGCGATCGGGCGCGACATCGCCCTCCGCGACGGTCAACATGTCGTCGTCATCAAGTTCGAACATGTCAGGGGCGATTCCTACACAAACGCCGTTCGCTTCACACCGGTCGAAATCGACGATGATCTTCATGAGAACTTCCTTCCACACGGTCTTCGCGACACTAACCCAGACAGCCCGGTCCCCGAAGCGGAACAGGCGCCGAATCACCATCAATACTGGAACATGTTCCAGTTCATATGCAATGATCGGTTTCGGCGGGGCTCACCCCCTGCGCCCCGCCACCCGCCCTTTCAGCTCGACACCGAGGTAGGAAGCATGCGCGTCGCGTATACGCCGCAGCAGGAAGAATTGCGCGCCGAGCTGCGCGAATATTTCGCGAAGCTGATGACGCCGCAACGCCGCGCGGCGCTGAGCATGACGACCGGCGAATACGGCTCCGGCAACGTCTACCGCGAGGTCGTGCGCGAGATGGGCCGCGACGGCTGGCTCACCCTGAGCTGGCCCAAGGAGTACGGCGGCCAGGACCGCACCACGATGGATCAGCTGATCTTCGTCGAGGAAGCGGCCATCGCGGGCGCGCCGGTCCCCTTCCTGACGCTCAATTCCGTGGCGCCGACGATCATGCAGTACGGCACCGAGGAGCAGAAGAAGTTCTTCCTGCCCAAGATCGCCTCCGGTGAGCTGCACTTCGCCATCGGCTACTCCGAGCCGGGCGCCGGTACCGACCTGGCCTCACTGCGGACCACCGCGGTTCGCGACGGCGACGACTTCGTCATCAACGGCCAGAAGATGTGGACCAGCCTCATCGCCTACGCCGACTACATCTGGCTGGCCGTGCGCACCGATCCGACCGCCAAGAAGCACAAGGGCATCACGATGCTCATCGTGCCGACCGACGTCGACGGGTTCTCCTGGACGCCGGTGCACACGATGGCCGGACCCGACACCAGCGCCACCTACTACCAGGACGTGCGGGTACCCGTCTCGTCGGTGGTCGGCCCGGAGAACGGCGGCTGGTCGCTGATCACCAATCAGCTCAATCATGAGCGCGTCGCCCTCACCTCGGCAGGCCCGTTGGCGCTGGCGGTCGCGCAGACCGTCGAGTGGGCCCGGGAAACGACTCTGCCCAACGGCAAGCGCGTGATCGACCAGGAATGGGCCCGGCTCAACCTGGCTCGGGTGCACGCCAAGGTCGAATACCTCAAGCTGCTGAACTGGGAGATCGCCAGCCGCGCCGATCAGGGCGGCGAGGCCGCGCCGAAGCCGTGGGACGCCTCCGCCTGCAAGGTCTACGGCACCGAACTCTCCACCGAGGCCTACCGCCTGCTGATGGAGGTCGTCGGCCCCCACGCGTACCTGCGCCAGGACTCCCCCGGCGCCGCACTGCTCGGCCGGCTCGAGCGGATGCACCGCGCCGCACTGATTCTCACCTTCGGCGGCGGCACCAACGAGGTCCAGCGCGACATCATCGCCATGACCGCCCTGCGCCAGCCCGCGTCCGCCCGCTGATCCCGAAAGCCGGTATCTCCCCATGGATTTCACTCCCACCGAAGCCCAGACCGATCTCGCCCGGCTGACCGGCGAGATCTGCGCCAAGCTCGTCACCGCCGATCGTCTGCGCGAACTCGACACCGCTGCCCGCTTCGACGAGCAGCTCTGGAAGTCGCTCGCCGAGACCGGCGTGCTGGCCGCCGCGTTGCCGGAAGCCCTGGGCGGCAGCGATTTCGGCATGCTCGAGCAGACCGCGATCCTGCGTGAACTCGGCCGTGTGGTCGCCGCGGTGCCCTACCTGTGGTCGATCGTCCTCGGCGCGGGCGCGCTGGCGAAGTTCGGTAATGCCGCCCAGCAGCAGCTGGCCGCGCGGGCGGGCGCCGGTGAGATCGTGCTCACCGCCGCGCTCGCCGAGGAGCTGCGCGCCACCACCGACGCGCCCGGGATCGTCGCCGAGCCCGCCGGCGCCGGGTGGACGCTCACCGGTACCGCGACCACGGTCGCCGTCGCCGATCGCGCCGAACGAATCCTGGTGCCCGCCATCACCTCCACCGGTGTCGGCGTCTTCGTGGTCGATCCGGAGCACGCTTCGGTCACCCGCACCGCCCAGCAGATCGTCGACCTGAGCCCCGAGTTCGCCGTCGATCTCGCCGCCACCCCGGCCGAACTGCTCGGCAGCATCGAGGCGGGCGCCGACATCCTCACCTGGCTGCGCGAACACGCCTGGCTCGGCCTGTCGGCCCTGCAACTCGGCACGCTGGAGCGCGCACTCGAGCTGACCGCCGAGCACACCCGCACCCGCGAACAGTTCGGCAAGCCGATCGGTTCGTTCCAGTCGGTGGCCCAGCGCCTGTCCGACGCCTACATCGACATCGGCGGTCTGCGCCTCACCGTCACCCAGGCCGCCTGGCGCCTCGCGGAGGACCTCCCCGCCGCCGAGTCCATTCACATCGCCAAGTTCTGGGCGGCCGAGGCCGGGCACAAGGTCGCCCACACCGTCGTCCACATCCACGGCGGCCTCGGTATCGACCGCGACCACATCACCCACAACTACTTCACCGCCGCCAAGCACAACGAATTCGCGCTCGGCGGAGCAACTCCCCACCTCCTCGCCTTGGGCGCCGAGCTGGCGAACTAGCCCACTCTCGTCCTAGGGCCGGTACCGATCGAATCCGATCGGTACCGGCCCTTTTCGCGTCTTCACGCCGACGACCCGGTCATTGCGAGGACAGTCGCGCGTTCAGCTCCGCACTCGTGTCCCGCACATACTCCGCTGCCTCATCGACGGTCGCCGCCGCAGTCAAGTAGCGCTGGAGGGTGGGGGCGATGTCTTCGATAATCTGTCGCGGAGTGAGCGCGACCACCGGGGGCAGCCGCAGGACGTAGCGACACAGGGCAAGACCCAGGAGTTGGGTGACGATCAGCGCGGCACGGCGGGGGGCGTCGGTGGGGGTGCCGAAGCGGAGGACGGCGGGCAGGACCTGGTCGGCGAAGATCTCGCGGAATCGGGCCGCGACCGCGTCGTCGGTGATCGAGGAGCGCAGCAGGATCAGCAGAACGGTGTTGTCGTTGCCCTCCCAGATCTCGAGGAATCGGCGGATCATCAACTCGCCCATGGCGTTCGGGTCGGCGGCGCTCAGGTCGGGGAGGTCCAGGGCGATCTGGGCTGCGGCGGCGAAGAGGCCGTCCTTGCTGCCGAAATAGCGCATCACCATCGAGGGATCGATCTCGGCGTCGGCGGCGATCGCGCGGATCGTGGCCTTGGCGTAGCCGTCGGCGGCGAAGCGGGCACGGGCGGCCGCGAGGATGGCGGCCTTCGTCGCGTCGGAACGACGGGTGGGAATCTCCTGGTCAGGCATGTCAACGATTGTATGCCAACAACTGTTGACTTTCATCCGTGAGCGGGTTTACCGTTATGCCTACAAGCGTTGGCAAACAAGCGTTGACCAGGAGTCGAAATGCCCGCCACCTCACTGCCCGAAGCCACCTCCGTCGTCATCGTCGGCGCGGGTCCCGCCGGGCTCACCGCCGCGATCGTGCTCGCCGAAGCCGGCGTCGACCATGTCCTGCTCGACCGACTCGGCGAGGGCGCCAACACATCTCGGGCCGCGGTGGTGCATGCCAGGACGCTCGAGGTGCTCGACGGGCTCGGTATCGCGAATGAACTCGTCGAACGCGGCATCAAGGTGCCGACGTTCAAGCTCCACGACGGCGCGAAGACGTTGGCCACCATCGAGTTCGGCGATCTGCCCACCGCGTTCCCGTACACGCTGATGGTGCCGCAGGACGTCACCGAGCAGGTTCTGCTCGACCGGCTGCACAAGCTGGGCGGCACCGTGCACCGGCCGCTCACCGTCACCCGCGTCACCGGCGAAAACAGCAGCGTGACTGTCGAATACACCGATGAGCACGACCGGCAAGGCGTGATCAGGGCCGACTACGTCATCGGCGCCGACGGCATGCACAGCGTCGTGCGCGAGCAAACGGGCATCGGCTTCACCGGCGGCACCTACCCCGCGTCGTTCATCCTGGCCGACGCCCGCATGAGCTGGCCGACCCCGCGCACCGAGGTCTCGCTGCACCTCTCCCCCGAAGGCGTCACCGTCGTCGCCCCGCTCCCCGACGACGAGGCCAACCGCTACCGCGTCGTGGCCACCGTCGACGAGGCCCCCGAACACCCCACCCTCGACGACGTCCAGGCCCTCCTGAACACACGCGGCCCCGCAGGCGACATCCGAGTCGACGAGGTCCTGTGGAGCTCCCGCTTCCGCGTCCACCACCGCGTAGCCGACCACTACCGCGCAGGCCACATCTTCCTGGCAGGCGACGCCGCCCACGTGCACAGCCCGGCAGGCGGACAGGGCATGAACACCGGCATCCAGGACGCCGGCCTGCTCGCCACCCTCCTGACGAAAGTCACCGCAGGCGAACCTGATTCGATCCTCGATACCTACGAAACCGTCCGCAGGCCGATCGCCCTCGACGTCGTGGCGTTCACCGATCGGATGACCACGATGGCCACTTTCCAGTCCGCGCCGATCCGCTTCGCGCGCAACACCGCCCTGCGCCTTCTCAGCCGCATCCCCGCGGTGCGTGGCCGATTGGCCTACCAACTCTCGGAACTCGACAATCGCTGACCGGAACCCGGTTGTCCGCAACTGTTTTCGAACACGACGAAAGCCCGCCCGGCGACGCTGCCGGGCGGGCTTCGTGAGGAGCGGGTGCTAGGCCGAACCCGCCTCAGCGTGTTCGTCGGCGGGGCGTTCGTCCGTCTGGGACTTGGCCCAGCGGTAGTCCGGCTTGCCCGCGGGCGAGCGCTTGATCTCATCGACGAACCACAGGCTGCGTGGCTGCTTGTACGACGCGATCTCCTGGGCCAGTACCGGTTTCAGGTCGGCCAGCGTGGGGCGCTGGTCGCCACGGCACTGAACCACGGCCACGACGCGCTGGCCCCAGCGGGCGTCTTCGACGCCGACGACGAGGGCGTCGAAGACATCGGGGTGGGCCTTGAGAGCGCCCTCCACCTCTTCGGGGTAGATCTTCTCGCCACCGCTGTTGATGCTCACCGAACCACGGCCGAGCATGGTGACCGAGCCGTCCTCCTCGACGCGGGCGTAGTCACCGGGAATCGCGAAACGAACCCCGTTGATCACCTTGAACGTCGCGGCCGACTTGACCTCGTCCTTGTAGTAGCCGAGCGGGATGTGCCCGCTGCGCGCCAGCAGGCCGACGACGCCGGAACCCGCTTCGACCGGATTGCCATCCTCGTCGAGCACCTGGGTGGCCGCGTCGATCTTCACCCGGGGACCACCGGTGTGGGTGGCGCCCTTGGCGACCAGGGAGAGTCCACCGAAACCGGTCTCCGAGGAGCCGATGGAGTCGGAGATCATCCGGTTGGGCAGCACCTCGAGGAACTTGTCCTTGAGCGACGGCGAGAACAGCGCCGCACTGCTGGCCAGCACGTACAGGGTCGAAAGATCGTAGGGCTCACCGGTTTCCGGGTTGCCTTCGGCGAGAGCGTCGAGCATCGGGCGCGCCATCGCGTCACCGGTGATGAAGATCAGGTTGATGCCGTGCTTGTCGACGGCCTGCCACACACCGTGCCCGCTGAACTCGGGAATCATCACGGCCTTGCCACCGCCGAACAGGCTGTGGAAGGTGGCCCACTGCGAGCCGCCGTGGATCATCGGCGGGATCGGGAACCGCACCATCTGCGGGTTGGCCGCGCCGACCTTGGCCAGCTCCCATTCGTCCTTGACGTACTCGCCGGTGACGAAGTTGATGCCAGCGCCGAGGACGCGCCAGACATCCTCGTGCCGCCACATCACACCCTTGGGCAGCCCCGTGGTACCACCGGTGTAGAGCATGTAGATGTCGTCGGGCGAGCGCTCACCGAAGTCTCGTTCACCCGACGAATCGGCCAGCGCCGCTTCGTACTCCACGGTGTCCGCGCCCGTGGGCCCATCGGTGCCGTCCTCGACCACGATCACCGTCTTCAGGCCCGGCACCTTCTCCCGCACCGCCGCCACCTTGTCGGTGTAGCGGCGCTCGTGGATCAGCGCGACCATGTCGGAGTTGTCGAAGATGTGCAGTAACTCGTTCTCGACGTAGCGGAAGTTGACGTTGATCATCACCGCCCTGGCCTTGAAGACGGCCACCATCGCTTCGACGGCCTCGACAGTGTTCCTGGAATAGATTCCGACTTTGTCGCCGGGACGCACACCCTGTTCCAGCAGGTAGTGGGCCAACTTGTTGGCCCGCTCCTCCAGTTCGGCGTAGGTCGATTCTCGATGTTCGCCGACCAGCACGATCCGGTCGGGCATCAAGTCGACGGCATGTTCGACGAGATCGGCTATGTTGTAGCTCACAAGGACAAAAATAGAACGTGTTACTGTTTCTGACAAGACTCAACTTGTCAGGAGTACGAAAATGGCCCACTGCCTGGTCGAGAAGCGCGACCATGTCCTCATCGTCACCATGAATCGGCCGGAGGCCCGCAACGCCCTGTCCAGCGAGATGATGGCGATCATGCTCGACGCCTGGAACCAAGTGGACAGCGATCCCGACATCCGCGTCGCGATCCTCACCGGTGCGGGCGGGGCCTTCTGCGCGGGGATGGATCTGAAGGCGATGAGCTCGTCGCATCCGGGGGACACCGCCGCCAGCGGCAGCTGGGACCCGGCCTACCTCCCCGCGCTGCTGAAGGGACGGCGACTGGCCAAGCCGCTGATCGCGGCAGTCGAGGGCCCGGCCATCGCCGGTGGCACCGAGATCCTGCAGGGCACCGACCTGCGCGTGGCCGGGGAAAGCGCCAAGTTCGGCGTCTCCGAGGCCCGGTGGGGCCTGTTCCCGCTGGGTGGTTCCGCGGTGCGGCTGGCCCGGCAGATCCCGTACACCGTGGCCGCCGATCTGCTGCTGACCGGTCGGCACATCACCGCTGCCGAGGCCAAGGACATCGGCCTGATCGGCCATGTGGTCCCCGACGGAACCGCCCTCGACAAAGCCTTGGCGCTGGCAGGCCAGATCGCCGACAACGGCCCGCTCGCCGTCCAGGCGATGCTGCGCACCCTGCGCGAAACCGAGGCCATGCCGGAGAACGAGGCGTTCCCCATCGAGGCGAAGATCGGCATCGAGGTGTTCAGATCAGCCGATGCCAAGGAAGGCCCGCGAGCCTTCGCCGAGAAGCGCAAGCCGAACTTCTCCGGCACCTGATCCGCCATAACCCCACTCCCGCCCCCGCACGGCGCGGCCCCCCATGGGGCCGCGCTCGAGCGTGCCGGCGCTCGCGTCGTCACGCCCCCGGGTAGTCCATGAAGAACGGCTCCCACTGGTGCCCATCCGGGTCGATGAACGTCCGACCGTGCATCCCGACCTGAGCCTCCTGCGCCTTCTTGTCGTCGTTCACCTCTTCGGCGGCACCCGCCGCCACAGCCGCGTCGGTGAGCGCGTCGACCTCCGCTGCGCTGCCGAGTGACAACGCGTAAGCGGCACCGATAGCAGCCCCGGTATCAGCGATCGGGCGCTTGCTGAACGTGGTGAAGAAGTCCTTGGTCAGCAGCATCAGGCAGATGTTGTCGTCGACGACGATGCAGGCCGCGTTCTGATCGGTGAAGTCCTCGTTCACCTTCCAGCCGAGCGCCTCGTAGAAGCCTTTGGAGCGGTCGAGGTCGGCGACGGGGAGGTTGATGAAGATCATCTTGTTGCTCATGGGATCAGCCTTTCGGGGCGTCGTTGCGGTCTCGAACATGTAGACGTGGCGGTCGACGCGGATTCATCGCAACCGCGCGAAGTTCGCGAAATCGCGATAGCCCGTTTTCGCCTCTGTCGGCTGTCGGACCCCTGTGGCATCGTGAAACTATGAGCGACGCCACAACCGCCACCACCGGCCCTGATCCCGCTGTACTCGCCGAATTCGAGACGCATCGGCGCGAGTTGTGCGCGTATGCCTACCGGATGCTCGGGTCCTCCTTCGAGGCCGAAGACGCGGTGCAGGAAACCTTCACCCGCGCCTGGCGCTCCTACGATTCCTTCGAGGGCCGCGCGAGTCTGCGCTCGTGGCTCTACAAGATCGCCACCAATATCTGTCTGGACATGCTCGACCGTCCCCAGAGTCGTGCCAGACCGATGGATCTCAACGGGCCGGGCCGCCCGGATTCACCGCTGCCCATGCCCCAGCCCGACTACGTGTGGATCGAGCCGATCCCGAACGCGCTGGCCTTCGGCGCCGACCCGGCCGACCATGCCTCCACCAGGGACACGCTGCGCCTGGCCTTCGTCGCGGCGTGCCAGCACCTGCCCGCCACTCAGCGCGCGATCCTGATCATGCGTGAGGTGCTGCGCTTCTCCGCGGGTGAGACCGCCGAGGCGCTGATGATGTCGCCGGCGTCGGTGAACAGTGCGCTGCAGCGGGCCAGGGCCACCATGTCGAAGGTGCAGCCGACCGTGGCCGACAGCTTCGACGAGACCGATCCGGATCAGCGCAAACTGATCGACGATTTCGTCAAGGCGTTCGAGGCCTACGACATGGACGCGCTCACCACCCTGCTCAAAGCCGATGTGGCGCTGTCGATGCCGCCGTTCGATCTCTGGATCTCGGGCCCGGAGAACGTGGCCGCGTTCATGCTCAGCACGGGCAGCGCGTGCCGCAATTCGCGGATGGTGCCGCTGGTCGGCGCCAACGGTTCGCCCGCCTTCGGCCACTACAAGCCGAGCGAGGAGCCCGGCGTCTGGGTGCCGTGGTCGATCACGGTGCTCGAACTCGAGGGCGACACCATCGCCGGCCTCAACTTCTTCCTCGACACCCAGCGCCTGTTCCCGCTCTTCGGGCTCGAGCCGGAGTGGCGCGAGCCCGTCTGAGCGGGAACGCCAATTCAGAGCAGGCGGCGCTTGTACAGCTTTCCGTTGGGATCGCGGGGCAGCTCCGCACGGTATTCCACCGTGCGGGGCAGCTTGTACTTCGCGAGCTGGCTCGCGGCGAATTCGAGGATGTCGGTGGTGAGTTCGTCGCTGCCCTCGGTGCCGGGCACCGGTTGCACGAACGCCTTCACCTGCTGACCCCAATCCGGGTCGGGCACACCGAGAACCGCCACATCGGCGATCTTCGGGTGGCTCATCAGCACGCCCTCGATCTCGGCCGGGTAGATGTTCACCCCACCGGACAGGATCAGATCCGAACGCCGGTCGCAGAGAAACAGGTAACCGTCGGCGTCGAAGTAGCCGATGTCGCCGACGGTGAACATCTCACCGACGCGCGACTCCTCGGTCTTCTCCTTGGCCTTGTGGTACTCGAAGCTGGATGCGCCCATCTTCATGTAGATCAGGCCCTCTTTGCCCGCGGGCAGTTCGGTGCCGTCCTGCTCGTCGAGCACCTTCACCACCGACCACGGCCACGCCTTGCCCACCGAGCCCGGCTTTTCCAGCCACTCGGCGCCGGTGATCACCGTGCCGCCGCCCTCGGTCGCGGCGTAGTACTCGGTGACGACCGGTCCCCACCACTCGAGCATGCGTCGCTTGGTGTCCGGCGGGCACGGCGCCGCACCGTGGATCATGCTGCGCAGCGAGGACATGTCGTAGCGGGCCCGCACCTCGTCGGGCAGGGCCAGCAGCCGGTTGAACTGCGTGGGCACCATGTGACTGTGGGTGACCTTGTACTTCTCGATCAGCGCGAGCATGCCCTCGGCGTCCCAGCGATCCATCAGCACGAGCTTGTGCCCCATCTGGATCGAGATCGTCGAGTTGTTCAGCACGGCCGTGTGATAGAGCGGCGAGCCGCAGATGTGCACGTGATCGTCGTAGGGACCGAGGCCGAACAGGCTGAAGTAGGCCTGGTTGGCCGCGGGAACGACATCGGGATCCGCGCCGGTCAGCGGGCGGCGAACGCCCTTGGGCCGACCGGTGGTGCCCGAGGTGTAGAGCATCGGCGCGCCGATGGACCGCTCGTCCGGACGACCGGTGTCGGCGGCGCCGAGCCAGGACACCGGCCGGAAGCCTGGGATGGTGCCCGCCGAGAAACGGGCGTCGGCGGACAGTTCGGCGAGGTCGGCGGCCTCGGCCGCGGTGTCGGCGAACCGCTCACTGGCCAGGAACGCCGACGCCTCGCTGTCGCCGAGGATGTAGGCGATCTCCGGCGCGGTGAGGTGCCAGTTCACCGCGACGATATAGAAACCGGCCTGGTAGGCGGCGAAGTACGCGGCGATCGCCTCGACCCCGTTGTGCAGCATGCTGACCACCACGTCGCCGGTGCGCAATCCGATGCCGCGTAGCCCGTTGGCGTACCGGTTGGCGAGGGTGGCCAATTCTCGATAGCTGATCTCTCTACCGTCCGGGTCGACGAGGGCGATCCGTTCGGGATCGGCCTCGGCGATATTCCACAGTCCGAGGACTTCCGTTGTCTGCTGGCTCACCCTTCGAATTTAGAACGTGTTCTACATGGTGACAAGGGGTTGGAGCCGACGCATTTGTTCGGCATCCGAGACCGAGATCAGCATCATCGTCACGCCCGCGTCCTCCCATTCCTTCAACCGGGAGCGCACATGCGTCTCGTCGCCGAAGATCGCGGTGTCGGTGATCAGCTCGTCGGGCACCGCCGCCGCGGCCTCGGCCTTGCGCCCCGCCTGGAACAGCGCGGAGATCTCGTCGACCTCGGCGGCGTAGCCCATCCGCTTGTACACCTGGGCGTGGAAATTCAGCTCCGGCGCGCCCATGCCGCCGATGTAGAGCGCGCTCACCCAGCGCATCCGCTCGATCTCGCCCGCCGGATCGTCGGTGATCACCACCTGCGCGCTCGCCGCGATCTCGAAGTCGTCGCGCGAACGGCGCGCGCCCGGCCGCGCGAAGCCCTCGTCGAGCCACTCGTTGTACATCCCGGCCAGTCGGGGTGCGTAGTAGATCGCGAGCCAGCCGTCGGCGATCTCAGCGGTCTGTGCGACGTTCTTCGGGCCCTCCGCACCCAGCCAGATCGGCAGATCGGCGCGCAGCGGATGCACGATCGGCTTGAGCGGCTTGCCGAGCCCGGTCGCGGCGGGGCCCGTGTAGGGCAGGCCGTAATGCTTGCCGTCCGACGTCACCGGCGCCTCGCGGGCCAGCACCTTGCGCACGATGTCGACGTACTCGCGCGTACGCCGCAGCGGCTGCGCGAAGGGCTGGCCGTACCAGCCCTCCACCACCTGCGGGCCGGAGACGCCGAGGCCGAGAACTGCCCGGCCGCCGCTGAGGTGATCGAGCGTGAGCGCGTGCATCGCGGCCGCCGCGGGGGTGCGGGCCGACATCTGCGCCACCGAGGTGCCCAGTCGCACGCGCTCGGTGGACGAGCCCCACCAGGCCAGTGGCGTGAAGGCGTCCGAGCCCCAGGACTCGGCCGCGAACACCGCGTCGAAGCCGGTTTCCTCGGCCGCGACCACCAGCTCGCCTGCGTTGGCGGGCGGCTGCGCGCCCCAGTATCCGAGTTGCAATCCGAATTTCATGATCGGCGCCCTTTCGGCGAATCCTTGCGAGCAGAATAAGAACCTGTTCTACTCGATATCGTGACCCAGGGGAATACCGCAGTGGAAGTATTGAGTGCACCCCTGAGGGTGCGATTCGACTACACCAGGTCCGTCGGACCCATCATCGGCGCTTTTCTGACCGGACTGCGCGAACGCCGGATACTCGGCGCGCGCGGCAGCGACGGGCGAATACTCGTGCCACCGCCCGAATACGATCCACACACCAGCGCGGCGCTGGCCGAACTGGTCGAGGTCGCGGCGACCGGCACCGTCACGTCCTGGACGTGGGTGTCCGAGCCATTGCCCGGCCAGCCGTTCGACCGCCCGTTCGCCTGGGCGCTGATCCAGCTCGACGGCGCCGACACGGCGTTGCTGCATGCCCTGGACGTGACCGACCCGGGACAACTCAGCACCGGAATGCGGGTCAGTGCCCGCTGGGCCGACGAGCGAACCGGCCGCATCCAGGACATCGCCTGCTTCGAACCCGGCGAGCGCACCAGCCCCGCCGACTACTCCGAACAAACACCGATCACCATCCTGACCACGCCCGTCGACCTCGACTACAAGCACACGGCCTCTCCCCAGGAGAGCGTCTACCTGCGCGGACTGGCCGAAGGCAAGCTCATCGGCGGCCGCTCCGAAGCGGGCGGGCGGGTGTACTTCCCGCCGCGCGGCGCCAACCCGACCGACGGCAGACCCACCGACGATCTGGTCGAGCTGTCCGACAAGGGCACGGTGACCACCTTCTGCATCGTCAACGTGCCGTTCCTCGGCCAGCGGATCAAGCCGCCGTACGTGGCCGCCTATGTGCTCCTCGACGGCGCCGACATCCCGGTCCTGCACCTGATCCTCGGCTGTGCGGCCGACGAGGTGCGGATGGGCATGCAGGTCGAGGCGGTGTGGAAACCCCGCGAGGAGTGGGGCCACACGCTGGCCAATATCGACCACTTCCGGCCCACCGGGGAGCCCGACGCTCCCTACGAGTCCTACCAGCACCACCTCTAGAGAGGCGACGTTGACCACATCAGCATCCTCCGGCAGCGACGCGAGCCTGCCCGAGATCGCGGTGGTGGGCTTCGCCCACGCACCACACGTACCCGAAACCCACGGCACCACCAACGGCGTCGAGATGCTCGTGCCGTGCTTCCAGCAGCTCTACGCCGATCTCGGCATCACCAAGTCCGATATCGACTTCTGGTGCTCGGGGTCCTCCGACTTCCTTGCCGGACGCGCGTTCTCGTTCATCTCGGCGATCGATGCGATCGGCGCCGTCCCGCCGATCAACGAATCGCACGTGGAGATGGACGCCGCATGGGCGCTCTACGAAGCATGGGTGAAGCTGCGTTCCGGACAGGCGCAGACCGCACTCGTGTACGGCTTCGGCAAGTCGTCGGCCGGCACGCTGCGCCAGGTGCTGACCATGCAGCTCGATCCCTACCTGGTCGCGCCGATGTGGCCCGACGCGGTCTCGATCGCGGGTCTGCAGGCACGTGCCGGTCTGGACTCCGGCCGGTGGACCGAGCAGGACATGGCGGCGGTCGCGGGCGGTGACCTCGGCGCACCCTATGTGGCCGACCCGCTGCGCGCCCACGACATCGCGCCGATCACCGACGGCGCGGCCGCGATCGTGCTCGCGGTCGGCGATCGCGCGCGGGAGCTCTGCGAGCGGCCCGCGTGGATCACCGGAATCGCGCACAACATCGACGCCCAGGCGCTCGGCGGTCGCGACCTGACCCGCTCGCCCTCCACCACCAAGGCGGCCGCGGTGGCGACCGGCGGCAACACCACCTTCGACGTGGCCGAGCTGCACGCGCCGTTCAGTCACCAGCAGTTGATCCTCGCGGAAGCGATCGGACTGTCCGCGGACACCCGGATCAACCCCTCCGGCGGCGCCCTCGCCGCCAATCCGATGTTCGCCGCGGGTCTCGAACGAATCGGCAGCGCCGCCCAAGCCATCATGTCCGGCACCGCGAACCGGACCCTCGCTCATGCGACCAGCGGCCCTGCGCTGCAACAGAATCTGGTCGCCGTCATGGAGGTCAAGTGAGCTTCCCCGCAGCGGTGCTCGGCACCGGCCAAACCCATCACGTGACAAAACGTACGGACGTGTCCATGTCGGGCATGTGCCGTGAGGCCATCGATCGCGCACTCGATGACGCGGGTCTGACCATCGCCGATATCGACGCTGTCGTCGTCGGCAAGGCCCCCGACTTCTTCGAGGGCGTCATGATGCCCGAGCTGTACATGGCCGAGGCGCTCGGCGCGGCGGGCAAGCCGTTGATCCGCGTGCACACCGCGGGCTCGGTCGGCGGATCGACCGGCGTCGTCGCCGCCAACCTGGTGCAGGGTGGGGTGCACAAGCGCGTCCTCGCCATCGCCTGGGAGAAGCAGTCGGAGTCGAATGCCATGTGGGCGTTGTCGATTCCGGTGCCGTTCACCATGCCGGTCGGCGCGGGCGCGGGCGGCTATTTCGCCCCCCACGTGCGCTCCTACATCCGTCGCTCGAACGCACCACTGCACATCGGCGCGATGGTGGCGGTGAAGGATCGACGCAACGGCGCGAAGAACCCGCTCGCACACCTGCATCAGCCCGACATCACCCTCGAGTCGGTACTGGCATCCCAAATGCTCTGGGATCCCATCCGTTTCGATGAGACCTGCCCGTCGTCGGACGGCGCGTGCGCCGTGGTGATCGGCGATGCCGAGGCCGCCGCGGTGGTCGAAGCCGAGGGCAAGAAGGTGGCCTGGGTACACGGCACCGCGATGCGCACCGAGCCGACCACCTTCTCCGGCCGCGACCAGGTGAATCCGCAGGCGGGCCGGGACGCGGCCACGGCCCTGTGGAAGTCGGCCGGGATCACCGACCCCCTGGAAGAGATCGACGTCGCCGAGATCTACGTGCCGTTCTCCTGGTTCGAGCCGATGTGGCTCGAGAATCTCGGCTTCGCGGCCGAGGGCGACGGCTGGAAGCTCACCGACAAGGGTGAGACGGAGATCGGCGGGCGCATTCCGGTGAACCCGTCGGGCGGCGTCCTCTCGTCCAACCCGATCGGCGCCTCCGGCCTGATCCGGTTCGCCGAAGCGGCCAAGCAGGTGATGGGCCGCGCGGGTGCGTACCAGGTGCCGAACGCGCGCAAGGCCCTCGGCCATGCGTACGGCGGTGGCTCCCAGTACTTCTCGATGTGGGTCGTGGGAAGCGAGCGTCCGGCATGAAATTCACCCTCGGTGTCGCACTGAGCCCCTTGGATCAGCTCACCGAGCTGGCCAAGACGGCCGAAGAATGCGGGTTCACCTCCATCGGCCTGCCCGATTCGCTGTTCTACATGAAGTCGCAGGCCGCCGACTACCCGTACACCCCCGACGGCAGTCGCTTCTGGGGCCCGGAGACTCCGTGGGTGGATCCGCTGATCGCCGCCGCGTCCATGGCCGCGGTCACCACGAACCTGCGCTTCTACACCAATGTTCTCAAGCTCGGCTCGCGCAATCCGCTGCTGCTGGCCCGACAGGTCGGCTCGATCGCCAACCTGTCGGGCAACCGGTTCGGGTTCGGCATCGGGATCGGCTGGGCGCCTGAGGAATTCGAATGGTGCGGTGTCCCGTACGCGCGCCGCGGCGCCAGAGTCGACGAGATGATCGAGGTCATCCGGCTCGTCCTCGACGGCGGCATGGTCGAATTCCACGGCGAGTTCTTCGATTTCGATCAGCTGCAGATGAGCCCCGCGCCGAGCGAGCGGGTGCCGTTCTACATCGGCGGGCACACCGGCCCGGCGCTGCGCCGGGCCGCCCGCATCGGTGACGGCTGGACCTCGGCGATGATGAAGTTCGACGACCTGGTCACCACCATCGGCACGCTGCGCGACCTGCGTGCCGAGTACGGCCGGTCCGGGGAGCCCTTCGAGATCCAGTCCGTCTGCATCGACAAGTTCGGCCGCGACGGCTATCAGGACCTGGCCGACGCGGGCGTCACCGACAACATCGTGGTGCCGTGGCTGGCCGACGGCATCGGGTTCGACGGCGAGCTGGCGGCCAAGCAGGACTCGCTGCGCAAGTTCGCCGAGAAGTACATCGCCGACCCCATCATCGCGAAGGTGCAGCCATGACCACCATCGAACGCACCGCCCGTGCCGCGGGCCTGGCATCCCAGGCCGCGGTCAGAGCGAAGGACCGGGCGGCCTGGGTCGCCCTGTTCGCCGAGGACGGCATCGTCGAAGATCCCGTCGGTCCTTCGGGTTTCGACCCCGAGGGTGTCGGCCACCGCGGCCACGAGGCCATCGGCGCTTTCTGGGACAAGGCCATCGCCCTCACCGAATCCATCGAATTCCGCTTCGAGGACTCTTTCGCCTGCGGGAACGAAATCGCCTTCACCGGCCTGATCCGCACCACCATGGCCGGCCACGTCATCGACGCCGAGGGTGTGTTCACCTACAAGGTCGACGCCGAGGGAAAGATCGCCGCTTTGCGCGCTTTCTGGGAAGTGGACCGCGCGGTAGCGACCACGCGTCCCGTCGCATAGCGGCAAACGCGAGAACAGCCCGGGACCTTTCGGTCTCGGGCTGTTCTCGTTGTCAGCGACTCAGTGCGCGACGGGGCAACCGGTGGACTTGTAATCGACCGGCAGCTCCTTGATCCCATTGAGCCAACCCGAACGCAGACGTTTCGGATCACCGATCTGCGTGATATCGGGCAGATGATCAGCAATCGCGTTGAAGATCAGATCGACCTCGAGCCGAGCCAGGTTCGCGCCGACGCAGAAATGGGCGCCGGTGCCGCCGAAGGCCAGGTGCTGGTTGTCGGTGCGGGTGATGTCGAACTTCTCCGGGTTCTCGAAAACCTCTTCGTCGAAGTTTGCCGAGCGGTACAGCATGACCAGGCGCTGGCCCTTCTTGATCTGCACGCCGCCGAGTTCGGTGTCCTCGAGCGCGGTGCGCTGGAAGGAGGTCACCGGGGTCGCCCAGCGGATGATCTCGTCCGCCGCGGTGGCGGGGCGCTCCTTCTTGAACAACTCCCACTGGTCGGGGTTCTCCATGAAGGCGATCATGCCGTGCGTGATGGCGTTGCGTGTCGTCTCGTTGCCCGCGACGGCCAGGACGATCACGAAGAAGCCGAATTCCTCCGGCGTGAGGTGCTCGCCGTCGACGTCGGCCTCGATCAGCGTGGTCACCAGATCGTCGGCCGGACAGGCCTTCCTGGCCTCGGCCATCTGGTAGGCGTAGCCGAGGATCTCCATCGACGCGGCGACCGGATCGGCAGTGCTGTCCGGATCGTCGTAGCTGGTCATGTCGTTGGACCAGTCGAAGACCTTCATCCGGTCCTCCTGCGGCACACCGATCAGTTCGGCGATCGCCTGCAGCGGCAGCTCACACGCCACCTGGGTGACGAAGTCACCGCTGCCGGACTCGGCCGCCCGCTTCACGATGCCTTCGGCACGGGCCGAGAGTTCGGCGCGCAGGCCGTTGATCGCGCGCGGGGTGAAGCCCTTGGCGATCAGCTTGCGCAGCTTGGTGTGCTCGGGGGCGTCCTTGTTCAACAGGACGAAGCGCTGTAGTTCGATCTGCTCGCGCTGGATGTCATCGTTGAAGCGCGGGATCGCGGTGTTCTCGAAAGTGGAGAACACATCGCTGCGGCGCGACACCTCTTTGACGTCGGCGTGCTTGCTCACCACCCAGAAGCCGTCGTCATGGAACCCGCCCACCTCGGGCGACTGCGGGTTCCACCAGATCGGGGCCGTACGACGCAGTTCGGCAAACTCCTCGGCCGGAATCCGCTCGGCGTAGATGGCCGGGTCGGTAACGTCGAACCCGTCCGGCAGGTTCGGCCGGGCACCCGTCACAGGGCCGGCGTGTTCGGTGCTCGGATCTACCACCAGATGTCTCCTTCGACAAACTGAAACACGTTCTATAATCATTCAAGCATAGCGGTCGCCGCGACGGAAGAACCTCGCGGTTTTACCCTGAGCTCAAGATCAGAACCTGTTGCAGTTATAAGGGAGAATCACATGGGCACACCCGTGATCGTCGAGGCCGTGCGGACCCCCATCGGCAAACGTCGAGGGCAACTTTCGGGACTGCACGCCGCCGAATTGCTCGGCCTGGCCCAGCGCGGACTACTCGACCGGGCGGGCCTCGACCCGGCCGAGGTCGAGCAGGTGATCGGCGGCTGCGTCACCCAGGCGGGCGAGCAATCCAACAACGTCACCCGCGTCGCCTGGCTGCACGCGGGCCTGCCGTGGCAGACCGGCGCGACCACGATCGACGCCCAGTGCGGCTCGGCCCAGCAGGCCAACCACCTCATCGCGGGCCTCATCGCCACCGGCGCGATCGACGTCGGCGTCGCATGCGGCGTCGAAGCGATGAGCCGGGTGCCGCTCGGCGCCAATGTCGGCACCGAGGCGGGGCCGCGACGGCCCGCGTCGTGGTCGATCGATCTGCCCGACCAGTTCGGCGCCGCCGAGCGCATCGCCCGCAGGCGCGGGATCACCCGGTCCGATATCGACGAATTCGGTTTGCGCTCTCAGCAATTGGCGGCCAAGGCGTGGGCCGAGGGCCGCTACGACCGCGAGGTGCTTCCGGTCTCGGCGCCGGTACTCGACAGCGAGGGCGCGGCCACCGGCGAAAAGGTGGAGGTCGCCCGCGATCAGGGTCTGCGCGCGACCACCCGCGAAGGGCTGGCGGCACTGAAACCGGTCGTGGCCGACGGCATCCACACCGCGGGCACCTCGTCGCAGATCTCCGACGGCGCCGCCGCCGTGCTGCTGATGGACGAAACCGTCGCGCGCCGAAAGGGTTTGCGTCCGCGCGCCCGGATTCACACCCAGGTACTCGTCGGCGCCGAACCGGAGTTCCATCTGGACGGCCCGGTGCAGGCGTGCACCCGACTGCTCGAGCGCTCCGGAATGACGATTGGCGATATCGATCTATTCGAGATCAACGAAGCATTCGCGTCGGTCGCACTTTCGTGGGCTGCCGTACATCAACCTGACATGGAACGGGTAAATGTCAACGGCGGCGCGATCGCAATCGGGCATCCTGTGGGCTCTACCGGCTCCCGATTGATCACGACCGCGTTACACGAACTCGAACGCACAGGTCAGGGCACTGCCATGGTGCTCATGTGCGCCGGCGGCGCACTCGCGACGGGCACCATCATCGAGCGCCTGTAGACTGGCCCTTACCGAAACCGGGCGCCCAGGTTGAACATTCATCCCAGGGCGCCCGGAACGTGTCGTACGCCACAAAGTCACGGGGGGCAGGGGGATCATGAGATGTCAGCTATCTTAGGGCTATCATGGGGGCATGGTGGAAGAACCCTGCGACGGGCACGAACCCGGGGACCCCGGCGCTCCACAAGAGTCGTTGGCGCGACCCGCAAACGCGACCGCCGCCGCCCCTGCACGCAGGTAAGCGTCGGAAATCGTAGAGAAATCCCCAATCAGGCGTAGGTTTTCAGTTACTGAGCCGCTAATATCAATGATACGTATCCGAGATAACGACTGTTAGTACAGTGAAGGGAATTGGGCGGCTCACAATGGCTGATTTCGCGGCGCGGCTGAACAAGCTGTTCGAAACCGTGCATCCCCCGGGGCGCAAGCCGCACACCAACGCAGAGGTTGCGGCTGCGCTGACTGCCTCCGGGCATCCGATCTCGAAGCCGTATCTCTCGCAGTTGCGGTCGGGACAACGAACGAATCCGTCCGACGAGACGGTGGCCGCCCTGGCGAAGTTCTTCAAGGTCAAGCCTGACTACTTCTTCAACGATATCTACGCGGCCAAGATCGATCACGACCTGGAGCTGCTCGCGCAGCTGCAGGGTTATGGACTTCGTCGACTGTCGAGTAGGGCATTCGACCTGTCCGAAGAATCACAGAATCTGCTCACCTCGATGGCGGAGAAGCTACGGGCCAGCGAAGGCTTGCCCGAAATTCCTCCGGACGGAACAGAATAGGATCCACGCAGCGGCCGGCCTGACGCACCTGATGGTGTCCTGGGTACGGCCGTAAATACGTCGGATACGCAGACAACGGGCCTGAGACGGTGGAAACACCAGCTCAGGCCCGTTTTCTGCGTTCGGCCTAGGTCGAGGAAGCGGCGTTCTGCGGTGCCGTCTTCGCGTCGGCCACCGCGTACTCGTACTGATTCGACAGCGCCAGCACCCAGCCGCGGGGGCTGATGCCGGGCGGCGGTGCGATCCACCGAGCGTCGACGAACAAGTCCCCCAACGGATTTCGCGCCCACTCGGCCACCACCGCGGCCCGCTGCGGCACCGAACTCGGCGGCTCACCGGCCGCCGGGATCACGATGCCGCTGCCGGAGAGCAGATACAGCGCGTCCATCACCTGTGCCATGTGATCGGAAGCCTTGAGCTGTGCCGAGGTGGCGTTCTGTTCGGGCGCGACCACCTCAGGGAACCGGCCGACCATCAACTGGTGCAGCGGACGGATCTTGCGCAGCAGGAGCTTGGCCCGCCACCACAGCTCGATCACGATCGACACGGCACCGAGCGCGATCAGCAGCGCCGCGATCTCCCACGCGGCCCAGCCCCACAGCGGTTCGTTGGGCGGCGTCGGCGCGGCATTCTGGAACGCGCGACCCACATTGGCGACGGCGAGCACCGCGACCAGCGCCGTACCGGTGATGTAGATGGCGATGCCACGCCCGAGGATCGTCCAGTCCAGGTTGCGCAGGCCGGTGGTCACGATGAACACCGCGCCCAGCGCGACCATGATCCAGCCGAAGGTGAACGACCACGCCAGAGTGATCGCGATCGCCACCGCGCCGATGCCGTACACGACCATCGCGACCTGGCGCAGGTTGCGTCGCGAGACCACCGGCCACGCGGCCGAGGCCACCACCGAGGTGGCCGTGGTGAACAGGATCCAGGCGGAGATCACGAGACCGGTGGACAGCCAGCCGCTGTGCACACCGCCCTTCATCAGATTGTCGATGGCAACAGCCATCTCGGGAATGGCGACGGTGACCGCGAGTGCCACAGCGGCGACCGCGACGACGATGGCCACGCGGGCGGTCGTCGCGGGCTTCACCAGCACGCGACCCACTCGCGCACCCGCGGCAACCCAGACCAGCAGGGCTGTCAACCAGAGTGTCATCCGAGTGCCTCATCGAATCGAAGGACCGAGACGCCTGCGCCCCGGTTGCTGAATACGCGCAGGCGCGTCATGAGCATGGCCGCGAAGGTCTCGGCTTCCCATTCGGCGAGATCGTCGGCGCCGTCGTCGACGATCTGCGCGTGGGCGCGCTGGCTGAGCATGTAGGCGATCAGATCGTCGCTGACCTCGAGGGTCGTCTCCACCGCGGGCGCGCCCTCGTGGTCGAAGACGATGTGGCCGAGTTCGTGGGCGAGGGTGTGATCGCGACTCGGGAGAGCGTCGGCGAGCACGATGATGTCGCGTTCGGGGTAGAACCGGCGCTGACCGCACACGCCGGGGCCGAGGTTCGCGCTGGTGATCTCGATTTCACGTTTCCGCTCCAGCGAGATGGCATGGACCACTTCGTCGAGGCTGGTGGCGTCGGAGTCGGCGGCCACCGCGCACACCGCGTCGACGGCGGCGGCGACGCGGCGATAGGACCGGGAGGTGCTCTGGGTCTTGCTCTTACTCATCGAAGATCCCCTCACGACCTCGGTCCGAAGAACTCGGCACGCGCCGCGTTCACCCGCGCTTGGGCTGCCGCGGCACCTTGGAAACTCACTGCGCCCGAACCGGTTCCGGCCAGCGTGAGCGCTATCAGGCCGCCGATCACCGACAGGAGTTCGGGTTCGGGCAGGCCGCTGTTGTCACTGGTCGGCTTGAACTCGTGGCTCGGCTTGGCCGCCGGTGCCGCCGCAGCGGGTGGCGCGGCGGGAGCCGGAGCCTCGGCCGCCGGTGGTGCGGCGGCCGGAACAGGCACTGCCACAGCGATATTCGGGACACCAGGGACCGCGGGAGTGGGTGGGATCGCGATCGACGGAAGCGCCGGTACAGCCGGGACCGAAGGGATCGGGATCAGCAACAACAGCAGGGGCGAGGCCGAGCCGACCGCCGCCGAACCGACAGCGGCGGACCCGACAGCGGCCGAGCCCGCACCCGCGGAACCTACCGCGGCGGAACCGGCAGCAGCGGAACCCACTGCGGCAGAACCTGTTCCGAGGACAGCCGAGCCCGCACCGAGCGCCGCCGAACCGGTACCCGCGGCGGCCGAGCCGACTGCGGCCGAGCCGGTACCGAGTACCGCCGCGGCACCGGCCGAACCCGTGCCGAGAACGGCGGCGGCACCGGCCGAACCGGTACCGAGAACTGCGGCCGCGCCTGCCGAACCGGTACCGAGGATGGCGGCCGCGCCCGCGGAACCGGTACCGAGAACCACCCCGAGGCCCGCCGAACCGGTACCGAGCAGCACTCCGAGGCCCGCGGAACCGGTACCGAGAACCACGCCCGCGGCGGCCGAACCCGCGGCGGCAGAACCCGCGCCAGCGGCGGCTGATCCGGAGAGCGGGCCCGCGACTTCTTTCTTGGGGACGTCAGCGCTGGACTGGCCGGGGATGGTGAGCGGGGTCCATTCGCCTTCGTCGGCGACCGGGGCGCCCGACTGTGGGCCGACCGGGTCGGCTCCGGGAGCGGGGTTGGTCGCCTGGCCATTGCCCTGACCGGGCAGGCTGAGCTCATCGGGCTTGGGAGTCGGGGTGCTCTGACCGCCGTTGCCACCGCTGCCGTTGCCCTGTCCGGAGCTTCCGCTACCGGGTGCCTGCGCGGCAGGCGTCGGCGGCTTTTCCGGGGCGGCCATGGCGACCGCGGGCCCTAACAGCGCACAGCCGGCCAGCACACTCGCAGCGGCAAACACGCGCAACATGCGACCAATGGCCATGCGCTAGATCATCCCCTTAGTTATTCAGCGCAGAATTACCCCCGGTCGCGACACATTCCGGGATCGACGAACAGTAGCCCATAGTAAACCCACGGTCCCGGGACCGCAGAAGAGAGCAAGAGTCGTCCAGCCCCCTGGACGTGTGTGACATGCCATAAGTGCAGGCCGGGGACTTTTCCCCGGCCGCACGCCTCAAAGTTTGCTATGCGCCGTAAACAGGCTCCGGCGGGGTGCTCTTCTCGATCAGTTCCTTGACGACCGGACCCAGTTCGGCGGGGTTCCAGCGAGCGCCGCGATCGACCGGGGTGCCGTGCATCCAGCCCTGCGCCAGCGCCACCTTTCCGCCCTCTACCTCGAACATCCGGCCGGTCACCCCGGCGGATTCGGTGCTGCCGAGCCACACCACCAGCGGCGAGATGTTCTCCGGCGCCATCGCGTCGAAGCCCGCGTCGGGGGCGGCCATGGTGTCGGCGAAGACCGTCTCGGTCATCCGGGTGCGGGCGGCGGGAGCGATGGCGTTCACGGTCACGCCGTAGCGCCCGAACTCGGCCGACGCGGTCAGTGTGAGACCCGCGATACCCGCCTTGGCGGCGCCGTAATTGCCCTGGCCGACGCTGCCCTGCAGACCGGCACCGGAGCTGGTGTTGATCACGCGGGCATCCACCGGGCGACCCGCCTTCGACTCGCCCCGCCAGTACTCGGCCGCGTGCCGCATGGTGGCGAAGTGGCCCTTGAGGTGCACGCGGACGACAGCGTCCCACTCGTCCTCGCCGAGGTTCACCAGCATGCGGTCGCGCACGAAGCCCGCGTTGTTGACCAGCACGTCGAGGCCGCCGAAGGTGTCGACAGCCTGACGGATCAGGCGGCGGGCGCCTTCCCAATCGGCGACGTCGTCGTAGTTGGCGACGGCCTCACCACCGGCCGCGACGATCTCGTCGACGACCTGCTGGGCGGGGGTTTCCGTGGTCGCGGCACCGTCGAGCGCGGTGCCGACATCGTTGACCACCACGCGGGCGCCCGCTGCGGCGAAGGCCAGGGCGTGGGCGCGGCCTATTCCGCGGCCTGCGCCGGTGACGATTACGGTGCGGCCTGCGCAGATCACCTGGTCAGTCATGTGTAGCTCCTGTGTTTGTCGGCGGCTGGCGCCGCGGGATTTTCGGCCCTGAGGGCCTCGCATCCGAAGGGCGATACTGCGCCTTCGGCGTTCCGTCTCGCCCTTCGGATGCGAGGCGGCCGAAAATCGTGGTGGTTGGGTTGGGTGGGTGGCGTTGGTTGCGGCAGGTGGGGAATGTTCAGTCGCTGGACGGGATGACTACTGCGGGTTCGCATCGGCGGCTAGTTGTTGGCGTTGGCGGCGTCGAGGAAGGCGGGGCGTTCGCCGCCGCCGTGGACTAGCAGGGCGGCGCCGCTGATGTGGGCGGCCAGGGGGGAGGCCAGGAACAGCGCCGCGTTGCCGACGTCGGCGGGATTGGCGAGGCGGCCGAGGGGGACGGTCTTCGCGACGGCGGCGACTCCGTCGGCGTCGCCGTAGTGCAGGTGGCTGAGTTCGGTTTCCACCGGGCCGACCACTACCGAGTTGAGCCGGACCTTCGGGGCCCATTCGACGGCCAGCGAGGAGACCAGGTTGTCCAGGCCCGCCTTGGCCGCGCCGTAGGCGGCGGTGCCGGGCGAGGGCCGGTGGCCGCTGACGCTGGTGATCATCACGATCGAGCCGCCCGCGTCCTGGTCCTGCATCAACGCGTTCGCCTGCTGCGAGATCAGCAGCGGCGCGAGGAGGTTCAGCTCCACGATCTTGGCGTGGAATTTGGGGCTCGCGGCGTCGGCCATCGCGAACGGCGCGCCACCCGCGTTGTTCACCACATGGTCGATCCGGCCGTGCCTGGCGACGATCTCGGCGAACATGGCCGGCACCGCGTCGGCATCGCGCACATCGCAGGTGAGGTGTTCGGTGCCGCGGTCCCCCACCGTGATCGGCTCGTCTGCCGGTCTGCGTGCGCAGGTCAGCACCGTCGCGCCCGCGGCGAGGAAGGCCCGGCTGATTCCGGCGCCGACACCTCGGACGCCACCCGTCACCAGAACGATCTGCTCGGAAAGGTCGATTTCTACAGCCACCGTGTTAACCTACCAAGCAATTGCTTGCTTTGTCTCGGGTTCGCCGGGGCGCGCACGAGGAGACATCGCGATGGGGATAAACCGTCACACCGAAGCCGACGGGGTAGAGGTCGTCACAGTCGACTACCCGCCGGTCAACGCCCTGCCCTCGGACGGCTGGTTCGCACTGGCCGACGCCGTCCGGGCAGCGGGCCGCAACCAGGAGACCCGGGTGGTCGTGCTGCGCGCGGAAGGCCGCGGGTTCAACGCGGGCGTCGACATCAAGGAGATGAACGCCGACGTCGGCCATACCGCGCTGATCCGCGCCAACCACGGCTGTTTCGACGCCTTCGCCGCGGTCTACGACTGCGAGGTGCCCGTGGTCACTGCCGTGAACGGCTTCTGCCTCGGCGGCGGCATCGGCCTGGTCGGTAACTCCGACGTCATCGTCGCCTCCGACGACGCCACCTTCGGTCTGCCCGAGGTGGACCGTGGCGCGCTCGGCGCCGCCACGCACCTGTCCCGGCTGGTCCCCCAGCACCTGATGCGCACCATGTTCTACACCGCGGGCAAGCTCACCGCCCAGCAGCTGCACCACTTCGGCTCGGTGTACAAGGTGGTGCCGCGCGCCGAACTCGACGCCGCCGCGATGGACGTCGCGAAGAACATCGCGAACAAGGACGGCCGCGTGATCCGCGCCGCCAAACGCGCGCTCAACGGCATCGACGTGCAGGACGTGCACCGTTCCTACCGCTACGAACAGGGCTTCACGATGGAGCTCAACCTCGCCGGTGTCGCCGACGAGATCAGGGCGCGCTTCGACGACGATCTCGCCGCGCAGAAGAAGGAGAGCTGAAAGCCATGCGCGACAAGAGAATGACCCTCGACGAGGTGGTCGGCGAGCTGCGCAGCGGCATGACCATCGGCATCGGCGGCTGGGGTTCACGGCGCAAGCCGATGGCGCTGGTGCGCGCACTGCTGCGCTCCGATGTCACCGACCTGACCGTGGTCACCTACGGCGGTCCCGACCTGGGTCTGCTGTGTTCGGCGGGCAAGGTCCGCAAGGCGTACTACGGGTTCGTCTCGCTGGATTCGGCGCCGTTCTACGACCCGTGGTTCGCGAAGGCGCGCACCGAGGGCGCGATCACCGTGCGCGAGATGGACGAGGGAATGGTGAAGTGCGGGCTGCAAGCGGCCGCCGCACGACTGCCCTTCCTGCCGATCCGGGCCGGGCTCGGATCGGCGGTGCTCGACTTCTGGGAGGGCGAGCTGAAGACCGTCGCGTCGCCGTATCCCGCCGCCGACGGTCGCGTCGAGACACTGGTCGCGATGCCCGCGCTGAACCTCGACGCGTCGTTCGTCCACCTGGATCTGGCCGACAAGCACGGCAACGCCGCCTACACGGGCGTCGATCCGTACTTCGATGATCTGTACTGCCTGGCGGCGGAGCGTCGCTACATCTCGGTGGATCGCATCGTCGAAACCGAGGAACTGGTGAAAGCCGTTCCGCAACAGGCGATCATCCTCAACCGCATGCTGGTCGACGGTGTGGTCGAGTCGCCCGGCGGCGCGCACTTCACCTTCTCCGGCAGCTACGGGCGCGATGAGAAGTTTCAGAAGCACTATGTGGCGGCCGCGAAGACGCCGGAGTCGTGGGCCGAGTTCAAGGCTCGCTACCTGGATGTCTCCGAAGAGGAATACCAGTCCGCCGTAGCCGCGTTCGCTGAGGAGCAGAAATGATGACAGCATCGCAAAGCGATTCCGTGGGGGGCGGCGGTCGGGTGACGGGCGGGCCTATTACTCGTGCTGAGGTCTGCGTCGTCGCCGCCGCGGAAATCTTCCGCGGGGCCGGTGAGATCATGGCCAGCCCGATGTCGACGGTCACCACCATCGGCGCCCGGCTGGCCCGGCTCACCTTCGAACCCGACCTGCTGCTCTCCGACGGTGAGGCGCTGTTCTTCGCCGAGGTACCGGCGATCGGCGCGAAAGCTCCTGTCGAGGGCTGGATTCCGTTCTCCCGGGTGTTCGACGTGGTCGCTTCCGGCCGTCGCCATGTGGTGATGGGCGCGAATCAGCTCGACCGGTTCGGCAACCAGAACCTGTCGGCTTTCGGTCCGCTGCAGCAGCCCACGCGCCAGATGTTCGGTGTGCGTGGCGCTCCCGGCAACACGATCAACCACGCGACGAGCTACTTCGTGCCCCGGCACAACAATCGGGTGTTCGTCGAGAACGTCGACATCATCTCCGGAATCGGTTACGACCGAATCGATCCCGAGAACCCGGCGTACCGCTTCCACCACCTGCACCGGGTGGTGACCAATCTGGGCGTGTTCGACTTCGACGGCCCCGATCACACCCTGCGCGCGCTGTCGCTACACCCCGGCGTGAGCCCGGAAGAGGTCGCTGAGAACACCTCGTTCGAGATCGCCGAGCTGGGTTCGGCGGGCGAGACCAGGCTGCCGACCGAGGAAGAGCTGCGGATCATCCGAACCGTGCTCGATCCCAAGGGTTTCCGTGAGAAGGAAGTAGCGGCGTGAGCGGTCAGCGGCCGGAGGCGGCAGCGGAGCGTAACCACGCAGGCCGCCCGAGCACGCCGAGAGGAGACAGCATGAGCGCGCGCTTGCGGACTCCGCTGACCGAACTGGTCGGCATCGAGCACCCGGTCGTGCAGACCGGCATGGGCTGGGTCGCCGGCCCGCGACTGGTCGCGGCCACCGCCAACGCGGGCGGCCTCGGCATTCTCGCCTCGGCGACGATGACGTTCGAGGAGCTCGAAGCGGCGGTCGCCAAGACCAAGTCGCTCACCGACAAGCCCTTCGGGGTGAACATCCGCGCCGATGCCACCGACGCGGGCGAGCGCATCGAGCTGCTCATCCGCGAGCGGGTACGTGTCGCGTCCTTCGCGCTCGCGCCGAAAAAAGAACTCATCGCCCGGCTCAAAGACGCCGGTGTCGTGGTGGTTCCGTCGATCGGTGCCGCCAAGCACGCGGTGAAGGTGGCGTCCTGGGGCGCCGACGCGGTGATCGTGCAGGGCGGTGAGGGCGGTGGGCACACCGGCCCGGTCGCCACCACGCTGCTGCTGCCGTCGGTGCTCGACGCGGTCGATATCCCGGTGATCGCGGCGGGTGGCTTCTTCGACGGACGCGGCCTGGCCGCCGCGCTGTCCTACGGAGCGGCCGGTGTCGCGATGGGCACCCGGTTCCTGCTCACCCAGGAGAGCACCGTTCCCGAGGCCGTGAAGCAGGAGTACCTGGCGCGCGGCCTCCAGGACACGGTGGTGTCGGTGAAGGTCGACGGCATGCCGCATCGGATGCTGAACACCGAACTGGTGACCAAGCTCGAGCACTCCGGCGGCTGGCGCGGTCTGTCGGCGGCGGTGTCGAACGCGGCCAAGTTCAAGAGCATGACCGGCATGAAATGGTCCACGCTGATGCGTGACGGTCTGGCCATGCGAAAGACCAAGGACCTCAGCTGGTCTCAGGTCGTGATGGCGGCGAACTCGGCGATGCTGACCAAGGCCGGTCTCGTCGAGGGTCGCACCGACGCGGGCGTGCTGCCCGCGGGCCAGGTCACCGGCATCATCGACAGCCTGCCGACGGTGGCCGAGCTGATCGACGGGATCGTCGCCGACGCTGTCGCCCGGATCGAGGCGATCTCGGCGCTCACCATCGAGTCCGCCGCCGAGGCCCGCTGACCCGGAGTCACACCCGGCTCCCCACGAACTCGCCCCGATCGACGGCCCTGAGCCAACCGTCGGTCCCACGGGGCGATCGAGCACCGGACCCGATGCCGCACTCACGAGGTGCGCATCGGGTCCGGTGCATTTTCGGTTCGCAGCGTCTCGTGGTCGCGACACGCGCTCGAAGCCGCTACCGAGGATGCGCGGTCGCCTAAAATTTGCCGGACATCGACATCGCAGTAGGAGGTCGCGTGTACGGCGAGTTCCAACGGCAGGTCCAGGGCTTGCCGACACCGGTATGCGCGATGATTGCGGCACTCGTCGCCACTGCTCCGGTCCGCGTCCGCCCCATCGCCAGCACCGATCCGGAGGAGTAGCGCGATGACAGCCTCGGAACAGACCGCGACCAAGAAGATGCCGTTGCTGACCTTGTCGGCGATGGTGGTCGGCTCCATGGTCGGCGCCGGCGTCTTCTCGCTACCGCGCAACTTCGGCCAGGCCACCGGCGGATTCGGCGCGATCATCGCCTGGACGATCGCCGGCACCGGAATGCTGATGCTGGCGTTCGTCTTCCAGACGCTGGCCGTGCGCAAACCAGACCTCGACGCCGGTGTCTACGCCTACGCGAAGGCCGGCTTCGGTGAGTACCTCGGTTTCTTCTCCGCGTTCGGGTACTGGGCCAGCGCCTGTGTCGGCAACGTCAGCTACTGGGTGCTGATCAAGTCCACCCTCGGGCAGGTGCTGCCCATCTTCGGTGAGGGCAACACCGTTCCCGCGGTGCTGCTGTCGACGGTGTGCATCTGGGCGTTCCATTTCATGGTGCTGCGCGGGATCCAGGAAGCCGCCACCATCAACCAGATCGTCACAGTGGCGAAGCTGGTGCCGATCCTGGTGTTCATCGTGGTGCTGCTGTTCTACTTCGACCCCGGTGTCTTCGCGGACAACTTCTGGGGCGGCGACGCGTATTCCGAATCGCTGGTCGAACAGGTGCGTTCGACCATGCTGGTGACGGTCTTCGTGTTCCTCGGCATCGAGGGTGCGAGCGTGTACTCCAGGTACGCGCGCAAGCGCGAGGACATCGGCCGCGCCACCGTGCTCGGATTCCTCAGCGTGCTGGCCATTTTCGCGTCGGTGACCATGGTGTCGTTCGGCATCATGCCGCGCGACGAACTCGCCGTGGCGCAGCAGCCGTCGATGTCGCCGGTCTTCGAATCCGCCGTCGGTACCTGGGGTGCCTGGTTCATCAGTATCGGACTGATCATCTCGGTCCTCGGCGCCTACCTGGCCTGGACACTGATGGCCGCGGAGGTGCTGTTCGTGGCGGCGAAAGACCGGGACATGCCGTCGTTCCTGGCTCGGGTCAACGCCGCGAATGTGCCGGTGGTCGCGCTGATCTTCACCACCGTGCTGATCCAGATCGTGCTGGTCACCACGCTGTTCTCCGACGACGCGTTCACCTTCACGCTCAAGCTGTGCAGTTCGCTGTCGCTGGTGCCCTACCTGCTGGCCGCGGCCTACGCGCTCAAACTCGCCTACACCAGGGAGACCTACGAGCGGATCCAGCCGGGCGACCGCACCAAGGAGCTCGTCATCGCCTTCGTCGCCACCTTCTACACCGCGTTCATGCTCGTCGCGGCCGGGCTCGAATTCCTGCTGCTGTCGTGCATCATCTACGCGCCCGGCACCATCCTGTTCGCCCTGACCCGTCGCGAGGCGGGCAAGCGGATCTTCTCGCTCTGGGAGGCGGTCCTGTTCGGTGCCGTCGCCCTCGGCGCCGTTGTCGGCATCGTCGGCCTGGCGACCGGAGCCATCTCGATCTGAGTCCGCCCGATCTTTCGAGGAGCAGAAATGACCGCAACCCCCGCCACCGCGTTCGGCGTCCATTCCGAGGTCGGCACGCTGCGCAAGGTGCTGGTCTGCGCGCCGGGCCTGGCACACGAGCGGCTCACCCCGACCAATTGCGATGACCTGCTCTTCGACGACGTGCTGTGGGTGCAGAACGCCAAACGCGACCACTTCGATTTCATGACGAAGATGCGCGACCGCGGCGTCGAGGTGGTCGAGCTGCACAATCTGCTCGCCGAAACCCTCGCCGTGCCCGGCGCGAAGGACTGGATTCTCGACCGCAAGATCGTGGCCAACGAGGTCGGGCTCGGGCTGATCGACGACACCAGGGCCTACCTGGACTCGGTGGACGACCGGACCCTGGCGACCTACCTCATCGGCGGACTCGCGACCGCGGACCTGCCCGCCGAATTCCGTTCCGGGTACCTGGCGCTGGCGCGCGAGCAGGCCGGGGTTCGTGAGTATCTGATGCCGCCCCTGCCGAACACGCTCTACACCCGCGACACCACCTGCTGGCTCTACGGCGGCGTCACCCTCAATCCGCTGTACTGGCCCGCCCGGCACGACGAGACGCTGCTGATGGCCGCGATCTATGCCTTCCATCCCGACTTCACCGGCGCGAAGGTCTGGTGGGGCGATCCCGAACAGGATTGGGGGCTGGCGACCTTCGAGGGTGGCGACGTGATGCCGGTCGGCAACGGGGTGGTGCTGGTCGGGATGAGCGAACGGACGTCCCGGCAGGCGATCACCCAGGTCGCCGCGTCGCTGTTCGCCGCCGGTGCCGCCGAGCGCGTGATCGTGGCGGGGATGCCGAAGCTGCGCTCGGCCATGCACCTCGACACCGTGTTCACCTTCGCCGACCGCGACCTGGTCACGGTGTATCCCGACATCGTCTACAACATCCACCCGTTCTCCCTGCGGCCCAGCGACCGCGCCCCCGGTGTCGAGGTGGTCGAGGAGACCGCGCCGTTCCTCGACGTGGTGGCCGCATCACTGAACCTGCCGAAACTGCGGGTGGTGGAGACCGGCGGCGGCTACTACGCCAACGAACGCCAGCAGTGGGACAGCGGCAACAACCTGGTCGCCGTCGAACCCGGCGTCGTGTTCGCCTACGACCGCAACACCCACACCAACGCGGCCCTGCGCAAGGAAGGCGTCGAGGTGATCACCATCGTCGGCGCCGAACTCGGTCGCGGCCGCGGCGGCGGCCACTGTATGACCTGTCCGCTGATCCGCGACGCCGTCGAGTTCTGAGCGCGGCGATCAGCGGGGACGCACCTCGACGCGGTTGTCGTGGAACACCGCGCCACCGCCGTAGTCCGAGTCTCGTTCGGCGATTGTGGCATTCACGGTCGCGCCGCCGGTGAACTTGGCCCAGCGACCTTTGGTCGTGCCCGCCACGCCGGGCCGCACCCGGTCCGATACCTCGGCGACGGCCTCGAAGGAGCCGCGATCGTTGGAGACGACCACCGCGGCGCCGTCGCCGATGCCCCGCGCGTCGGCGTCTTCGGGGTGCAGGGTGATGCTGGATGCACCGGCGCGACGGCGTAATTCGGGGTTGGAGCCGAAGGAGCTGTTCAGGAAGTAGTGCGAGGCGGCGGAGATCAGCACCAGACCGTCGCCGGAATCGGCGGGGGGCGTGTAGTCCGGCAGCGGGTCATGGCCTGCCGATTCCGCTCTGGCGGAGACGAACTGGAGCTTGCCCGCGGGCACCGGACCGGCCTGCACCTTGAGGAATCCCTCGGCCCTGAGCCGGTCGAGGTCGTAGCCCTTCAGCAGCTGCCCGGCCAGTTCCTCGTCGGAGTCGTACAGTGCCGGTTCGGTCAGACCGAGCCGATGCGAGAGTCTGCGGAAAGTCTCTGTCGTGGACAGGCATTCGCCCGGCGGCTCGACGGCGGGCTCGTTCCAGATCAGGTAGAGGTGACCGTAGCCGGCGAGCACGTCGAGGTGTTCGGGCTGCATGGTGGCGGGGAGCACGATGTCGGCGTAGTCGACGGTGTCGGTGCCGAAGTGCTCGAGGACCACGGTGAACAGGTCCTCGCGCGACAGCCCCTCGATCACGCGACGCTGGTCGGGATTCGAGCCGACCGGATTGGCCCCGATCACGAACAGTGCCTTCACCGGCGGCTCATCGGTCTCGAGCAGGGCCTCGCCGAGTCTGGTCATCGAGAGCGTGCGGACCGGGTGCGGCAGCAGGTCGTCGCGGGTCAGCGCGGCTTCGTCGAGCCGGAAGTGCCCACTGGTCGAATAGTGCAGTCCACCACCGGGTATCGCCCAGTCCCCGGTGACGCCGGGCAGGCAGGCGAGCACGCGCAGGGCCATCCCGCCGCCGGCGTGGCGCTGCATGCCCTGGGAGGCGCGGATCGCGGTCGGCCTGGTGCGCGCGATCCGCGCACCGAGCGCGACGATCTGATCCTCGGGAACGCCCGTGATCGCCGCGGTGCGCTCCGGCGTGAATTCGGTGATGCGGTCCCGGAATTCGGGCCAGCCCTCGGTGTGTTCGGCGATGAACTGCTCGTCCTGCGCGCCGAGCGAGACGATCACGTGCAGCAGGCCGAGCGCCAGCGCCGCGTCGGTGCCGGGCAGTGGGGCGATGTGCTCGTCGCAGCGTTCGGAGGTCTTGGTGCGCACCGGGTCGATCGACACCAGGTACGCGCCGCTGTCCTGCACGAACTTCCACAGGTGATGGCCGGAGGTGAGCGGGTTGGTGCCCCACAGCAGGATCAGTTTCGACTGCGCGAAGTCCTCGGGGTCCATGCCGCCGGAGGTGCCGAGGGTGTAGCGCAGACCGGTGCCGCCCGCGACCGAGCAGATGGTCGGCGCGTGATGCGACGCCCCGAGCAGGTTGAACATCCTGCGCCCCGGAAAGCCTTCCAGCCCTTGGATATAGCCCAGGCTGCCGGTGCCGTGGAACGGCCAGACCGCCTCACCACCGAATTCGTCGATGATGGCGGTGACGCGCGTGGCGATCTCGTCGAGCGCGGAGTCCCAGCTGATCCGCTCGAACTGCCCCGATCCCTTCGGTCCCACCCGGCGCATCGGATACCGGAGCCGGCCCGGCGCACCGACCTGTTCGAGGTACCGATTCACCTTCACGCACAGCGCACCGCGCGTCACCGGATGTTCCTTGTTCCCGCGCAGCCCCGTGGCCACCCCGTCCTCGACGGTCACCACCCACGAGCACGCGTCGGGGCAATCGAGCGGGCATGCACCGAGCACCTTCACCAGGCCATCGTAGGCCGGACGAATCACCCCCGCCGGGGGCGGACACCGCGTGATCATGGCGCCGACCGGTAACGACGGGCGCCCGAAATGTGATGTAAGTCACGTAAGGGCGGTTTCGCGGACGCGCGGCGCCGCCGAACATCGACCGGCGCGGAGGCCTGTCAGAAGTCGGGGCGTCGTCCCCACGCTGATGGGAGGTTGTGATGAGGTCGCTCATCGAGAAGGCGATGGTGAGCACGTCGGCGGCACTACTGCTCGGCGCGGGTGCCGTGATGGGCGCCGCGCCCGCACAGGCGCAATGGCAACCGGGGTGCGTGGCGTACCCGGTGAACAACAGTGCGGCGTACTCGCAGTGTTATCGCCCCGTGCGGCATCAGGTTCGCATCGAGTGCAGGCAGTGGTGGGGCTGGTTCGGCAGTGGCTGGGGCACCTACGAGCGCCGCGGCAACGTGGCGTTTGACGGTCGGCAATCCTGGGCCCACTGCGATATCCCCGGCACGTTGCAGCGCTGGGACGTGGTGACCTACTGGTGGTGAACGAAGGGTGGTCCCCGGCGAAACCCGCCGAGGACCACCACTTTTCGAACGGCGGAACTACTTCTTGTCGGCGTCGAGACGCTCGATGATCGTGACGTTGGCCGTGCCGCCGCCCTCGCAGATGGTGAGCAGGCCGTAGCGGCCGTTCACCCGCTCGAGCTCGTTGAGCAGGGTGGCGAACAGCTTGGCGCCGGTCGCGCCGAGCGGGTGGCCGAGCGCGATGGCCCCACCGTTGACGTTCACCTTCGCCGGATCGGCGCCGATCTCCTTGATCCAGGCCAGCACCACCGGGGCGAAGGCCTCGTTGATCTCGATGACGTCGATGTCGTCGATGGTCAGGCCGGTCTTCTCCAGCGCCCACTGGGTGGCCGGGATCGGCGCGCTCAGCATGAAGATCGGGTCGGCGCCGCGCGCGCTGACATGGTGGATGCGGGCACGCGGGGTCAGGCCGTATTCCTTGACCGCCCACTCGGAGGCGAGCAGGGTGGCGCTTGCGCCGTCGGAGATCTGGCTGGCGACCGCCGCGGTGAGCGGGCTGCCCTCCGACAGCGGCTGCAGCGACGCCATCTTCTCCAGGCTGGTCTCGCGCGGACCCTGATCGACGGTGAAGTCGCCGACCGGCACGATCTCGTTGTCGAAGCGGCCCTCGGCGATGGCGGTCTTGGCGCGCTGATGGCTCTGCAGCGCCCAGCGCTCCATGTCCTCGCGGCTGATGCCCCACTTCTCGGCGATCATCTCCGCGCCCTTGAACTGGGAGACCTCCCCGGTGCCGTAGCGCGAGTCCCAGCCCTTCGCGCCGATGAACGAGGACTCGAAACCGTACGGCTTGGCCGCGAGCATGGCGGCGCCGATCGGGATGGCGCTCATGTTCTGCACGCCGCCCGCCACGATGACCTCGGCGGTGCCGCTCATGATGGCCTGCGCGCCGAAGTTGATCGCCTGCTGGCTGGAACCGCACTGCCGGTCGACGGTGACGCCGGGGACCTCTTCGGGGTATCCCGCGACCAGCCACATGGTGCGGCCGATATTGCCCGCCTGCGGACCGAGGTTGTCGACGCAACCGACGATCACGTCGTCGACGACGGCCGGGTCGATGCCCGTGCGCTCGACGAGCCCACGCAGCGCGGCCGCGCCGAGGTCGGCGGAATGCACCTCGGCCAGCGCGCCACCGCGCTTGCCGACCGCGGTACGCACCGCATCGATCACATAGGCCTCCCGCAACGGGGCGTAGGGGCGGCGCTCGGCGGATGCGGTCATGATGGAACTCCTATTTCGCGGTGCTCCCGGGCAGGGTCAGCCCGTCGAGCACGATGGTGAGATATTGCTGGGCAAGGTTTTGCACGGTGATCGGGCCACCGGGGGTGTACCAGCGGACCGCGACCCACACGGTGTCGCGCAGGAAGCGGAAGGCCAGTTCCACGTCGAGTTCGGGCCGGAAGCTGCCGTCGGCCACGCCGGCGGCGAGCACGCGGTGCCACAGGTCGCGGAACTCGGTGTTGAAGTCACGGATGTAACCGAACCGCTCGGCGTCGCGCAGGTTCTTGGCCTCGGCCTGGTAGATCGCGACGGCGGCGTGATGGCGGTCGAACGACTCGTAGGACGCGATCACCAAGGACTCCAGGGTGTCTCGCGAGCTCATGCCCGCGCCCGCGATCTCGCGGTAGCGACCGAACAGGTCGTCGAGGAATCCGCGCAGGATCTCGTCGACCATCGATTCCTTGGAGTCGAAATGGTGATACAGACTGCCCGACAGGATGCCCGCCGAGTCGGCGATGTCGCGCACCGTCGTGGCACGCAGTCCACGTTCGGCGAACAGGTCGGCGGCGAGGTCGAGGAGTTCGGCGCGGCGGGTGCGTTTCACGGTGTCGGGTGCGGTCACACCCGTCATCGTACAACCAAGCACTTGCTTGGTTTCGGAGAACCCGCCACGGCGATCATGCGCGCTGGCTGCTCACCGAGACAACCTCGCCGGTCAGATACGAGGTGTAATCACTGGCCAGCATGGCGATCGTTGCCGCTACTTCCCACGGTTCGGCGGCGCGACCGAAGGCCTCGCGCTCGCTGAGCGAGTCGAGCAGCTCGGTCGAGCTCACCTTGTCCAGGAACGGGTGGCGGGCGATGCTCGGCGCGACGGCGTTGATCCGCACCCCGAATTCGGCGGCTTCGACCGCGCTGCACCTGGTCAGCGCCATCACCCCCGCCTTGGCGGCGGCATAGTGCGCCTGGCCGTGCTGGGCACGCCAGCCGAGGACGGAGGCGTTGTTCACGATCACGCCGCCGTGGCCAGCGCCGCGGAAGTACCCCAGCGCCGCACGGGTGCAGCGGAAGGTGCCGGTGAGGGTGATGTCGAGAACCTGGTCCCACTGCTCGTCGGTCATGTCGACCACCGGGGTCTCACCGCCGAGACCCGCGTTGTTGACCATGATGTCGATCCGGCCGAGTTCGGCGGCCGCGTCGGCCAGCAGCTGATTCACCTGCGCGGTGTCGCGGACATCACAGACCACGGCACCGACCCGGCGCTCGGGGAACTCCTTCGCCAACAACTCGGCGGTCTCGGTCAGGCGACGCTCGTGCCAATCGGAGACGACCACATCGGCGCCTTCCTCCAGGAGCCTGCGCGCGGTCGCCGAGCCGATGCCGGTGCCCGCGGCGGCGGTGATCACGGCCGTCCGGCCCGCGAGCAGGCCGTGTCCGGGGATCGAAGCCGGCGCGATCGACAGGGACTTGTTCGCGCCCGAATAGGTCTGCTCGGTCACGGGCGTGCCTCTCGCGGGAGACCGAGCACACGCTCGGCGATGATGTTGCGCTGCACTTCGTTCGAACCTCCATAGATCGTGTCGGCGCGGCTGAACAGGTACAGCCGCTGCCATGCGGTCATGTCGTCGGGGCCGGTGAGCAGGCCCGCCGCACCTTGGACGGCCATCGCCAGTTCACCGAGGTCGCGATGCCAGTTGGCCCACAACAACTTCGACACCGAGGCGCCGCCCGCGTCGTCGTGGTCCTCGCTCATGGTGCGCAGCGCGTGCGCGCGCAGCACCCGCAGTCCCACCCACGCGCGATCGAGGCGATCGGCGATCAGCGGGTCGTCGGCGGCGCCGGTGCGCCGGGCCAGGTCCTCGATGTCGGAGAGCTCGCGCGCGAAGCGGATCTGCTGGCCGAGAGTGGAGATGCCGCGCTCGAAGGTGAGCGTGCCCATCGCGATTCGCCAGCCGTCGCCCGGCGCGCCGACCACCAGGTCCGCGTCGGTGACGGCATCGTCGAAGAAGACCTCGTTGAACTCGGAGGTGCCGGTGAGCTGTTCGATCGGCCGCACTTCGATGCCCGGCTGGTTCATCGGGACCAGCAGATAGGACAGGCCCTTGTGACGGCTCGAGCCGCGCTCGGTGCGGGCGATGACGAAGCACCAGTCGGCGACGTGCGCGAGCGAGGTCCAGATCTTCTGGCCGTTGATCACCCACTTGTCGCCGTCCAGGCGCGCGGTGGTCGCGACGGCGGCCAGGTCGGAACCGGCGCCGGGCTCGGAGTAGCCCTGACACCACAGTTCGCCGACCGAGCGCACGCCCGGCAGGAAGCGCTTCTTCTGCTCCTCGGTGCCGAAGGCCAGCACGGTTGGGCCGAGCAGTTCCTCGCCCACGTGCGAGACCCGCGCCGGCGCGTCGGCCTTGGCGTATTCCTCATGGAAGATCACCTGCTGACGCACGCTGGCGCCGCGACCGCCGTATTCGACCGGCCAGCCGAGGCAGGTCCAGCCCGCTGCGGCGAGGTGGCGGTCCCAGGCCAGCCGCTCGTCGAAGAATTCGTGTTCGCGGCCGGGTCCACCGGTGCCGCGCAGGTCAGCGAACTCGCCCGAAAGATTTTCGGCGAGCCAATCGCGTATTTCCGCGCGAAACTCCGCGTCGGAAGTCGCGGTATCGGAATCTGAGGTCTGGATCACGCCCACCTCGGTAGGATAACCTACCAAGCACTTGCTTTGTTAGCTGCTTCGGAAGAACAGCGAACCGCACAACGGTGAGGACCCCGTGACACCCCCTGCACAAACCACTCCGCAGGCGCTGCGACACATCGCAGCGGCGCATCCGCACGAGCCTGCCCTGATCGACGGCGCGATCCGCCTGGACTGGACCGAGCTTCTCGACCAGGTCCGGGTGGCCGCCCGTGCCCTGATCGCCCGCGGCATCGCCCCCGGCGACCGGGTCGCGATGTGGGCGCCGAACACCTATCACTGGGTGATCGCCGCCCTGGCCGCGCACTCCGTCGGCGCCGCGCTGGTTCCACTGAACACCCGCTACGTGGCGGCCGAGGCCGTCGACGTGCTGGACCGCGTCGACGCGAAGGCCCTGTTCGTCGCCGGTCAGTTCCTCGGTCGCGATCGGGCGGCGGAACTCGCGGCGGCGGCGCCGGAGCTGGGCATCGGGACCGTCGTCGTCATTCCGATCGAGAACGAAGCGGCCCCGGCCGCCGCCGAGCCCACCCGCACGACGGTGACGTGGGACGAGTTGCTCGCACAGGCCGCGACGGTGTCCGAAGAAGTCGGCGAGGAGCGGGCGGCTCAGGTCTCCCCCGACGACATCTCCGACATCCTGTTCACCTCCGGCACCACCGGCCGCAGCAAGGGCACTCTCGTCGCGCACCGGCAGGCGCTGGGGGTGGTGCGCGGCTGGGTCGAGTGCTCGACCCTGCGCGCGGGCGACCGCTACCTGGTGATCCCGCCGTTCTTCCACAACTTCGGTTACAAGGCGGGCATTCTCGCGTGCCTGGTCACCGGGGCCACGATCGTCCCGCAGGCCACCTTCGACGTGCCCGCCGCGCTGGCGCTCATCGAGTCCGAGCGGATCACCGTGCTCACCGGGCCACCGACGATCTACCAGACCATCCTCGAGCATCCCCAGCGCACCGAGCGTGACCTGAGCTCGCTGCGGGTGGCGGTGACCGGCGCGGCGACCGTGCCGGTGGTGCTGATCGAGCGGATGCGTGACGATCTCGCGTTCGAGGTGGTGATCACCGCCTACGGCCTGTCCGAGACGGCGGGCTTCGGCACCATGTGCCGTCCCTCCGACGACGCGGCCACCATCGCCAACACCTGCGGCGGGCCGATCGCCGATTTCGAACTGCGCCTGTCCGACGCCGGTGAGGTGCTGCTGCGCGGACCGAACGTGATGCTCGGCTACCTCGACGACCCCGAGGCCACCGCCGAGGCCATCGACGCCGACGGCTGGCTGCACACCGGCGACATCGGCATCGTCGACGAGCGCGGCTATCTGAAGATCACCGACCGGCTCAAGGACATGTACATCACCGGCGGGTTCAACGTGTATCCCGCCGAGATCGAACAGACCCTGGCCCGGCTCGACGGCGTCGCCGAGTCGGCGGTGATCGGCGTGCCCGACGAGCGGATGGGCGAGGTCGGTAAGGCCGTGGTCGTCCGCAAGGCCGGGTCCACGCTGACCGCCGACGAGGTCATCGCCTTCGCCGCGGGCAAATTGGCGAACTTCAAAGTGCCCAGGCTTGTCGAGTTCCGCGACCAGCTGCCCTACAGCGCCGCGGGCAAAGTGCTCAAGCGTGAGCTACGTGAGGAGAAGTCGTGAGTTCCGAAACCGAGACCGAGGTCGTCACCTATGAGGTGCGCGGATCGGTCGCCGTCGTCACCATGAACCGGCCCGATTTCCGCAACGCGCAGAACTCGAAGATGACCTATGCCCTCGATGCCGCCTTCGTGCGGGCCGTCGAGGATCCCGAGGTCAAGGTGATCGTGCTGGCGGGCAACGGAAAGCACTTCAGCGCAGGCCACGACATCGGTACCCCGGGCCGCGACCACGACGTGCACTACGAGAACAAGGCCGCGCTGTGGTGGGACCACCTCGATCGCCCCGGTGGTGACCAGCGGTTCGCGCGCGAGTCCGAGGTGTATCTCGGCATGTGCAGGCGCTGGCGGGAGATCCCCAAGCCGATGGTGGCGATGGTGCAGGGCGCGTGCATCGCGGGCGGGCTGATGCTGGCCTGGGTGTGCGACCTGATCGTCTGCTCCGATGACGCGTTCTTCTCCGATCCGGTGGTCCGGATGGGCATTCCGGGTGTGGAGTACTTCGCGCACCCGTGGGTGATGGGCCCGCGCGCGGCCAAGGAGTTCCTGTTCACCGGCGACCGCTTCGGCGCGGCGCAGGCCAAGGAGTGGGGCATGGTCAACCGCGTCGTGCCGCGCGAGGAGCTCGAGGCCGAGGTGTTCGGTCTCGCCGAGAAGATCTCCGCCATGCCGCAATTCGGGCTCGCGCTCACCAAGAAGGCCGTCAACCAGGCCGAGGATCTGATGGGCATGCGTTCCGGCATGGACTCGGTCTTCGGGCTGCACCATTTCGCACACGCGCACAACGCCGAGGTCGGCGCCGATTCGCTCGGCGGGATGAACGCCCGCTCGATGAAGGCCACCGCCACCTCTACCGAACAGAACGGGACGAAGTAAGTGGATCTCGAGATCGACCCGGCAGCCCGGGAATTCCAGCTGGAGGTGCGCGAGTTCCTCGCCGCCAACGTACCGGCAGAGCCGTTGCCGTCGATGGATACCGCGGAAGGCTTCGCCGCGCACCGGGAATGGGAAGCGAAGCTGGCCGACGCCCGGCTGTCCGCGGTCTCGTGGCCGCGCGAGTTCGGCGGGCGTGACGCGTCGATTCTCGAGTGGGTGCTGTTCGAGCAGGAGTACTACGCCGCGGGCGCACCCGGCCGGGTCGCGCAGAACGGCATCTTCCTGCTCGCGCCGACGCTGTTCGAGCACGGCACCCCCGAACAGCTCGCGCGGATCCTGCCGCGCATGGCGCGCGGTGACGACATCTGGGCGCAGGCCTGGTCGGAACCCGAATCGGGCAGCGACCTCGCGAGCCTGCGCTCGACCGCTCGGCGCACCGAGGGCGGCTGGCTGCTCAACGGCCAGAAGACGTGGAGTTCCCGTGCGTCGTTCGCCGATTGGGCGTTCGGCCTGTTCCGCAGCGATCCCGAGGCCCAGCGCCACCACGGGCTCACCTACGTGATGTTCCCGCTCACCGCCGAGGGCGTGAGCGTGCGGCCGATCCCCCAGCTCGACGGCGAACCCGGCTTCGCCGAGATCTTCCTCGACGACGTCTTCGTGCCCGACCACGACGTGATCGGCGGCGTGAACGAGGGCTGGCGGGTCGCGATGGCGACCTCGTCCAACGAACGTGGCCTCTCGCTGCGCAGTCCCGGCCGCTTCAGCGCCACCGCGCAACGGCTCATCGACCTGTGGCGCGAGACCGCCGACCCGAGCGATACCGCGGCCAGGAACTCGGTGGTCGACGCCTGGCTCGGCGCCGAGTCCTACCGCCTGCACACCTTCGGCACCGTCACCCGCCTCACCGACGGCGGCCAGCTCGGCGCGGAGTCGTCGATCACCAAGGTGTACTGGTCCGAGCTCGACATCGCGATGCACGAGACGGCGCTGGACCTGCTCGGCCCGGCCGCCGAGCAGCGCAGCACCTGGACCGACGGCTATCTGTTCTCGCTCTCGGGGCCGATCTACGCGGGCACCAACGAGATCCAGCGCAACATCATCGCCGAACGCATCCTCGGACTGCCCCGCGAGAGCAAGCGATGACCGTCAATCATTCGGGCCGAATCGCCCTTCCGAACACAGGAGGTCTGCGATGAGATTCGCGCTCAGTACCGAACAGCTCGACTTCGCCGCCGAGCTGCGCAAGATTCTCGACGCGGGTCAGGTCCCCGCCGCGGTGCGCGCCTGGGCGGCCGGCGATCCCACCAAGGGGCGCGCACTGCTGCGGCAGATCGCCGACATGGGTGTCTTCGGCTTGATCGTCGACGAGAAGTACGACGGGGCGGACGCGACCACGGTCGATCTCGTCGTCGCGCTGATCGAACTGGGCCGTGGCGGCGCACCCGGCCCGGTGATCGAGTCCGCCGCCGTGATTCCGACGCTGCTGCAACGTCTTCCGGATGATGCACCGGCGCAGCGATGGTTGTCCGGGCTCGCGAGCGGCGAGGCGCTGGGCACCATCACCTTCCAGGCGCAGCGCGGCATCGCCCTCGACGCCGGTATCGCCGAGCCGGTCCTCGTCGCCGCCGAGGGCAGGCTGACACTCGGCGTCACGCCGTCGGAGTCGGTGACCTCGATCGACCCCGCCCGCAGGCTGTTCCGCGTGACGGCCGGCGAGCTGATCGCCGAAGGACCCGAGGTCGAAGCGGCCATCGATTACGCCTTCGACCTCGGCGTTCTCGCCTGTGCCGCCCAGCTCCTCGGTGCGGGCCGCTCGATTCTCGAGCAGACCACCTCGTACGCGAAGCAGCGCAAGCAGTTCGGGCGCGCGATCGGCGAATTCCAGGCGGTGAAGCAGCAACTGGCCGATGTGCTGATCGCGCTGGATCTGGCCGAACCGCTGGTGTACCGCGCGGCGCTCACGCTCGATTCGGCCGACCGCGCCCGCGATGTCTCGGCAGCCCTGGTGACCTGCGGCGACGCCGCCCACCGCGCCGCGCGCGCCGGGCTCCAAGTGCACGGGGCCATCGGGTACACCGCGGAATTCGACCTGTCGCTGTGGCTCACCAAGGTCACCGCGCTGCGGACAGCCTGGGGCACAGCTGATTTCCACCGCGGCAGGATCGCCGACGCCCTCCGCGCCGCCGAACCCGCGATCTGAGGCCCGCGATGCCACCGCCGGCACAGACCGAACGCCACGCGGGTGTGTGTCGCGGTGGCAGCCGGGTCCCACCGAACCGCGGCCGACGCGCTCCCACTGCCGACGCCATCACCGAGCCTTACGAGGAACCCCATGTCATCGAATGAACTACTCGAATTCCGGACCTCCGTGCGGGCCCTGCTCGGCAAGCACGCCACCTCCGCCGCGCTGCGTTCCGCGATGGACACCGACCTCGGGTACGACCCGAAGTTGTGGCGAATGCTGTGCGAGCAGGTCGGGGTCGCCGCGCTCGCGGTGCCGGAGGAATGGGGTGGCGCCGGGGCGGGCCTGGTCGAATCACTGATGGTCGTCGGTGAATTGGGGCGGACGCTGAGTGGGGTGCCGATGCTCGGGTCGGCGGTGCTCGGGGTGCAGGCGATTCTGCTGGCCGGTGACGAGCAGGCCGATGCCCGGCTGCTGCCCGATCTGGCCGATGGGTCCCGCACGGCGGCCCTGTGCTGGGCCGACGCCACGGGCTGGGATTCGGCCGGGGTCGGTGTGAGCGACGGGAAGCTCAGCGGCGCAGCTCATTATGTGCTGCACGGAGCGCAGGCCGACCTGCTGCTGGTCCTGACCGAGGACGGACTGTTCGAGACGACAGCGGACGCCCCCGGTGTGGCCATTGCCGCGACCCCCGCGCTCGATCCCACGCGCAAGCTCGCCACCATCACCTTCACCGACGCCCCCGCCACCAGGATCGGCACCGGCGACCCCGCCGTGCTGCGCCGCCGGCTGCGCGAGATCGCCTGGGCGGCACTGGCCGCCGAGCAGGTCGGCGCGGCCAGGCACTGCCTCGAGATGACGGTCGAGTACACGGCCTCGCGCGTGCAGTTCGGTCGTCCGATCGGCAGCTTCCAGGCGCTCAAGCACCGGATGGCCGACATGTACGTGCTGGTCGAGTCGGCCGAATCGGCGGCGCTGGCGGCCGCACTCGCGGTGGCCGAGGACAGCCCGTCGGCCGCGGAGGACGTCTGGGTCGCGCGCAGGCACTGCACCGAGACCTTCTCCACCGTGGCGGCGGAGACGATCCAGTTGCACGGCGGCATCGCCATCACCTGGGAGCACGACGCCCACCTCTACTTCAAGCGGGCGCACGCCACCGCCGAGCTGTTCGGCACCGGCAAACGTCCGGTCGCTGCCTGAGGCCCGAGCCCCACCGCCGCTCTTTGCCGCACCAGCCGACTGCAGTCTCCGAGGATTTCATCGAAAGCCCTGGTCGCGATCGCGCCGACCAGGGCTTTCGGCACGTTGTGCGCCATTTCACCGTGGTAGCGGAACCAGGCTGTCTAGATTTAGATAGTTAGCTTATGTAATATTAACTCCTGTGAAGCAGACAGCGCAGCCATCGGCAGACGACATCGTGGTCGACCTGTTGGTCACCGCTGGTCGGCTCACCCGACTGGCCGGGGCGATCAGCAACGACGACCTGCCCCGCGCGGTCCTGCGGGCCCTTGCCGTGCTCGACGAGCACGGCGGGCTGCGGGTCAGCGATTTCGCCCGGATCGACAGATGTTCCCAACCGGCGGCAACGGCGCTGATCGGTCGACTCGTCACCGACGGCTTCGCGTCCCGCACCAAAGACCCGCACGACTCCCGGGCGGTGCTCATCGAGCTCACCCCGGCCGGCCGGTCCCGCCTCACCGAGGCCAGACGCGCGTTCGCCGCCGCCATGGCACCCGGACTGGCCGATTTCGATCTCGATCGGCTGATCCGCCTCGATACCGACATGAACGACCTGCTGACAGCCCTTCGCTCGGTTGCCCGCGGTCATCAGTGATGCAACCAGGAGCGCCAGTGAGCACCCCCCAGCTGACTCGCGACGACAACGCCGCAACCACCAACTCCCAGCCCAAGGCCGTGTGGGCCGTCGCCTTCGCGAGCGTCATCGCGTTCATGGGCATCGGCCTGGTCGATCCCATTCTCAAGCCGATCGGCGAACAGCTGAACGCGACACCGTCCCAGGTGTCGTTGCTGTTCACCAGCTACATGGCCGTCACCGGCGTCGCCATGCTGGTCACCGGCGTGATCTCGAGCCGCTTCGGCGCGAAGAAGACGCTGCTGTCCGGGCTGGCGATCATCATCGTGTTCGCCGCGCTGGCGGGCATGTCCGGCAGCATCGGCGAGATCATCGGGTTCCGCGCGGGCTGGGGTCTGGGCAACGCCCTGTTCATCGCGACGGCACTGGCCACCATCGTCGGCGCGGCCACCGGCGGCGTCGCCAAGGCGATCATTCTCTACGAGGCCGCGCTCGGCATCGGCATCGCGACCGGCCCGCTGCTGGGTGGCGTGCTCGGTGGAATCAGCTGGCGCGGACCGTTCTTCGGAGTCTCGGTGCTGATGGCCGTCGCCTTCATCGCGATCGTCGTGCTGCTGCCCGAAACGCCGAAGGCCGCGCATCCGACCTCGATCACCGCGCCGTTCAAAGCCCTGCGGCACCGGGGATTGCTCACCGTGAGCATCACCGCGCTGCTCTACAACTTCGGTTTCTTCACCCTGCTCGCGTTCACCCCGTTCCCGCTGGACATGGGCACCTACGCGATCGGCTTCATCTTCTGCGGCTGGGGCATCCTGCTCGCCCTGTCGTCGGTGTTCCTCGCCCCGAAACTGCAGGCGCGCTTCGGTTCGCTGCCGATGATGGCCCTGTCGCTGGCCCTGTTCGCGATCGACCTGGCGGTGATGGGGATGTTCACCGAACACAAGATCGTGCTGATCGTCGGTGTCGTGATCGCCGGTGCGTTCCTCGGCGTGAACAACACGCTGATCACCGAGGCCGTGATGATCTCGGCGCCGGTCGAGCGGTCGACCGCGTCGGCGGCGTACAGCTTCGTCCGATTCGGTGGCGGTGCGGCCGCGCCGTGGGTGGCGGGCAAGCTCGGCGAGCACAACATGTCGCTGCCGTTCTGGCTCGGCGCGGTCTGCACGGCCGCCGCGGTCGCGGTCCTCTACATCGGCCGAAACGCGCTCGCCCACATCGACGACCACGACCCGGCCCCGCACTCGATCGAGGAGGCGCAGGCCATCACCGTCGGCGATTGAGCTCTATTTTTGGAGCGCTGGCGCGCTCGAGTTCGCGGCCCCTCCGGTCCCGTCGATCAGGCACCGTTGCTTGCTCCTTCGTCGCCTACGCAACGGCACCTGATCGACGGGACGGCCGCGAACCCGGCCGCTGCGCGTCCGGCCCCTCCCTAAGGGTCGGGGTTCGGGGTTGGGAATTCGGGTAGCGTTGGTGCATGGCCGAGGACCAACGTGGACGTGTCAAGGTTGAGACCGGACAGAAGCGAGTACGGGTCTACTTGCGCGGGAAGCTGGTGGCCGACACGCTCCGGCCGCTGCTGGTCTGGGAGATCCCCTATTACCCGACCTACTACGTGCCGCTCACCGACGTGCGCGCAGACCTCGATCCGAACGGGATCACCGAGCACTCCCCCAGCCGCGGCGACGCGACGGGTTACGACGTGGCGGTCGAGGGTCTGCGCGCCGACGGTGCGGCGCTGCGCTATCTCGACTCACCGCTACCGGAGCTGAATGACGCTGTGCGGCTCGACATCGCCGCGTTCGACTGGTTCGAGGAAGACGAGCAGGTCTTCGTCCATCCGCGCGACCCGTATTCGCGCGTGGACATTCTCGGCAGTTCCCGGCACGTGCGGGTGGAGATCGACGGGGTCACCGTCGCGGACTCGCATTCGCCCCGGATCCTGTTCGAAACCGGCTTGCCCGCACGGTACTACCTGCCGCTGACCGATGTCCGGATGGATCTGCTGACCGCGTCGGACACCCACACCAGCTGCCCGTACAAGGGCACCGCCGACTACTGGAATGTGCGCGTCGGCGACACCGAGCACGCCGACATCGTCTGGATCTATCGCACGCCGCTGCCCGAGAGCCAGAAGGTCGCCGGCCTGGCGTGCTTCTACAACGAGAAGGTCGACATCTACCTCGACGGTGTGCGCCAGGATCGCCCGCACACACCGTTCGGCTGACTACTCGGGGATTTCGAGCACGCCCTCGTCGACGGCCCATTTGATCGACTTCTCCAGTGACGGACAGGATTCCGGCCTGCCCGGCCGGGCACCGTGTGCGGCCAACTGCGCGAAAACCGGGCAGTGCGCGTCGGGACGTTCGGTCCACTGCACCGAAGTCTGGTGTGCGCTCGACTTGCGCACCATGACCTGCGCCGAGCAGGTCTGACACCGCAGTGGCGTCAGACCGGTATCGAGATAGTGCTGTTTGTCGACCACGGTTTGCGCCCGCACCGCCGCTTGCCGCACGGGCTGATCAGCGAAATCAGGTGCCTTGGCCCAAGTCGGGCGAGGCCCCGCACGCTGCGGGGAATCGCCCGACCCGGGCTCCGCCGAAGCGAGCTGCGACGGATCGCCGGACCTTTGCGGCTCGCTCGGACTCACCTCAGACGCCTGCTTCCTCGGATTCGGCCTTGCGGCGCAGGTTCTCCGCCACCTCGGCCTCCCACGCCTGATTCGCCTTGGTCGTATCGACCTCGAACTCGAAGCGCTGGGTCATCTTCTCGGTCACCTCGGCGACGTCGACGTAGAACTGCTCGTACCAGCGACGCAGCTGGTAGACCGGCCCGTCTTCCTCGCAGAGCAGCGGGTTCTCGACCTTGGACTTGTGCTTCCAGATCTCCACGTCCTGCAGGAAACCGTCGCCGAAGAACTTGGCCATGGTGTCGGCCAGTTTCTTCGCGGCCTCGTCGGGGATGCCCTTGGGCTTCTCGACGCTCAGGCCCCACTGCAGCACGAACGAATCCTGGCTCACCGGGTAGTGGCAGTTGATCAGCTGAACCTTGATCTCGTACCCGCTGTAGATGTTCACCAGCGGATTGATCATGTAGGACGGCCCGAAGTAGGACGCCTCCGACTTCAGCAGCGTGTCACCGCCGTGCTTGGCGGCCATGCCGACGTCGGGGCGGCCCTTGGTCTCCAGGAACTGCGTCGCCACATGCCCTTCGAAGACGTTCTTGAAGAACGTCGGGAAGGCGTAGTGGATGTAGAAGAAGTGCGCCATGTCCACGACGTTGTCGATGATCTCGCGGCAGTTGGCGCCCTCGATCAGCAACGAGTCCCAGGTCCAGTCGGTCCAGCCGCTGTTGTGGGTCTCGGTCGGATTGCCCTGTTCGTCGGTGTACGGGCCCTCGATATGCGGGATCGTGACCTCCGGGGGCGGTTCGTTGCCCTCGTGGTCGTGCCAGACGAACAGCTGACCGTTGCGCTCGAGCGTGGTCCACCTGCGGGTACGGGCCAGCGGCGGAACACGGCGCGCGTACGGAATCGCGGTGCACTTTCCGCTGGCGCCCCAGCGCCAGTCGTGGAACGGGCAGGCGATGTCGTCGCCCTTCACCGTTCCCATGCTCAGGTCGCCGCCCATATGCCTGCAATAGGCGTCGAGCACGCGGATCTGGTCGTCGGTATCGGTCCACACGACGAGCTTGGTACCGAAGATCTCGACCGCGTGCGGTTTACCGTCGCGGAACGTCGACGCCAGGCCGACACAGTGCCAGCCGCGCGCGAACCTCGTCGGCGGTGCACCGACATCGAGTTCCCTCACCTTGGGGTTGATCGCCATCCCGAACCCTCCTCGTTCACTAGAACACGTTACAAAACTGAGCCACTTCACGCCAGTTGTCCAGCGAACTTCCTTGTTGACTCCTGTTATATCCGAGGTAGGGCGATCTTCTCGACAGAAACGAGAACCTGTTCTAATCTCAGAGTCGAACCAAGCAGACGAAAAGAACCGGTTGTCGATCCGACAAGGGCAGGAGCGGGCTCCGAAATGACGCAAGAAGTGACCGAACGGGTCGAGGCACTGCTGCCGACGCTGCGTGAGCGTGCGCAGGAGGCCGAGGACCTGCGCCGCATCCCCGAAGAATCCATGAAGGCGCTGCAGGAGACCGGTTTCTTCCGGCTGCTCCAGCCCAAGCAGTGGGGCGGCCACGCGGCCGACCCGGTGGTCTTCTACGACACCGTGCGCAAGATCGCCAGCGCGTGTGGTTCCACCGGCTGGGTGTCGGGCATCATCGGGGTGCACAACTGGCACCTCGCGCTGTTCGATCAGCAGGCCCAGCAGGACGTGTGGGGCGAGGACACCGATGTGCGCATCTCGTCCTCGTACGCGCCGATGGGAGCGGGACAGGCCGTCGACGGTGGTTACATCGTGCGCGGCTCGTGGGCTTGGTCCTCGGGTTCCGATCACGCCACCTGGGCGGTGCTGGGCGGTCCGGTGATCAAGAACGGCAAGCCGGTCGACTTCGGCAGCTTCCTGATCCCGCGCTCGGACTACCGCATCGATGACGTCTGGAACGTCGTCGGCCTGCGCGGCACCGGCTCCAACACCGTCGTCGTCGAGGACGTCTTCGTCCCGTCGCACCGGTTCCTGAGCTTCCGCGCGATGAGCGAGGGCCGCGCGCCGGGCCTCGAGCAGAACACCGACGCGGTCTTCAAGATGCCGTGGGGCACCATCCACCCCACCACCATCTCCACGCCGATCGTCGGCATGGGCTACGGCGCCTACGAGGCGCACGTCGAGCACCAGGGCAAGCGCGTGCGCGCGGCCTTCGCCGGCGAGAACGCCAAGGACGATCCGTTCGCCAAGGTGCGCGTCGCCGAGGCGGCCAGCGATATCGACGCCGCGTGGCGTCAGCTCTCGGGCAATGTCGCCGAGGAGTACGCGCTGCTGCAGGCGGGCCAGGAAGTGCCGTTCGATCTGCGCGTACGCGCCCGCCGCGACCAGGTCCGCGCGACCGGCCGGGTGATCGCCTCGATCGACAAGCTCTTCGAGTCCTCCGGCGCCACCGCGCTGGCCAACGGCACACCGCTGCAACGCTTCTGGCGTGACGCGCATGCCGGGCGAGTGCACGCGGCCAACGATCCCGAGCGCGCCTACGTCATGTACGGCACGCACGAGTTCGGGCTGCCCGTCACCGACGCCATGGTGTAGCCGATGACCCGGACCGCTGAACTGACCTACGAATCGACCTCACGCTTCGCGCAGGTCACCCCCGATCTGAAGCTGCACTACCACGAAGCCGGAGTGGGCAACGGGCCGACGATCGTGCTGCTGCACGGTGGTGGACCCGGCGCCTCGGCATGGTCGAACTTCGCCCGCAACATCCCGGTACTGGCCGAGCACTATCACGTGATCGCGCCCGATCAGCCGGGCTACGGCAAGTCGGACAAGCCGATCGACCACCCCCAGTACTTCGTGCACAGCTCGAACGCACTGCTCGCACTGCTCGATCACCTGGAGATCACCGACCGGGTGCACCTGCTCGGCAACTCCCTCGGCGGCGGCGCCTCGGTGCGGTTCGCGCTCGACCACCCCACGCGCGCGGGCAAACTCGTGCTGATGGGTCCGGGCGGGCTGAGCACCAACCTGTTCGCGCCCGACCCCACCGAGGGCGTGAAGCTGCTCTCGCGGTTCACCTACGAGCCGACCAGGGACAACCTGGAGAAGTTCCTGCGGATCATGGTCTTCGACCAGTCCCTGGTGACCGACGAGCTCATCGACGAGCGGTTCGCCCTCGCCAACACCCCCGAATCGCTGGCCGCGATGAAGGCGATGGGCAAGTCCTTCGCCGGCGCCGACTTCGAGAAGGGCATGCTGTGGCGTGACGCGTACAAGCTGCGTCAGCCGGTGCTGTTGATCTGGGGTCGCGAAGATCGGGTGAACCCCCTCGACGGCGCGCTCGTGGCCACCAAGGTGATCCCGCGCGTCCAGCTGCACGTGTTCGGTGGCTGCGGGCACTGGGCACAGCTGGAGAAGTTCGACGAGTTCAACCGGCTCACCGTCGATTTCCTCGGGGAGAAGTAATGAGCATCCGCGCCCTGGGCTACATGCGCATCGAGGCCACCGACATGGCGGCCTGGCGCGAGTACGGCCTCAAGGTTCTCGGCATGATGGAGGGCACCGGGCTCGACCCCGACGCGCTCTACCTGCGCATGGACGATTTCGCCGCGCGACTGGTGATCGTTCCCGGCGAGCAGGACCGGCTGCTGGTCTCGGGCTGGGAGGTCACCGACGGCCCCGGCCTGCAACAGCTGCGGGAGACCCTGAGCAAGGCCGGAGTCGCCTTCACCGAGGGCACCAAGGAAGAGCTCGGTGAGCGTCGCGTCGAGGGCATGATCCGGTTCCAGGATCCGTCCGGAAACACCCTCGAGGCGTTCTACGGCGCGCAGTACCTGGGCCGCCGCTTCGTGAGCCCCTACGGCCACAAGTTCGTCACCGCCGAGCAGGGGCTGGGCCACGTGGTTCTCACCTGCACCGACGATGCCGCGGCACAGGCGTTCTACCAGGACATCCTGGGCTTCCGGCTGCGGGACTCCATGCGGCTGCCGCCGCAGATGGTCGGCCGTCCCGCCGACGGCGACCCGGCCTGGCTGCGTTTCTACGGCTGCAACCCGCGCCACCACGCGCTGGCGTTCCTGCCGCTGCCGAACCCCACCGGCATCGTGCACCTGATGGTCGAGGTGGAGAACTCCGACGACGTCGGCCTCTGCCTGGACCGCGCCTATCGCAAGAAGGTGAAGATGTCGGCCACCCTCGGCAGGCACATCAACGACAAGATGCTGTCCTTCTACATGAAGACCCCCGGCGGATTCGACATCGAATTCGGCTGTGAAGGACTGGAAGTCGACGACCACGACTGGATCGCCCGCGAATCGACCGCGGTGAGCCTGTGGGGTCACGACTTCACTGTCGGATTCAAGCAGCAATAGGAACGGGCGGCGAAGGACATGACTGAACAGATACCGGCGATCGACGGCCGGCAGTTCCGCACCGTGCTGGGACAGTTCTGCACCGGCATCACCGTGATCACCGCGCTCGATCCGGACGGTGAGCCCATCGGGTTCGCCTGCCAGTCCTTCGCCGCGCTCTCCCTCGACCCGCCCCTTGTGCTGTTCTGCCCCACCAAGGGGTCGCGGTCGTGGGCGGCGATCGAGGCGGCGGGCAAGTTCTGCGTGAACGTGCTCTCCGAGGAACAGCAGCCCACGTGCGCGCGCTTCGGCTCACGCGAGACCGACAAGTTCGCCGGCGTCGGCTGGCACACCTCCGAACTCGGCGTTCCGGTGATCGATGATTCGCTGGCCACCATCGAATGCACGGTCGACTCCGTCGTCGACGGCGGCGACCACTACATCGTGATCGGCCGGGTCCACGCGCTCTCGGAATCGGCCACCACCGGCGGCCGTCCGCTGCTGTTCTACCGCGGCCAGTACACCGGCATCGAGCCGGACAAGACCACTCCCGCCCCCTGGCGCGCCGACCTCGACCACTTCCTCACCACCACCAGCCTCGACACCTGGCTGTGAATCGACCGGCCTGAGCAGGCGGTCGGCGCCGTGCCGTGAACTGTTGTCAGCTCATCTCGCGGTGATCAGTGCGGTCAGCAGAGCGGACGACAGTGCCGCGGCGTTGTCCTCCTCGGTGTCCCAGCTGCGCGTGGTGACGGTCATCGCGGCCGAAGGCGGTGCACCGAGACAGTGCGGGGCGAACGCGGTGAAGAATTCGTGCGGATCGAGCAGGGTCTCCGGCGTGTGGACGCCGGGGCTCTTCGCCCGCAGCAGTGCCGCGACCGCCAACGGCACGCCGGTGTTGTCGGCCATCGTCAGACCGGGGACCTGACACAGCGCCGTGGCGGCGGTCGCGGCCACTCCAGCCCGCAGGCCCGTCGCGACGGCGAACAGCGGTGGCAGGCCACCGGCGGTGATCAGTTTCGCCGGATCGGCGGGGAGGAGTCGTTCGACGCGGGCTGCCACCGCCGCCGCCTGATCGAGCGTCAACAGGCGAGCGCCCATCACCCAGCGCAGTGCCAGCAGCGCTGCCGAGGTCGAGCGGTCGCCGACGACCACGGTGGTCGCGTCGCGGAGTTCGGGGAAGGCTCGCGCCACGGTGATCGCCTCCGGGTGACCGAAGCTGCGGCCTTCGCCGGTGCCGAGGCCCGGGTAGTCGATGCGCACCCGTTCCAGCGCCGGGCGCTGGGCGCGCACGCCGTCGCGGATGACCGGAATGTCACCGGCGATCTGCCGCATGCCGTGCACCACGGCCGCGGTCGCCCCCGGACCGGCCGGTTCGGTGTGCGCGGAGTGAATGTTCCAGCCGGTGACCACGGAGTCGACCCGGTCGAGTTCCCGGCCCGCCAGCCCGGCGAGCAGATTGGCGATTCCGGGGCTGGCGCCCATGCCGACCAGCGCTGTCACCCCCGCCCCGCGCGCCGCCGCGTCCAGTTCCAGCATGTCCATCGTCGGCTGGGGATCGTCGCAGATGTCGATGTAGTCGCAGCGCGCGGCGATCGCCGCCGCCAGGATCGGTGGGCCGAAGCGGAAATACGGGCCGACGGTATTCACCACCAGGTCGAAATCCCGCATCGCCGCGGTCAGCCCCGGGCCGTCGGTGGCGTCCAGGCGACACGCGGTGACGCCCAGTTCGGCGGCGAGCGCGCGCGCCGCGGCCTCGTCCCGGTCGGCGATCGTCAGTGCCGTCACGCTGTCGTCGCCGTGCATGATGCGGGCGGCGACCCTGCCCATCTCCCCTGCCCCACCCAGTGCCAGAACTCGCATGACTGCCTCCCCGTCGAATATATTGACTAACATGACAGTAAATAAAGTCGGGCGGCCGAGCAAGGCCAAGGAGCGAATCGGTCAGATCCTGCGGGCCGCTCATTCCGTCGTGGCGACCGACGGTTTCGCCGACACGACACTGTCGCGAGTGGCCGCGGCGGCCGGGGTCCAGCGCACGCTGGTGCTGCACTATTTCGGCAGCAGAGACGGGCTGATGCGGGCTTTCGTCACCGAGGCCGTCGCCGCGTACGGTGACGCGCAACTGCGGCTGGGCGCCGAGGGGCCGATCGAGGATCGAGTGGCACGGATGTTCGCACCGGGCGCTTACGGAAACCGCGACGACCTGGTGGTGTGGAGCGAACTGGTGAATCTCGCAGCACGCGACGAGGTGGTCCGCAACAGCCTCCGGGAGCTGTGGACCGAGCGGTGGCTACCCGAACTGGAGCGACAGCTCGCCGCCGCGTACCCGGCCGCCCCGGCGGATCGCGTCGCGACCAGCGCCTACGGGCTCGCGTGCCTGTTCGAGGCGCACTGGGCATTTCACCTGCAAGGAGTCGTCGATTCCCTCCGGACCGAGCAGGCCACCCGAGCCGCCGACGCCCTACTGGCGACACTCGAACCGGAGTGAATTCAAAGTGCTCATTCGGTGAGCGCTTTGAGTCGGAGGATAGATGGCATGGACATCGAATTCATCACCTGCCCCGACGCCGAAGCCTGGGACACCTGGCTGGCGGCGAACCACGCCGACGCCCGCGACGTGTGGGTGCTGATCTCGAAGAAGAACGCCCCCGAGAAATCGGTGACGATCAGCGAAACCCTGGACGGCGCGCTCTGCTACGGCTGGATCGACAGCCATCGCCGCAGCCACGACGCCCACCACTACCTGCAGAGATACTCGCCGCGTCGAGCACGGAGCCCCTGGTCGCAGGTCAACGTCGCCAAGGCCGAAGCTCTCATCGCCGCGGGGCGGATGCGCCCGGCCGGGTTCGCGGCCATCGAAGCGGCGTGCGCCGACGGCCGCTGGGCGGGCGCATACGAACCGCAGCGCACCGCCGAACCGCCCACCGACTTCCTCGCCGCGCTCACCCCTGAGGCCGACGCCGCCTACCGGGCCCTCACCCGCACCGAGCGGTACCTGCTGTTTCTCCCCGTCCTCAAAGCGAGCACCCCCGCCGATCGCGCCGGCCGCATCGTCCAAGCGATCGCCGCACTCGAAAAATGATCACCAGACCACCGGAGTTCTCACGCTCCGGCGACCTGGTGATCAGTGGTCCAGATCAAGCGATGCGCAGGGCGACGTCGCTGAGGACAGGGGCATCGTCTCGTTCGACCACGGTGACGACCGCGATCAACTGGTCGCCCTCGCGCCACACCTTGGTGCGCAGGGTCTCACCCGGGTAGAGCACGCCGGCGAACTTGGCCCGGAAACCGCCGACCCGGCCCGCGTCGCTGTCGAGCAGAGCGTCGGTGATGGCCTTGCATACCGTGCCGTAGGTGCACAGCCCGTGCAGGATCGGGGCGGGAAAACCTGCGCCACGGGCGAATTCGGGGTCCGAATGCAGCGGGTTGCGATCGCCGGAGAGGCGGTACAGCAGGGCCTGCTGCGGCAACGTGGGGGTGAGCAACTCCGCGTCGGGGGCCCGATCCGGCAGTTCGGTGCGGGCGCTCGGGCCGCGCTCGCCGCCGAAGCCGCCCTCGCCCTTGGCGAAGATGGAGGACCGCACAGTCCACAGCGGTTCACCGTCGGACCCGGTGACGGTGTGCTCCTGCACGATCACCGCGTTGGCGCCCTTGTCCCAGATCTCGGCGATCCGGCCGACCGAGACCGCCTTGCCGGTGGCGGGAATCGGCTTGTGCACCTCCACTTCCTGGTGACCGTGCACGACCTTGGCCAGGTCGATCTCGATACCGGGGAAGCTCACTCGCGGCGGCTCGGTTTCGCCGAGGGTCGGCGCCACCGTCGCGAACGTCGGCAGCACCTGGGGTGCGCGATCGTCGAGGTAGGCCAGCTCGGCCGGGTCGGTCGGGCGGGCGCCCGCGCCGAGGCCCAGGTGGTAGAGCTGTACGTCGGTGGGTGTCCAACTGAACTCGCGCGCGGGCAGAGTCGCGCCGAGCGCGGTCGCTAGATCAATGGGCACGGTCTTCTCCTGTGGGTGTTGGCTCGTCCGCCGAGCCCGTCGTGGCAACGTCGAGCACGGCGAGATAGCCGATCGTGATCGTCGGGCTGACGCTCATGCGCTCGCCTTCGCCGAGTCGGCCGTCTTCCTGGCGACGATGTCGAGCACAGCCAGGTAGGCGAAGGTGATCGCGGGGCCGATGGTGGCGCCGGGGCCCGCGTAGGTGTGGCCCATCACCGGCGAGCTGGTGTTGCCCGCGGCGTAGAGGCCGTCGATGACGGAATCGTCCTCGCGCAGCACACGTGCGGCGGTATCGGTGACGAGGCCGCCCTTGGTGCCGAGGTCGCCGGGCACCATCTTCGCCGCGTAGAACGGGCCCTGCGACAGTTCGGCCAGGCACGGATTCGGCTTCACGGTCGGGTCGCCGTAGTAGCGGTCGTAGTGGCTGTTGCCGCGGCCGAAGTCCTCGTCCTTGCCCGCGGCGGCGAAGCCGTTGAAACGCTCGATCGTCGAGGTCAGGTTGTCCACGGGCACGCCGATGCGCTCGGCCAGCTCCTGGATCGTGTCGGCCTTGACGATGTAGTCGTTCTCCATCCAGCGCGACGGAAAGCGCTGTCCCGGTTGCAGGCCCGCGAAGATGTAGCGGTTGCGGTAGCGCTGGTCGAACACCAGCCAGGACGGCACGTTCTCGCCGGGGCCCGCGCCCTGCCCGTACTCACCGCCGTACATGGTGTGCACCGCCTCGACGTAGGGGGCGGACTCGTTGCCGAACCGTTCGCCCCGGTCGTTGACCATGATGGTGCCGGGCAGATTGCGCTCGGCCAGCGCGAACCAGGGCTTGCCGCCCTTGAAGATCGTCGGACCCCACCAGGCGTCCTCCATGAATCCGACCGTCGCACCCGCTGCCATACCCGCGACGATGCCATCGCCGGTGTTGGCCGCGGCACCGGTTGTCCACTCAGTGGTTATCGGCTGACGCTGGTACTTGGCCCGCATGTCGGCATTGTGCTCGAACCCGCCCGCGCCGAGGATCACGCCGTAGCGCGCGGTGAAGGTGACCGGTTCGCCGTCGACGGTGGCCTTGACCCCGGTGACCTTGCCGTCGGTGACCACCAGGTCGGTGAGTGGGGTGTTGAGCAGCACCGGCACGCCCGCGTCGAGCAGGCCCTTGCGCATGGCGGCGATGATGGCCTGCCCCATGCCGAGCAGATGCTTGCCGGTCCACTTGGCCAGGTAGGTGCGCGCGCCTACGCGCAGCGCCCGCATCGCGCCCTTGGGGTGACGGCGGATCAGGTTGAGCCGCACGAAGTCGGCCTGCATGACGACCACGTTCAGCGGCGCCTTGGCGTAGGGCGGTTCCAGATTGGCCAGTTCCGCGCCGAGCACCTTGCCGTTGAACGGCGTCGGCTCGCACGAGCGTCCCTGGCCGAGCCCGCCCGGGGCCTCAGGGTAGTAGTCGGAGTAGCCGGGAACCCACTTCATCTTCAGCGGGGTGTGGTCGAGGACGAAGTCGAACGCCTCGGCGCCACGATCGAGGTAGGTGTCGATCTTCTCGGCGGGCACCACGTCGCCGATGATGCTGTGCAGGTAGGTGCGCGCGTCCTCGCGGTCGTCGGGGCGGCCCGCGGCGAGCAACGCCTTGTTGCCCGGAATCCAGACGCCACCGCCGGATCGGGCCGTCGACCCGCCGTAGTGCGCGGCCTTCTCCAGCAGCACAACGCTCAGTCCCTTGTGCGCCGCCGCGAGGGCGGCGGTCATCCCGGCGGCGCCGCTACCGACGACCACGACATCGTATTCCCGATCACTCATGTAGAACACGTTATAGAAGGGTCCGGGCGTTTGGACAGATAAAAATAGAACTCAGTAGAACATGTTGCAGAAATCACCAGATGTAGCGTTGTATTGTCAGGTGAACGGCTGATGCTGGACTGGAAAACCGGTTACAGTTTTGACGTCTAGATCCTTCCGACCGTGCTGCCAAGGAGGTCCGCGTGCTGCCTGACGCGGTACGAACCCATCTCGCCGACGAACTGGCCCGCGCCGAAGACGAGCGCGTCGCCGTGCCGCCGCTCGTCGACCGGTTCCCCGATATCGATGTGGTCGACGCCTACGAGATCCAGCTGCTCAACATCCAGCGCAGGCTCCGGTCCGGCGCGAAGGTCGTCGGGCACAAGGTGGGGCTGTCGTCGAAGGCGATGCAGGAGATGATGGGCGTCGACGAGCCCGACTACGGTCACCTGCTCGCCGACATGGAGGTCTACGAGGACGTCCCCGTCGACACCTCGAAGTTCCTGCTGCCACGCGTGGAGGTCGAGGTCGGATTCGTGCTCGGCGCCGACCTGCCCGGCGAGGACTGCACCGAGGCCGACGTGCTGGCCGCGACCGTCGCCTACGCGCCCTCGATCGAACTCATCGACTCGCGCATCAACGACTGGAAGATCGGCCTGACCGACACCATCGCCGACAACGCCTCCTCGGCCGGGTGGGTGCTCGGCAAAGAACGCGTCGCACCCGGCGACATCGACATCAAGGCCATCGACGCCGTACTCACCCGCAACGGCGAGGTCATCGCCGAGGGCCGCAGCGACGCGGTGCTGGGCGATCCGGTGATCGCCGTCGCGTGGCTGGCGCGCAAGGTCGCGACCTTCGGGGTGCGGTTGAAGAAGGGCGACATCGTGCTGCCCGGTTCCTGCACCCGCGCCATCGACGCCCGCCCCGGTGACGACTTCCTCGCCGAGTTCACCGGACTCGGTTCCGTCCGTTTGCGTTTCAGCTGAACCAGACTTCCCAAGGAGTACACCGTGACCAGCAAAGTCACCGCCGCGATCGTGGGGTCCGGCAACATCAGCACCGATCTGCTCTACAAGCTGCTGCGCTCGGACAAGATCGAGCCGCGCTGGATGATCGGCATCGACCCGGATTCGGAGGGGCTGAAGCGGGCACGCGGGCTTGGTCTGGAAACCTCCGCCGAGGGCGCGGACTGGCTGCTCGCCCTCGACGAGAAGCCGGATCTGCTGTTCGAGGCCACCTCCGCCTACGTGCACCGCGCGTACGCGCCGAAATACGAGGCCGCGGGTATCCGCGCCGTCGACCTCACCCCGGCCGCCGTCGGCCCGGCCGTGATCCCCCCGGTGAACCTGGATTCGCTGCGGGACGCGGCGAACGTCAACATGATCACCTGCGGTGGCCAGGCCACGATTCCGATGGTCAACGCGGTCTCGCGGGTTGTCCCGGTGTCCTACGCCGAGATCGTGGCCTCGGTGTCCTCGGTGTCGGCCGGTCCGGGTACCCGCGCGAACATCGACGAGTTCACCAAGACCACCTCCCGGGGTGTGGAGACCATCGGTGGCGCCGAACGCGGTAAGGCCATCATCATCCTGAACCCGGCCGAGCCGCCGATGATCATGCGCGACACCATCTTCTGCGCCATCCCCGAGGACGCCGATCGCGACGCGATCTCCGAGTCGATCTTCCGGATGGAGAAGTCCATTCAGGAGTACGTGCCCGGCTACCGGCTGCTCAACGACCCGCAGTTCGACGACCCGTCGCTGGTATCCGGCGGCTTGGCGAAGGTGTCGATCTTCGTCGAGGTCGAGGGCGCAGGCGACTTCCTGCCGCCGTACGCGGGCAACCTCGACATCATGACGGCCGCGGCCACCAAGGTCGGCGATGTGCTGGCCGATCAAATTCTCTCAGCTCGGGTGTAAGGAGATTCGACCATGAACAACATCCTGCAGCCCTTCTCGGGCGAACTCGATGTGCGCGTCACCGATACTTCACTGCGTGACGGCTCGCACCACAAGCGCCACCAGTTCACCGTGACCGAGGTTCGCGACATCGTCGGCGCGCTCGACGCGTCCGGTGTCCCGGTCATCGAGGTCACCCACGGTGACGGCCTGGCCGGGTCCTCGTTCAACTACGGGTTCTCCAAGACCCCGGAGCAGGAACTGATCAAGGCCGCCGCGGAGACCGCCAAGCAGGCCAAGATCGCCTTCCTCATGCTGCCCGGCGTCGGCGTCAAGGAAGACATCAAGATCTCCCAGGACAACGGCGCGTCGATCTGCCGGATCGCCACCCACTGCACCGAAGCAGACGTCTCCATCCAGCACTTCGGCTACGCCCGTGATCTCGGCCTCGAAACCGTCGGCTTCCTCATGATGGCCCACTCCACCACGCCGGAGAAGCTGGCCGAGCAGGCCCGCATCATGGCCGACGCGGGCTGTCAGTGCGTCTACGTCGTCGATTCCGCGGGCGCGCTCGTCCTCGAGCAGGTCTCCGACCGCGTCTCGGCCCTGGTCGCCGAACTCGGCGACGACGCCCAGGTCGGCTTCCACGGCCACGAGAACCTCGGCCTGGCCGTGGCGAACTCGGTCTACGCCGTGCGCGCGGGCGCCACCCAGATCGACGGCTCGGCTCGCCGCTTCGGCGCGGGCGCGGGCAATCTGCCGGTCGAAGCCTTCATCGGCGTCTGCGACAAGCTCGGTATCAAGACCGGCGTCGACTTCTTCGCCGTCACCGACGCCGCCGAAGACGTGGTCCGCCCGGCCATGCCATCGGAATGCCTGCTCGACCGTCAGGCCCTGATGATGGGCTACGCGGGTGTCTACTCCAGCTTCCTGCGCCACGCCGAACGCCAAGCCGAACGCTACGGCGTCTCCGCCGCCGAAATGCTCGTCCGCGCGGGCAAGCGCAAGCTCGTCGGCGGCCAGGAAGACCAGCTCATCGATATCGCCCTGGAACTCCAGCGCGAAGCTTCGGTCACCGCCTGATAGTTCCCCACCCAGCACCGGGCCGGCAGACATCCTGCCGGCCCGGTGCTGTTTCTTTGTGCACAGCCTCTGGGTTCGACTCGATCCAATTGGATCGAGTCCGTCACCGCCGCGATGCAGCCTGGTAGTCGTGACCGCCGACGTAGAACGTGTGGCCGTCCACGACCGCGTCGGTGCCGGCCTGAACGATCACGCGCGCGAAGTCCTCGACCGTGGGCAACGGGCCTGCCGCGCGGCGGGACTCGACACTGCCCGGGTCGCGCCGTTCCAGCAGCCGGACGATGATCGTCCCGTCGATCATGTCGCCGGACACCACCGTGAAACCGACTCCGCGCTCACGGAATTCGGGGATCAACGCTCGCAGCGCATCCTCGCCGGCCCGCTTGCTCCGTGCGATCGGCGTGTAACCCTGTGGCACGTTGTCGTTTTCGTAGATGAAGTGCGCCTGATGGCTGGTGACGAACACGATCCGGCCGCCCTCGGGTATCAGCGGCAGCATCGCCGTCGCCAGGTTCACCTGCGCATCCCGGTTGAGTCGGAGCGCGTACCCGGCATCGGCGTCCCGCTCGAGTCCGCCGGACGCGTTGAGCACCAAGGTATCCAGCCGGCCGAACGTCCGGCCGACCTCCTCGACCATCGCCTCGACAGCCGCCGGATCGGAGACATCGGCGCCGAGCACCGAGGCGCTCCCACCCGCCGTCACGATTCCGTCCACGACATCCTGGGCCCGCTTGCGCTTCTCCCGGAAGTTCACGACGACATGTGCCCCGGCCGCGCCGAACTGCGCCGCCGCCTCCGCTCCGATCCCCCTCGAGGCCCCGGTGACCAGCACGATCCGCTGATCTTGCCGCACTGTCGAATCCATCGTCGATCTCCTCGTCCATCCCCGACCGGCCGTCGTGCTTCTGATTCAGAAGCAACTATCGTGCTTCTGAATGAGAAGCGCAACCGGCGACCAGCCCTCGCCAGCGATCCTGGCCGCGATCGACCTACTCGGCCAGCGCTGGATGCTGCGCGTGATCTGGGAACTGGAGCCCGGCCCCCTCGGCTTCCTCGACCTCCGCCGGCGGATGGGCAACTGCTCGTCGAGCATGCTCTCGGACCGGCTCCAGCAACTCCAGTCCGCGGCGCTGATCCGCAAGAACGGCCAGCGCGGCGCCTACGAGCTCACCACCGAGGGCGCCCTCCTCGCCGAATCCCTCCAGCCCCTGTGGGACTGGTCCGAGAACCGGACCCCCACCGGCGACGGCAACGGTCGAATCCCCTGGCGGCCCGACCGCTAGTCCGCCGACTCTCGAAAACTCGCTGGACAGGGGCGATATAACTGGCTGATGAGCGAGGATGCGGCGGCGTTGTTCTGCGATACCGGTATGGCCGGTCGGATCGAGCGGATGGAGACCGAGGCCATTGCCGGTGGAGTGCGCGCCGGACTACACCGGGCCACCCCGGCCGCGGGCGGGTTCACACAGGAGATCGCCGGTGGCGCAGCGTGTTTCGCCGGGCCGAACTCGCCGTTGAACAAGGTGGTCGGTGTCGGCTTGGCCGGGGTGCCCTCGACGGCGCAGTGGGAGGCGGTCGAACAGGCTTATGCCGAGGTCGGGGCGCCGGTCCAGGTCGAGCTGGCTCATCTCGCCGACCCCCGGATCGGCGCCGAACTGACCGCGCGCGGGTATCGGCTGACATCCTTCGAAAACGTGCTCGGCCTGCGTCTGCGCGGCCGTGCGTGGCCGGTTCCGCAGTCGGTCGAGGTACGCCGTGACGACAACGACTTGGATACCTGGCTCGATATCGTCGTCGACGGCTTCGCCCACCCCGACGACGACGGCCTACCCGCCACCGAGGACTTCCCTCGCGACATCCTCGCCACCGCCGTCCGAGATCTGGCTGCCACCAACAACACCCACCGCTATCTGGCCTACCGCGCGGGCAAACCCGCGGGCGGCGCCAGCCTTCGCACGAACGGCGGCATCGCCGCTCTCGCCGGGGCGGCGACGCTCCCCGAGCACCGTCGACAAGGCGTCCAGACAGCGCTGCTCTCCACCCGGCTCAACGCGGCGGCCGCGGCCGACTGCGACCTCGCGGTCGTCACCACCCAGCCCGGATCGAAATCCCAGCAGAACTCCCAGTCCCAAGGCTTCGCTCTGCTCTACACCCGAGCGGTGCTGGTCAAAGATCCCGCCTGATCCGTCCTACTCGATGCGGATCTCTTCGACGGTGGGGCCCTTGGCCGAGAGGCCGCTCACCAGCAGGGCATAGATCGCGACGATGAGGACGGGCGCGGCCAGTGGCGCCCAGATCAGCTGGACGGGTACCCAGGCCGCGGTGGCGGCGGCGATGGTGAACAGGACCGCGCCGCCCACCGAGGGGATGGTGGTGGGGACCACGCCCTCGGGGGCGTGCAGCACGGCAGCGTTCAGCAGGTAGGTGGTTGCGACAAGTCCTGTTGCGGCTGCGGCTATGACGCCGACGTCGGCGAAGGCGAGAGCGGCGATGGTGATCAGCACCGCGCCGACCGAGGCCGGACGCCACCACCAGCTCGCGATCACCAGCGCCAGCGCGGGCACCCCGGCGAGGGGATTGATCAGCGCGACCGCGGCGACCAGGAGCAGACCGGCCAGCAGGGCAAGAAATCTCGTCATCGGCGTACCCGTACTGCTCGGCGGTGTTCGGGGAGCAGGCGCATGGCCTGGTCCAGGCGGGTGCCTTCGGGCCAGGCGATGATGTCGACGCCGACGGTGCCCATGTCCCGATACATCGAGGCGCGCTCGAGCTGCCACATCTTGGCCATGGTCGGGTCGAGGCCGTCCTCGAAGGGTGTACCGCGCAGGACGTCGACCGCGACCACCACGTGGCCGCGTTTGCGCAGGTCGATCAGGGCCAGCGCGAACTGGGTGTCGAGCAGGGTGGAGAAGGCCACCACGATCGCGCCGATCGGCACGGCGGCGTGCGGTGCGAGAGTGCCGGTGGTCTCGACGTGTTCGTCGCCGACGCCCAGGACCGTGTCGACGATGCGATAGAACTGTCTGCGGCCGATGTCGGGGCGCAGCCAGCGCGGCGATTCACCGAGGCAGACCACGGCGGTGCGGTCGCCGGATTGCAGGGTCGACTGCACCACCTGGGCCGCGCCGCGCACCGAAAGTTCCAGCGAAGCGCTGGCGGGGCCGGGCGCCTGCAAGGACGTGTCGACCATGACCACCACATCGGCGGAGCGGTTGGTGAACCGCTGGGTGACGTAGAGCCTGCCGCGCCGCGCGCTCACCGGCCAGTTGACGGCGCGCAATTGATCGCCCGGCGTGTAGGCGCGGATGTCGGCGTATTCGACACCGGGGCCGTGCCGACGGGTCAGGTGGGTGCCGATGCGGTCGGGCAGTTCGGTGCGCGGCATGCGCATTCGCTGCGGATCGGCGATGGGGTACACGTAGAGCTTGGCCGCGGGCAGCTCGGTGGTCGCGACCGCGAGACCGGCCGGGCTCAGTGCGGACACCTTCACCTGCACCGGATACCGGCCCCAGCGGGTGGCCGAGAGCCCGAGCCGCATGCCCGCGGGCGCACCGCCGGAATCGTGGGCTTCCTCGACCTCGAGTTCCAGGCCGGGCATCGGCAGGGCGGTCATCCGCAGCAGCGCGTGCCCGCTCTCGACGAAAGCGACCGCGCTGCAACCGATCACCTCGTTCTCGAAACAGCGCACGGTGCCGCTGCCGTCGACCTGGACCCTGGTCGGCGCCTGCTGCCACGGCGCGGTGGCGAGCACGCCGAGCATCGGCGCCGCGAAGACGACCAGCTGCCACTGCCCCAGCAGCACCGCGACGACCAGTGCCGCTGCCGCGCAACCGGCCAGGATGAACACCAGCGGGGCGGGCCGCCACCGGAGGTCGACCTCGACCGTTCTGGATTCGTCGCGGTGCTTCATGTGCTCGTGGCGCGGGGCACCGGTAGCCGGCGGAGTAGCTCGGTGATGACGTCCTCGCCGCGGATACGACGCACCCACATTTCGGGGCGCAACGTGATGCGATGCGACATCGCCGCCACCGCGAGGGCTTTCACGTCTTCGGGAATCACGTAGTCGCGCCCGAGGAGCAACGCCCTCGCCCGCGACATCTGCACCAGGTCGAGTTCGGCGCGCGGGCTGGCGCCGACTTCCACCTGCGGGTGGCTGCGGGTGGCCGAGGCCAGCGCGACGACGTAGCTCACCACGTCGGGGTGCACGGTGACGAACTCGACCGACTGACGCATCTCCATCAGCCCCTGCGCGTCGACCACCTGGCCCACTTGCGGTGCGGTGGAACCGCGTTCGAGCCTGCGCCGGATCATCTGCGTCTCGTCGGCCTCGGAGAGGTAGCCGAGACGCAGCTGGATGGCGAAGCGGTCGAGCTGGGCCTCGGGCAGCGGGTAGGTGCCCTCGTACTCGATCGGGTTGTCGGTGGCCAGCACCACGAACGGCTGTGGGAGCAGGAAGGTTTCGCCGTCGATGCTCACCTGACCCTCGGCCATCGCCTCCAGCAGCGCGGCCTGGGTCTTGGGCGGAGTGCGGTTGATCTCGTCGGCGAGCAGCACATTGGTGAACACCGGACCGCGACGGAAGTTGAACCGGCCCGACGCCATGTCATAGATCGTCGAACCGAGCAGGTCGGCGGGCAGTAGATCGGGCGTGAACTGCACGCGGGTGAAGTCCAGGCCGAGCGCGGCCGCGAAAGAGCGCGCGATCAGGGTCTTTCCGAGGCCCGGCAGGTCCTCGATGAGTACGTGGCCTCCGGCCAGCACGGCAATCATGATGAGCTGCATCTCATCTCGCTTGCCGACCACGACACGGCCCAGCTCACGCAGTACGGCATCGGAGCGCTGGACGGTCACGTTCAACGGCATTGTCATCGGTGGCCTCTAACCCCTCACATCGTCTGCAAACGGCGCAGGATCTCGTCCAGCGCCTCTCTACCCGGTGCGCGACCGGTGTGATCGCGCAACGCGGAGTTCGCCGGATCCACCCAGCGCCACAGTTCGGGTCCGAACTGCAGCTGACCGGCGGCCTCGGTGGCCCGGCGATTCTTGGAAACCCTCAGCCCGGTGGACAGCTCGAATTCCTTGGCGAGCAGTGGCCGCAGGTGGCGGTCCCAGTCGGCGCGGGTGCCGTCGGCGCGAGCGGTGAGCATCTCGGCGCGCGCGTGCCAGCGACCGAGCATCTCCGCCGGACCGTTGTCGATGTACTCGGTGAGCGGTTCCTCGCGGATTACGCGGTGCCGCAACGACCAGACCAGCATCGCGAGCGCGGCGGCGACCGGTACGGCGACCGCGAGCAGCACCGAGTCACGATCAAGACGCACCAACGTCACTTCGATCACCGCGACCGCGAGCACGGCCGTCACAATCACCGAAGTCCGGTTCACGCTGAGCCCTCCTGGCATGCTCGGGCGACCTGCGTGGTGACGCGAGCTACCGACTCCGGTCCGCTCATGCGGTATCCATTCGGCATGCTCGGGCGCCCTGCGTGGTCACACTTCGCTACCGCCTCCGGGCGCTGACCGCTCATGCCGTCACCAGCCTGCGCTGCAGGTCCGTGAGGACGATGCGCAGCAGTTGTTCGGCGCGCATGCGCTGCCATTCGAGCATCGAGTGCGGGCTGAACCGCGCCTCCTCGAACAGCGCGACCAGCTCGCGGGCCGAGGCATCGTGCAGCACACCGCTTTCGAAGGCCCTGGCCAGCACCTCCATCGGGGTGTCCGAGGCCAGCGGGCGGGCGGCACGGTCGCTGGACAGACCGCGCTCCATCGCCACATAGCAGGCGATGATGGCGGTGCGCGGATCCTGGCCCGGGGCGTTCATCGCCGCGAGGCCCATTTCGGCGGCGCGCGTGAGGGAGTCGACTTCGCTGGCGGACGGTTCGTCCTCGACGGGCGCGACGGGGGCCGGTTCACGACGCGCGGCGACAGCCACGACGACCAGGCCGACCAGCGCGACCACGATCAGCACGATGGCCAGGATCGCCGCGATCACCAGGGCGGTGCCGGTGAGTTCGGTGGGTCCGGTGGTGGGATCCGCGGCATGGGTGTCGGTTGTGGGGACGGGGCCGGAGCCCTCGGTGAGCGTCTCGGCGGCCGGGCGCATCGGGCGGGCGCCGGGCAGCAGGAACAGTGCGGTGACCCCGCCTGCGAAGATCAGTGCCACCGCGGCGACGGCGACCGGGACCAGCAGCGCCATCCTGCGCCACTGGATGCGCGGCATGGCGTCGCGTTCGGCTTCCGGCATCGCCAGCGGCAGGCGATGCTGGCTGGCGATCACGCCCGCGACCAGGATGACGATCGAGACCAGCAGCAAGACCGGCATCACGGCGATGAGCAGCGGAGAAGGGGCTCCGGTCGAGGTCGCGCCGGAGCCGGGCAGCGTGCCCTGCAACGCGATCGTCGAAGCGACGACCAGTGCGATCACGACAATCGCCCGCGTAATGGGCTGATTCACCCCGATCACAGCTGTACCACCAAACCCCAGAGACTGCACAAAACAGCCACATAGTTACATGCCGAGTGGTCCGCTCGAGAGGAAATCGATGCTTTTGGACCCCTCCCCTCTTATTGTCCCCCCGCGATCAAGGGCTTGCTACGCAGTGCGAACGTCTGACACGCCAGTTAATGGCAACTCACCGAGACGGCTGGCGCTGCGAGCCAGATCGGGAATCGCGGGGACCCCGGCGGTCAGGTCGTACGGGCGCTCCGGGGCATGGACGGTGAACGGGAGATCGGCGTCGTAGAGGACATCGACGAGATTCACCAGCCGCATCGACCAGTCCGGCGGGACCGCGCGCAGTGGCGGGACCTCGCGCAGGGTCCAGTGGCGGTAGCGCTCGGTCAGGCGGAGGTAGTCGGCGGCGCTGGTGGGGGCGGCGCAGATGTCGTGGAAGTCGAGTGTGATGGCATCGGTGGCGGCGTGGGCGCGGATGGTCCGGCCGTTGCCGAGGGGCACGTCGACGAGGCCGACACCCTTCAGGGGTCCGGTACCCACCGTGAGCACATAGCGGCCCGCGAGGAAGCCGGTGTCGCGGTGGGGCGTGCGGGTGCGGTAGTCGAGTGGTCCATCGAGAGCGACCGTATCGAGGTGGGCGAGGATCAACTCGATGGTGGGCAGGAACGCGTCATGGAACAGCGGGTTGGGCAGGAGCTCCTGGGGCCGGTAGTTCGAGGTGACCACGAGGGTGCGGTGGCCGGCGAAGAGGGCTTCGAGCATGCGGGCGACGAGCATGGCATCGCCGATATCGGTGACGTGGAATTCGTCGAAGCAGACCAGGTCGGCGTCGCCGAGGAGTTCGTCGATGGCACGTTCGATCGAACCCAGGGTGTGCGTGGCGGTATGGAGGGCGGCGAAGAAGCTGTGGAAGTGGAAGCGGCGCTTGAGCCGTGTCTCGACCGCGCCGAAGAACCGGTCCATCACCATGGTCTTGCCGCGGCCCGGTCGGCCGTGCAGGTAGATGCCGCCGCGACCGGCCCGCCGACCGCCGCTGTCAGCGAGGCGCGGGAGCGGGATGCCGAACGGGCCGGTGCGTCGAGCGGGGTGCCCACGGTGTGCGGGGTGCCCGTCGACCGGGTCGAGCAGTGATTCGAGCGCGTGCAGGGCCGCTTGCTGTGCGGGGTCGAGCACCACGGTGTCGGGTTTCATGCGAGCCTCCTCGTTCCTCTACAGTTGTAGAGGATGGCCGTCGCCGACGGCCAGGAGAGGTGACGATGTCCACAGACCGGCGGGCACAGATCGTGGCGGGCGCCATCGAACTCATCGCGACCCGGGGAATCCGCGCGCTCACCCACCGCGCGCTGGACAACCAGCTGGCCCTGCCGGCGGGTTCGACCTCGTACTACTTCCGCACCCGACGAGCCCTGATCGAGGCGGTGGCCGACGGGATCACCACTCGCTCACGCGCGGATTTCGTTGCCGCGCAGTACGAATCAACGCCCCACCCGGAAGATCTGACGCAGGTCGCGCGCGAAGAATCAGCAAGTCCGCCGATGGATCCCGTGCAGGTCGCGCACGACATCGCGACCTGGCTCGATCAGCTGCTCCTCCATCGCCGCAACGCGCTGATCGCCCGGCACGCCCTGATCATCGAGGTCCTGTCCGACCCAGAACTGCACGCTCGCCTGGCAGGCAGCCTGTTCTCGCTGGACCGCGCGACAGACTTGTTCATCGCCCTCGGTGCCGCCGAACCACGCGAGTGGGCCCACGACTTCCTCGCCCTGCTGGAAGGACTCGTCTTCGATCGGTTCGCGGGACTGCGCGCGGGATCAGCGGGCACCGTCGACCAGCTCGCCCGGCCACTGGCCGATTTCCTGAGGAGCGGTCAGTCCCGCCAGCCGAATTCGGAATAGGTGGCGGTCGAATTCAGCGCGGCTAATCCGAGCGCGGAATACTCGATCAGGTCGGCGGGCAACTCGGTCAGCGGAAACCATTGCAATGCATAGCATTTATCGGGTTCCCGATTGAAAGGCTCACCGCGCCAAACCTCGACGCGGAAGAACAGACCGAGGCGGGAGTCGCGCCCGGGGGCGGTGACGTGGGCGACGTGGAACAGCCGTAGGGCGATGGGATCGATGTCGACCCCGACCTCCTCCGCGGCTTCACGGACCGCTGCCGCCGCCACCGACTCGCCGGCTTCGACCTTTCCCGACGGCAGGTGCCAGCGGTGATCGAACTCGTCGCCGCTGCGGCGCAGGCTCAGCAGAACCTCGTCACCGCGGAACAGCAGGACGTGCACGTCGACCAGGTGGCGGGGAGTCACCCGGTCGAGCGTACGAGGCTACGACGTCAGGACGAGTCCGGAGGTGGGAACGCCGGTGCCCGCGGTGACCAGGATGCGTTCCAGGGCCTCGACCTGGTTGACCGAGGTGCCGCGGATCTGGCGAACCGCTTCGGCGATGCCGTTCATGCCGTGGATATAGGCCTCACCGAGCTGGCCGCCATGGGTGTTGAGCGGAAGGCGGCCGCCGAGCTCGATGGCGCCGTCGGCGATGAAGTTCCTGGCTTCGCCACGGGGGCAGAAGCCCAGTTCCTCGAGCTGCATGAGGACGAACGGGGTGAAGTGGTCGTAGAGGATCGCGGCCTGCATGTCGGCGGCGGTCAGGCCGCTCTGCGCCCACAGCTGGTCGCCGACGAGACCCATTTCCGGCAGGCCGGTCATGGCGTCGCGGTAGTAGCTGGTCATCACGTACTGGTCGGCGCCGCTGCCCTGAGCGGCGGCCGCGATGATCGCGGGGCGCTGCGGGAGGTCGCGGGCGCGTTCGACGCTGGTGACCACGATGGCGACCCCGCCGTCGGATTCCTGGCAGCAGTCGAGCAGGTGCAGCGGTTCGGCGATCCAGCGCGAATCCTGGTGCTGTTCCAGGGTGATCGGCTTGCCGTAGAAGAAGGCGTTGGGGTTCACCGCGGCGTGCTTGCGGTCGGCGACCGCCACCGCCCCGAAATCGGCACTGGTCGCGCCGGTGACGTGCATGTACCGGCGGGCGACCATCGCGACCTGCGCGGCGGGCGTGCCGAGCCCCTGCGGATAGGCCCAGCCCGCGTCGATCCCCGACGACGTGGGCGCGGCGGCCAGCGCGGGCGAGAACTGACCGAACCGGGCGCCGGATCGTTCGTTGAACGCGCGATAGGCCACCACGACATCGGCCACCCCGGTGGCCACGGCCATCGCGGCCTGCTGCACGGTCGCGCAGGCCGCGCCGCCGCCGTATCCGATGTGGCTGAAGAACTTCAGGCTCGGAATGCCGACCGCCCTGGCCACCGCGGCCTGGGTGTTGGTGTCCATGGTGAACGTGGTGAGGCCGTCGACATCGGCGGGCGTGAGACCCGCGTCGGCCAGCGCCGCGCTGACAGCCTCCGCGGCCAACCGCAATTCGCTGCGACCGGAGTCCTTGGAGAAGTCGGTGGCACCGATGCCGACGATGGCGGCGTGACCGGAAAGGCCGGCGGATTCGGCGGAGGTGGTGCTCATTTCGGCTCCAGATCGGGAAGGGCGATGACGGCCGTGGCGGTGATGTGCTCGCCGAGGCTGTCTTTACCGTGCACGTCGATGGTGACCTGGGTGCCGTCGATCTCGGTGACCGTGCCGGAAAGGGTCAGGGTGTCACCGGCGTACAGCGGCACGCCGAGACGAAGAGCGATGCGCTTGACCAGCGCACGCGGACCGGCCCAGTCGGTGACGAAGCGCTGCACCAGACCGGTGTCGGTGAGGATGTTGACGAAGATGTCGCTCGACCCGCGCTCGACCGCCTTGTCGCGGTCGTGGTGCACATCCTGGAAGTCCCTGGTGGCCAGGGCGGTGCTGATCACGAAGGTGGGATCGGCGTGAATCGCCAACTCCGGCAGCACAGTTCCCACTGCGATGGTGGCGAGTTCGACCGTGGGGGTCATCGAGGCGTCCTTTGCGGTCATCACACGGCCTGCCAGTACGGCAGCACGGTTCCGTCGGCGAGCTTTTCGAAGGCGACGCGGACGGGCACGTCGATGGCGACGTCCGCCGGGTCGATGCCCCGCAGTTCGCCGAGCACGCGCACGCCTTCGTCGAGTTCCACCAGGGCTACGACGAAGGGCAGGTCGCGACCGGGCACCTTCGGCGCATGGTGCACCACGAAGCTGAACACCGTGCCGGTGCCCGCCGCCACGACGTAGTCGGTGGGCTCCGCCTTGTCCTGCCAGAGGGCCGGAATCGGCGGGTGCCGCAACGAACCGTCGGGCAGCCGCTGGATCCGCAGCTCGCCGATTTCGGTACCGGCCCAGAAGAATTCGGTGTCGCGCGAGATCACCGGGCCGACCCGCCCCTCGGGCGCTGTCTCGATACCGTCCGCCGCGGGCTGCGCGGCGGCCGTGCCGGGTGCGAACTTCAGCAGCCGGAACAGCATTTCGGTGACCACCTCGTCGCCGACCGTCCAGGTGGTGGCGTAGGTGAGGAACCAGCCGTCGCCCAGCCCGGTTCGCTTGGGGCCCTTGACTTCGGCCAGCTTGCTGGTGACCTGCACCTGTTCGCCGGGCCGCAGGTAACGGTGGTAGGTCTGCTCGCAGTTGGTGGCGACGACCGAGGTGTAGCCCGCCGCGTCGAACAGCTCGTTGGCGAGATTCATCGGGTCGTCGGCGGCACGGACACCGTGCAGACCCTGCATGGTCCACACCTGAGCCATCGCGGGCGGCGCGACGACGCCGGGATGCCCCGCTGCCCTGGCGGCTTCGTCGTCGACGTAGATCGGGTTGGCGTCGCCGAGTGCCTCGACCCAGTTGTGGATCATCGGCTGGTTCACCGGATCACGACCGGCGCGCGGCGCCGACTCCCCCGCCGCGACGATCTTCGCCGCGCCCTCTGCGAGTTCTTCTGCGGTGAGGGATTCCGGCACGCGCCGCTCCTTGTTCATCGGGGTACGCGCGGCAGTTCGAGGCCGGCCGAGGCCACCAGTTCGCGCATGATCTCGTTCACGCCGCCGCCGAAGGTGACGACGAGGTTCTGCTTGGTACGCCGATCCAGCCAGCCGAGCAATTCGGCGGTGCCGGGCTCGGCCGGGTCGCCGTAGCGGCCGATGATCTCCTCGACCACCCGGCCCGCTTCCTGCAGCGACTCGGTGGAGAAGATCTTGGTGGCCGAGGCGTCAGCGATCACCGCGTTCTGCGCCGCCGAGGTGTCGGCCGCCGCGACCTGCCAGTTCAGCAATTCGTTGAGCCGCACCATGGTCCGCACCCGGCCGAGCGCGCGCCGAACCTCGGGCTCGCCGAGCAAGCCGTGCTGGGCAGACCAGTCGCGCAGGCGGTCGTAGAGCTGTTCGATCTTGCCCGACGGGCCGAGGCTGACCCGCTCGTGGTTGAGCTGGGTGGTGATCAGCCGCCAGCCGCGGTTCTCCTCGCCGACCAGCATGTCCGCGGGCACCCGCACATCGTCGAAGTAGGTGGCGTTGGTGTGGTGGGCGCCGTCGCAGGTGATGATCGGAGTCCAGGAGTAGCCGGGGTCCTTGGTATCGACGATGAGGATCGTGATGCCGCGGTGGCGGGACTCGACCGTGCCGGTGCGGCACGCCGTCCAGACGTAGTCGGCCTCGTGGGCGCCGGTGGTGAAGATCTTCTGCCCGTTGACGATCCAGTCACCGTCGTCGTCGCGTACCGCGGTGGTGCGCAGCGCGGCGAGGTCGGTGCCCGCCGACGGTTCGGAGTAGCCGATGGCGAAATGGATGTCACCGGACAGGATTCCGGGCAGGAATTTCTTCTTCTGCGCGTCGGTGCCGTACTTCTGCAGGGTCGGCCCCACGGTCAGCAAGGTGACCAGCGGCAGCGGGACATCGGCGCGGACGGCCTCGTTGAAGAAGATCTGCTGTTCCATCGGGCCGAACCCCTGGCCGCCGAACTCCTTGGGCCAGCCGACACCGAGCCAGCCGTCGCGGCCCATCCGGCGCACCACCTCGCGGTAGGTGTCGCCGTGCCGGTCCACCGCCATCGCCGCGGCCTCGGCCGGGCTGATGAGATCGGCGAAATAGGAACGCAATTCTTCGCGCAACCGCCGCTGTTCGGCGGTCAGATCGATGAACATCTTGCTCCCAGAAGGTCGAGCCGCAGACCCGCACCGCCGAGGAGCCGGGCGAGGTCTTTGGCCTGCGAGTAGTAGCGGTGCATCGGGTGGGTGATATCCACACCCAGTCCACCGTGCAGGTGGTGACATTTCTGCATGGCGCGCGGAACTTCGGCCGCGGCCCAGTAGGCGAGCACGTCGAGGTCCTCGTCGATGCGGTACTGGTGCTGGGGCGAGAGGTCCGGCTGCGCCAGCGCCCAGCACGCCGACTCCGCGGCCACGTGCAGCGTGCGCGAGACCACGTACAGGTCCGCGATCTGCTGAGCCACGGCCTGGAATTCGGCCAGCGGCCTGCCGAACTGTTCCCTGGTGCGCACGTGCTCGGCGGTGAGCGTGAGCGCGCCCTTCAACAGGCCGTCGGCGACCGCGCCGATACAGGCCAGCGCGTGGCGATGCAGGACGGGCAGCGCGTCGGGCAGCAGCTGGTCGGCCGGGATCTCGACGTCGTCGAGGACCAGCGTCGCCTCCGGGATGCCCGCCGAGCCCGCCACCGGGATGATCTCGAGCCCCGGCGCGACCGAATCGACCAGTGCCACACCGGCATCGGTGGGCACCAGAATCCACCGTGCCTGCTCGGCGTAGATCACGCCGGACTTGCGCCCGGTGATCCGCACCGTGTCGCCCGCGCGCACGGCCTCGGTGGTGGGCGCGGTGGTGAACGGCGCGCCCGGTTCGTTGAGCGCGGCGGTGAGCACGGTGCCCTTGCCGACCTCGGCGAGCACCCGTTCGGCCAGTTCGTCCGACAGCACACCGAGCAGCGGCAGCACACCGAACCCGAAGGTCGGCAGCGCCGGGACCGCCGCGGCATCGGTGGCCAGCTCCATGAGCAGGGCCGATACCTCGAGCAGTCCCATACCGTCGCCGCCGAACCGTTCCGGCACCGGCACGGCCAGCAGACCGGAGTCGACCAGGCTCGGCCACAGGGCCATGTCCCTGGCCGGCTCACGTTCGAGCAGGCTTACCACTACCTCGGCTACGGCGTCGGCGCTTTCGTCGCGGGTGAAATCCACGGCGTCCTCCCTCATCGAGCTAACTGTCCGCATCGCGCGGCAGGCCGAGAATTCGTTCGGCGGCCACGGTCAACAGGATCTGCTCGGTACCGCCCGCAATCGAGAGACACCGCGTAAGCAGGAATTCTTTCAGAGCATCACTGTCCAGGGAACCTTCTTGGCCGACAAGTTCCAGCGCGTATTCCGCCAGCTCCTGCCGATGCCGGACACCGACCAGTTTGCGGACACCGGCTTGGGCGCCCGCGTCGACGCCCGCCATCGTCGCCACCGCGATCCGCTGTTCCAGCAATGATCCAGCAACCGAGGACGTGATCAGCGCGCCGAAACGGTCCTCACGCAGTTCTGTTCCCCATCCACCGACCGGAAAACGGTCGAGCAGGGCTTCGAGCGCGCCACCGATACCGCCGCCGCCCATCGCGACCCGCTCCGCCGACAGCGTGGTGCGCGCGATCTTCCAGCCGTTGTTCAGTGCGCCGACCAGGCAATCGTCGGGCACGAACACGTCATCGAGGAAGACCTCGCTGAACTTCTCCTCGCCGGTGATCTGCACCAGCGGCCGCACCTGCACGCCCGCGGCGCGCATATCGACGAGGAAGTAGCTGATGCCGCGATGCTTGGCCGCGGCCGGATCGGTACGGGCCAGGCAGATGCCCCAGTTCGCGGTGGAGCCGAGCGAGGTCCACACCTTCTGGCCGCGCAGCACCCAGCCGCCGTCGACCTTCTCGGCGGTGGTGCGCAGAGCGGCGAGATCGGAACCCGCGCCCGGCTCGCTGAACAGCTGACACCAGATGACCTCGCCGTGCAGGGTCGGCCAGACGTAGCGTTCGATCTGCTCCTCGGTGCCGAAGCGCAACAGCGTCGGCACAGCCCAGCCCGCGACGGCGAGGTCGGGGGTCGTCAGCTCGGCGCGACGGAGCTGTTCGGCGATCTGCAGGCAGGTCATCGGATCGGCGGCACGGCCGTAGGGCCGCGGCCAGTGCGGCATCACCATGCCCGCTTCCACCAGCGCGCGCGCCTGGTCGGCGGGCTCGAGGGCGGCGATCGCGGCGACCTCGTCCGCCAGCGCGGTGTCGACAGCGGCGTCACCGAGCACCCGTTCGGCGCCGGTGGTGCGGCGCCGGCCTGCCCTGGTGAGCTCGGCGACACGGGCGCGCCAGCGCGCCGAACCACCGAGGAGCTGGCGCAGCGAGCTCGCCCGGCGCAGGTAGAAGTGCGCGTCGTGTTCCCAGGTGAAGCCGATGCCGCCGAGCACCTGGATGGCGTCCTTGGCGTTGTCGACGGCGGCGTCGAGGGCCACCGAGGCGGCCACAGCCGCGGCGATCGGAAGCTCGTCGCCGCCCTCGTCGATCGCGGCGGCGGCGTCGGCGGCGACCGCGCGGATCAGCTCGGTGCGGCACAGCATCCAGGCGCACAGGTGCTTGATCGCCTGGAAGCTGCCGATCGGCTTGCCGAATTGTTCACGGACACGGGCATATTCGACCGCGGTACGCAGGGTCCAGCCGGCGATGCCGGCCAGCTCCGCTACCGCGAGCGCTACGAAGAGATCGGTGACATCGGCCGTCGGCGCGAAGCCGTGATCGGCCGGTACGGCCACCTCGGCGGCGCTGACCCGCGCCAGCGGCACGGTGTGGTCGCCGTGTGCCAGCGACGTCACCGTCACCGCTTCGGCGGGCAGCAGCAGCCAACGGGTGCCGTCGATGGTGTTGGCGGGCACGAGAACTCGGGTCAGCTCATCGGCGCCGTAGACGAAATCCCAAGTGCCGGAGACAGTCCAGCCCGTATCGGTGGCGACCGCCTTCGCGGGCTGCTCGTCGCCGGGCACCGCGACCGCGCACGGCGTGCCGTCGGCGAACACGCCGTCGGTGATCAGCCCGGCCAGCGCGGTGGCCAGCACCGGACCGCCGACCAGGTCGTCGCCGGTCTGCTCGAGCATCACCGCGAGGTCGGCCACGGTGCCACCGAGACCGCCATTGTCCTCGGGCAGCGCGACCTCGAACAGCCCGAACTCACTCAGCCCGGTCCAGTACCCGCGCCAGGCGGTCGAGCCGCCGGCCCGCATTGTTTCAATCGGCGCGACCGTGCTCGCCCAGCCTCGCAGCGATGCCGCGACGGCTTTGTGCTCGTCAGTGGTGGCGATGGTCACAAGAAGATCCGCCCTTCCGGCGTGGTTCGCACTTCTAGAACATGTTCTAATATCTAAGCCGGGTATAAGTCAAGAGACCTACACTCGCACTAAGCTCCGGGCACGGCTCGGCCGATGAATTGCCACTGAAGCGAAAGGGTTTCCACGATGGACAGTCCCGCACCAACGCCCACCGTGACGACGCTGTCCGAGGACGAGCTCAGCTCCAGCGCACAGCGCGACCGGCGCAAGCGCATCCTCGACGCGACCCTCGCGCTCGCCTCCAAGGGCGGCTACGACGCCGTGCAGATGCGTGCGGTCGCCGAGCGCGCCGATGTGGCCGTCGGCACGCTGTACCGCTATTTCCCGTCCAAGGTTCACCTGCTCGTTTCGGCGCTGGCCAGGGAATTCGAGATGTTCGAGGGCAAGCGCAAGCCACTACCCGACGGCGACGGCCCGTCCGAGCGCATGCACACCCTGCTCACCCAGATCACCCGGATGATGCAGCGCGACCCCCTGCTCACCGAGGCGATGACGCGCGCGTTCATGTTCGCCGACGCCTCGGCCGCCGCGGAAGTGGATCGGGTGGGCAAGGTGATGGACCGGGTCTTCGCCCGCGCGATGAGCGACGGCGAACCCGACGACCGTCAGCTCGCCATCGCCCGCGTCATCTCCGATGTGTGGCTGTCGAACCTGGTGGCCTGGCTCACCCGGCGCGCGTCCGCGACCGATGTCACGGAACGACTCGAGCTCACCGTCGACCTGTTGCTGGGCGATCGCGGATAACCCAGCAACCCGGCAAAGCTCACCACCGCAACATCACAAATCGCCCATCGCTGTTGACACCCGTCGGCTGTGCGCCTTCCAGTAGGAAGATGCATAGCCGACGTCGCATATGCGAAACATCGCATCTACCGGGCGCGCGTGCCTCGCCGCGCCCTCGTATGCCCGGTGAGCTCGACGAATCCGGCGGAGGGCGGTGGGCCGCCGGGACGGAATTTGCCGTAAGGTCGCGAGCAAACGACCGGGGATAGTGCGCACAACGCGCCGCGCCGCTCGCGCGGCAAAATTGACGCAGTATTGTTTTTCGCGCCCCCTGATCAACTCCTCCCATCACTAGGTTGGATGCGTGAGCGCACAGGAACTGCCCTTGGATGTCCGCCGTGCACTGGCGTCGGTTGCGCGCGTGCCACGGCTCTTGGTTGCCTCGGACTACGACGGGACCATCGCCCCGATCGTGTCCGACCCGTCGAAAGCGTTTCCCCAGCGGGAATCGGTGAGCGCGCTACGCGCGCTGGCGGGGTTGGCGAACACTACTGCGGCGGTGATTTCCGGTAGAGCGCTCCGAGACCTGGCGGCGCTGTCGCGCCTGCCGGTCGAGGTGCAGCTGATCGGTAGTCACGGCTCGGAGTTCGACGTCGGCTTCGTGCACGCGATCGACAACGACGCCAAACAGCTACTGACAGAGATCAATTCCGCGTTCTCGAAGATCGCCGCCGAGAACCCGGGCGTGACCGTCGAGATGAAGCCGGCCAGCGCCGCGCTGCACGTGCGCAACGCCAGCCCCGAAATCGGCAGGCGCGCACTGACTTCCGTGCGCCAAGGCCCGGCCTGCTGGGTGGGCGTGCAGGTGACCGAAGGCAAGGCGGTGATCGAGCTCGCGGTGATCCCCACCGACAAGGGCACCGCGCTCGACACCATCCGCCATCAGGAAAGCGCCTCCGCCGCAGTGTTCTTCGGCGACGACGTGACCGACGAGAAGGCGTTCCGGGTGCTCTCGGGACCGGATGTCGGCATCAAGGTCGGCGAGGGCGAGAGCATCGCCAAGCTGCATGTGAACTCCACCGAGGACGTGGCGCGCGCGCTGGCGTTCCTCGTCGAGGAGCGGCGCACCTGGCTGGCCGGGGCGAGCGCCCCCCGGATCGAGCGGCTGAGCATGCTGGCCAGCCCGCGCTCGGTCGCGCTGCTCACCCCCGACGCGACGGTCACCTGGCTCTGCCACCCCGAACCGGATTCGGCGGCGGTGTTCGCGCATCTGCTCGGCGGCGCGGCGGCCGGACACTTCACGGTGGCGCCGGAGCGGCCGAGCCTGCCGCTGTCGCAGCGGTATGTGGACGGCACGATGACGGTCGAGACACGGTGGGCCAGTTTGCAAGTGGCCGACTACCTGCCGCACGACGTCGCTCCCGATCGCACCGATCTGACCAGGGTGATCACCGGCGCCGCGAAGGCCGTGGTCATCTTCGCGCCGCAGCCGGAGTTCGGCCAGGTGCCGGTGCGAATGCAGGCCGTACGCAGCGGAATTCAGGTCAGCGGCACCAATGATCCGATGGTGCTTCGCTCCCCCGGTGTGGAATGGGAGATCCTGTCCGACGGCACCAACGAGCAGGCGCGCGCGGTGGTCGACCCGTCGCTCGGGCCGGTCGTGCTCGAATTGCGATGCGGAACAGCAGATCTCGCGCCCTCGATGACCCCGGAGCCGCAGCGCCGCCAGCTCGCCGAGCAGTACTGGTCGCAGTGGGCCTCGGAGTTGCTGCTGCCGCCGCTCAAGCCGGATCTGATGAAGCGTTCGGCGCTCACCCTGCGCGGGCTGGTCCATCGCCCGTCGGGGTCGATCCTGGCCGCGGCCACCACCTCGCTGCCCGAGGACATCGGCGGCGTGCGCAACTGGGACTACCGCTACTGCTGGCTGCGTGACGCGTCGCTGACCGCGCAGGCACTGGTGACCCTGGGCTCGCTGACCGAGGCCGAGGAGTTCCTCGGCTGGGTGCACAAGGTGCTCGACACCCTGCCGGGGCCGGAGCGCCTGCACCCGCTGTACACGATCTACGGCGAGACGCTGCCGCCCGAGGCCGTGATCGACCTGCTGCCCGGTTACGCCGGGTCGCGGCCGGTGCGCGTGGGCAACGCGGCCAATATGCAGGTGCAACTCGACGTGTTCGGGCCGATCGTCGACCTGATCACCTCGATGGCGCACGAGCGCGAGCGTCAGGGCATCACCGCCCCGGCCAAGGCACTGCCGGATGCCGACTGGGAACTGGTGCACGCGATGGTGTCGGCGGTGCAGCGCCGCTGGACCGAACCCGACCACGGCATCTGGGAGATCCGCGGGAATCCGCGCCACCACGTGTACTCGAAGGTGATGGGCTGGCTCACCATCGACCGTGCCCTGACCCTGGCCGACCGTTTCGATCGCACCCCCGATCCCGACTGGGTGAGCCTGCGCGACACGATCGCCGACGAGGTGAAGGCGAAGGGCTGGAACGACGAGGTCCAGTCCTACACCGCCGCCTACGACGGCACCGACCTGGACGCGGCCACCCTGCACATCGGCCTGAGCGGCCTGATCGATCCCGCCGACCCGCGCTTCGCCGCGACGGTGGTGGCCACCGAGGCCGAACTGCGCAGCGGCGCCACGGTGTACCGCTACCACCACGACGACGGGCTGCCCGGCGGCGAAGGTGGCTTCCACCTGTGTGCCGCCTGGCTGGTGGAGGCGTACCTGCTGATCGGCAGGCGCTCCGATGCGGAGGCGCTGTTCGCCCAGCTCGTCGCCGCCGCGGGCCCCACCGGCCTGCTCAGCGAGGAATACGACCCGGTCGCCGAACGTTCCCTCGGTAACCACCCCCAGGCGTACAGCCACCTGGGTTTGCTGCGCTGCGCCCAACTGCTCAGCCAGCCGGTCAACGCCCTGGTCTGACAACGCTCGAGAAAGCCGGGTTCGAATTTCGAGCCCGGCTTTTCGATGCGGTTCGTACTGGGTATTCGAAGCTGCTAATCTAAAACGGTAACGATTTCCATTACGATCTAGAGCTTGCTCGCCAGGAGTGCCGCGTGAACCCTCGATTCGCCCGCTTGTTTGCCGGTCTCACGGCGGGGGTGGCGGCCGTGGTCGTCCTCAGTGCCTGCGGTACCAGCTCCAGCGATTCCGATACCCCCCAGATCGTCGCCTCCACCAATGTGTGGGGTTCGGTGGCGTCCGCCGTCGCCGGGCCGGATGCCCAGGTGACCTCGATCATCAGCGATCCCGCCGCCGATCCGCATTCGTTCGAGACCTCGGCCACCGACACCGCCAAGATCAGTGACGCGGATCTCGTCGTGTTCAACGGTGGGCACTACGACGAGTTCATCGAGAAGGCCATCTCGGGCAAGGACAAGCGGACCGTCGAGGCGTTCGAGCAGCGCGCGGACAAGAACGACGACAACGAGCACGTCTGGTACGACGTGAGCACCGTCGCCGCCGTCGCCGATCGGATCGCGGCACAGCTCGGCCAGGTCGACGCCGCGCACGCCGACGCCTACACCGAGCGCGCGGTCGCCTTCAAGAATCAGCTGATCGGCGTCAGCACCATCACCGGCACCATCGCCACCCAGACACCGAACGCGCCGGTCGCCCAGTCCGAGCCGCTCGCGCACTACCTGCTCACGGCCGCGACCGCGCAGGACAAGACCCCGCACGAGTTCCAGGAAGCGATCGAGCAGGAGACCGACCCGGCCCCGGCCGCCGTCGCCGCCACCCGCGACCTGATCACCGCCAAGCAGGTCAAGGCACTGATCTACAACACCCAGACCGAGGACAAGATCACCCAGGACCTGCGGGCCACCGCGCAGTCCGCGGGCATCGCCGTTGTCGAGGTCACCGAAACCCTGCCCGCCGGAATGGATTACATCCAGTGGCAGACCGCCAACGCCAAGGCGCTCGCCGCGGCCCTGCGCTGAGGACCCCCATGACCGAGGCAACCGCACTGTCGGACACCACCGCCGCACCGGACATCGAGACCGCCGACGCGGCGATCCGGCTGCGCGGGGCGAGGATGGCCTTCGGCGACCGCACCCTCTGGCGCGACCTCGACCTCGACGTGCGGCCGGGTGAGTTCATCGCCGTCCTCGGACCCAACGGCTCGGGCAAGACCTCACTGCTGCGCGCCCTGCTCGGCACCCTCGAACTGAGCTCGGGCAGCGCGGAGATCGCGGGCAGGCGAGCCGGGGTCGGTAATCCGGGCATCGGCTACATCCCGCAGCAGAAGACCATCGACGCCGGCGTGCAACTGCGCGGCGTCGACCTGGTCGGCCTCGGCGTGGACGGGCATCGGTGGGGGCTCGGATGGCGCGGGCGTCGCAGCCGGGCCGAGAAGGTCGAGCGGGCCATCGCCGCGGTGGGTGCCGGGTCGTTCGCGCACGCGTCGCTGGAGACGATGTCCGGTGGTGAGCAGCAGCGGTTGCGGGTCGCGCAGGCCCTGGTCGGCGACCCGTCGGTACTGCTGTGCGACGAACCGCTGCTGAGCCTGGACATGGCGAACCAGCGGCTGGTCGCCGAACTGGTCGACAAGCGCCGCCGCGAACACGACACCGCGGTGCTGTTCGTGACCCACGAGATCAACCCGATCCTGCCGCTGGTGGACCGGGTGCTCTACCTGGTGGACGGTGGCTTCCGGATCGGTACGCCCGATGAGGTGATGACCTCGCAGACGCTGTCGGAGCTCTACGGCACCGAGGTCGAGGTACTGCGGGTGCGCGGCCGCCTGGTGGTCGTCGGCACCGGCGACGATATGGACGCCCTGGGCGGTACCGCCTGATGGAAAAGCTCACCAAGGTGTTCCAGCAGATGTTCGACTTCGCCACCACCGCGAACCTGCTCGGCTACGACTTCGTGCAGCAGGCGCTGTTGGCCAGTGCCCTGCTCGGGTTGCTGGCAGGCTTGATCGGACCGCTGATCGTCGCCAGGCAGATGTCGTTCGCCGTGCACGGCACCAGCGAGCTCTCGCTCACCGGCGCGTCGGCGGCCCTGCTCGTCGGGGTCGGGGTCGGCTTCGGGGCGATCGCCGGTTCGGTGGTCGCGGCCGTGCTGTTCGGGTGGCTGGGTTCTCGTGCGCGCGAACGCGATTCGGTGATCGCGGTGGTGCTGTCGTTCGGGCTAGGGTTGTCGGTGCTGTTCCTGTGGCTCGCGCCGGAACGGGCCGGGTCGAAATTCTCGCTGCTCACCGGGCAGGTCGCCGGGGTCGGCTACGACGGGCTCGCGCTGCTGGTCACCTGCACCGCGGGCGTGCTCGCCGTGCTGGCCGTGGTGTATCGGCCGCTGTTGTTCGCCAGCTCCGATCCCGAGGTCGCGATCGCGCGCGGGGTGCCCGTGCGGGCGCTGTCGGTGGTGTTCGCGGTACTGCTCGGGATCACCGCCGCGTTCGGCGTGCAGATCGTCGGCGCGCTGCTGGTGCTCGCGCTGCTGATCACCCCTGCGGCCGCGGCCGCGCAGGTGACCTCGAGCCCGATGCGGGCGACCGTGCTGTCGGTGATCTTCGCCGAGGTCGCCGCGGTCGGCGGGCTGCTGCTGTCGCTGGCGCCCGGTGTTCCGGTGTCGACCTTCGTCACCGCGATCTCGTTCAGCATCTACCTGGTGTGCCGGGTCGTCGGACATCGCAATCGGCAACTCGCGCACGCGCGCTGAACCCGCTCCGATGCCCGAACGGCCGCGAACCACGTAGGTCGGCGCGCAGAATGGCCAGCATGATCGACTTCACCGTTCCGGATGATCTGGCCGCACTGCGAGATCGGGTTCGCGCCTTCGTCGTCGAGCAGATCGTGCCGTTCGAGCGCGATCCCCGGCTCACCGCGCACGGCCCGAACGACGACCTGCGGGCCGAACTCGTCGAACTGGCCCGCGCCGAGAAGCTGCTGACCGTGCAGGCGCCGGTGGAATACGGCGGGCTCGGACTCAGCCACGTCGAGCAGGCGCTGGTGTACGAGGCGGCGGGGTGGTCCACGCTCGGACCGGTCGCCATGAACTGCGCCGCGCCCGACGAGGGGAACATGTTTCTGCTCGGCAAGGTCGCCGACCCGGAGCAGGTCGACCAGTATCTGATGCCGGTGATCCGCGGTGAACAACGCTCGGTGTTCGCGATGACCGAGCCCGGTGGGGCCGGTTCGGATCCCGGACAGCTCAGCACCGAGGCGGTGTTCGACGGCGAGAACTTCGTGATCAACGGCCTCAAGTGGTTGATCACCGGCGCCGACGGCGCCAAGACCTGGATCATCATGGCCCTGCTCGCCGAGAACCCCCACCTGCCCGCCGGGCCGACCCTGTTCCTCGCCGACGGTGACGCGCCCGGCATCGTGATCGAGCGGATCATGAACACGATGGACCGCAACTACGTCGGCGGGCACGCGGTCGTCCGGTTCGACAATCTCACGCTGCCGCCGACGGCCGTGCTCGGGCGCACCGGACAAGCCCTGCGGTACGCGCAATTACGGCTCGCCCCCGCCCGGCTCACACACTGCATGCGCTGGCTCGGCGCGGCGGCCCGCGCCCAGTCCATCGCGCTGGACTACGCGCGTACCCGCACCGCGTTCGGCAAGCCGATCGGCGAACACGAGGGCGTGTCGTTCATGCTCGCCGACAACGAGGTGGCGCTGCACCAGTGCAGACTGACGATCTGGCACGCCTGCTGGCTGATGGATCAGGGGCAGCAGGCCAGGCACGAATCGTCGATGGCCAAGTCGTATGTGTCCGAGGAACTGTTCAAGGTCACCGATCGCTGTGTGCAGGTGCTCGGCGGGATCGGGATCAGCGACGAGACGGTGGTGGAGATGTTGTTCCGGGACATGCGCGCGTTCCGTCTTTACGATGGGCCGACGGAAGTGCACAAGTACGCGATCGGCAGACACTTGCTGGCCGGTCGCTAGTACGATTCCATCCCATGAGTTCGGAATTGCTCGTCGATGTCGAAGGCGGCGTCGCGCTACTGACGCTCAACCGACCAGCCAAGCAGAACGCCGTCACCCCGACGATGGCGGCCGAGCTGAGCGCCGCCCTTCGCCGGTGCGATACCGAGGACGCGATCCGCGCCGTCGTGATCACCGGCACGCCGCCTGCCTTCTGCGCGGGCGCCGACCTGGCCGCGCGCGGTGGCGACGTGAGCGCCACCCTCGATCCGCCCCCCTGGCAGGTCCGTAAACCGGTGATCGCCGCGGTGAACGGGCACGCGGTCGGTATCGGGCTGGCGCTGGCTCTCCAGTGCGACCTGCGCTATTTCGCGCGCGACGCGGTGTACGGGCTGAATCAGGTGCGTCGCGGGGTGCTCGCCGACGGGTTCGCGCACTGGACGGTGCCGCGCCTGGCCGGCCTGGCCAACGCCGCCGACATCATGCTCACCGGGCGCACCTTCGACGGTGACGAAGCCAAGTCACTCGGGCTGGCCAATGCCGCACTGCCCGCCGACGAGGTGCTCATGACCGCGATGGCGGTGGCCCACGACATCGCCACCGGGACCGCTCCCCTGCCGGTCGCGCTCACCAAGCGGCTGATCTGGGAGAGCCTCGGCATGACGCCTGCGGTGGTCGGGCAGCTCGAATCCGAGCTCAACGCGCAGGTTGCCAAGAGCGTCGACGGCGGCGAGGCGATGGTGGCGTTCAAGGAGCGTCGCCCGCCGAACTGGACCGGCAGCGTCAGCGGCGAATGGCCCGCCTGGGACGCGCCCGGCGTGCGCCCGAGCCTGGACTGAGCCTCAGAAGTTCCCGTTGCAGGACCCGGCCAGGTACAGCATCGCGAACAGCAGCATGCAGATGGTGCCGAAGATGCCCGCGATATAGCCGATCATCACCTGAGACCGGCCGCTGAGCGCACCGTAGGACGCGTCGATGTCGTTGAGTGCCCGCTTGCCGAGCACCCACGCGACCGGCCCGAAGAGCCCACAGCAGAACGGGCTGAGCAGCCCGAGCACAAGGATCAGGTTGGCCTGCGGGTGCTCGACCGTTTCGCCGATCGGCTGATTAGGGATCGCCACAGCACGAATTGTACGGTGACAGAGCAGTTTTGCCCGTCAACCGCGCGGACTCAGCCCAGACGGCGCTGCCTGGCGATGTCGGCGAGGACGACGCCCGCGGCGACCGAGGCGTTGAGCGACTCGACCGGGCCCGCCATCGGGATGCTCAGGATCGAGTCGCAGTTCTCGCGAACGAGCCGCGACAGGCCCTTGCCCTCGGAACCGACCACGACGACCGTCGGGACGCTGCCGTCGAAGTCGTCGAGGGTGGTGTCGCCGTCGGCGTCCAGGCCCACGATCTGGATGCCGTTCGAGGCCCAATCCTTCAGCGTGCGAGTCAGATTGGTCGCCCGTGCGACGGGCAGCCGGGCGGCGGCACCGGCGCTGGTACGCCATGCCACGGCGGTGACGCTGGCGCTACGACGCTGCGGGATCACCACACCCTGTCCGCCGAACGCGGACACCGAGCGGATGACGGCACCGAGGTTGCGGGGGTCGGTGATGTTGTCGAGCGCGACCAGCAGCGCGGGTTCGGCGGTGGCCTTCACCCGGTCCATCAAGTCGTCGGGGTGTGCGTAGCGGTACGGCGGCACCTGCAGGGCCACGCCCTGGTGCATTCCGTTGGCGCTCAGCCGGTCCAGATCGGTGCGGGGCACCTCGAGGATGGAGATGCCCATGTCGGCGGCGCGCTGCACGCTCTCCGAGAGCCGGTCGTCGTTCTCGGTGCCGACCGCCACGTACAGGGCGGTCGCGGGCACGTCGGCGCGCAGACACTCGAGGACGGGGTTGCGGCCGAGCACCAACTCGGGACCCTCGTCGGACTTGCGTCCCGCACGCGGAACGCCGGACTTTCCGGTCGGCCGACCCTGTGCCGCATTGGCTTTGGCCGCGGCTCTGGCCCGCTTGGCGGCGGGGTGCTTGGTGCGCTCGGACGCGGGCGGAGTCGCGCCCCTGCCCTCGAGACCGCGGCGATGCTTCCCGCCGGAACCGGCGACGGCACCCTTCTTGGTGCCGCTCTTCCTGACTGCTCCGCGTCGCTGTGAATTGCCTGCCATCAGTTCGCCTTTCCGCTCGATGCGCCCAGCGACCATTCCGGCCCCTGCGGGGTATCGGTTACCTCGATACCCGCGGCGATGAGCCGATCCCGTGCGGCATCGGCTTCTGCCCAGTTCTTGTCGGCCCGCGCGTTCGCGCGGCGATCCAGCTCCGTGCGGACGAGCACGTCGAGCGCGTCGATCGCCGCCGAATTGTCGGCGGGGGTGTACCACTGTTCGTCGAGCGGGTCGACGCCGAGAATTCCCAGCATCGCCCGCACCTGACCGGCCAGTTCGACCGCGGTCTCCACCGCACCCGCTTCCAGCGCGCGATTGCCCTCGTGCACCACGTGGTGAATTTCGGCGAGCGCCTTCGGGACTGCCAGATCGTCATCGATCGCGGCGGCGAATCCGTCGGTCCATTTTCCGATCGGCACCTCGCCCGCCCGGTCCAGCACTCGCTGCACGAAGGCTTCGATGCGCTGATACGAGGCGACCGCGTCGTCGAGTGCCTTGTCGGAGTATTCGAGCATCGAGCGGTAATGCGCGCTGCCCAAGTAGAAACGCAATTCTACCGGGCGCACCCGGGTGAGGACATTCGGCACCGAGAGCACGTTGCCGAGTGACTTCGACATTTTCTCCCCGCCCATCGTCACCCAGCCGTTGTGCAGCCAGTACCGCGCGAAACCGTCGCCCGCGGCTTTGGACTGGGCGATCTCGTTCTCGTGGTGCGGGAAAATCAAATCCATTCCACCGCAGTGGATATCGAATTCCGGCCCCAGATAGAACTCGGCCATCGCGGAGCATTCCAGGTGCCAGCCGGGACGGCCGGGACCCCATGGCGACGGCCAGCTCGGCTCGCCGGGCTTGGCGGCCTTCCACAGCGTGAAGTCGCGGGGGTCGCGTTTGCCGCGGGTCGGGGTCTCACCCTGGTGCACGTCGTCGAGTTTGTGGCCCGACAGCTCACCGTAATCAGGCCAACTCACCACATCGAAATAGACATCGCCGTCGGCGGCATACGCATGACCGCGCTCGATCAGCCGCTGCATCAGCTCGACCATCTGGGTGATATGACCGGTGGCGCGCGGTTCGGCCGAGGGCGGCAGCACGCCGAGCGTCTCGTAGGCCTTGTCGAACGCGCGCTCATGGGTCGCTGCCCATTCCCACCACGGCCTGCCCGCTTCGGCGGCCTTGTTCAGGATCTTGTCGTCGATATCGGTGACATTGCGGATGAACTGCACGTCGTAGTCGTGCGCGAGCAACCAGCGACGCAGCACGTCGAAGGCGACGCCACTGCGCACATGACCGATATGGGGTTGCCCCTGCACGGTGGCCCCACACAGATACACCGAGGCACGGCCGGGGACCAGCGGGGTGAATTCCCGCATGGTCCGCGTGTCGGTGTCAAAAAGGCGCAAGGTCACGGCATTCGATCCTAGTCGGTGGGATTGGGGTGGGGTTGACCGGCCGGTTCGTGGCGCCGTGGTGAACGGAACGGCTGATCGAATCGGCGAAAAGCAATACGCGGAAGGAAAGGTTCAGTGGCCCGTCGGGGCTACGAACATGCTGCGATCAGACAGGTGGAGATGGCGGCGATACCCTCGCCGCGACCGGTCAGACCGAGACCGTCCGTCGTGGTACCCGACACCGAAACGGGGGCGTCGAGGAGTTCGCCGAGCACTTTTTGCGCTTCGGCGCGGCGGGGGCCGATCTTCGGGCGATTACCGATGACCTGCACCGCGGCGTTCACGACTTCGAAGCCTTCGTCGGCCAGCAGCCTGCGGACCTCGATGAGCATGGCGGCCCCGGTGACACCGGCCCATTCGGGGCGGCCGACGCCGAAGACAGCGCCCACGTCGCCGAGGCCGGCGGCGGAGAGCAGGGCGTCGCAGAGGGCGTGGGCGGCGACGTCACCGTCGGAGTGGCCCGCGCAGCCGTCGGCGTCCGGGAACAGCAGACCGGCCATCCAGCAGGGCCGTCCCGGCTCGATGGGGTGTACGTCGCTGCCGATACCGACTCTCATCGGGCAACCGCCTGCTCGACGCCGGGACGCCCGACGGCAGGCGACCGACCGCCGTCGGCCAGCAGCGCCTCGGCCAGGCGCAGGTCGAGGGGGGTGGTGATCTTGAATGCCAGTGGGTCACCGGGGACCGTGTGCACGGCGACACCGAGGCGTTCGACCAGACCGGCGTCGTCGGTGGCGCCGACGTCGGTGGCGTAGGCGCGGCGGAGCAGGTCGGCGGCGAAGCCCTGGGGGGTTTGGATGGCGCGCAGGTGGGCGCGATCGGGGGTCCCGGTGACGATGCCCGCGTCGTCGACCGATTTCACGGTGTCCACGACGGGCAACGCGGGAACCACGGCCTGGCTGCCTGCCTGGAGCTCGGCGGCCACCCGTGCGATGAGTTCCGGTGGTGTGAGCGCTCGTGCGGCATCGTGCACGAGATAGAACGCGGCGTCGGGCGCGGCGGCGATGCCCGCGCGCACCGAATCGGTGCGCTCGGCGCCGCCCACCACCACCTGCACCGGCACAGGGGGCATCGAACCGCCGGTCAGCGAGGTGGTGGTGGACAGCAGCGCGGATGCGGCCTCGACCAGTTCGGCGGGCACGACCACGACAACCCGGTGCACCGCACCGGAGGCGATCAGACCGTCGACGGCCAACCGGACCATAGGTGTGCCGCCGACCGCGACGAACGCCTTCGGGGTGGGTTCACCCAGACGCACGCCACGACCGGCGGCAGGGACCAGTGCTACGACAGGTCGCACTTGTTTGTTTGTTTCTAGGAAGCCGCGGCGAGAACCTCGTCGAGCAGCGATTCGGCCTTGCCGTCGTCGGTGCCCTCGGCGAGCGCGAGCTCACCGACGAGGATCTGACGAGCCTTGGCGAGCATTCGCTTCTCACCGGCGGACAGGCCGCGGTCCTGCTCACGACGCCACAGGTCACGCACCACTTCGGCCACCTTGTTCACATCGCCGGAGGCGAGTTTCTCGAGGTTGGCCTTGTAACGGCGGGACCAGTTGGTCGGCTCCTCCGTGTGTGGCGCGCGCAGCACCTGGAAGACGCGGTCGAGACCTTCTTGGCCGACGACGTCACGGACGCCGACGTATTCAGCGTTCTCTGCGGGAACCCGAACGGTCAGGTCGCCTTGCGCAACCTTCAGGACCAGATACTCTTTCTGCACACCCTTGATGGTGCGGGTCTCGATTGCTTCGATCAGCGCCGCTCCGTGGTGGGGGTAAACGACGGTGTCTCCGACCTTAAAAATCATGTGTCCCGTGCCCCTTTCGATGTTCACAGTTTAACATGCGACTCGATAACGGCGCGATCAACTGTGCAGGTCAGGGCCACAACGAGGCCATCGCAGGGGTTGACAATCCAGAATTGTTGTGCATTGTGTTGTGCCAGAACGGGTTAACCACCAGCACAGCGACAGGTTATCGCACAGGGCGATCCCGGCATCGATCCGGCAAACCCCCTCGAGACACCGAACTGTTACTTCCGCACCCGCGCGTCGCGAGCCCGAACGTCACCCGCGCGAAGTGAACTACTACGCTGCCTAGTTACTACCCTCCGATCCCCGTGTGGACGGAGTGAGCCCGGTCGACATGGAGGACAAACCGTGACTGCCCTGAAAGCTGTGACCGCCCACTCGGCGCGACGTCGCATGGTGACGGTTGCCGCGCTCGCCGCTGCCGCGGGCATCGCCCTGACCGGCTGCAGTGCCGGCCAGCACACCCAGACCTCGACGCAGGCCGCCGCGATCAACGGCAACCACGCCAACGTCGGCGCCATCGCCCTGCGCAACGTGCACATCGTGTACCCGGAGGCCGCCGCCGAGCACGACAAGGGCGGCAAGGCGGTGATCGCGATGTCGATCATCAACAACAGCGAGACCGTCACCGACGAGCTGACCAGCGTGAGCACCGACCTGGGCCAGGTCAAGATCACCGGGCCCGCGGGCGACCCCAAGTTCGTGCTGAAGCCGCAGCAGACCGTGGTCGTGGGACCGGGCGAGACCAAGCCCGCCGCGGCCGACGATCACCACGGCGCCACCTCGGCGGCGCCGACCACCTCCGCGGCCGCGCCGACCAGCGCCGCCGCGGGCATCGACATCCCCTCGAACGATCCGGTGAAGACCCCGGCCACGATCGAGATCACGGGCCTGTCCAAGGACATCGTTCCCGGCCTGACCTACAACGTCACCTTCAACTTCAAGGACGCGGGCACCGTGCAGGTGTCGGTCCCGGTCGATGCCGCGGCCGTCCCGCGCATCGAGAACGAGAAGTCCGGCCCGGCGCCCGAGGGCGCGGGCGGTCACTGACACCAGCCGTAGGGAAGAGCCGTCGCGAACTTCGCGGCGGCTCTTCCTTTTTGTGTCGGTCCGGGTCCGTAGGGTGCGCGTGTGGCCAAGACCAAAGCAGTCTTCCGGTGCTCCGCGTGCACGCACGAGGTGTCCAAGTGGGTGGGTAAGTGCCCTGATTGCGGTGCCTGGGGAACGGTGAACGAGGTGGCCGTTTCGGCCTCCAGCGCGGCCCCGGGGCGGCGGGCGATGCTGCCGAGTACCGCGGCGGCGCCGTTGTCGCAGATCGACGCCAAGGTCACGCAGGCGCGGTCGACGGGGGTGAGCGAGCTCGATCGGGTGCTCGGGGGCGGTGTGGTGCCCGGGTCGGTGGTGCTGCTGTCCGGCGAGCCGGGAGTCGGCAAGTCGACGCTGCTGCTCGAGGTCGCGTTCCGGTGGGCAGCGGCGCGCGAGGAGACCGCGCTGTATGTGACCGCCGAGGAGTCCGCCGGGCAGGTGCGGCTGCGGGCCGATCGCACGGGTGCGGTGCACGACCGCGTGTACCTGGCGGCCGAATCGGATCTGTCGATCGTGCTCGGGCATGTGGAGCAGGTGCGGCCGACGCTGCTGGTCGTCGACTCCGTGCAGACCATGCTGGCACCGGAGGTGGACGGGGTGATCGGCGGTGTCACCCAGGTGCGCGCGGTCACCGCGGCGCTGACCTCGCTGGCCAAGGCGACCGGGATCGCGGTGCTGCTGGTCGGGCACGTCACCAAGGACGGGAACGTGGCAGGCCCGCGCACGCTCGAACACCTGGTGGACGTGGTGCTGCAGTTCGAGGGCGACAAGAATTCGTCGCTGCGCATGGTTCGCGGCATCAAGAACCGGTTCGGCAGCGCCGACGAGGTGGGCTGCTTCGAACTGCACGACGACGGCATCGCCTGCGTCGACGATCCGTCCGGGTTGTTCCTGCACCATCGCACCGACACCGTGCCGGGCACGGCGGTGACCGTCGCGATGGACGGCAAACGGCCGCTGGTGGCCGAGGTGCAGGGGCTGACCGTCAAGACCGAGATCCCGCAGCCACGCCGGGCGGTGAGCGGGCTGGACTACAACCGCGTCGCCATGGTGCTGGCGGTGTTGCAGAGCCGGGGCCGGGTCTTCCTCGGCAAGCACGACGTGTACGCGGCGACCGTCGGCGGGATGCGCCTGCTCGAGCCGACCGCCGACCTGGCCATCGCCTTGGCCATCGCCTCCGCCGAGGCCGACATCGCCCTGCCCGCGGGGTGGGTGATCCTCGGCGAGGTCGGGCTGGCGGGTGAGGTTCGCAAGGTCACCGGGCTCGGCAGACGCCTGGCCGAAGCCGAACGGCTGGGGTTCACCACCGCGCTCGTTCCGCCCGGTTCGGAGAAAATCAAGACCGGCACGATGCGTATCCACGAGGTCGGGGATCTGCGATCGGCACTGCGATTGGCCGAACTCCGCAAATCCCGCGCACCCCGCGAAGTGGTGGCGGTGGAATAACTCCGGCAACCGGCTGATTCAGCGCCGGTTCGCCATTGCTCCGCCAATGTCCATTGACGGCACCGCCGATCTTGCGAACGCTGCAAATCAACCCATCTTGAACATGTGACCTATGGCGCACCCGCACAATGCCCCCGGCCTGCGGGAGCGCGGCGTCAAGAGGCGAGGTTGAACGGCTCCGCGGCGCTGCGAACGGCACCGAGCTGGGCCACGACCATGTACGCACCCGCGGGCACCTGAAGGCGGTCACCCGCGCACTGCGGCTGCGAGGTGGTGCCGAACCAGGTGCCCTTGTAGGAGAGTTGTTCACCGGCCTTGAGCGTCTTCATCTCCGCCGGATCGTCCTGGTTGCAGTCGTTGCTCGCCCACAGCCTGCGCTGGCCGTCGAGGGTGTAGACGAGGAACTGTGGGCCCGCGCCGAGATCGCGCGAGCAGGCCGCGGACGAGATGTTGGTGATCACGGTGCCGAACGCGGGCTGGTCGCCGACCCGATAGGTCGGCTGGCCGACCGTCACCTTGAGCGCCAGCGACTGGTCCGAGCACGGCTGTGCCGCGGGCTGGTCGGCGGCGGCCGTCGTCGCGCTGGGCGTGACCGACCCACTGCTGGGCGTGGTCGACGCGCTACTCGACGTCGAGCTCGTCTCGGACGCGCTCGACTCCGCCGACGTGGTCGTGCTCGCGGCCGCCTTGTCGGCGCCGGACGAGTCCCCACCGCGCGCGACCATGGTGACGAGCCAGATCACGATCGCGAGCGCGACGACGATGACGCCGATCGCGAGTGCACGGCGGCGCCAGTAGATCTCCGGTGACAGCGGTCCATTCGGTTCCAGCACGCCTCAACGGTAAGCGCAGCGCGCAGGGGCGCGCTCGATGACCTCGGCGTGTCGGGGGCCGAACCGGGGAGAAGCGGGCGGTTCAGACCACCTCGCCGATATTGCCGACAGTGCGCCGCAGGTGCACGCGACCGTCTTCGAGCTTGTAGGTGACGCTCGCGATAGCGCACTGACCAGTGGCAACGCGCTGGGAGATGATCATCGAGCGCTGCATGAGCAGCTTGCTGGTCTCCACCACGTGACGCGCTTCGAGATCGTCGAGCGAGGTGAGCCCTTCGCGTCGCCCGACCAGGATCGACGGGGTCACCCGCTCGACCACGCTGCGAATGAACCCGCCGGGCACCTCGCCGCCGTCGAGAGCGTCGATGGTGGCCTTCACGGCGCCGCAGCTGTCGTGCCCTAGGACGACGATCAGCGGCACGTTGAGCACCTCGACGCCGTATTCGATCGAGCCGAGCACCGAACTGTCCACGACGTGGCCCGCTGTGCGCACCACGAACATGTCGCCGAGCCCCTGGTCGAAGATCAGCTCGGCGGCGACGCGGGAATCACCGCAGCCGAACAGGATCGCGTGGGGGTTTTGGCCCTTGACGAGTTTGGCTCGGTCCGCGGCACCCTGGCTAGGATGCTGCAGGGTGTCGTTGACGAAGCGCTCATTGCCTTCGCGCAACGACTTCCAGGCGCTTATCGGATTGGAACCAGGCATACCGACCATTGTGCACAGACCCTTGGTTACCAGCGAGTCCGCCACGTTACGCGTCGGCAAAGAGAGACTGGCTCAGAGGAAACGGGAACAGTGAGCATCGACGCGCAGGCCCTGCTCGACTGGTTCGACGACACGGCGCGCCCGCTGCCGTGGCGCGAATCGGACGCGACCGCATGGCACATCCTGATGAGCGAGATCATGCTCCAGCAGACGCCGGTGGTGCGGGTGGAGCCGATCTGGCGCGAATGGGTGGCGCGCTGGCCGGTGCCGTCGGCGATGGCGGCGTCCTCGCAAGCGGAGGTGCTGCGGGCGTGGGGCAAGCTGGGATATCCGCGGCGGGCGTTGCGGCTGCACGAGTGCGCGCGGGTGCTGGCGACCGAACACGGTGACGTGGTCCCCGCCGACGTCGACGTGCTGCTGAGCCTGCCCGGCATCGGCGCGTACACCGCTCGCGCGGTGGCCTGTTTCGCCTACGGGCAGCGAGTTCCCGTGGTGGACACGAACGTTCGGCGCGTGGTGGCTCGGGCGGTCCACGGCAGGGAGCCCGGCAACCCGTCCTCGCGCGATCTCGCCGAAACCGAAGCGCTGCTCCCTGTTCCGGTGCCGCGAGCCGCGAGGTTCTCGGCCGCCCTGATGGAACTGGGCGCGCTGGTGTGCACGGCCCGCAACCCCGACTGCGCCCGCTGCCCGCTGCCGAGCTGCGCCTGGGTCACGGCGGGCAAACCGGCCGCCGACGTGGTGCGGAAGGTGCAGAAGTACGAGGGCACCGACCGTCAGGCCCGTGGGCGGCTGCTCGATGTGCTGCGCGACGCGTCGGGCCCGGTCGAGCGGATTCGCCTCGACCTGGCATGGACCCGCGATCCGGGTCAGCGTGCGCGAGCGTTGGACTCACTGCTGGTCGACGGGCTGATCGAGCAGACCGACGATGGGCTGTTCGCACTCGCGGGCGAAGGAAGCCCCACCGGGTGATGTCGGATCTCGGCACGTGCCGAGAGAGCGGGACGACCGCCGGCCGGCTCACCTCGTGACGCGCTCCAGGAACTGGCCGACGTGTTCGCGGTATGCCTCGGGTTGTTCGTCGTGCACGAGGTGGCCTGCCTCGGCGATGCGCACATACTCCGCATCGGGATGCACCTGCGCCATCGTCCGCATCTGCCCCGGCGGGGTGATGGTGTGCTCACCCTCGATGAGCAGCGTGGGCACCCGCAGCGACTTCCATTCGGTCCAGAAATCGCGCGTGCCCCACTCCTCGGAGATCGCGCGGAAGGTGTCCACCTCGCCGTGTAGCCGGTAGCCGTCGGACGCGGCGGTGAACGCGCGCAGGAAGTACGTGCCCGCGACCGGGCCGAAAAAGTCGAGCACCGCCTGCTCGTCGGCGAACGGTTGCGGCCAGGAGTGGATCAGCTCGGCCCAGTGGGCGGCGGTGCGGCCGGTGAAATCGGGAGCGATGTCCTCGACGACGATCGCGCGCACCCGCTCGGGCCAGGTCGCCGCGAAGACCCACCCGTGGATCGCGCCCATCGAGTGCCCGACGATCACCATCGGCTCGGTGATCGCGGCGGTGCGCTCGGCCAGGGCGGCCACGAACGCCTCCGTCGTGAGCTCGGCGGGCGCCGGCCGACCGTGCCCGGCGGCGTCCACCGCATACACATGCCCGAACTCCCGCAACCACGGCACCTGATCGGCCCACGTCCGCGCGCTCCCCATCAGCCCGTGCAACAGCAGAATCGGAACCCCGGACCCACCTTCGTCGTACAACACATCTCCGATACTGCCCCAGCTACGTCACGTCGCCGAAGGCGAGTTCGCGGGCCGCGAACACCCGGCGCCGGCCGGCAGAGATACTGTCTGCATGGCTGTTGTGAAGATCAATGCGATCGAAGTTCCCGAGGGCGCGGGCCCCGAGCTGGAGAAGCGGTTCGCCGCGCGTGCCGGCGCGGTGGAGAACTCCCCCGGTTTCCTCGGATTCCAGTTGCTGCGCCCCGTCGCCGGCGACAACCGGTATTTCGTGGTGACGCAATGGGATTCGGAGGATTCGTTCGCCGCGTGGCGTGACGGTCCGGCCCGTGCGGCGCACGCCGGAAACGGTGGTGACGGCGAGCGTCCCAAGCCGGTGTCGACGGGTGCCTCGCTGCTCGAGTTCGAGGTCGTCCTCGACGTGCCCGCGAAGGCCTGACAGCGGCGTTTCCGCTGGACATGCGGTTACGTGTATTGACGTGGACGGCTCGCGGCTGTCACAGTTCGAGGGAACACCGCGAGGGTGCGCGGTAATTCCGGTGTGAGTCCGGAGCGGTCGCGCCACTGTATCCAAGTACCGGGTCCCCGGTGCCGGAGAGCCAGACACCGGCACCTTCGCACCACACTTCAACCGTGGGACGCGTATCCCTAGAGGAGGACCCGAATGGCTATCGCGCATTCACCCAGCCGGTCTACCGGTCTCGACACCCTCGCAACCGTGCTCGTCACGGTCGGTGTCGTCCTGCTTGCACTGCTCGCCCTGTACCTGGTCGGTTTCGACCAGGGGGCCGTCTCGCGTAGCGGGATGTTCCTGCACGAGCTGATGCACGACGGACGTCACCTGCTGGGTGTTCCGTGCCACTGATCGGATCACTCAAGACCCTGCTGTTGCGCGGCCTGCTGGCCGGCTTGATCGCCGGCCTGCTGGCCGCGACAGTGGGCTACTTCGTCGGCGAGCCCCAGGTGGACGCCGCGATCGCTATCGAAGAGGCCGCGGCCGCTCCGGCCGAGCACGGCCACGAAGCCGCGCAGCCGCAGGGCCACTCCCACGGCGACGAGGAAGAACCGCTGGTCAGCCGGTCGGGACAGAAGGCGGGACAGTTCCTCGCGCTGGGCTTGGCGGGCATGGCGTTCGGCGCGTTGTTCGCGTCGGCGGTGAACGTGGCTCGCCGGTTCACGAACCTGTCGGGCCCCCAATTGTCGCTGACCTCGGCGGTTCTCGCGTGGGCGGCGATCGTCGCGGTGCCGTTCTTCAAGTATCCGGCCAACCCGCCCGCGGTGGGCGATCCGGACACCATCAACGAGCGCACCTGGCTGTGGGTCGCTGCCGTCGTCCTCGGCCTGCTGGCCGTCGCGGCCGCCGTCGCGGCCTACCGTGCGCTCGCCGCGTCGGACACGCTGCGACTCATCGCCGGGGTGGGCGCGTTCGTCGTGGTCACCACGGTCGGTTACGTGCTGCTGCCCGGCGTGAACGAGGTGGCCGACGACTTCCCCGCCACCCTCCTGTGGAACTTCCGGGTGGCTTCGCTGGCCGAAACCACCACGCTGTGGGTGAGTTTGGGGCTGGCGTTCGCCGCGCTCACGGAATTCGCCTCGCGGCGTAGCACTCCGGTAGTGGACAAGGTTCCTACCGCAGGGTGATCCTCGCGAGCAGCTGAGAACGGCAGTGTCGGTGTCATGACCGGCACTGCCTTTCTTGTTTCCAGCACTCGCCCCCGCGCCGTGAATGTCGCCTTCGGCGGGATCGTCACCGCGCTCGCGGCCGGGGTCGCCGAGGGACTGTTGCGCGCCGTTCGTGGCGGCGATGAATTCGGCGCCACCGCAACGGGTCTGCTGCCCCGGCTCGCCATCTACCTGGCCGTCGCCGGGGTCGCCCTGTACATGCTGAACGGCAGCCGGGTGGCCCGTGCGCTACTGACCGTCGGCATCGGCGTGGTGGGCCTGGTCTCGCTGATCATCGAGCCGCTGGCGGTGGTGCTGTCGACCGACGATTACGCGACCCTGCTCGACGGCATGTCCCCCAGCTCGACCGTGCTGGCAGGCTGCCGGACCGTGCACATCCTGGCCGTCGTCCTCGCGATCCCGGCCATGTACACCCCCGCCGCGCACCGCTGGTTCACCCAGCGGTGACGGCGAGCGCCGCTCAGGCCAGTGCCGCGTCCAGCTCGATCTCGGCCACACCGGTGAGGGCCTTGCTCACCGGGCAACCGTTCTTGGCCGCGAGGGCAGCCGCGGCGAACCCGTCGGCATCCAGCCCCGAGGCACGCCCGCGCACCGTGAGCTTGATCTTGCTGATCTGGAAGCCACCGGCCGGGTCAGGCGCGAGGGTGACATCGGCGTTGACGTCGAGGCTTTCCGGCGTCCCACCGGCATTGGCGATCTCCGCCGACAGCGCCATCGAATAGCACGACGAGTGGGCCGCCGCGATCAGTTCCTCCGGGCTGGTGCCCTCGGCCGTGTCGGCCGCCCGGCGTGGGAAGCTCACATCGAACTTGCCCACACCCGAGCTGGCCAGTTCGACCTGCCCGGACCCGTCCTGCAGTCCGCCTGACCAGAGTGTGCGTGCGCTGCGAGTCGGCATCGCGATCCTTTCGGTTCGAGTTGTATTGCGTGGCGATGACGAACCTACTCGGGTCCTCAGACGGTGGCGCTGGTGATTTCGTCGAGACGCTCGAGTTTGTCCGGCCAGACCTGCTGGTGCAGATCCCGGATCGCCGCGGTGGGGAAACCCGAGTGGCGCAGACGCAGGCGGATACCGCGTGGTTGTTTGAGGAATTCGGCGGCGACCACCGTTTCCACGCCGTCGGTGGCGGCGGTGACCCAGGTGAATTCGATCCGCCGATTCGGCTCGAGCAGCAGAATGCGGCCGTAATGGGGGTTGCGCTTGTCGGGCGAGCCGGTGTCGAAGTAGAGGGGCTCGTTGACGGCGGGGCGCATCAGCACCGATCCGGGAACGGCCAGCCATAAATCCAAGCCTTGGGTCCAGGCCGCGTAGAGCAGGCTGGGCTGGGCTTTCATCACGCGCTCGACCGTGAGCTCGTGTGGCCGCGTGGACAGGTCCGGGGGGCGAACTGGCTGGTCCATCAGCCGACCTTACCGGTCATGACCGGCCGATCCTCGCATCGGGTGTGCGACAGAGTTACTCAGGATTCGTCACCCGCGCGAGCACGATGCCGCCGAGGATCAGCGACAGCGCCAGCGCGCGGCCCGCGCTCAGCGGATCCTTGTGCACGAGCACCCCGAGACCGATCGCGCCGAGCGCGCCGATTCCGGTGAAAACCGCGTAGGCGGTGCCCACCGGGAGGGTCTGCATGGCGCGCGAGAGCAGATATACCGCCAGGGAGCCGAGCGCGACGCAGAGCAGGGTCGGACCGAGTCTGGTGAAGTTCTCGGTCGGTTTGATGGTTTGTGACCAGACGATTTCGACGAGCCCGGCCAGGCCGAGCACTATCCAGCTCATCGCACGTAATCCTTTGCCAGCGAACGTACTTCGGCCTGCGCGGCGGCGAGCGAGGCTTCGTGAGCGTCGCGCAGATGGGCCAGATTCGGATCCTGCACGGTATTGGCCAGTTCGGCGTTGACGAAAACCGTGTCGGTGACCGCGAAGTGGCCGGCGAAGAAGTCGCGCAGAAAGCGCTCCTGGTAGTCGAACGCCGCTTTGGGCGCACCGGGCGAGTACGCACCGCCGCGGGCGGTCACCACGACGAACCTGCGTTCCCCCAGCGACATTCGGGGAAAGGTGACCTGGTCGAGCCATGCCTTGAGAGCGGCGGGGACGGAGTAGTTGTACATCGGTGTGCCGATCAGGATCACATCGGCGGCCAGCACCTGCGCCAGCAGCGGTTCGGCCACCCGCCATGCGGCCTTCGCCGCGGGAGTGACGGCGAGTTCCGGGAGCCGGTCGAGGTCGGTGGCCCCGGCGGCGAGGACGGCGTCACACAGTTCGGTCCAGCCCTCGTCGATGAACGGCGTCGGCTCGGCGGCGAGGTCGCGATAGGTGTAGGTGCCGCCGGGTTCGGCGTCGCGCCAGGCCCGGACGAATTCGGCGCCCAGCTTGCGGCTGAGGGAGTTCGTGCGAGCGCTGGCATCGAGGTGCAGCAGGTGAGTCATGACGGTTCCTAACTGGACATGATGTCCACTTGTTGATCTCCCGACGATAGAACACAAGTGGACATGTTGTCCAGATAATCGTTGCCGGGTTACAGTCGACCCATGGAGCCACGATCCGACCTGATCACCGGCTTGGCGCTGGACGCGCAGCCACCCACCGAGCGCACCGACGCGGCCCGCAATCGCGCGAAAGTACTGGCGGCGGCCGCCGACCTCTTCGCCACTCGCGACCCACGCACGGTCACCATGGACGACATCGCCAAGGCCGCGGGCGTGGGCCGCGGCACCCTCTACCGCCGCTACCCCGACCGCAACGCGATCGCCGTCGCCCTCCTCGACGAGCACGAACGCGCCCTCCAGGAACAGCTCCTGCGCGGCGCACCCCCGCTCGGCCCCGGCGCTGCCCCGGCCGATCGCCTGGCCGCCTTCTACGCGGCGATGATCGAATTGCTCACCGCCCACGCTCATCTGGTGCTCGGCGCGGAGATCGGCGGCGCCCGCTTCGCCACCGGCGCCTACGGGTTCTGGTCGGCGCACGTGCGGTCGCTGCTGGTCGAAGCCGGTGTGTCACAGCCGGATTCGCTGGTCGATCCGGTCCTCGCGCCACTCGCCGCCGAGGTCTACCTCCAGCAACGCGACCGCGGCTTGTCGCCCGAGCAGATCACCGCCGGTCTGTCCGCCCTCGCCCAGCGCCTCCTGCGTGCCTGATCGATGACCTCGGACCCCACTCCGTGTCGGACCCGAGCAGTACCGTCCGGCAGGTGACGAGCACCCCCGAAGACATCTCCCGATTCTGGAATCTGATCGCGTCGGCCTGGACGGCCACCGGTACCGAACCGTCCGCCGCCCTGCGGTCGGCAGCAGACGACCTCGACAGCCGACTCGACGCCTTTCTGACGCAGTTGAGCGCCCTGTCAACAGATTTCAGCAGCGCGGAACTGACCGCGCTCGACCGCGTCGCCGAACGCGCGCTCTACGACATCGATCGCGCCGACCTCCAGGCGGTCACCGACGGCTCCGACGACGGCTTCCTCTACGCCCGGGGATTCATCGTGGCCATGGGCCGCGACTACTACGACGCCGTCAGCTCCGACCCGGAGGCCGCGACCACCGACGCCGAATGCGAGCAGATGTGCTATTTCTTCGCCCACCTGCACAATGAGCGCTTCGGCGCCTTCCCCGACACGGGCTCGGGCATCTCCCGTGAAACGGCGTCCAACCCGGCCGGTTGGTCCTGACCTGACGCGCAGGTAGCGGCAGCCCGTTTTCGGACTGCCGCTCCCTGGTGCCGGGTTCGATGATCGCAGCGCGTCAGCTGAGATCGCGGCGGGTCATCAACCAGACGGTGCCGCCGGCGAAGGCCACCACGTACACGGCCAGCAGAGCGAAAGATTCACCGCGGGTGAGGATGTCGAGAACTCCGGGGTTGGCCGGTCCCTCCACGGTGCGCATCGCCCCGGCCAGCGAGCCCGCGGCCGTGCCGGGGAGCAAGTTGGTGACAGCTTCGATCGGGCCGAAGATCCCCGCCACACCGCGAAGCAGGTTCTCCACCACCAAAACCCAGACCAGGCCGAGCCCGACGGCGAGAGCGGGGCCGCGAGCAATGGCGCCGATGAGGGCCCCCGCGAGGGTCCACATGCCGAGAATCGCGGTACCGGTGCCGATTCCGATCAATGAGTCGTCGAGTGCGGGCATCGTGACCGGCTGGGCTTCGCCGACCGCGATCACGGTGGCGATGCCGACATCGACGGCGAAGGCCGCCAGGACAAGCGCGAGGACCACTGCCAGCAGCGTCAACAGCAGTCCCGCCACGGCCGCAGCTCGGCTCGGGCCCTGAGTGAACACGGTTTTCCATGTGCCCCAGCCATATCCGCTGCCCACCGCGAGAGCGCCGAGGATCAGCACCAGCGCGCCGCCGAACATCGACATGCCCTGCGTGAACACCTCGGGGACAGCGGCGGGCATGAGCTGGCCGAGCAGAACATCGCGAGGCAGCCCGTCCGACATCGCACCGTTTTCACCCGAGGTGTAGGCGAGGTAGTTGAAGAGGTAGGCGAAGGTCAGGTTGAGCAGGATCCAGGTACCGAGGACGATCCAGAAGGCGGGCCAGCGGCCGAGGCGTAGCGCTTCCGCACGGACGCTCGCGGTGAGATCCCTTGTCATGGCATTCATTTCGCTACCTCCACAGCCGTCATCTCGAAGAACACTTCTTCCAGCGATTTCTCGTCCACCCGCAGTTCGAGCAGGTCCGCGCCTGCCGTCACGACGGCTCGCGCGACCTCAGGGGCCAGCGCGGCGCTCGTGTCGACCCTGATGCCGTCCGTCCCCGCTCGGGCGGGGGCATCGGTGACGGCGCGTACGGCGTCCAGAGCCACGTCCACGGGCTCGGCGCGCACCAGCAGTGTCGCGGTGCCGCGCAATTCGGCCACCGTAGATTCCGCCAGCAGGCGGCCACCGGAGATCACGCCGACCCGGTGGCAGATCTCCTGCACCTCGGCGAGCTGGTGGCTCGACAGCAGCACAGTGTGTCCGTCGGCCGCGAGATCGGTGATGAGCGTGCGCATTTCGGCCAGGCCCCCCGGGTCGAGGCCGTTGGTCGGTTCGTCGAGGATGAGCAGGTCCGGGTCGCCGAGCATGGCCGCGCCGACGCCGAGACGCTGTTTCATGCCGAGCGAATAGGCCCGGAAACGGTCGCCTGCCCGGTCGGCCAGGCCGACGCGTTGCAATGCCTTCTCGACCTCGGCATCGCCATGGCCGCGATAGCGGGCCAATACCCGCAGGTTGTCGCGGCCGGAGAGGTACGGGTAGAAGCCGGGGCCCTCGATGAGTACACCGATTCGGCGCAGCACCTCCGGGTCGCCCGGCGGCAGGCCCCGCACGGTCGCGGTGCCCGCGCTGGGCCGGATGAGACCGGCCAGCAGGCGCAACGTGGTGGTTTTGCCCGCGCCGTTGGGCCCGAGGAATCCGTAGATCTCCCCGGCCGCGACCCGCATGCTCACCCCGTCCACCGCGAGGTGCTCGCCATAGCGTTTGGTCAACTCGGTGGTGACCACGATCGATTCGTTCATGCAAATCAGAATCCGTGCTCGAGGGGTGCCGGGACATCCGTCCCGCGGCGTGCACGGCGCTACGCCGCGCGGCCTACGCGGCTTCTCGCGGGAAATACGTGCGCAGGCCGACGCGGCGGGTGGGCGCACACAATAGGGTTGGGCACGTGGGAGCGTCTGCGAAGTGGGAGCGTGGCTCAGTCGTTCAGGACTGGGGCCTGGCAGTGGTGGTCGCGGTGATCCAGCTGGCCGGTAGTTCCGGTGCGAATTCGCATCAAACCGGCGTGCGGTCACTGGACGCGTTCGCGTATCTGCTGCTGCTCGCCGGGCCGGTGGCGCTCGGTTTCCGGCGGGTAGCGCCCGAAGTGGTGCTGGCGGTGTCGCTGATCGCCACGGTGACCTATGTCCTGCGCGACTACGGATATGGGCCGATCTTCCTGTCGCTGGTGATCGCCTTCCTCTCGGCCGCCGTCACCGGGTCGCGATGGCGCACCTACCCGGTGGTCGCGATCGGGTATCTGACGATGGTGTGGCCACTACCCGCCCTGCTCGGGCGGCACTCCGACGCGTGGCAGATATTCGGCCTGCTGGCCTGGATGGGCGTGCTGGTCGGGATCGCCGAAGGCGTACGGCAGCGGCGCGCGGTGGTGCTCGCGCGCGAACAACGGGCCGAGGCGGCACAACGCGACGAGCAAGCTCAGCAGGCCAGGGCGGCCTCCGAGGAGCGGTTGGCGATCGCTCGGGAACTGCACGATGTGCTGGCACACAGTCTTTCGCTGATCAACGTGCAGTCGTCGGTGGCGCTGGAGTTGTTCGATCGCAAGCCGCAGCAAGCGGCCGCGGCGCTGGCGACCATCAAGACGACCTCGAAAGAGGCGCTGACCGAGGTGCACACGCTGCTGCACGCGATTCGCAGTGGCGCGGCGGTGGTGCCGCAGTACCCGGAACACGCTCCCGTCGTGGATGATTCGCCCCCGCCGCCGCGTCCCGCTCCGCGCGCGCCGGCACCGACCCTCGACGACCTCGACACACTGCTCGAGCGCACCCGCGCGACCGGGCTCGACGTCGATACCAAGATCATCGGTACGCCGAAGAAGCTGCCGAGCGTGATCGATGTGGCCGCGGCCAGAATCGTGCAGGAATCGCTGACCAACGTGGTGCGCCACGCGCCCGGCGCGACCGCCCTGATCACCCTGCGATACACCCCGGAATCGGTCGACATCACCGTCGACAACACCCGGCCGACCGGAACCGCTGTCCGAACCGGCATCGGCGGCAACGGGATCATCGGCATGCGTGAGCGGGCGCACGCGCTCGGCGGGGCGCTCACCGCGGGGCCGCGACCGTCCGGCGGGTTCCGGGTGGCGGCCCGATTGCCCGCTCGCCCAGCGACTTCGGCCGCGTCCGCGCGATCGTCGGATTCACCGGGCAGGGAGGCGGGCGCATGACCGAACTGCCGCCGGTCGGGTCGGGACCCGCCAAGATCCGGCTACTCGTCGCCGACGATCAAGCGCTGGTGCGCGGTGGTTTCGTCGCACTGCTGGACGCCCAGGACGACATCGAAGTCATCGGCGAGGCCGAAAACGGCGAGCAAGCCGTCCGGATGACCCGAGCCCTCGTCCCCGACGTAGTGCTGATGGACATCCGCATGCCGATCCTCGACGGCCTCGCCGCCACCCGCATGATCGCCGACAACCCCCAGCTCGCGCCGGTCCGCGTCGTCGTCCTCACCACCTTCGAACTCGACGAATACGTCTTCGAGGCGATCCGCGCGGGCGCCGCGGGCTTCCTGGTCAAACACACCGAACCCGCCGACCTGCTCCGCGCCGTCCGCGTGGTGGCCGCGGGCGACGCCCTCCTCTCCCCCGGCGTCACCCGCCGCCTCCTCGCCGAATTCTCCACCCACGCCAAACAACCACCCCCCGCTGCCTTCGCCGAACTCACCGACCGCGAACGCGAGGTGATGACGCTGGTGGCCGAAGGCCTCACCAATGCCGAAATCGGCGCCCGCCTCTACATGTCCCCCGCCACCGCCCGCACCCACGTCAGCCGAATCCTCACCAAACTCGACGCCCGCGACCGCACCCAGCTCGTAGTCCTCGCCTACGAGTCAGGCCTGGTCCGCCCAGGCTGGCAGTAGCGCCACCATTGCTACCTGGTGGAACTCGAACCCGAGGTAGCCCGATGGCTGCGCTCACTGACTACACGCGAGTACGGCCAGGTAGACGTGTGCGTGGGCATGCTGGCCGAACGTGCAACCACCCTGAGCGAACCGTGGTCGCGCAATCTTGGCGATGGGGTACGTGAACTCCGCTTTCACCTTCACCCGCGAGAAATGCGAATCACCTACTGGCTCGCTCCGGGTCGTCGCATCGTGCTGCTGACAGTTTTCCGCAAGACTCGCATGCGGGAGACCGACGAGGTGGCGCGAGCCAAGGCACTACGCAAGGTATGCGAATCGGAACATGGTTGTGCCCACACAGATTTCGACAGGAGGTAACCGATCATGACTGAGCACCCATCGATGGACGACCTGCGCCGTGAACGGATGAGCAGCCCCGGGTTCGACGCGGGCGAGTACGAGGCCGGGCGGGCCGAGGCGATTCTGGCGATCGAGCTGGCCGAAGCCATTCGCGAACGGCGGCTGGAACTCGGGCTGACACAGACACAGCTGGCCGAACGGGCTGGGCTGCGTCAACCCGAGGTCTCACGGATCGAATCCGGGGGCGGGACACCGACAATCGGCATGCTCGAACGTTTGGCGTATGCGCTCGAGGTTCGGTTCGTCGCTCGGTTCGAGAAGGTCGACGCGGCGTAGGACTACTTGCCCTGGTCGGCTTGCCGGCGTTCGGAGGCGGAGAAGCGGGCGCGGCGGGCTGCTCCCGCGGGGGCGGCTTGGGCTCGGGCCGAGTAGGCGGAGAGGGCGTCGAAGGCGCCTCGGACGCCGCCCGCGACCGGGGCGTAGGTGATGGCCGAGCCGGGGTCGAAGCCGAGGTTGGAGCCTACTTCGACGGCGTCCATGTTGGCGCCGAGGAAGACGAAGGTCCAGTTGTACACGTCTTGCTGCTGGGTGATGAGGGACTTCACCGCGGCGTGGGTCCATTCGCGGCTGGAATTCTCGTGGCCGTCGGTGAGCACCACGACGATCACGGTGCCGGGACGCTCGTGTTCGGGGCGCCCGGCCAGCTCGCTGCCCACGCTGGTGACGAGCTTGCCGAGCGCGTCGTAGAGCGCGGTCCCACCACGTGGCTGCAAACTCGGCGCAGGCACCTGAGCCAGCGGCACATTCGCGTAGACCACGTCGTAGGTGGTGTCGAACTGCGCGAGCGTGACCTCGATCGTCTTCGGCACACTGCGCTGCTGTTCGAAATAGGCGGCCAACCCACCTTCGGTATCGGCCTTGATCGTCTGCATCGACCCCGAACGGTCGAGCAGAACGGCGATCAGCGTGCGGTCGGAATCAGTCATGTGTGCGAACACCCCCGTGTCGGTCGGATCAGCAATTCCCACCGTACGCCGCGAAAGAGGACCGTCTGACCGGCGAAAAGAAGATGCCAAGGTATCGCCAAGCCTGCGTCCCGGGCATGGGGCCGGCGCTCACATTCCACCGCTCCGCCGACCCCACTTTCGAACCGGCGCTCGGTCGGAACCGGTGTGCCCCAGTCTTCGTCGGGGAACGCGGCGTTTGAGTCGGATGCGGTGGCGTTTCGGGCGAGTGCGAGGCCGACAGCCGATGTTGCACCTGGCATGACAACGACTTCGACGGCCGATGCGGCGGTGCAGAGCACCGATCGCCGAATCCGGCCCGCCCTGCTGACCATGTTCCTCGGCAGCTTCACGCTGGTGACCGCCGAATTCCTACCGCCCGGTGTACTCACCGCGCTGGCGACCGATCTGAATGTGCCGGAAGGCGTGGTCGGGCTCTCGGTGAGCGCGACGGCGCTGACCGCGCTGGTAGCCGCGCTCGGATCGGGCGCACTGTTCCCCCGCCTGGATCGGCGCACCCTGCTGATCTGGCTGACCGTCGGCGCGGCGGTGTCGAACGTGGTGGTCGCCCTCGCGCCGAACATCGTGTTGTTGCTGATCGCGCGACTGCTGCTCGGTCTGGCTGTCGGCGGCTACTGGTCGATGGCGCTGGTGATCGCGGCGAAGCTCGTCCCGGCCGAACGGCTCGGCAAGGCGATGATGATCGTGAACGCGGGAACCACGGTCGCGACAGTGGCCGGTGTGCCGCTCGGTGTGCTGCTGAGCACCTACGCCGGGTGGCGGACGACCTTCCTGATCGCGGCCGCGCTGACCGCCGCCACCGCCGTCGCCGTGCGGCTGATGCTGCCGCCGATCGCGCCGAGCAAGGGCATCGGATTCACCGCACTCGGCAATGCCCTGCGGTCCCCGGGCGTAACGCTCGGGCTGGTCAGCATGGTCGCCGTCGTCGGCGGGCACTTCGCCGGATACACCTACATCCGCCCGGCCCTGGCCGAACTGCTCGGTGCCGGCCCGGCGGTGATCCCGGTGCTGCTCGCCCTGTTCGGTGTCGGTGGTCTGCTCGGCAACTTCGTCCTCGGCGCCCTCGCCGACCGCCACCTCGGCGCCCTGCTGGTGGCGGTGCCGGCAGCCGTCGGCCTGTCACTGCTCGCGATCATCGCCTCCGCGGCGTTCGCCCCACTCGCCTACCTGGCCGTGGTGGTGTGGGGCGCCGCGTTCGGCGGCATTCTCAATCTCGTTCAGGTGTGGGTCTCGCGGGTGCTGCCCGATCGCATGGAAGCGGGCAGCGGACTGATCGTCGCCGGTTTCCAGCTGGCGATCATCCTCGGCTCGGCGATCGGCGGCCGCGGGGTGGACAGCATCGGCCTGGCCCCGACCTACGCGCTCGGTGCCGTCGCCGCGGTCCTCGGCGGAGTACTGATCCGACGCTCACTCACCCGAGCGGGGCACTGACATCAGTCGATGTCCGGGCCGCCCGACGCCACTGCGACGGCGTGCGGCCCGTCTGCCGCCGGAACGCCCGCCCGAACGCCGTCTCCGAGCGGTAGCCGAGCCGGCGGGCCACCGTGCCGACCGGCACAGCGTGGTCGACCAACAGCAGTTGTGCCCGCTCGATCCGCAGTTTCGTCAGGTACCGGCCCGGCGTGAGGCCGGTCGCCGCCTGAAAACGGGCGGCGAACCCGGACCGCGAGGCCAGCGCGATCTTCGCCAGCCCCTCGACGGTCCACTCCTGCCCGGGGTCGGCGTGCATCGCGGCCACGGCCTGCGCCACCCCGGGCTCGTTCACCTTCAGCAGCCACCGTGGCGGCGCGCAACCACGGGCATGCCAGGACTCGATCGCCATCGACGTGAGCAAGGTGGCCACCCGATCGCCTTGGACGCCGAACGGGTCAGGGCACTGTTCGACCAGATGGCGAAACATGGTCGCGGCCAGAGGCGTGTGGTCGACGAAACCGGTCAGCAGCAGCCGTTGTGGCAGCGCTGTCATGGCACTGCCGGTCCCGACAGGTTCCAGGCGCACCCGGAGCACCCGGCCGTCCGACAGCGCGTTGATCGCGAATCGGTCCGTGCCGGGCACGAACAGGAAGTCCCCACTCGCCAGATCTTCTGTCTTGCTGAGCCCTTCGACCCGGACCAGCCCGTCCAGCACCACCAGCGCGCTCGGCTCGGTCATGAACTCCCACTGGCCCGCTGCCAGCGCGAACTCGTCGCGCCCGGCGAAGCGCCACTGCACACCGGCCAGCACATCATCGAGGCTGTGCGCACCATCGGTCTGCGTCACTGTGCACCCCTCCTGGTGGAACTCCGATGCCCTGCACGGTACCGGTCGACGGGTCGTACGCGCGGTGACGTACGCCGGATCGGGTCTCGCGGCCGATGTCGTCGGTCGTTCGGGCGAGCAGGGTTGAGACATGAACATTGTCGACAGCGCGACGACGCTGACCCTGCTGGCCGACCACTACGACGGAGGGTGGCATCCATGGCCGTTCTTCTGGATCTTCCCGGTGATCTTTTGGATCACCGTGATCGCACTGGTGTTCTTCGCCCGCCGACGGTGCGCGGGACGCGGCGGCGCGGTGGGCGCGCTGCGCGAAGGTTTCGCTCGCGGCGAGATCACCGAGGACGAATATCGCGGCAGGCTCGCGGTATTGAGCGAACCGCGCGGGAGGAAGTAGCGATGCGTTTCGGAATCGTGCTCGTGCCGCGGTCCGGGGCGGAGTGGACACAGGCGGTGACCGGGGCGCAGGCGCAGGGATACGGCACGCTGATGCTGCCGGACACGCTGTACACGCCGTCCCCGCTCCTCGCCCTGGCAGCGGCCGCCGCCGTGACGGAGACCGTGCGATTGCGGCCCAATGTCCTGGCCGCACCCTTCCGCTCCGCCGCTGCGACTGTTCGGGAAACGGCCGCACTGCAACTGCTCTCGGACGGCCGATTCGAACTGGGGATCGGCACCGGCAGACCGGACGCACGAGCGGAGGCCGAAAGGCTCGGCATGCCATGGGGTTCGGCGGGCGAACGACGAAACCAGCTGATCGATACCATCACCTCGGTGCGCGCCCAGGTCGACCCGTCGCCACCGGTGGTCATCGCGGCGAGCGGGCCTCGAATGCTCACCACCGCGGCGGAATACGCCGACCGCATTCTGCTGGCGGCGGCACCGGACGCGACCGAAGACGACCTCGCCGAAATGGTCGGCACCGTCACCGCCCACACCGACCGCGAGGTCCGATTCACCCTCCAACTGGTCGGCATCGGCGACCAGCTCCCCATCTGGCTGAGCACCCGCCTCGGCCACACCCCCGACAAACTCCGCGCCGCGGGAGCCGCCGGACTTCTCCCCAGCGATCCACAGGCCGCTGTGGAAATCCTCGAGTCCCGCAGCGAGCGTTACGGAATCGACGAGCTGATCGTCCCGGGCGAGCTGGCCACCGCCTTCGCCCCGGTTCTCGAACGCGCACATCGGTAGACGATCCGCGACGCGAAAAGCCCGCCCCCTGATACAGGGGGCGGGCTTTCGGTTCAGCTGGTTACTGCTACTCGCCGGAGGCGGCGGCCTCGGGCGCGGTGCCCTCGGCTGCGCCGGTGAGAACCACCTCGGGCTTGTCGTCGGTCGCGGACGTCTTGGTCAGCTTCGTCTTGCCTTCGAAGGTGAACTTGGCGTCCTCGCCGAGACCCTCGCCGTTCCAGCCTTCGACGTCGACCAGAATGGTCTGGCCCGCGCCGATCTCGCCGAAGAGGATCTTCTCCGAGAGCTGGTCCTCGATCTCGCGCTGGATCGTGCGACGCAGCGGACGAGCGCCGAGAACCGGATCGAAGCCACGCTTGGCGAGCAGGCTCTTGGCCTGATCGGTCAGCTCCATCGCCATGTCCTTGTTCTTCAGCTGCACCGAGACGCGGGCGATCATCAGGTCCACCATCATCACGATCTGTTCGCTCGTGAGCTGGTGGAAGACGATCACGTCGTCGATGCGGTTGAGGAACTCGGGGCGGAAGTGCTTCTTCAGCTCGTCGTTGACCTTGAGCTTCATCCGCTCGTAGTTCGAGCCCTCGGCGCTCGACTGGGTGAAGCCCAGGCCGACAGCCTTCGAGATGTCGGAGGTGCCCAGGTTCGAGGTGAAGATCAGCACGGTGTTCTTGAAGTCGACCGTACGACCCTGACCGTCGGTGAGACGGCCGTCCTCGAGCACCTGCAGGAGCGTGTTGTAGATCTCCTGGTGCGCCTTCTCGATCTCGTCGAACAGCACCACCGAGAACGGCTTGCGGCGCACCTTCTCGGTGAGCTGGCCGCCCTCCTCGTAGCCCACGTACCCGGGAGGGGCACCGAACAGACGAGAAGCGGTGAAGCGGTCGTGGAACTCGCCCATGTCGATCTGGATGAGCGCGTCGTCGTCGCCGAACAGGAAGTTCGCCAGCGACTTGGCGAGCTCGGTCTTACCGACACCCGAGGGGCCGGCGAAGATGAACGAGCCCGACGGACGCTTGGGGTCCTTCAGACCGGCGCGAGTGCGGCGGATCGCCTTGGAGACGGCCTTGACGGCATCCTCCTGGCCGATGATCCGCTTGTGCAGCTCGTCTTCCATCCGGAGCAGACGGGTGGTCTCCTCCTCGGTGAGCTTGAAGACGGGGATGCCGGTCCAGTTGGCCAGCACCTCCGCGATCTGCTCGTCGTCGACCTCGGCCACGACGTCCAGATCACCGGAACGCCACTGCTTCTCGCGCTCGGCACGCTTGGCGACGAGCTGCTTCTCCTTGTCGCGCAGACGCGCGGCCTTCTCGAAGTCCTGCGCGTCGATAGCGCTTTCCTTCTCCCGGCGAGCATCGGCGATCTTGTCGTCGAAGTCGCGCAGGTCCGGCGGAGCGGTCATCCGGCGGATGCGCATGCGCGCGCCCGCTTCGTCGATCAGGTCGATCGCCTTGTCCGGCAGGAACCGGTCGTTGATGTAGCGGTCGGCCAGGGTGGCGGCGGCGACGAGCGCGCTGTCGGTGATGGAGACCCGGTGGTGCGCCTCGTAGCGGTCGCGCAGACCCTTGAGGATGTTGATGGTGTGCTCGACGGTCGGCTCGCCCACCTGCACCGGCTGGAAACGGCGTTCCAGGGCGGCGTCCTTCTCGATGTACTTGCGGTACTCGTCGAGGGTGGTGGCACCGATGGTCTGCAGCTCGCCACGGGCCAGCTTCGGCTTCAGGATCGAGGCCGCGTCGATGGCGCCTTCGGCAGCACCCGCGCCGACGAGCGTGTGCAGCTCGTCGATGAACAGGATGATGTCGCCGCGGGTGTTGATCTCCTTGAGCACCTTCTTGAGGCGCTCTTCGAAGTCACCGCGGTAACGGCTGCCCGCGACCAGGGAGCCCAGGTCGAGGGTGTAGAGCTGCTTGTCCTTGAGGGTCTCGGGGACCTCGCCGTTGACGATGGCCTGTGCGAGGCCCTCGACGACCGCGGTCTTACCGACACCGGGCTCGCCGATCAGCACCGGGTTGTTCTTGGTGCGGCGCGAGAGCACCTGCATCACGCGCTCGATTTCCTTCGAGCGCCCGATGACGGGATCGAGCTTGCCTTCGAGGGCCGCTTGAGTGAGGTTGCGACCGAACTGGTCGAGCACCAGCGACGTGGACGGGGTCCCCGCCTCGCCGCGCGGACCGGCGCCCTCGACGGGCTCCTTGCCCTGGTACCCGGACAGCAGCTGGATGACCTGCTGACGGACACGGTTGAGGTCGGCGCCGAGCTTGACCAGCACCTGGGCCGCGACGCCCTCGCCCTCGCGGATGAGGCCGAGCAGAATGTGCTCGGTACCGATGTAGTTGTGGCCGAGCTGCAGCGCTTCGCGCAGGCTCAGCTCCAGCACCTTCTTGGCACGCGGGGTGAAGGGGATGTGACCGGACGGCGCCTGCTGGCCCTGCCCGATGATCTCCTCGACCTGGCTACGCACACCCTCCAGCGAGATGCCAAGGGACTCCAGCGACTTCGCCGCCACGCCCTCGCCCTCGTGGATCAACCCAAGCAGGATGTGCTCGGTGCCGATGTAGTTGTGGTTGAGCATCCGGGCCTCTTCTTGGGCCAGGACAACGACACGCCTCGCGCGGTCGGTGAACCTCTCGAACATCGCTCCCTCACTCTCCTGCTCCGACATTCTGGCAACAGACGCCGCAGTATGCTCGATACAACCTAGGGCGTCGGACCGACAACTCTCGCCGTCAGCCTGCCATGAAGCCCGGGGGTTGCGGCCCCCGCCATCCACTCTAGTTGGCAGGGGATTCCGCCGCCGCCGGTCCACCCTATTGGGGACCGGCGACAACATGGTCACTCACTGACAACGCGCACGTCGCAGCATTCGTTTCCACCTCAGTTTTGCCTACAGCGAAATCGCGCCGCGCGGCTCAACCGGTGAAGGGTGGGACGAATTCGCACGGAACCGCGGCCTGCCGGGCGGGATCGAGGGCGTTGAGGACATGGCCTGCCGCGCGCGGACTGCCCGCGATGGCCAGGTGCTCGGAGTAGTCCTGCGCGCACCCGTCCTGCACCACGATCGAGGTGGCGTTCGGGCCGGGGACCAGGCCCGATGTGTGCGGGACGACTATCTCGTCGAGGCCGGCGACAATATTGGTGTAGGTGACGCGCGGGTCGTACACGCCGTCCGCGTTGAGAGCCGCCAGGAAGGCGGCGCCGGTGAGCATCTGCCCACATGCCTGGCACAGCGACGAGCTGACCGCGTCGAACGCGGGCCCGGCACCGAGTGCCCTGCTGAAGTGGGCGATATCGCCCGCCGCGAGCACATTGGTGCCGAGCCAGGGCGGCGCGATCCCGACGAGCTTGCCGACCTTGTTCCCGCCACCCAGCCGCTTGATGTAGTAGTTGCCGACGATATTGCCCTGCGAATGGGCGACCAGGTCTACCCGCGCGGCACCGGTGCGGGCCAGCACACCGTCGACGAAGGCGGAAACCTCGGCGGCGCTCTGCTCGATGGGACGCATGCCGCCGATCGCCGAGATCGGCCACGGGAGGCCGTAGGCGCCGTAGGTGAGGCTGAAGACGCAATAGCCCTCATTGGCCAGCAGCGGGGCGTACACACCCCAGTTCGTCTGCCCTCCGCCACCGGTGCCGTGCAGCAGGACCACCGGGTCGGGATGCTCGGGCGAGGGGACGCAGGCCGGATCGTTCGCGCCGGGTAGCGAGCCGCCCGGGTTGGTGAGCTCCGGCGGAATGCCCGCGAAGAAGTTGTAGTCGACCGGGAGGGGCTGGGCCGACGCGGTGGCGGGCAGGCAGGCGAACAGGGCCGCGGCCAGCACCAGAAGCGAACAACGTCGCATGAACGACTCCTCACTAGAACGTGTTCCACTCATCATGGAACACGTTCTAGTGATCGCGTGGCACTACCGGCCGTAAACCATCGCCACCGGTGCCGCGGCCACGTCGGTGGCCGAACCTGACTTACCCTGCTGCACGCCCGCGGCGAACAGCGCGCCACACAGCACCAGGAACGCGGCACTGTGCAGCACCGCGCGGACGATATTCCAGCGAACCCAGGTCGCCTCGAAATCCGCACGGACAGCAGCGGTGTCGGCGATCGACGCCGGATCACCCGCCGCGGCGAGCGCGTCGTTGAGCGGCACGTTCAGTCCGGCGGTGACCGCGAACGCGATCACGTTGAGCGCCAACGCGATTCCGATCCAGATCAGCGTCGAGCGCTGTTCCTTGCCGAGGTGCAGCGCGGCCGCCAGCGCGGTGAAACCGACCGTGCCCATGAAGCCGAACATGAACCAGGGGTTGATGATCACGACGTTGATCTTCTGCATCACGTCGATCAGCGTGCGGTCGTCGGTGCGGGCCAGAGCGGGCATCACCGAGATCGCGTAGGCGTAGAACACGCCGGCGATGAGTCCGGTACTGAGCAGGGCCAGCACCATGGTGGCCATCCGAACTGCGAACATGCGATGTCTCCTGACTCGTGGTCCGGAGCTTCGATCCCGCGCTCCGGTGATACGAGTAAGTCAACCGCCCAGACCGGATCCGCGACATAGTTCAGACGCTCACCGGCCTACGCGAACGTCGCACTCACAAATCGTGGTCGGAGATCAGGCCGCTCTGCATCGCCAGCGCGGCCAATCGGGTGCGCTTCTGGTTCTGCGGCAGATTTTCCACCCCGAACTTCGCGAACAAGGCGCGCAAGTGGGTTTTGATGGCGTCGATCGAGAGGAACAATTCTTCGGCGATCTGCTGGTTCGACGCGGGCGTCGCGAATCCGGTGCCGTGTTTGTACGGACGGCACAGCGCGACCAGCACCGCGCGCTGGGTCTCGGTCAGTGAGCGCATCGTGGGGATGGACCCGGACGCGGTATGCGTCGCGTCATCCACCACACCGCCGAAATCGAAGAAGTGCACGAGCGTGGTCCCGACCCGGATCCGGTCGCCGGGACTCAGCCGGCGCCGCCCGACCAGCCGCTCGCCATTGACGAAGGTGCCGTTGCGCGACAGCCCGTCATCGATGATGGTCCAGTGCGCACCGAGATGTTCGACCGCCGCGTGCAGCCGGGAAACCTCGGCATCCCACGCGAGCACCAGGTCGGCCTGCACATTGCGCCCGATGGTGACACGCTGCTGCCCGGCCTCCAGGGCCAATTCATGCTGCTTACCGGTGTCGTCGGTATACCGCAGGAAGGAACTCACTGCGCGACACCGCCGGATACTCGAAACACCTTGTGCACGGCCATCAGTCTACGTCCCGAGACCCCACACCCGGGACAACCCGGGCCCCTTGTTCCCCGCACCCGGCACAACCCGAGCCCTTCGTTCCCTCGTTTTCCCCACTGACGCAACCCCGCACGCCCCGACCTCGAGGAGGGGCAGGCAGGCGCAGCCTGCCGTTCGCGGCCGTCCCGTCGTTGAGGCGCCGTTGCGTAGGCGACGAAGGAGCAAGCAACGGTGCCTCAACGACGGGACCGGCGGGGCCGCGAACACGCGGCGCCCGCGCCGCCAAAAAATCAGCTCTTGCCGACCTCTTTGTTGTATGCCTCGGTGATTTCCGCCGAGATACGACCGCGGGCGGAGACCTTGTGACCCTTGCGGCGTGCCCATTCGCGAATTGCGGCGCTCTGTTCGCGGTCCATGGAAACGCGGCTCTTGCCCTGCGGCGCGGGTGCACCGGCAGCCTTCACCCGACGACGGCCACTCACACGGCGGGCGTTGGCGACCCACTCGTCCAGGCCCTCGCGCAGGCGCGCCGCATTTGCGTCCGACAGATCGATCTCGTACGACACCCCATCGATAGCGAACTCGATGGTCTCGTCCGCGATGGACTCACCGTCGACATCGTCGATCAGGCTAACGGTGACCTTCTTTGCCATGAGATGAACGTCCTCTCGAAATCGTCAAGCCTGCCTCCAGGCCGAATACCCGAGGCAAGAATACCCCGAAATGCGAAATTTCCAACACGGGGTCTTCACCCCGTGAATTCACTGGTCAGCGACTAGTGGGTCGCACAATCGGGAACAGGATCGTTTCCCGGATTCCGGAACCCGTGAGTGCCATCAACAAGCGGTCGATTCCCATACCGGTTCCGGTGGTCGGCGGCATACCGTGTTCCATCGCGGCGAGGAAGTCTTCATCGAGCACCATGGCCTCGTCATCGCCCGCCGCGGCCAGCCTGGCCTGGTCGACGAAGCGTTCCCGCTGGATCACCGGGTCTACCAGTTCCGAATAGCCCGTTGCCAACTCGAAGCCGCGAACATAGAGGTCCCACTTCTCGGTGACGCCGGGCTTGCTGCGATGCTGACGGGTCAGCGGTGAAGTCTCGACCGGGAAGTCACGAACGAAAGTCGGCGCGTAGAGCTTGTCGCCATACGCGTGTTCCCAAAGTTCTTCGACCAGTTTCCCGTGACCGTAGCCCTTGTCCGAAGGAATTTCCAGACCCACCCGATCGGCGAGCGCGAGCAATTCCTCGACAGTGGTTTCCGGAGTGACCTCGACACCGATCGACTCCGACAGCGAGGGATACATCTCGACGGTGGTCCACTCGCCTCCGAGATCATATTCAGTGCCGTCGGCAAGCGTCACCAGAAGGGTACCGAATGCCTCGTGCGCGACTTCCTGGATCAATTCCCGGGTCATCGTCGCCGAGTCGTCATAGGTGCCGTAGGCCTCGTAGGTTTCCAGCATCGCGAACTCGGGCGAATGGGTCGAGTCGGCGCCTTCGTTGCGGAAGTTCCGGTTGATCTCGAAGACCTTCTCCAGGCCACCGACCACGCAACGCTTGAGGAACAGCTCCGGCGCGATGCGCAGGAAAAGGTCCATGTCGAGCGCATTGGAACGGGTGACGAACGGGCGCGCGGCGGCGCCACCGTGGATGGTCTGCAGCATCGGGGTCTCGACCTCGAGGAAGCCGCGGCGCTCCAGCGCGTTACGCAGCGCACGGACCACGTTCACGCGGGTACGGGCCATTTCCCTGGCCTCCGGGCGCACGATCAGGTCGACATAGCGCTGACGAACGCGCGACTCCTCGTTCATCTCCTTGTGCGCCACCGGCAGCGGGCGCAGCGACTTGGCCGCCATCGACCAGGAATCGGCCATCACGCTCAATTCGCCGGTGCGTGAGGAGATGACCTCGCCGTGCACGAACACGAAGTCACCGAGGTCGACATCGGCCTTCCACGCCGCCAGCGCGTCGGCGCCGACACCGTTGAGGCTGATCATCGCCTGCAACTTGGTGCCGTCGCCTTCCTGCAGCGTGGCGAAGCACAGCTTGCCGGTATTACGAACGAAAATGACGCGACCCGCGATACCGGCCTGCAGACCGGTCTGGGTGTCGGCTTCCAGATCCGGGTAGGCGGCACGAATTTCGGCCAGGGTGTGGGTGCGTGGCACCACCACCGGATAGGCCTCACCACCCTCGGTGAGCAGCCGTTCGCGCTTGTCCCGGCGAATCCGCATCTGCTCGGGAACATCGATGTCCACAGCGGAAGTGGCGGCGCGGCCGGGTGCGGCGGGGTTAGGAGTGCTCACGTTCGACAACATTAGCGGTCCCCGGAAATGGATTTGCCGCTCCCCCGCTCCCCCGCCCCTCCGTGTATTCAGCGGACCGTCCGGAAGCACAGCCGTCAGCTCTCGGCCTCACGTTATGCGTACGAGGGCCCGGAGGTGGCTAGCGAGTTACCCATGTGCTCGCGAAATCAGTGAGGCACTTCACAATTCGTGCGGGGCAGTTACAGCGAGGCCAGCGCGTCCACCTCGCGGGCGAAATGCGGGACGCCGATGCCGACCGTCAACAGCCCCGCCGATTTCAACGCCTGGTATCCACCGATCACATCGGTGGCCCGGTGCAACCCCAGCTCCTGCAACGCGGCCGCCGCCAAACTCGACGTGTACCCCTCCGAGCAGAAGATGACCCATTCCACGTCGTGATCAACGGCAAGGGACAACCGGGCCGACGAGGTCGGATCCAGCCGCCATTCCAGGACATTTCGCTCGATCACCAGCGCGCCGGGCAGCGAACCTTCGCGCACGCGCTGGGCGGCCGGTCGGATGTCGACCAGAATCGCGCCACGCTCCAGCGCGGCGGCCACGTCGTACACATACACCCGGTGCAATCGCGCGCGAGCGTTCTCGAGCATCTGATCAATCGTCAAACGGCTCATCACAGATCACCTTCGGGCTGGTCGGTGAGGACGGTTTTGGTTCGGCGCAACGTTCCGTGGCCGGTCACTTCGTAATACGACATCGCCGACAGCGGCGGGGAATAGGCATGCACGCTCAAGGTGGGATCGAGCGGACCGACGGATTCGGCGACGGCGGGCGCGCGCACCACGTCGTGCACCCAGCCGATCGGGAACGACGCCTGATCACCCGCGGCGAGCGTGCGCCTGCGTAACTCCGTGCCATTCCAGCGGTATTCCGAAAGAGCGCCGCTCAGCACGGTCAGGGCGCCGAGCGAGCCGGCGTGATCGTGCAAATCGGTGAATTTGCCCGGCGTCCAGCTGATCAGCCAGACATCGACCTCGTCGTCGTGCGAGAGGCGGGTCGCCCAGCGCTCGTCGGCCGGCCAGATGCCGTCGGCGGGCAGAAGGTGGTCGTAGCGACCGGAGAGGACGTCTTCGGCGCCTTCGTCGGTGAGTCGCAGCAGGTCAGCGGGCCGCAACCGGGTCGGCAACGCCGAGGCGATCGCCCGGTCGAGCGGGGGCGTCGCGGAGTACTCGTCGCGCGCGGACGGAAGGGAAAGGACAGAAGAACGCATGAGCGCATCTCCAGGAGGTGAGAAATCGGTCGAGGGAAAACGTCAGCCTCGAACGGTCGAGGCAGATTAGCCTCGACAACACTCCTGGGTGCTCACACGGAAGATCACGAGCGCTAGTTTAGCAGACACTATTTCTTGTTGCGCTCGTAGACATGGCGCAAGCCGGTCAGCGTGAGATGCGGGACGTGCTGGTCGATGGTTTCCGACTCCGGCACGATCAACGGTGCGCCCGCCCCCGTCGCGACGACGGTGACATCGGTGCCCGCGAACGCGTCGAATTCGTCGCGGATGCGGTCGACCAGCCCGTCGACCAGCCCGGCGAACCCGAAGATCGCGCCGGACTGAATGCACTCCATGCTGTTCTTGCCCACCACCGAACGCGGCCGTGCCAGCTCGACGCGGCGCATCGCACTGCGTTCCACCAGCGCCTCGGCCGAGATCTCCACCCCGGGCGCGATCACGCCGCCGAGGAATTCCCCCTTGGCCGAGACCAGGTCGACGCAGATCGCAGTGCCGAAATCGACGACGATCGCGGGCCCGCCGAAACTACGAAACGCGGCAAGGCAGTTGACGATGCGGTCGGCGCCGACTTCCTTCGGATTGTCGACCAGTAGCGGAATGCCTGTTCGCACACCGGGTTCCACCAGCACATGCGGCACATGGGACCAATAGCGCGCCAGCATGGCGCGCAGTTCGCGCAGCACCGGCGGCACGGTCGACAACGCCGAGACACCGGCGATCTGATCGAGATCGTCGCCGACCAGACCGCGCACCTGCATGGCGAACTCGTCCGCGGTGATCAGCGGATTGGTGTGAATCCGCCAGTGCCGCACCAGTGTCGCGTGTTCACCACTACCGGAGAACAGGCCGAGCTCGATTCCGGTGTTGCGGACATCGATCGTCAGCAGCATGGTCCTGGGTCCCCCGCCCGGCTCAGACGAACGACAGCGAGCGCGGCGAGGTGAGGCCGGAGCCCTCCGGTGCGTGCGCGGGGTCGCTGCCCAGCTCCACCGGACGGTTGCGGTCGTCGACGAAGACCACCTTCGGGTCGTACTCGCGGACCTCGGCCTCGTCCATCTGGCCGTAGGCGATGAGAATGACCAGGTCACCGGGGTGCACGAGGTGGGCGGCGGCACCGTTGATGCCGATCACACCCGAACCGCGCTCGCCGGCGATCACGTAGGTCTCGAGGCGGGCGCCGTTGTCGATGTCGACGATGCAGACCTGCTCACCCTCGAGCAGATCGGCGGCGTCGAGCAGATCCTGGTCGACGGTCACCGAGCCGACATAGTGCAGGTCGGCATGGGTCACGGTGGCACGGTGGATCTTCGACTTCATCATGGTGCGCAACATCGTCGTCGCCTTTCAGTGCGCCTGCGAGGCAGGGAGGGAGTTCGCGTCGGGATGCCCGTCGATCTGGGCGCCGAGTACTACGGGAGCGTTGTCGATCAGGCGGGTGTCGCCGACTCTGGCGGCGACCAGCAGGCGGGCGTTGCCCGCGGTGGGGGCCGGACCCAGGTTGGCATCGCGCAGTTCGAGGTAGTCGACATCGAGGCCCTCGACCGCGTCGAGAACCGAGCGAGCGGTCTGGACGACCGCCTCCGCGCCGAGGCCCGCGGCGTGACGGCCCGCGGCGAGCGCGGCCGACAGCGCCAGCGCCGACTCGCGCTGGGTGGCGTCGAGGAAGCGGTTGCGCGAGGACAGCGCGAGGCCGTCGGGCTCGCGGACCGTCGGATAGGCCACGATCTTCGCGTCCATGTTCAGGTCGCGCACCATCTGCCGGATCAGCGTGAGCTGCTGGTAGTCCTTCTCACCGAAATACGCCTCGGAGGCGTGGGTGATGTTGAGCAGCTTCGCGACGACGGTGAGCATGCCCGCGAAATGTGTCGGCCTGCTGCCGCCTTCGAGCTCGGCGCCGAGTGGACCCGGCTGGATCGTGGTACGCATGCCGTCCGGGTACATATCGGAAACCGTCGGCGCGAAAACCAGGTCGACGCCCTCGGTGCGGAGCAGTTCGAGGTCGGCGTCGAGAGTGCGCGGGTACGCGTCGAGGTCTTCGTTCGCGCCGAACTGCAGCGGGTTGACGAAGATCGAGACGATCACGACCTGGTTGTTGAGCTTGGCCTGACGAATCAGCGCGAGGTGCCCCTCGTGCAGCGCACCCATCGTCGGCACGAAACCGACCGTGCGACCGGCGCCGCGCAAGGCCTTGGCGACCGTGTCGAGCACCTCGGGATTGTGGTGCACGGTGAGCACGCCCGCCTTGAAAGCACCGGTGGCGCGGGCGCCACCCTGGTGATGATGCACTTCTCGGGGTTCCATCAGTGGCCTTCCTTGGCGAGGAGCTCCAGCAGTGCCGGATCGGTGTGGGCGAGTTGGGCCGTGCGCAACGAGTTGGCTCGGTAGGCCTCGGCCAGGCGATCGTCGACCTGCCCGAACGCGGCGAGATGGGCGGCGACGGCGTCGACATCACCGCGGGCGACCGGGCCGGTGAGTGCGGCCTGGCCGCGACGCAAGGCGTTGTCGAGTGCGGCCGAGGCGAGCGGGGCGAGCAGCCGTTCGGGGAGCCCGCCGGGCTGATCGTCGACCAGCGGCTGGCCGAGCAGACCGGGGCCGGAGAGGGATTCGCGCAGGGCCGCGACGGCGTCGACGATCACCGTGACCAGGTGATTGCTGCCGTGGGCGAGGGCCGCGTGATAGAGCGAACGCTGGTCTTCCTCGACGCGAACCGGCTCGCCACCCATCTCGATCACCAGCGCCTGCGCGATGGCGTACCCGACCTCGTCGGCGGCGGTGACGCCGAAACAGGCATTGGCGAGTCGGGCGATGTCCTCGTCGTGGCCGGTGAAGGTCATGGCGGGGTGGATCGCGAGGCTGAGCGCACCCTGCTTCGTCAGCGGTTCGAGAATCGCGACGCCGTTCGCGCCGGAGGTGTGCACGACGATGGTGCCGGGGCGGACCACGTTCGCACCGGCGAGGCCGCGGACCAGCCCGGCCAGTTCGGCGTCGGGCACGGCGAGCAGGAGCAGTTCGCTGCGCTGGGCGATCTGTTCGATCGGCAGTACCTGGGCTTCGGGCAGCCGGGTACGAGCGCGATGCACCGAGGCGTCGGAGATCGCGGCGACACCGAAGACCACGTGGCCGGCTCGCTCGAGCGCTACGCCGAGTGCGGAACCCACTCGTCCCGCCGAGACGATTCCCACCGTCAGTCGTGCGGGCGCTGGATCCATTCGTGCGGGCACGGAGTCGCCACTCGTGTTTGCGCCATCAGGGTTGACACTTCTCGAGGTCAACGTTGTCCTCTCGATTTGCGTTCCAGTCCCGCGGTGCGGGTACCAGACGTTCGCTTCGAGAATAGAGGGAGTTACTCGAGGACCGCCACACGCCCCCACCGTGATCTAGCGCTCACCTGGTCCGCCACTCCGCGTATTCAGGCCAGACCCAGGTGCGTGGTGACAGGTGGACGCGGCCGAGGGTTCGCCGGTGGGCGAGCTGGCTGTTGTCGGTGAGTTACCCATGTTCTCGTGCGAGAACGGTGTTGCGACCAGCTAGGTACGCGGAGACGCGGAGCCGGTGGACTCCGATTCGAGGTTGGCCATGATGTCCGCCACCGACAGCCGGGCGGTGCCCTCGGTTTCGGCGCGGCGGCGTCGACGGGAGCTGGTGCCGACCGAGGGGGCCTTCTCGGGGCGGGTGGCCGGGGGCTGGGCGGGCTCCGGGGCGGCCTCGGCCGTCGCTGCGGGAGCCGGGGCAGGTTCAGCCGCGGCGACCGGTGCCGGGGTCGACTCGGCCGCAGCCGGGGCGGGCTCGGGCGCAGCGGTCGAGTTGCCGTTGGTGGTGGGCTCGGCCGGGAGGACCGTCTCCGTCACCTGGCGGGTGTTCGGTGAGGACAGGCGCGGCGGCGGCGTCTTTCCCGACGACTTGGCCGGTGCGGCGGGCTGCGCGGCGGCGGTCGCCTGCTGGGTTTCGGCGTACTCGTCGAGCTGCACGGCCGAGGTCTCGGCGGTGACCGGGTCGTCGTACGGGTCGGCGAAATTTGCCGAAACCGGTTGCATGAAGACAGGTTTCAGTGCGCTGGGCGGTTGCTGCCACGGGCCGAACCAAGCAGCGGTGGCATCCTCGGGGCTATCGTCGAAATCGTGGTCGGGCTCGTCGAAGGCATTGAAGCCACCGGCGGGCAACGCGTCGATCCGCACGGCGTCGGCCTGCAACGCAGGTTGCTCGTCGGGCAGTGCACCGTCGAACAGGACCTGCAGATTCTGGCGCAGCAGGGTCAGCTCGGCGCACAGTGCGGCGATTTCGGAGGAGTCGGCGCCGACTTCGGCACGCACCCGTGCCTCGACGCCCATCTCGTACTCACGGCGCGCGTTGATCTCGCGCTCGAGCTGCAACTCGTACACCGTCTGCAGATCGCGAACCTTCGCCTTGTCGACGGCCGCGTCCTTGCGGTAGCGAGTAGCCGCGAGCGCGCCGATCACCGCTGCCCACAGCGCTGCTACCAGGCCGATCCGCACGTATTGGACGTTTTCGCTGAAGATCAGGAAAACACTGGCGGTCAGGCCGAGCAGGATGAGGAAACCGACGAAGAATTTTCCCGCGTCGTCCCGCCGTCGTCGGGGCGCCGTGCTGCGGGAGGGTGAAACCATGAGGGCCAGGGTAGCCGGAATCGGCTGGTCGGCCCACCAAAGGTGGTGGTTGTTCCATTCGCAAGTTGCTACGTAGTAGCGGGATCGTCGGTCGGATCCTCGGGCGCTCGGCAGCAATACTCCAGCCACAAAGCCGCAGCAACCAGGGCCGACCCGGCCAGCAGACCGACCACCGCGCCCGGCGAATCGGTAGCGGCGGCGGTCACGGTCCCGCGCTGTGGGAAAACCCACAGCAGAAACCCCAGCCACACACCCGCGGCCAGCGAGCCCACCTGCAACGACGCCTTCGCCAGCGCCACACCCCTGGCAACGTTGATCGGGTGCATCTGGCCGGGGCCGTCGCCGATCTGCTCATCGGCGATCTTGGCCTTGATCGCGAAGCCCAGCGCCGCCTCGATCGCGGCGACCGGCAGCAGCGAGGCGCCCGCGGCCACCGAGATCGACGGGAAGCTGGAATAGGCGAACCGGGTGGCGACCCAGGCGACCGCTGCGGCCACCACCACGTTCAGCGCGAGGTCGAGTACCCGGGTGGGTTTCAGCACGAGCCGGCGCTTTCCTCGCGTAGCACCAGATCGGTACGGACCACGCCGTCTTTCTCGGACCGGCCGAGTCCGGCGAGCAGCTCCGCGATCGGGCGCGCGACCCCGTCGACGACAAGGTGCGCCGACGGTTCGACGGCCAGCCACGGGATCAGGACGAAGGCCCGGTTGTGGGCCTGCGGGTGCGGCAGGATCAGCGTCGGGTCGGTGTCGCGGGCGATCGCCGTGCCGGTGCTGTCGGCGCACTGGACCACGTCGACGTCGAGGGTGCGCGCACCCCAGCGGACCTCGCGCACGCGGCCCGCCGCCTGCTCGAGCTCCTGACCGAAACGCAGCCAGGCGTAATCGTCGAAGGCCGGATCTTCCACTGTGACAACAGCGTTGAGGTAATCGTCTTGGTCGACGCCACCCCACGGCGCGGTGGTGTAGACCGGCGACACCGCCACGACACGCTCCCCCAGCGCGTCGAGCACGCTGCGCAGATGCGCGAGCCGATCGCCCAGATTCGAGCCGATCGACAGCACCGCGCGAGTCATCGGCGCGACTCCGGGGCCTGCGTGCGATACCGGGTCGCCACCACGCGCACGTCTTCGAAGGTGTGCGGGATCGGCGCCGACGGCTTGTGCACGACCGCCTCCACCGCCTCGATCCGCGGGTCGGCCATCACGTCGTCGGCGATCTCGGAGACCACCGTTTCGATCAGATCGCGCGGCGGACCGGTCACGATGCGCACGGCGCGCTCGGCGAGGGCGCCGTAGTCGACGGTGTCGGCGAGGTCGTCGGACGCGGCGGCCGCGGCGAAATCGACCCACACCGTCAGATCGACGACGAATTCCTGGCCGTCACGACGCTCGAAATCGAACACTCCGTGCCTGCCGAAAGCACGCAGGCCACGCAGCTCGATCCGCGACGACGCGGGCCTGCCCGCGGGCGGCGGCAGCAGAGGCAAGTTCATCGGAGGGCTCCTCGGAGGGTGACTCGGACACCTGCGGCGGTTCGGGTAGCGAGGATGTTCACGGCGCGAGCCCTCGGGCCGCGGCCGATCGAGCGTCGGCTGCTCGACGCCAGGCATCGACGACGGCGATGGCGTCGAGGGACGCCCGGACATCGTGCACGCGCACGCCCCAAGCGCCGTGGGTGGCCGCGAGGGCCGACAGGGTGGCAGTGGCGGTTTCGCGGCCGTCGGGCGGGCGTGGGCCCGATTCGTCGGCCAGAAGAGCTCCGAGGAAACGCTTGCGAGAGGCGCCGATCAAGATCGGGAAACCGCCTGCCACCAGTTCCGGGAGAGCGGCGAGGAGTTCCCAGTTGTGCTCGGCGTTCTTGGCGAAACCGAGGCCGGGGTCGAGGATCAGCCGGTCCGGGGTGACCCCCGCGGCGACAGCCAGGTCCACCTGGGCGGTGAGCTCGGCGTTCACCTCGGCGACCACGTCGTCGTAGTAATCGGCGGGGCCGGTGTGGCGGTAGTCGGCGCCCGCCCGCCAGTGCATGAGGATCCACGGCACGCCCGCTTCGGCGACGACTTTCACCATGTTCGGGTCGGCACGGCCGCCGGAGACGTCGTTCACCACCGAGACGCCGGCCTCCAGCGCGGCCTCGGCGACCTCGGCGCGCATGGTGTCGACACTGGTCGGCACCCCGGCGGCGACCAGACCCCGGATCACCGGAGCGACCCTGGCGGCCTCGGCGACCGGGTCGACCCGGTCGGCCCCCGGCCTGGTGGATTCACCACCCACATCGACGATGTCGGCGCCCGCTTCGTACAGCTCCACACCGTGCGCGATCGCGAGTTCGGGATCGAGGTAGCGACCGCCGTCGGAGAAAGAATCAGCGGTCACGTTGACCACACCCATGACCACGCAGGAGCGGTGGTCACGGGGGGTCACCAGTGGCTCGCTCATTTGCGCAGGATCAGGTCCAGCGCCTCGGATCGCGAGGCGGAGTCGGTTTGCAGCTGGCCGCGCACCGCCGAGGTGGTGGTGCTGGCACCGGGCTTACGGATTCCCCTCATGGCCATGCACAGGTGCTCGGCCTCGATCACCACGATCGCGCCGCGCGGATCCAGTCGGCGCATCACCGCGTCGGCGATCTGGCTGGTCAGCCGCTCCTGCACCTGGGGGCGCTTGGCGTAGAGATCGACCACCCGCGCCAGCTTCGACAGCCCCGTCACCCGGCCGTGCGGGCCGGGGATGTAGCCGACGTGCGCGACGCCGTGGAACGAGACCAGGTGATGCTCACAGGTGGAGAACATCGGGATGTCGCGAACCAGCACGAGTTCCTGGTGACCCTCGTCGAAGGTGGTCGCCAGCACCGCGTCGGGCTCGGTGTAGAGCCCCGCGAACATCTCCCGGTAAGCACGCGCCACCCGCGCGGGTGTGTCGAGCAGGCCGGGGCGGTCGGGATCCTCACCGACCGCGAGCAACAGCTCGCGCACCGCGTTCTCGGCGCGCTCCTGATCGAACGGCAAACCGGTGGCCAGCGCCGTCAGCACCGACGGACTGGTCGCACCCAGCTCACCTGCCGGATCGAGTTCCTGCTTGTTGGCCGACAACTTCTCCGCACCTCCGTGATATTTGCGGCTGGCGCCGCGGGTTCTCGGCCCTGTTCTGCGCTCAGTCCAGAGGCGGGCGGGCCGAGAACGAGAGCCGAAAGCCGGCGACCACCCGACATTCGACGGCCGAGCGTGATCCGAGAACCAGTGCCGAACGCCGGTACCTGTTCGGCATTCGACCTTCGAGCGTAGTTGGCCCCCGGTCAGTGGCGGCCGTTCGGCCCTTCCCACTCCTTGTTCTCCGGATCGGCGTCACGCACCGGCGGCTGCGGCTGGGCACCCCACGGCTGGAAACCGTCGCTGGCGTGCCGCGGCTGCTGCTGCTCGGGCCTGCCCCAGGCACTGCCCTGGTCCTGCGGCGGTTGGGGCTGCTGCTGCGGCTGTTGCGGCGGCTGCTGTTGCGGCTGCTGCTGCTGCTCCTCGCGCGGCGGCCACCCCGGAGCCGACCAGCCGGCCGGTGCGCCGTAATCGGGCCGCGAACCGTGCGTGCCCGACTGCCGGGGGAACGCCTGGGTCGGCGCGGCGGGCAACGGGTAACCGGCCGCGGGCGGTGCGGGCTGGCCGTAAGGCTGACCCGGGTAGCCGTTGGGCTCCACCGGCGGTGCCCCGTTGGGCACCGGCACCGGAGCGGGCTGCACCGGCGGCCACGGCTCGCCGCGCTCGACAGCCAGCTCACCCGGCGTCTTCACCGGCGGCTTGTCCGACGGGTGCCGGTCACCGAAATCGTTGAACGCGGTGATCCGCGGACGCTTCTCCACACCGGCCAGGATCGTCTCGAGATCCTTGCGGTGCAGCGTCTCGCGCTCGAGCAGCGCGGTGGCCAAGGCGTCGAGCTGCTCGCGGTATTCGCTGAGGATCGACCACGCCTCGGTGTGCGCGGCCTCGATGAGGTTGCGCACCTCCTCGTCGATCTCGCGGGCGACCTCGTGCGAGTAGTCGGCCTGCACGCCCATCGAGCGGCCGAGGAACGGGTCGCCCTGCTCCTGGCCGTAGCGCACGGCGCCGAGACGGGCGCTCATGCCGTATTCGGTGACCATCCCGCGAGCGATCTTGGTGGCCTGGTCGATATCGGAGGACGCGCCGGTGGTCGGCTCATGGAACACCAGTTCCTCGGCGGCGCGGCCACCCATCGCGAAGACCAGCCGGGAGATCATCTCCGAGCGGGTCATCAGGCCCTTGTCGTCCTCGGGCACCGTCATGGCGTGCCCGCCGGTGCGGCCGCGGGCCAGGATGGTGACCTTGTAGACGGGCTCGATATCGGGCATCGCCCACGCCGCCAGAGTGTGGCCACCCTCGTGGTAGGCGGTGATCTTCTTCTCGTGCTCGCTGATGATGCGGCTCTTGCGGCGCGGGCCACCGATCACGCGGTCGACCGACTCCTCGAGCGATTCGCCGGTGATGACCGAACCGTTTTCGCGGGCGGTGAGCAGCGCGGCCTCGTTGATCACATTGGCCAGATCGGCGCCGGACATGCCGACGGTGCGCTTGGCCAGACCCTCGAGGTCGGCTTCCTGCGAGATCGGCTTACCCGCCGAGTGCACCCGCAGGATCGCGCGGCGACCGGCCAGGTCGGGGTTGCCGACGGGGATCTGCCGGTCGAACCGGCCGGGGCGCAGCAGCGCGGGGTCGAGGATGTCGGGTCGGTTGGTGGCCGCGATCAGGATGATGTTGGAGCGATCGCCGAAGCCGTCCATCTCGACCAGCAGCTGGTTGAGCGTCTGCTCGCGCTCGTCGTGACCGCCGCCGAGGCCCGCACCGCGCTGGCGGCCGACCGCGTCGATCTCGTCGACGAAGATGATGCAGGGGCTGTTCTGCTTGGCCTGCTCGAACAGGTCGCGCACGCGGGAGGCGCCGACACCGACGAACATCTCGACGAAGTCCGAACCGGAGATGGTGAAGAACGGCACCCCGGCCTCGCCCGCGACCGCGCGGGCCAGCAGCGTCTTGCCGGTTCCCGGCGGCCCGTAGAGCAGCACGCCCTTGGGGATCTTCGCGCCGAGCGCCTGGTAGCGGGCCGGATTCTGGAGGAAGTCCTTGATCTCGTAGAGCTCTTCGACGGCCTCGTCGGCACCGGCCACGTCCTGGAACGTGGTCTTGGGCATGTCCTTGGTCAGCAGTTTGGCCTTGGACTTACCGAAGCCCATCATTCCGCCACGGCCACCGCCCTGCATGCGCGACATCACGAAGATGAACAGGCCGACCAGCAGCACCATCGGCACGATGAACAGCAGCAGCTGCGACAGCCAGCTCTCCTGCTTGACCACGGTGTCGTACGGGGCGCCGGACTTCTGCACGGCGTCGAGGATCTGCGCGGAGTTCTCCCCACCACTGGGGTACTTGGCGACGATCTTGGCGTTGTTGCTCGTGGCCTCGTTGCCGTTGTTCAGTTCGATGCGGAGCTGCTGCTCCTTGTCATCGATCTGCACGTTCTTGACGTTCGCTTTGTCCTCGAGCTGGGCCAGCGCAACGGAAGTGTCGACACTCTCCCAACCGCGCGTGTCATCGCTGAGAAAGCTGAACAGCCAGATCATGAGCATGATGCCCGAGATGATCGCCAAGGTGCGAAACACTGTCTTGCGGTTCATAGAGCGTCGGCCGGACGGCCCAGTCCTTTCCGGTTATTACTCCGGGTGTGCTTGCGAAGCGTCGAGATCGGCGGGTTTCGGATGCGGACATGCCACGTTACCGCGTACGGTCTAGTTCGATACATCGCGCAGTTCGGCTGCTGGTGCAGTTGCACTGGTAAACGGCCGGAGAACGCAAGAGGTTCCCGAACGCTCCGACCGGGTTGTGGCAAGTGGCCACAATCATGTCATGCCCGCCTTATCGTGGGCGACGACACAACTACAGCGCAGGGGGTATAGACATCGTCGAGCTACGAACACCCACAGCGATTCTGCGCCACGGCGGTGGACGGCTCGTCGTCCTCCGGCCGGGTACCGACGGCGAACGTGTTCTCGACGTTCCCATTGCCGACCTGCTCAAGGTGCGCCTCAATCGGCGCGCCGACGAAGCGGTGGTGATCGAGATCTATCTGCGTTATCCCACGGCGGTCCTCACCGGCGTTCCCGCCGACCGCACTCCCCTTCCGGTGCTCATCGCCGAGCACGACGTGCCTGCCGCCCTCGGCATCGTCGACCGGATCAACGACCAGATCATGGTGACCCAGCGCATCGACGTGGCCGCGCCGGATCTCACCCCGCCCGCTCCCGAGTGGGGCAAGTCGGGTCCCACCCGCGCCGATGTCGAGCGGGCCGTGCGCCGGATGGCGCCGCGCAAGGACGCGCGTTCGGCCGTCACCGCGCTGAACCGGTATGTCACGCCCGACGAATACGTCCTGGAAACGGCCGTCGCCGTGGCCGCCCCGCCCGCGGGATCGGGCACCGGCCTGCTCGCCGCGACCACCTCTCGCGTGCTGTTCATCTCCATCGGCAGCGGCGAGCGCTATGCCTTCGAATTGGCGGTGGCCGCGATTCTCGGCGCCCGCACCGTCGAAGGCGCGCGCTCGGCGCCCGGCGAGGTGGATACGCGCCACGGCGGATCGGGCATCGATATCAACGACGGCAATCGCACGCTGCATTTCGCGGGCGTGGATCGCGCCGACACCGAACGGGTCACCTGCGCGGTGAATTTCGCCATCCGCAGGCAGGCCGCCGACGGCGCCGCCGGTCCCGCCGACCCGGGTGTCAACCAGCTCTACGCGGAATGGGAATTACTGGTCGAGCGGCATTCGCTCGGCATGGTCGACGACACGCAATTCCAGCGCTACGGCCGCGGGATCCTGCGCAGCCTGTAGTGCCGGTGGCCGGACCGGATGCTCAATTCGGTTCGGCCGCTTCGGTTTCCGCCTTCTGCTCCGGCTCGTTGAGTTCGATCCGCCGCCACGGGCTGGTGGGCCGGGTCCATAGTCGCACCAGTTCCATCCGGCGGTCGACGCCGCCGTTCTTCAGTTCGGCGAGGTCCTCGGTGGCTTGCCAGTAGGTCCAGCCGGTGAGGTAGGCGTCGCCGAATTGGCGCCAGTTACGGTAGCGGCGCTGCGCGGGGACCAGCGCGCGCATGCAGTATTCCCACGCCACGTCGGCGTCGATGTAGCCCGCGGTGAACGCCATGCGGGCCACCGCGACGACGCGGGCCAGATCCCAGGCGTGGATGTCGTTGGGTAGCGGGCGCGAGAGATGGTCGGTGAAGCCGATCTTGATGGCCTGCGCCCAGATGTCGTAGTCGCGCACCAGCGCTTCGGGATTGTCCATCCCCCGAAACGAACCGACCTGCCGCAGGAACGCGCGCTGCTTGTCGGCGCGCTCACCGAATCGGTCGCGCTCGCTGGCGTTGACCGAGGCCATCACCAGCGGATGGACCAGCGAATACAACGGCGCGTGCATGCCTTCGAGCAGCTGTTCCATCGAGGCGCGGGCTTCGGTGCCGTCGGTGATGCCCCAGGCGCCGGTGAGCGTGTCGATCGCGAGTTCGCGGCGGTCGCCGAGCGGGTGCTCACGCTCGGGGCCGAGCAGCATCGCGTCGTGGAAGGCGTCCCAGCGCGTGGAGTAGAAGGCGCCGAGGGCGAGCGCGCGCAGTTCGTCGTCGCTCACCCCCGCACCCGACCAGTGATCTTCTTCGCGCTCATCTAGTTCCGGGTACGGAAATGTTGTCAGCGCTGGTACTCCCCTGGCAGGCATGCGGCCGAGTCTAGTGCCGTGACCGCGATCACGGGTGGCGTGCGAATCTCACGTGCGTCACGAGATTTTCAGATCGCCTTATTCTTCGCCTGTCGTGTCATGCCTCACAGGTCTATGGTTCTGACATGTGTAGAAATATCACCGTCTTGCGTGGTCTGGAGCCTGCCGCCACCGAGCAGGAGATCTACGCTGCCGCCTTGCAATATGTGCGCAAAGTCGGCGGCATCTCCGGCCTGAGTAGCGCCACGAAACCCGCGGTCGACAAGGCCGTCGCGGCCATCGCCGCGGCCACCACGGCGCTGCTGGCCGAACTCCCCGATCGCCGTGTCCCGCCGCCCACCGAACCGCCGCTGCGCCGGATCGCGGCGCGCGAGAACGAGGTCAGCGAGGCACCGTAGGAATCAGCTCGATCCAGAACTGAAACGTGTTCTAATTGTTTGAGCAGGCACGCCACTTCCTCTTGGCCGCGCCGCGATAGTCGGTGAACCGAATTCAGCAGACGCACGAGGAGAACGACCAGTGAGCGAACTCGACAAAGACGTCGCGGTGATCGAAGTGCACAATCCGGCCACCGGCGATCTGGTCGGCACCGTGCCGGTCACCACGCCGGACGACGTGGCGGCCGCGGTCCGCGAACTGCGCCTCTACCAGCCCGAATGGGAAGCGATCGGGCCGTCCGGGCGCAAGCAGTGGCTGCTGAAGATGCAGGACTGGCTGATCGACAACACCGAGCACCTGGCCGCGGTGCTGCAATCGGAGACCGCCAAGCCGCGCGTCGACGCGATCATCGATCCGGCGTTCGCGGTCGACATCCTCGGCTACTACGCGCGCCGGGCGGGCAAGTTCCTCGCCGACGAGCACCCGTCGCCGCACAGCCCGCTCGCGCGGGTGAAGTCGCTGACCGTGGCCTACCGCCCCTATCCCGTGGTCGGAGTGATCACGCCGTGGAACTTCCCGCTCGCGATGCCCGCGATCGACGTGTTCCCCGCGCTGGCGGCCGGCGCCGCGGTGATCCTCAAGCCGTCGGAGGTGACGCCGCTGTCCGCGGTGGAGCTGGCCCGCGGCTGGGCCGAGATCGGTGCCCCGCCGGTGTTCAAGGTGGTCACCGGCGCGGGCGCGACCGGCGCGGCAGTGGTCGAGAACGCCGACTACATCCAGTTCACCGGTTCCACCGCGACCGGCCGCAAGATCGCGGCCACCTGCGCGGAGCGGATGGTGCCCTACAGCCTCGAGCTCGGCGGTAAGGACCCGGCGATCGTGCTCGCCGACGCGGACCTGGACCGCGCCGCGCACGGCATCGCCTTCGGCGGCATGTTCAACGCCGGGCAGGTGTGCATCTCGGTCGAGCGGGTCTACGTCGAAGCGCCCGCCTACGACGAGTTCGTCACCAAGCTCACCGCGGCGGTCGCCGCCTTGCGTCAGGGCGCCGACGACCGCGAGTCGAAGAACGACGTCGGCGCGCTCGCCAACGAGAACCAGGTGCTGATCGTGCAGCGCCACGTCGACGAGGCGGTGGCGGCGGGCGCCCGGGTGACCACCGGCGGCAAACGCACCGGCGTCGGCACCTTCTTCGAGCCGACCGTGCTCGTGGATGTGGACCATTCGATGTCGTGCGTCGCCGAGGAGACCTTCGGCCCGACGCTGCCGGTGATGAAGGTGGCCGACGAGGCCGAGGCGATCCGGATGGCCAACGACTCGATCTACGGGCTCTCGGCGTCGGTATGGACGGGCGACAAGGCGCGCGGCGAACGCGTGGCCAGGCAGCTGAACACGGGCGCGGTGAACATCAACGACGTGTTCTCGAACCTGTTCAATCCCGCGATGCCGATGGGCGGGTGGGGTCTGTCCGGCGTCGGCGCACGCTGGGGCGGTGCGTCGGGGCTGCGGAAATACTGTCGCGCGCAGGCGATGACGAAGCCGAAGCTGCCGACCATGGGCAAGGAATTGTTCTGGTACCCCTACGACATGAACAAGCTGGTCGTCGCGGTCGCGGCGATGCGGGCGGCCGGTGCCCGCGGGATGCGCCGAATCGACCTGCCTGCGGTGCTGCGTCTCAAGAAGAGCGAGTAGCCGATTCCGGCTGCGACACCTGTTGGTGCGCAGCCGGATTCACCGCTTCGAAACTTGTTTGTGACTAACATCACTCCGCCGATCTTGCTGGTCGCGGTCGCCGTGGTCAGCGGCACCTTTCGACGCGCACGACAGCGGCGCGGTGCTGCCCACATCGGGCCAGGTGATGTGAACAGCGACGCATTTTCCCTGGTCAGCCGCCCAGATGTGACGTCGATCCACTCGGCGGCAGATCGACACGAACAATAGACAATCCGATGGTGCAGCTCACCATGTCAGGCCATATGCTGTGCGATACCAACCTGGTGACTGTTTTGATCCACTTCCGCGAACTTCCTTGCCCGTTTTGGCTGGATTTTCCCGACCGATTCTGATAGCAAGGTGCTATGGACCCGCATTTGCGCGATCTGCGGTATTTCGTCGCCGTCGCTGAGGAACTGCATTTCACGAACGCCGCCCAGCGGCTGCATATCGCTCAGCCGACGTTGTCACGCCAGATCCGCCAGCTCGAACGCCAGCTCGACGTGGTCCTGTTCGACCGCAACCAGCGCAGTGTCGCCCTCACCGTCGCCGGTAAGGAACTGCTCGAAGGCGCACGCAAGATCCTCGAGCTGTGGGAGGTGACCAACGTGTCCCTCCAGGAAGCAGGCGAGGTGCTGCGCGTCGGAATCCAGTCCGCGCTCGGCCGGGGTCTGCTCAACGACCTCGAGAGCGCGAGCGGTCACCGCCTCGCCCTGCACGCCGCGTCGTGGAACGACCCCTCCAGTGGCCTGGCCGGTCGACAGGCCGACCTGTCGCTGGTCTGGCTGCCGCTGCCCGACCCCAACCGTTATCGCTGGCAGGTGCTGCGCACCGAGCCGCGCTGGGTGCTGCTGCCGGAGTCGCATCCGCTGGCCGAGCAGGACAGCATCGAATTCGCCGATCTGCTCGACGAGCCCTTCGTCGCCCTGCCCACCGAAGCGGGCGCGGTCCGCGACTTCTGGCTCGGCAACGATGCCCGCGGCGGCAAAGCGGCCAAGATCGGCGCCGAGGCGGCCACCCCCGAGGACAAGCTCGAGGCTGTGAGCCTCGGTCTCGGCGTGTGTCTGCTGGCCGAGAACAACGTGCCGATGTACCGCTGGCCCGGGCTCACCGCGCGTCCGGTCGCCGGTCTCACCCCATGTGAGCTGGCGGTGGCATGGCGGGCCGACGACACGCGCCCGACCATTCTGGAATTCGCCGGTCGCGCCGTCGACGGCGGCTTCTCCGAGCCCACACCGCAGCCGCAGCCGATCGCGGTCTAGTTCGACAGTTCCAGTTGGGCGGCGAGACCGAGCAAGGTGGACTCGCTGCCCGGCGGACCGACCAGCTGCGCGGCCAACGGGGTGTGCGCCTCGGGATGGGTACCCATCGGCAGTGACGCCGCGGGCCAGCCGAGCAGATTCCACAGTCCGGTGAACGGCGCGTAGCGCACCGAGGACACGACATTCGCGGCCCACCCGCGCCCGCTCCACTGCCTGGCCTTGGGCGGTGGCGCGGCGAGCGTCGGGGTGATCACCACGTCGAAGTCCTCGAAGAATTCGAGCAGTCTGGCTTCGGTCCGGTCGATCTGGCTGGGGCGGACCAGGCCGAGTCGCCGGATCACCCTGCCGATCGCCAGATGACGTTTGGTGCGTTGCTGGAGCAGATCGGGGTTCTCGAGTGCCTCGGCGTCGGCCAGACCCGCGCTCGGCCAGCGCAGCAGCATCAGCAGCGCCGCGTCGCCGTAGGGCAGTTCCACCGGTTGCACCTCGTGCCCGGCCACCGCCGCGCGCGCACCCGCGGTGCGCGCCGCCGCCGTCCAATGCCGATCCATCCGGACCAGACGCGACGGCGGAGCCACGGCCAGTCCGATGCGTAGTCGCTGTGGCTTGCGTAGTTCGGCCAGGTCGGAACGGCCCGCCAGCACCGACAGCGCCAGCGCCGCGTCCGACACCGTGGTCGCGAGGACGCCGTTCTCGGCCAGTCCCGCCCAGGAATCGGCGCCGATCTGTGCGGGCACCACGTGTCTACCCGGCTTGATACCGAAGACCCCGCATGCCGCGGCGGGCACCCGGATCGAGCCGAGACCGTCGTTGCCGTGCGCGATCGGCACGAGTCCGGCGGCCACCGCGGCAGCCGCACCACCCGAGGATCCCCCCGTCGACCGGCCGACATCGCGCGGATTGCGGGTGACGCACCCCGCGGAGTCGGTAGTGGCCCACAGACCGAGCTCGGGCATCGCCGTCAACCCCACCACGATCGCGCCCGCGGCGCGCAGCCTGGCCACCACCGGGTGATCGACGCTCGCCGGGTCCGCGGAGGTGGCCGCCGAACCGGCCCGGGTCGGCTCGCCTGCCACCGCGATGTTCTGTTTCACCGCCACCGGTACACCGGCCAGCGGCAGCTCGTCGAGGTCTTGCCTGGCGGCGAGTTCTCGCGCTTCGGCCCGCGCCCGCTCGGCGCGCACCACCGTGAACGCGTTGATCTTGCGATTCTCCGAGGCGATGCGGGCGAGCGCGTCGGCGGTGACGTCGGCCGGGGTGATGGTGCCCGCGCGAACGCGGGCGGCCAGTGCCGCTGCGGGGCCGCCGATGGGGTATTCGTCGGCGGGCGGGCGGGACGAGTCCATCGTCACCTCAGCGTCCGTTACGCCGTCGTCGTCGACGGACTCCCATGCTACCGCTGTGAGGTCTTCGTTCATCTGCGGATTCGCCCCCGTCGCATGGTCGTCGAAATTCGGGTGATCAGCTCTAGAGGCGCAAGTTATCATTTCAAGTACAGCTCTCCGGCGATGGCGGCGGGTGTGGCGGAATGAATTTCGCACCGATCCGCGCGAACCCTTTAGGTCGGTTGATGAGCGATAACACCGGAAGCGGGGAACAACCCGACGCAACGGCCGGTCGGGCCACGAATGTGCGCGTCGACATGGTCGAGGCGTTCGCCGCCGCGTGGGGCGCGGTCGACGAACGCCCGCCCGACATCGCCGAGTTCCTCCCCGACGCGGCCACCCTGCGCGCGCAGGCGCTGCACGAGCTGATCCGGGTCGACCTGCGCCATCGCTGGCTGCATCACGCCGGCACCGGCATCGACCGCAAGCGGCTGATCCACTACTGCGCCGAGTTCCCCGAGCTCGACCGGGAGTCGCTGCCCGCCGGGCTGGTGTTCGAGGAATTCGTCATCCGCAGGCACAGCGGCGAACGGGTCGATCCGCGCGAGTGCCTGCGCGAGTATCCGGAGCAGGCGGCCAGTCTGCGTGGCCTGCTCAATACCGAGGAACTCGATCAGAGCACCCACCGGGCCGACGATCCCGACGCGACGATGAACCAAACGGCGGACTCGACTCGTAGTACCCAGATGACCAGCCCGCACCTCGACCTCACCGCGACCGCCACCTCGGCCGCGACGTCGACGGACGCACTCTCGAATCCCGGCGTGTTCGAGCCGCTCGACCGCATCGAGATCGGCCAGCGCATCGGCGATTTCGAGTTGCTCACCGGGCTCGGTTCCGGTGCTTTCGCGCGCGTCTTCCTGGCCAGGCAGACGTCGATGCAGCGCCTGGTCGCGGTGAAGATCTCCGCCGACCGCGGCACCGAGCCGCAGACGCTGGCCCAGCTCGACCACGACTACATCGTGCGCGTGTTCGACCAGCAACTGATGGACACCGACTCGGCGCCCTCGGGTTCGCGGCGCCTGCGCCTGCTCTACATGCAGTTCCTGCCCGGCGGGACCCTGCTCGGTCTGCTGCGCTGGGTCCGCGCGACCCCACCCGCCGAACGCAGCGGCAAACTGCTGCTCGACGCCGTGGACGCCGCCATGGAGGAGAAGGGCGAGATCCGGCCGACCGATTCGAGCGTGCGCTCCGAGATCGCCGCCCTGAGCTGGCCGGAAACGGTGGCCTGGCTGGGCAGGCGGCTGGCCGAGGCGCTGCACTACGCGTCCTCGCACGGTGTGCTGCACCGTGATGTGAAACCGGCGAACGTGCTGCTCACCGCCGAGGGCGTCCCGAAGCTGGCCGACTTCAACATCAGCTTCAGCCGCACCGTCGAAGGCACCAGCCCGGTGGCCTACTTCGGCGGTTCGCTGGCCTACATGTCGCCCGAACAGCTGGAGGCCTGTCACCCCGGCCTCAGCCGCACCGCCGCCGACCTCGACACCCGCAGCGATATCTACTCCCTGGGCGTGGTCCTGTGGGAACTGCTGACCGGCGCGAAGCCGTTCGACGACGACACCGCCGCGGCCGAGGGCCGGGGCGACGAAACCACCCTCGAGGCCATGCTCGAGCGGCGAACCGGCGGCGTCGACCCCGCCGCGCTCGACCGGGTACCGGCGAACTGCCCCGCTGCCCTGCGCCGCGTGCTGCTGACCTGCCTCGACCCGGACAGGTCGCGGCGCTGGGCCGAGGGTGCGGTGCTGGCCAAGCAGTTCGACCTGTGCCTGGATGCCCGCGCCCGCGACCTCGTCGACCCGCCGCCGGACAGCTGGCGGATGGTGTGGCGCAAGTGGCCGCTACTGGTGATGATCTTGGCGATCGGCATCCCCAATGCCCTGGCCTCCTGGTACAATATCCAGCACAACCAGAATCTGGTGGTGAGTCGGCTCAGCGAGTCGGCTCAGCAATCGTTCGTCGTGATCACCGCGGGCGTGAACCTGGTCTTCTTCCCCCTGGGCGCCGCGGTGCTCATCTACCTCGCCCGTTTCGTGCTCTCCGTGCCGCGCGGGCTTCGCCATGGCCGTCGGTACGACCCACAGATTCTGCGCCGCACCAGACACGACACCTTGCGCATCGGCGACCGGGTGGTGATCGTGGTGTTCTCGCTGTGGGCGGTCTCCGGACTCACCTTCCCGATCGCGCTGCAATTGGCCGCCGGTGACGTCCCCGGGCACGCCGTGGTCCATTTCCTCGCATCCCTGATGGTCTGCGGGGCGATCGCCGTCGCCTACCCGTTCTTCCTCGTGACGTTCTACCTGGTCCGCTGCATCTACCCGATCTTCCTTCGCCACGGCGAGATCAGCACCGACGACAGCACCTGGCTGCGCGAGCTGAGCGGCCGCTGCACCTGGTACCTCGCGGTGGCAGCCTCGGTCCCTCTCCTCGCCGTCGCGGGCGTCACCTTCCTCCCGCCCGGTGATATCCCAACCGTGATCGTCGCCGTTCGGGTGCTCTGCGTCGGCGGCATCGTCGCGTTCGTCGGCTCCTACCTGCTCTTCCGCGCACTCGAAGCCGACCTGAAAGCACTGGAACGCGTCGTCAGCTGACGATCTCCGGCGCGGATGAACTTCCGTGCGGGTCCGCGCGTATGACCCGTCGTGAGCTCGACTGTCATCACCGAGGCGACCCGTCCCTCGCTCGACCGCACCGCCACCATGCACTCCACCGATCGCCGCGGGCTCGACCGGTTCGAGGTGGGCGACTGCGTCGGCGACTTCGAGCTGCTGACCGAGCTCGGTGTGGGCGCGTTCGCCCGGGTGTTCCTGGCCAGGCAACGGTCGATGCAACGCCTGGTCGCGGTGAAGATCTCCGCCGACAGCGGCACCGAGCCGCAAACCCTGGCCCAGCTCGACCACCACTACATCGTGCGCGTCTTCGATCAGCTCGTCCTCGATCCCCCCGGCGACGGGTCGCCCCGGCTGCGCCTGCTGTACATGCAGTTCCTGCCCGGCGGCACCCTGCTCGGCCTGCTGCGCTGGGTCCGCGCGACCCCACCCGCCGAACGCGGCGGTCGCCTCCTGCTCGACGCGATCGACGCGGCGATGACGGAGAAGGGCGAGATCCGGCCGGCGGATTCGAGCGTGCGGCGCGAGATCGCCCACCTCAGCTGGCCCGACACCGTGGCCTGGCTGGGTCGACGCCTGGCCGCGGCACTGGATCACGCGGCCGATCGGGGTGTGCTGCACCGTGATGTGAAGCCGGCGAATGTCCTGCTCACGGCCGAGGGCGTGCCGAAGCTCGCCGATTTCAACATCAGCTTCAGCGAGACCGCGGGCACCAGCCCGCTCTCGTATTTCGGCGGGTCGCTGGCGTACATGTCACCCGAGCAGCTCGAGGCCAGCCATCCCGGCTACGACCGCAGCGCCGCCGACCTCGAAGCACGCTCCGATCTCTTCTCCCTGGGTGTGTTGCTGTGGGAACTGCTCACCGGCGCCAAGCCGTTCGACGACACCGGCGCCGACGACCCCGACTGCGGCGATCGAACCAGACTCGAAGCGATGCTCTCCGCACGCAGCACGGGCGTCAGTGATTCCGCGCTGCGGCAACTCCCGCCGGACTGCCCGCCCGCGCTGCGCCGGGTGCTGCTGCGTTGCCTCGAGCCGGACCGCAACGACCGCTGGCCCGACGGCACCGTCCTCGCCGAACAGTTCGACCTCTGCCTGGACCCGCGCGGCAGGAACCTGGTCGACCCGCCTGCCGGCTCCTACCGAATACGCTTGCGGCCCTTCATGGTTGCGCTGATGACGCTGGCGATCGCGGTGCCCAACGCGCTCGCCGTGCGATACAAGACCTGGCAGAACTCCGGCCTGCTGGTGCAGCGGCTCGAGCCCGCCGCTCGCGAGGCGGTGCACATCGTCTCGGTGGTCACCAACGTGATGTCCTTCGCGCTCGGCGCGGTGATCCTGGTCTATTTGTCCCGCCACGCGATCCTGGTTCCACGCGCGTTACGGGCCGGGCGCCGCGTGGGCACCGCGACGTTGGGCCTGGCAGGCAGGCAATCGCTCTACCTGGGTGACCGGGCGGTCGTCGTCGCCCTGTTGTTCTGGGTCACCGCGGCCGCGATCCTGCCCGCCACGGTGAAGGTGAGCACCGGCGAACTGGAGACGCGCACCACGGTGCAATTTCTGACGTCGAACGCCATCGGCTGCGCCGTGGCGGCGACCTACGCGTTCTTCCTCATCACCTTCTACATGGTCCGCTGCGCGTACCCGGCCTTCCTGCAGCAAGGCCACCGGTTCCATACCGACGCCGCGGCGCTGCGCGGACTCCTGCGGCGCTGCGGCTGGTATCTGGCGGTCGCCGCGTCCATCCCGCTGATCGCGATGGTCGCCATCACCTTGCTGCCCACCGAGGACCTGCTGCCGACCATGGTCTCGCTGCGCGTGGTCTACCTCGGCAGCGTCGTGGCCTTCCTCGGCTCGTACGCGCTGTTCCGCGCGATCGACGCCGATATCCGGGCACTGATCAGAGTCGTCGATCCCCCGGGAGGAACTAGGAGTACACCGCCGGGTTGAGGGTGCCGATGTAAGGGAGGTCGCGGTAGCGCTCGGCATAGTCGAGGCCGTAGCCGACGACGAATTCGTTGGGGATGTCGAAGCCCACGTGCGCGACGTCGACCGGGGTGCGCAGCGCGTCGGGCTTGCGGAGCAGGGTGACGACTTCCAGCGAGGCCGGGTTACGGGTGGACAGGTTGCGCTTGAGCCACGACAGCGTCAGGCCCGAGTCGATGATGTCCTCGACGATCAGGACGTTACGGCCCGCGATGTCCTTGTCCAGGTCCTTCATGATGCGCACCACGCCCGAGGACGAGGTGGACGAACCGTAGGACGACACGGCCATGAATTCGAGCTGAGTGGGGATCGACAGCGCCCTGGCGAAGTCGGTCATGAAGAAGATCGCGCCCTTGAGGACGCAGATCAGCAGGAGGTCACCTTCGGGGGAATCGGGCGGGTACCGCTTGGCGACGAGCTCGGCCAATTCCTCGATCTTGGCTTTGATCTCGTCTTCGGTGATCAGCACCGATGCGATGTCGTCTCCGTACACGGAAGTGGGTGTCCCTTCGTGGCATCAAATGCGCGGCTGTGCTCGCACCGCCAGCGTGCCATGTTCGCGCGTCACGACCAACCTGTGGTCCCTCGAGCCGCCCGCCACCGCCACCCCGCCCTGTCCATGCCAATTACCCACCAGCTCGTCGATCGCCTGTAAATGGGCGTTCATGAGCCCGGTCACGCCCGCATCCGCGAGCCAGGCGCGCACCGCCCTGCGACGCAACGCGGGCGGGGCAGTGGCCAGGATCTCGATCGACAGCGTGGGTCGATCAGTGTCGTCGCGGCCACTGGAGCCGGACCGATCATCGAGATCGGGACGGCGCGCCACGGCGACATCGGGAAGCGCGCCCGCGCGGTGCGAACGCGCATTCCGCAGCAACTCGGCCGCGTAGACGTCGAGCACCGCGCCGTCCTCACGCAACTGGTCGGCCGTGCGGACGAGCGCCTGCGCGACCCCACCGCCCAGCACGTCCTCGAGCAGCGGCAGTACTTCGTCGCGCACCCGCACGCGGGTGTACCTGAGGTCGGCGTTGTGCGGATCGTCCCACGGTTCGATCCCCAGATCAGTGCACATCCGCACCGTCTGAGCCCGCCGCACACCGAGCAACGGCCGCCCCCACGGCGCATTCCACGCCACCATTCCCTGAATGGACCGCCCGCCCGATCCACGCGCCAGCCCGAGCAGCACCGTCTCGGCCTGGTCATCGAGCGTGTGTCCGAGCAACACCGGCCGCCCGTCCCGCACCGACTCCAACGCGGCGTACCGCGCCACCCGAGCCGCCGCTTCCACACCCCCCGCACGCCCGACCTCGACGGGCACGACCATCGCCCCCGCACACCCGAGCCCCATCGCCTGCTCGACCGCTCGATCGGCCACCGCCCCCGACCCCTCCTGCAACCGATGGTCGACGACCGCCGCGGTCACCTCACCCGCCTCGACAACGGCGGCGGCCACCAAGGCCAGCGAATCCGCCCCGCCGGACAACCCCACAACCACCGGTCCCCGCCCACCATGCGCGGCCACCCACTCGCGCACACCCCGCCGCACCGCGAGCACCGCCGCTGTCTCCGGCAGGCGCATCGGACGAGACGATGTCATCGGCCACACCGAACGATCGCCGCTCGATCATCGGACGGCAGCCGCGATCCACGAGCAGGCTGCGCGGCCCTGCTCGGCGGTCGACCGTCCGCGTAAGTCACGTGTGCAGGTTACCGAGACCTACCCCAGCACCCGGCGAATCCACCGTTCCGGATCGTCGACCTCGTCCAGCAACGGCAGCGTGTCGGCGTTCGTCCACACCGTGTTGAATTCCGCGACCCCCACCCGCTCGACCACCGCGTCCACGAACTTCTTGCCCCGTACGTACTGCGCGACCTTCGCGTCCACGCCGAGCAGAGCCCGCAGCAGCCGCTGGATCGGATTGGACGGCTTCTGGCGACGTCGATCGAATGCGGCCCTGATATCGGCGACGGTCGGCACCACAGCGGGCCCGGCGGCATCCATCACGTGATCGGCATGCCCTTCGAGCAGCGTGCCGAGCATCAACAGCCGATCCAGTGCCTCGCGCTGCGGCGGCGCCTGAGCCGCACGCAACAGCCCCACCACCCCTCGACTGTTCGGATCGTCGGTGTTGTCGCCGTTGCGCCGCGACCGCACCTCACCGAGTAATCGGGTGAGCATCTCGCTCATCGGTTCCTCGCCGACCTCGCTCAAGATGTCCACGTTGGTGCGCATGTACCCGGCCAGCCAGGGCGCCGACGAGAACTGCACCCGGTGTGTCACCTCGTGCAGGCACACCCAGAGCCGGAAGTCGCTCGGGTCGACGCCGAGCGCACGCTCGACGCCGAGGATATTGGGCGCGACCAGCAGCAAGGTGCCGTCCTCGCCGGTGAACGGGTCGTACTGCCCGAGAATCGCGGTCGACAGGAACGCCAGCATGGTCCCCGCCTGGACACCCGCGGGTTTCCCGACGAACTTGCCCCCGTCGGCGGATTCGGTGCCGGTGAGTACCGCCATCGAATCGGCGGCCGCGGAGATCCACCCTGGCCGGTCGACGATCCGCGCCTCGGGAACCGGCCGGTCGTCGAGCAGCCCACTGACCTCACGCACCGGCAGTTCGGCCAGTATCGAGGCAGATGCCAGCTCGGCGACGACCTGTTCGGCCGTCTGCCGGGACGCGCGCGGCCCGGAGGGAGCGAGTACCGCCCCGGTTCGCGCGGCCAGCCGCCAGTCCACCGCTCCGCTGAACCCGGAACTCTTGCGCTCGGTCTTGTCGGTCATAGTCACCCGTTCTCTACGAGCATCCGCAGTTGCGCAGGGCACCCGCCACCGCGTCGAGCGCCGGCCTGCTCTGCTCCGGCAATCGGTCGTTCGACATGAGTGCGAAGGTGAGTACCCGCCCGTCGCGGTCGAGTACATATCCGACCAACGCGCTGGCCACGCTCAGAGTTCCGGTCTTGGCGCGCACCCACCCCGCACCCTGCCGGTTCTGCGTGACGAAGCGCGGCGCGAGTGTGCCGGTGCCGCCCGCGACGGGCAGGTAGTCCAGCATCGGTGCGAGAGCCGCTGCGCGCGGGTCGTTTTCGGGCCTGGCCTGTGTTCCGGTCGGCACCAACGCCGCGTTGCCGGTCGGTTTCGCCGCGGTCGCGATGATCGAATCGAGCAGCTTCGGGGTCACCCGGTCGTCGACGGAGAGCCCACTGTTGTCGGCCAGATGCAGTCCGGCGATATCGAATCCGGCCGTCGACAGGGCGGCCGTGGTAGCCGCGACCGCGCCGGCGAAGGAGGCGGGCTGACCCGACGCCACCGCCAGCTCACGTCCGATGGTCTCGGCCAGCACATTGTCGGAGTGAATCATCATGTCGTGCAGGCGAACCCGCAGCGGGGCCGATTCGACCTTCGCGATCTGAGCGCCGGTCTGCGCGGCCGGTCCCACTCGCACCGCGGCGGGATCGATACCCAGCTCGGCGGCCAGCGCCCGCCCGGCGTCCAGCGCGGGGTTCGCGGTGCGCGGGGAATAGTCGGCCGAGGGGTCGAACCGGCCACCGTCGAGCATGATCGGCTCGATCGGGGCGATCGAGCCTTCCGGGATGTCGATCGGGTCCCAGCCCGAGGCCATGGTCGGCCCCGAGTAGGCGGACGTGTCGACCACGATCGCGTTCGCCTGGCGGCCGGCGGCCCGCACCTGCGCGGCCAGATCCGCGATCCGGGCACCGTCGGTGTAGTAGCCGCCCGCTGCCCGTGTGGTGAGCGTCGGATCCCCGCCCGCCACCAGCACCAGCTCGCCGGGCGCACCGGCGAGCACCTCGGTGGTCACCCGCTGATCATCGGGCAAGGTCAGCAAGGCGGCCGCGACCAGCATGATCTTGGCCGTCGACGACGGGATCATCGCCTTGGCCGGCTCCTGACTCCACAGCACCGTCCCGCTGCCCGGATCGGTCACCTGACCCGCGAACGCACCGAGATCAGGATTGCCGACCACCGCGGCGAGCGCCGCGGCGATGCCCGCCACCGTCGGCGCGGGCGCGTCCGATCGGGCCGGGGCCACCTCGGGAAACACCTGACCCGTGTCCGGCGGAGGCGCCACGGTGAGTCCGCCGTGCCGGAATTCCGGCGTCCACGGCTGCGCGATCGCCGCGAAACCGCCCGCGATCACCAATAGCGCGACGACCACTGCCGACAACCAGATCCAGCGGGACCTCCGGCGCCCCTGCACCGGTGATCCCGGATTGCCGCCTGTATCGACCACGACAGTGTCTCCCTCAACGCCGACCGACACGCCTCGACTGCGCGACTACAGCCGCCTGCCGCACCGGTGTACCAGCACACCACACTATCCTCGTTGCGCAACGGTTCCCCAGAACGATCTGGCGATTCGGCACAGACCAGCACTCGAACGAGCAAGGAGATGGCGTGGAGTTCGACGTCACCATCGAGATTCCCAAGGGTTCTCGGAACAAGTACGAGGTCGATCACGAGAGCGGTCGGGTCAAGCTCGACCGGTACCTGTACACCTCCATGGGCTACCCGGCCGACTACGGCTTCATCGAGAACACCCTCGGCGAGGACGGCGACCCGCTCGACGCGCTGGTGCTGCTGCCCGAGTCGGTGTTCCCCGGCGTGATCGTCGAGGCCCGCCCGGTGGGCGTGTACCGCATGACCGACGAGGCCGGTGGCGACGACAAGGTGCTGTGTGTCCCCGCGGGCGACCCGCGCTGGGATCACATCCAGGACCTGGGCGACGTCTCGGAGTTCGAACTGTCGGCGATCAAGCACTTCTTCGAGCGCTACAAGGATCTCGAGCCGGGCAAGTACGTCGAGGGTTCCGAGTGGCTCGGCCGCGCCGAGGCCGAGAAGATCATCGACGAGTCCTTCACTCGGCTGAAAGAAGCCGGCCACTGAGCCGATAGAACTACGAGAAACGGGAAGTCCGAAGAGTTTTCGGACTTCCCGTTTTTTCGTGTCAGTACCAGATGTAGAGATCCCAGCCGTCCCAGCTCTCCGTGCACTCCCAGTAATACCCGCCGGTGTACGGATCTTCCCCGGCCGCGCGGCACTGATAGAGCTCGTAGTAGGTGCCGTAGTACGTTCCGTACGGTGCGGCGGCGGCACTGCCCGCACCGACCGCCGACACCCCGGCGACGGTCGCGACGGCCAGCAGAGCGGCGGCGATGGTGGATTTGATGCGCATAGTGTTTCTCCTGACGCGTACAACTTCGACTTCTCGAAGTTATTGCGGCGCAGCGGTTTGAACAGCCAACCCTAGGGGTATGTTCGCTCTCCCCTTGGTCACTTCACCTACCCCACCCCAGGTTGGTAGCGCAGGCACCACCTTCGATTCGGGTGCGCGCGGCATGGGCACGGCGCCCGCTCGTTCCTAGGCTCGAATCATGCAGCTCACCACCACTTTTTCGAGCAAGTCACTGCGTGCCTTCGCGGCCGGGACCGGCTTGCTCGCACTACTCACCGTCACCGCGTGCGGCCCCGAGAACAGCGCCACGGCGGCGCAACCGGATCGGCCGGAGATCCGGCAGGCGCTCGAATCGGTGGTGCAGGCGGGATTCCCCGGCGCCCAGGCCGTGATCACCACGGCGGCCGGCGAGCGGACGGTCACGGCGGGGGTCGGTGATATCGAGACGGGCGCACCGATTCCCGATGGGGCGTATGTCCGAATCGGCAGCAACACCAAAAGTTTCGTCGCGACCGTGGTCATGCAGTTGGTCGCCGAGGGCAAGGTCGAACTCGACGGTCCTGTCGAGCGGTACCTACCGGGCGTCGTGCAGGGCAGTGGCAACGACGGCAACCGCATCACCGTGCGCCAACTGCTCCAGCACACCAGCGGCCTACCGGACTACCTGGCCGGCGGCGATCCGAGCCTGCGCGCAGCCCCCGGCACGCAGCAGATCGCACCCGACCCTGAAGTCATCCGCCTGCGCCACTTTTCGCCCAGTGAGCTGGTCCGCATCGCGATGACGATGCCGCCGCGGCACGAACCCGGCGCCCGCTCGGTCTACACCAACACCAACTACATCCTGCTCGGCATGCTGATCGAGCAGGTCACCGGCCGCCCCGCCGCCACCGAGATCACCACCAGGATCATCGAGCCACTCGGCTTGCGCGACACCTACTTTCCCACACCCGGCGACATCGGCTTGCGTACACCGCACCCGCGCGGCTACCAGCAAATCGACGGTGCCCGTGTCGATTTCACCGACTTCGATCCCTCATGGGGCGATACCGCGGGTGCGATGATCGCCACCGGCTCGGATCTGAACCGCTTCTTCCTCGCGCTGCTGGACGGCAAGTTGCTGCCCGCCGCGCAGCTGGAACAGATGCGGCAGACCGTGCAGTTCGACCGAATGCCCTCGGCCGGTTACGGATTGGGCCTGGTCGTGCAGACCACCTCGTGTGGCAAGAAGACCGTCGCCCACGGCGGCAGCATCCCCGGTTTCGATACCCGCACCGGGGTCACCGCCGACGGCGTCGCGATAACCATCACCGTGAACGAGCTGCCGAACAGCAAAGACCAGGCAGAGGTTGTCGAGCGGGCGTTCGACACCGTGGTCTGCGCCTCATGAAACGCGTGATCCTGGCCGTCGCGGTCTCCGCCATGGCCGCCGGATTATTCACCGCTACACCGGCATCGGCCGATGTCGACCCGCTCGATCGCTTCCGGCATCAGTCGCTGGCCTGGCAGTCCTGCGATGATCCGCGTCTCGATCCTGCGGGCGCCCAGTGCGCGGAGGTGACCGTGCCGGTGGATTACTCGGCGCCACAGGCGGAAACGATGACCGTGGCCATCTCGCGGCTGCCCGCTACGGACCCGGCGAAACGTCGCGGCGTGCTGCTGTCGAATCCGGGAGGGCCCGGCGCTCCCGGCCTCGACTTCATGATCGACGTGCGCGAGGCGATGAGCTCCGACGTCCGTGATCGCTACGACCTGATCGGCATGGATCCGCGCGGCATCGGCCGCTCCACCCCGGTGAACTGCCGCTGGCAGCACGGATTCGGGCTGGAGTCCGCCGGTCTCGACGGCATCGGTTTCGCCGAAAGCACTGCCCAGCAAGCCGAACTCGCCGCGCTGTGCGCGACGAACGAGGGACCTCGGCTGCACCACATCACCACACGCAACACCGCCCGCGATATGGACGTCATCCGTGCCGCCCTCGGCGAGGAACGAATCAGCTACTTCGGCACCTCGTACGGCACCTACCTCGGCGCGGTCTTCGCCCAGCTGTTCCCCGAACGCAGCGACCGGTTCGTCCTCGACAGTGCCGTCGACCCCGAGCACTACGGATCGGTCGGGATGATCCGCGCCATGGGCCCGGTCAACGAGGCGGCGTTCGACCGATGGGCCGATTGGGTGGCCGCCCACGACGGTGAGTTCCGTTTCGGCGCGGACCGTTCCGCGGTCAGGTCGACCGTGCAGACCTTGGTCCGCCGCGCGAATGACCGGCCGATCCGGATCGGCGAGTTCACCGTCGACGAACACAGCCTGCCGATGGTGCTCTACCGCGGGCTCGACGACCCACGCAACTATCCGCTGCTGGCCCGCCAGATCCGCCAGCTCGCCGACGCCGCCGACGGCCTCGAGGTGCGGCCCGAACCCGAGCTGGCCGCCTCGCTCGCCTTCATGCTCACCGCGCGGCCACGCGACTACTCACCCGCGTTGGCCGTCCTGTGCGGCGATGTGGAAGTTCCGCGCGATCCGGCCTGGTACTGGCGCAATATCGAGGCGAGTCGCGCAGATCAACCGCTGTTCGGCGCATTCGCGAACAACATCCCGCCGTGCGCGTTCTGGGCGTCGCCCCCGGTCGAGCAACCGACCGTGATCGGCCATGCGCTGCCGAGCCTGATCGTCCAGTCCACCGGCGACACCCGCACCACCCACGCGGGCGCGCAGGTGATGCACCGGGCGCTGACCGGGTCACGCCTGGTGACCCTGGAAAACGTTGCGGTGCACTGGATTTACGGTAACTACCCGAACACCTGCGTCGACACGACCGTCAATGCCTATCTCCGCGACGGCACGCTGCCCGACACCGACCGGGTCTGTCAGGACGATCCGGGGCGCGAGTTCAGGTAGGCCAGTACGGCGAGCACCCGGCGGTGGCCCGATTCGTCGGCGGCGAGGCCGAGTTTGGCGAAGATGCTGCGAATGTGTTTGAGCACAGCGCCTTCGGTGACGACCAGGCGTGCCGCGATGGCGGAGTTGTCCTGCCCTTCGGCCATCAGTGCGAGCACTTCGCGTTCGCGGGCGGTCAGTGTGGACAGCGGATCGTCGACCTTGCGGCGCACCAGCAGTTGTGCGATCACTTCCGGGTCCATCGCGGTGCCACCGGCGGCGACGCGGTGCAGGGACTCGAGGAACCGGTCGACCTTGCCGACCCGTTCCTTGAGCAGGTACCCGACGCCACCGCCACCGTCACCGAGTAGTTCGGAGGCGTAACTGTCCTCCACATAGGACGACAGCACGAGCACCGGCAGCCCGGGGTGGACCGTCCTGGCACGTACCGCGGCGCGCAGGCCGTCGTCGGTGAAGGTAGGCGGGAGCCGCACATCCACCACCACTGCGTCCGGGCGGTCGGCGGTGACGACGGCGAGGAAGTCGTCGGCATTGTCGACGGCGGCGACCACGTCGATCCCGGCCGTCTTCAACAGCAGGACGAGGCCTTCCCGCAGGAGGGCGTCGTCCTCGGCGATCACGACCCGCACGGCAACTCCACCCGCACCACAGTAGGCCCACCGGCGGGGCTGCTCAGCGTCATCTGCCCGTCGAGCGCCTCGGCCCTGCGCCGGATGCCGGCCAGACCACCCCCGTCGGTCGCGCTCGCTCCGCCCACACCGTCGTCGCGGATCTCGACGGTGAGCAGATCGGGCGGCCCACCCAGTTCGATCGACAGTGTGTCGGCACCGGAGTGTTTGGTCGCGTTGGTCACGGCCTCGGCGATGACGAAATAGGCGGCGGCCTCCACCGCCATCGGCCGCCGGGTGATGCCGTTCGATTCGAGCACGCACGGGATCGGACTGCGCGCGGCCAGCGCGGAAACGGCGCTGTTCAGGCCCCGATCCGAGAGCACCGGCGGGTAGACGCTGCGCACCACATCGCGCAGTTCGGCCAAGGCCGCCGAAGCCGTGTCCTGCGCTGTCCGCACCATCCGATCGGCGGCGTCGGGATCACGGCCGCGCAATTGCTCGGCCAGTCCGAGTTGCATGATCACCGCCGCGATTCTGGCCTGGGCGCCATCGTGCAGATCGCGTTCGATGCGGCGCAGTTCGGCACCGTGCGCGTCCAGCGCGGCGGCCCTGGTCACGGTCAGCTCGACGACCCGATCGGCCAGCACGGCGTTCTCATCCGGCGCGAGCAACGCCCCTGCCACCCTGGCCTGCGCGTTCGCCGCCTCGGGCGCGCGCAGTGCGAGGGCACCGTAGACGATGCCCACCACCACGCTCACCACGGCGGCGGTCCACGAATCGACGATGATGCCGCCGCTGGACACAGTGCCATCGGCCCGCGCACTCCAATAACTCGCGACAGCGAGATGCTGCACCGAGCTCAGTGGCAGTGCCACCGCCAGCGCGGCCAGCGGCAATCCGATGATCGCGTGCAGCACCAGCCAGGCGAGATCACGCCGATTCGCCGGATCGGCGGCCAGCGTCGCGAGCTGATGACGCAGGTCGCCGGTCAACGGCCGGTAGGCGGACACGATCGGCGTGCCGAGCAACCTGCCCGCCCTGCGCCGCTCGAGCCCCAGCAGCGGCCGGATCAATTTGACGGCCTCCGGCAGCGCGGGAATCCCGATCCCGATCAAGCTCGCGGCCGCCACGATCGCCAGCGCGACCACCGCGAACAGCGACACCACCCCGGTCAGCCCGCCCACCAGCAGATAGCCGACAGCGGCGGGCAGACGACGTAACCGCCGCACCACACCGCCGCTGCCGAATCGACTCACCTGATGATCATGCCGGGGGCGCTCCGGCTCGGTCTCGACCACCCTTGTCTTCGTCGCGCGGGTCCCCGGCTGACGCGGCGGACTGCGCGGCGGTGTCGACCAGCGCACCCACCCCTTCGGCGGCCTTGGCATCGCCATCGGCCTGGATTCCACCCGACATCCGCAGCGGAACTTCCTTCCAGAACAGCACCAGCAGCAGGGCGATCAATGCCACCGCGGAGGCGACCAGGAACACCGTCGACATCGAGTCGGCGAAGCCGACCTGGAAGGGCTTGGCGAGGTCGGGGTCGAGCTGCTGGATGATCGAGCTGTCCTGGAGCACCTTGCCCGCGGCCGACGTGTCGTGCGCCAGCAGGCCCTTGGCCAGCGCGGCATCCGCCGGGTTGGTGCTCTGCGCGCCCTCGATCACGGCCTGCTGGTAGGCGGGGTCCGCCGCCGACTGCTGCAATTCGGTGGTGATGTTCGGGGTGAGCAGCGAGAACAGGATCGACAGGAACACCGCGGCGCCGAGGGTGCCGCCGATCTGGCGGAAGAACGTCGCCGACGCGGTCGAGACGCCCATGTCCTTGGGCGGCAGCGCGTTCTGCAAGGCCAGGGTCAGCGGCTGCATGAGGTTGCCGAGGCCGAAGCCGGTGGCCGCCATGAACAGCATCGCCAGCCACAGCGGGCTGTCGGCGTCGAGCAGGTGCAGCAGGAACAACCCGAGCGTCAGCATGATCGCGCCGATCACCGGGAATGCCCGGTAGCGGCCGGTTTTCGAGATCAGCCGACCCGAGAGGATCGAACCGGTCATCAGCCCGAGCACCATCGGCAGCATTTGCAGACCTGCCTCGGTCGGCCCGGCGCCACGCACCACCTGCAGGTACTGCGGCAGCAGCAGCATGCCGCCGAACATCGCCGCACCGACTACGAACGAGATCACCACGCCGAGCGCGAAAGTCACATTGTCGAAGATCCGCAGCGGAATCAACGCCGCGTCACCCATGAACTTCTCGACCACGACGAAGCCGGCCAGCCCGATCGCGCCGATCGCGTAACAGATCACCGAAGAGGTACTGCTCCAGCCCCATTCGCGACCCTGTTCGGCCACGATCAGCAGCGGAACCAATCCGACCGCGAGCACGATCGCACCCGCGAAGTCGATGCGGTGGGTGGCGTGCGGCTTGCGCGGCAGGTGCAGCACCCGGGTCACCACCACCAGGGCGAGCAGCCCCAGCGGCACGTTCACCAGGAACACCCAGCGCCAGCCGGTGATGCCGAGAATGGTGTCCTGCCCCGCCAGCAGCCCGCCGAGGACGGGCCCGAGCACACTCGAAATACCGAATACCGCGAGGAAATAGCCCTGGTAGCGGGCGCGTTCACGGGGTCCGATGATGTCGCCCATGATGGCCAGCGCCAACGACATGAGTCCGCCCGCGCCCAGACCCTGGAACGCGCGGAACGCGGCCAGCTGATACATCGACGTGGCCAGCGTGCACAGCAGCGAACCGACGATGAACAGACCGATCGCGGCCAGGAAGAACGGCTTGCGGCCGAACATGTCCGAGAGCTTGCCGTAGAGCGGGGTGCTGATCGTCGCGGTGATCAGGTAGGCGGTGGTGGCCCATGCCTGCAGCGAGTAGCCGTCGAGGTCATCGGCGATGGTGCGGATGGAGGTCGACACGATCGTCTGATCGAGTGAGGCCAGCAGCATGCCGAGCATCAGCCCGGACAGGATGGTCAGGATCTGGCGATGGGTGAAGCCGGCCGGTGATTCCACCGGGGCCGCGGTTGTCGTCACGAAACGTTCTCCGTAGTGCTCAGTGCGGGCGGCTGGGTCAGCAGGACCGGGCGGGCCTCGTCGTAGTCCTCGACGAACCGCGTCAGCAGCCCGGCGAAGAGCGCGCGATCGTCGGCGGACCAGTTCTCGGTGATGATGGCGATGGAATTCCGGCGCCGCGCCCGAATCCGGTCGGCGGTCTCGCGCCCGTAGTCGGTGGCCTCGAGCACGGTGGCTCGCCCGTCGTCGGGGTCGGCGGCGCGCACCACCAGGCCACGCTCCACCAGCTGCGCTACCTGCCTGCTCACCGTCGACGCGTCCGAATGCACCGCCTCGGCGAGCGCGCCCGAGCGCATCGGCCCGTCACACACCAGCCGGAACAGCACCATGAACCCCGCCGGGTCGATCCCGGAGTGGTCCTTGATCTGGGCCATCGCCCGGTCGCGCAGCCGATGCAGCCGCACGAGCTGGATCGCGATCGCGTCGATCGCGGGCTCACTCTCACTCACACTTTTACCTTTACTTGCATCAATCAATTAGTTGTGTGATGCAAGTATGTAGGCAGAACGGTCACCGGGGCAACCGTTTGAACCGCCTTTACTCGCCCTTGAACTCCGGCGCGCGCTTCTCGAACACCGCCGCGATGGCCTCGGGGAGATCCTTCGACGGCAGGAACGCCGCGTTCCACGTCGACACATAACGCAGGCCCTCGGCCACCGCCGGGCTGGTCCGCTGCTCGAGCACGTCCTTGATGCCCTGCACCACCAGCGGCGGGTTGCCCGCGATCTCGCGCGCCATCGCGTGCGCGGCGGCCAGCACGGCCTCCTGATCGGCGAACACCTCGTTCACCAGACCCATTCGCTCGGCGCGGGCCGCGTCGATGTCCTTGGCGGTGAACGCCAGCTCCCGCAGATTGCCCTCGCCGATGATGCCGGGCAGGCGCTGCAGCGAACCGATGTCGGCGACGATCGCCACCTTCGCCTCACGCAGGCTGAACTTGGCGTCCGCGCTGGCCAGACGAATGTCGGCAGCGGCGATCAGGTCGAGACCACCGCCGATGCACCACCCGGACACCGCCGCGATCACCGGTTTGGTGCACTCGGCCAGCGCCGTCACCGAGGCCTGCATCCGGCGGACCTCCTTGAGGAACTCCGTGCGCGGTCCAGCCTTCGCGTCGTCGGCCAGCACCGGAGCCAGCGTGCCCGCGGTCGCGGCGAGGTCGAGACCGAACGAGAAATGCTTGCCCGATCCCGTGACGACCACGGCCCGCACCTGCGGATCGGCATCGAGCTCGGCGAAGACCTCCGGCAGCTCACGCCAGAAGTCGGGTCCCATCGCATTGCCCTTACCCGGCCCGATCAACGTGACCTGGGCAACGTTGTCGGCGATCTCGACGGTAAAAGCCTTCCATTCACTCATGCCCCGATTATTGCCACCACGCCAACATGCCGCCCACTCAGCCCCGACCCCCGACCCCTAGGGAGGGGCCGGACGCGCAGCGGCCGGGTTCGCGGCCGTCCCCGGGCGGTCGGGGGCGGGGGGGGGGGGGCGCGGGG
>NZ_JBSGWE010000003.1:910592-979263 GCF_053608825.1 Nocardia sp. NPDC055002
GGTGCCATTGCGTAGGCGACGAAGGAGCAAGCAACGGCACCTGATCGACGGGACCGGCGGGGCCGCGAACTCGAGCACGCCAGTGCTCCAGTTACACAGCATATTTCCCGCAATCGCCCTACTCTGGATGACATGCGCAGGTCGTCATTGCCGCCGGTCGCATGCCGGGTCGCGGAAACTCTCATCGCCCGCGGGCACCACGGCGTCATCGTCTGCCCCGAGACGCCGGCTCCCACTGCGGCCGACGCCGCCCGCGCCATGGGCGCCCAGCTCACCGCGATCCTCACCGCCCAGGTCTTCCTCCTCGACGACGACCCCGTCCTGCTCCTGGTCGCCGGTCATCACCGCGTGGACCTCGTCCGCACCGGCAAACGCCTCGAGGGCACCCTCACTCCGGCCCCTACCGCCCTGGCCGAACGCATCACCGGCCAGCCCATCGACGGCACGGCTCCCCTCGGTCACCCCACCAACCTCCCCACCTGGGTGGACACCGCCCTCGCCGCCCACCCCGAAGTCTGGGCAGCGGGCGGCCACCCGAACACCGTGTTCCGCACCAACTTCCGCGAAATCGTCCGCATCACCGCGGGTCTGCCGATTGATATCGACTGAATTCGGGTGCCGTTCCCGACCGTGTGAGTTGGATCAAACGGACACAGCGAACATGAGGACGCACGCCGGACGGGCGTAAGTTGGGGGCGGTGGGCGATGTGCAACCTTCTGAGACCGGACTGGTCGTTCCCGATGATCTGAGCGGGATAACGGCTGAGCAGTACCGGGCCTCTATGCGGCACTATCCGGCCGGCGTCACGGTGGTGACGCTCGGAGCCGAGAGTGGACCGGTGGGGTTCACGGCCACCTCGTTCGCCTCCCTGTCGCTGGAACCGCCCCTGGTGTCGTTCAATATCGCGCACACCTCATCGAGCATCGACGCGTTGCGAGCCGCGGACTCGGTGGTGATCCATTTCCTGGGCGAACACCAACAACACCTGGCCCACCGCTTCTCGCGCACCGCCGCCGACCGCTTCACCGACCGCGCCCTCTGGACCACCCTCGACACCGGTGAACCGGTCCTGCACGGCACCCCCATCTGGCTGCGCACCACCCTCCACAAACTCATCGACCTCGGCGACCACACCCTCGCCGTAGGCCTGGTCACCCGAGTCCACGACCAAACCGAAGAGTCCCCCTCCGCGGCCCCGTTGCTCTACTACAACGGCAGATACCACCGCCCCACCGCCCTCGACACCTGATCAGAGCGTCTATGTAAGCCGACGGCCCACCAGCTACAGCTAGTGTTTGGTCCGGTGAGCGAGGCATACGACTGGTCGTGGTTGCGCCGGTGCACCGGGTATCGACCTGGACACGTATTTGGCGATGCCGGAAGACCTCGCTCGGGTGATCGAGGTCAAAGACGGCCTGCTGGTGCATCGCGACTCACCTTCGCCGAATCACATCGCCATCGCCGATGCGATCAAACAGTGCCTGCGGGAAGCGATCCGGAAACGCGCCACCGGGCAGCCCTGCCTGAAGGCCGGCGGCGAACTGGACATGCTGGTCTCGGAGGTCCCGTTCAATTTCCGCCGCCCCGACGCCATCGTGTATCGCTGTATCGAAGACCCCCGCGACAAGTGGAAGACCAAACCCACAGCAGGGGACACCCTGCTGGTGGTCGAAGTGGTTTCACCAGCGACGGTTACCGCCGATTGTGTGGACAAGCGAGCGGAATACGCGCGCGCGATCGCCATCACTGATCCGCTCGGCGTCACCATCACCTGGGACGCCCTCGACGGGGAACGAATATCGGCCGCCGAGAGCAGGTCTCGACGGCCGACGTCCGGTGAATCTCGCCTGTGACGAGTTCAGCCGATCAGGCAGGGGGCGGCGCCTTCGGGGGAAGAGGCGCTGAGGGGACGGGTTTCGGGGGTCGGGTTCCAGTGGCCGTCGGTGGCGGCATAGTTCCAGGTGGGACCGTGGCTGACCAGGGTGGCTACCGCGCTGATCAAGCGGTCCACGTCGGCGGCGGTGGTGCCGAGGCCGATGCTGGCTCGGAGGGCGGCGTCGAGGCCGAGGCTCGCGAGGAGGGGGTGCGCGCAGAAGCGGCCGTCGCGGACGCCGATGGCATGCTCGGCGGAGAGGTACGCGGCGACTTTGCCAGGGGCGACATCGGCGATCGTGAAGGCGACGATGCCCACACAGTCGGGGCTGTCGGACCAGATACCGACCAGGTCGACGCCGGGGATCGCGGACAGGCCGTCACGCAGCCGGTCGGCCAGAAAGCGCTCGTGCGCGACGAGTTCGGTGGGGTCGATGGCGGCGAGCGCATCGCAGGCGGCGGCAATAGCGGCCGCACCCAGGACGTTCGGCGAGCCGGCTTCGTGCCGCTGCGGCGCGCACGCCCATTCGACCTCTGTCACACCGACATTGCGCACCGCACCACCACCGGCCAGGTAGGGCTCACCCTCGTCCAGCCAGTCCCGCCGGCCGACGAGCACACCCGAACCGAACGGCGCGTACAGCTTGTGCCCGGAGAAGGCGAGGTAGTCGATCCCGGTCTCGCGCAGGGAGATCCGGCGATGCGGAGCCAGCTGAGCGGCGTCGACGAGGATGCGCGCACCACACAGATGGGCGATGGTCGCGAGCCGTTCCAGCGGCAGCACCTCACCGGTGACGTTGGACGCACCGGTCACCGCCAGCAGCGCGGCAGGCTTGCTGCACAGCTCGGCGACGACACGCTGAATCGTCTCCTCGACCGTGGCGGCGGCCCGCACGACGCGACGACCGTGCTTCGCCCACGGCAGGAAGTTGGCGTGGTGCTCGATATCGAGTACCACGGTCTCCCCCGGCACGCACCCGGCCAGCAGGTTCAGCGAATCGGTGGTGTTACGCGTGAACACCACGACCTGGTCGTCGTCGGCGTCGAGGAACCGGGCAACGGACCCACGCGAAGCCTCGTAGCACTCGGTGGAGATCCGCGAGGCGTATCCCGCGCCCCGGTGCACGCTGGCGTAGAACGGCAGCAACTGCGAAATCCGGTCGGTGACCTGCTTCAACGCCGGCGCACTCGCCGCGTAGTCGAAGTTGGCGTAGGAGCTGGTACCGCCCTGAACGAGCGGAACCTGCAGGTCGGCACCGGAAACGGCGGCGATGGCACAGGTGGGGTCGATTACAGCAGTCATGACGAAATCCCGTCGGCTCAGGGACCCGCTCCTGAAGAGGTGGCCCGCGCTTGCCGCGCCCAATTCGGACGTCAGCCTGGTCGTCACCCGGAGCACCCCACCGCGGAGGAGGGTTGCCGACCAGCAAGCCGGGGCTGAACGCTGGTACTCGTGACCTGCAACGAGAGTGACAGACGACCACCGGACCTGTCAACCACCGATCGTCGGCGCGCTCCGAGTCGACCCCGACCACCCACGGGATCTCCCGGTTCGGCGCGGCGGCCGGGCCGTCGCGGCCGCAGCGGGAAATCGGTTGTCCACGTGCGCTTTCCCTTGTGATACTCCGGAGATGCCTGCCTTCGCCGATTTCGACCGGCGCAACTACCCCACCGTCGATGTCACCACCGGTTACGACGGCTGGGCCGACACCTACGAGCGCACCGTGATGGACGAGATGGACGCGGCGCTGCTGGATCGGCTTCGCCGCCCGGATTGGGCGGGAGTGCGACAGGCGGTCGACCTGGGTTGCGGGACGGGGCGAACCGGCGCGTGGTTGCGCAGCCGCAGTAGCGCCGAGATCGACGGCGTCGATCTGAGCGCGGGCATGCTGGCCCGTGCCCGCGCCCGCGGTGTACACCGCACACTCACCAAGGCCGACGTGTGTGCCACCGAATTACCAAGCAGCACTTACGATCTCGTGATCTCCTCACTGATCGACGAACACCTGCCGGACCTGCGCCCGTTCTACACCGAGGCCGCGCGGCTGGCTGTCCCAGGAGCCACGTTCGCCCAGATCAGCTACCACCCACAGTTCATGATGGTCACCGGAATGCCGACGCACTACACCCCCGCTGGGGGCGATCCGATCGCGATCAGCACCCACCTGCACCTGCTGAGCGAGCACATCACCGCGGGCACCGACGCGGGCTGGGTCCTCACCGAAGCGGCCGAGGCATTGGTCGACGACGCCTGGCTCGCGGCGAAACCCAAGTGGGCCCACCTGCGCGGCCACCCGTTCACCATGGCGCTGGTCTGGACGCTCGGCACCGCATAGGCGCCGCGCCGCACGCTTCGAGGCACGCCCGAAGCGAAGGGAATCGCCCATGAGGGGGCGTGGCGGAACTAGCATCCGACGAAGGGAATCGCTGCGCTGAGGGCTCGGCAGATCAATGTGGCGCTGCGGGTGGGGTCCGATGTCAAACCGGTACACAAGGGGTGAACTTTGCCCGTGATGGACGCCGTACGATCGAGTGAAGCGAAAATAGTCCACGTAGTTGATCGGAAGAAGACCATGTCACACGCCTTGAGCTCCACTTCGGCGGACGTGAGCGCCGATCTTCCCGACGAATTCGTCCACCTGGCTAGGTTGGCGCTCGCCGGGCGCGAGCAGGATGTCGCAATGTTCGTGCGCCGGGCCGCGCGCCGCCACCGGCATGCCAGTCCCGAACTGGCCGATGCGCTGATCGCGCTGCTGCGCCAGAACCCCACGCGCGCCAATCCCCTACGCGCGGAGGTGGATACGCCGATTCCGGTCGACGGCGACAGCCGGCTGCCGCTGCTGCGGGTGATCCCGCCCGGCTCCACCGCCGAAGTGCCGATCCTGGCCGCCGAAACCTATGACGTGCTCACCCAGATCGTCGACGAACGCAAGCAGGCCGACCGGCTGGCCGCCGCCGATCTGACCCCGGCCCGCAGCTTGCTGTTCGTCGGTCCGCCCGGCGTCGGCAAGACGATGGCCGCAGCCTGGCTGGCCCACCAACTGTCGCTGCCGCTGGTGGTCCTGGACTTGGCGACCATCATGAGCAGCCTGCTCGGCAAGACCGGCACCAACCTGCGCCATGCCATCGACTACGCCAAGCAGCGGCCGTGCGTTCTGCTGCTCGACGAGCTCGACGCCATCGCCAAGCGTCGCGACGACGATCGCGACGTGGGCGAGTTGAAGCGACTGGTCACGGTGCTGCTCCAGCAGATCGACGACTGGCCGACCGGCGGGGGCCTGGTCATCGGCGCGACCAACCACGCCGATCTGCTGGATCCGGCCGCGTGGCGGCGCTTCGATGTGAGCATGGAGTTCGCCCTGCCCGAGGCCGAGCAACGCTGCGAGGCGATTCGCCGGTTCGCCGGGCAGCCACTGCCCGACGGCGCCGTGGACGCGGTGGCGCTGGCGTCGAAGGGCTTGTCGTTCAACGATATCGAGCGCGCGATGCTGCGATTGCGCAGGCGTTGCGTGCTCGAGGACCAGCTACTGCCCGGGCTGATGGCCGAGCATTCCGCGCGACTGGCAGCTGAACTTCCCAAAACGGATCGGTTACGGCTGGCACAGACGCTGACGGGCGTGTCAGGCTTGTCTCAGCGCCAGATCAGCGCGCTGACGGGGGTGTCGCGCGACACCATTCGTGGTTTCACGCATCGACGGGAATAACGTGGCAGCTGGGGGGATTCACCGGTGGCGGGACCGCGATTTCTGATCGGCTTCGGTGAGCGACTCACCGCGCCCATCTCCCCCAGCAGATCGGGCGGCTCGCCGCAGCCCCCGTACACGGTGGCGCAGGCGCGAGCCCGACTCGCGCCGATGCTGAGCGCGGCCACCTCGAGTGCGGACGCGTTGCCGAAAACGGCCTGCCCGGAGGACGAGACGGTCACGGCGGTCACCCTGCATCCGCAGTACTTGTCGAGAAGTGGTTATCCCACAAGACTTCTCACATCGATGCAGTTGGATCCGCTGGGCAGCAGGCCGGTGGCGATCGCGCCGGAGCACGGCAAACCGCGGGCGAGCACCCTGCTGTTCCTGGCAACGACCCGCGTCAATCTGCAGTTGCTCACCGAGCGGATCACTGCCGACGCACCGCTGGGCGGCGCCGAGATCGGTATCGTCAGCCTGGCGGAATTCCGGCTCAACAACGCCGCCGACAGGCTCAGACTCGCAGCGGAACCGCGTAATTCGGAGACCGTCGCCGAATTGGTGCTGCACTCCGGTCGCGACATCGCCCTGCAGGGTCTGCTCGACTTCTCCCGCGATCTCGATCTCGACGTGGCCATCGACCGCCGACTCGACAACGGTGGTCTGGCCTTCGTCCCCGTCACCGGAACCCACGCCGCCATCGCCGCACTCGCCGGCTACTCGTTCACCAGGGTGATCCGCCGCATGCCGCGCATGCGCACCCAGCTCGGGCGCGACACCACCACCAGGACAGCGCTTTCGACGTTCCGCCCGGCCTTGCCGACGACCGAGCCGACCGACCGGGAACTCACCATCGCGGTCTTCGACGGTGGCATCCCCGCACGTACCCCGCTGACCCGCTGGGTCGACGCCCACACCTTCGCCGACAGCGCCGCGCCGCAGCGCACCTATCTCGACCACGGCCACCGCGTCACCTCGGCGCTGCTGTTCGGCAGCGTCGACCCCGTCCAGCCGGTCCCGGTCCCCTACGGCTACATCGACCACTACCAGGTGCTCGACGAGGACACCGACGACGACCAGTGCGAGCTGTACTCGGCCATCGAGCGCATCGATACCGTGCTGCGCCAACGCAAATACGAGTTCGTCAATGTCAGCATCGGCCCCGAACTCCCCATCGAGGACGACGAAGTGCACGCCTGGACCGCGTTCTGGGACGACTACCTCAGCGACGGCACCACGCTGGCCACCATCGCGGTCGGCAACAACGGCGAGGCCGACAGACCGAGTGGCAACGCGCGCGTCCAGGTTCCGGCCGACAGCGTCAACGCGCTCGCGGTCGGTTCATCGGATCGGGTGGGAGCGCAATGGAACCGTGCGCCGTACTCCGCGATCGGGCCGGGCCGCTCCCCCGGCACCGTGAAGCCCGACCTGCTCGCCTTCGGCGGCAGCGATCACGAACCGTTCCACGTCGTCGGACCGGACGGCACCGCAGTTCCCGACTCCGGCACCAGCTTCGCCGCCCCGATGGCCCTGCGCGCCGCGCTGGGCGCCCGCACCCTGTTCGGCCCGAAACTCGGTGCGCTCGACCTGAAGGCCCTGCTCGTGCACACTGCCGAAAGACGCACCAGTTCACCGGATTCCGACTCAGGACACGGCCGTATCGCCGCCACCCTGGCCGACATGGTTCTGTGCGGCGACGGCGAAGCCAGAGTGCTCTACCAGGGTGAACTCACCCCCGCGAAATACCTGCGCGCCCGGATTCCGCTGCCCGCGGCGCTTCCCGCCGGCATGGTCCGCATTCGAGCGACTCTGGTCTTCGCCACCCCGGTCGACCCCGCCGACCCAGGCAGCTACACCCGCAGCGGCCTCGATGTCACGTTCCGTCCGCATGACGAGCGGTTCGCCGAACCGACCAGAATCCACCCGGATTCGGCCCCGTTCTTCCGCGCGACCGAACTCGACCCCGAGGCCGTGCTGCGCCGTGACTCCCACAAATGGGACACCGTCCTGCACGCCGAGCGGAGCAAGCGCGTCAACAGCCTGCGCAACCCGGTCTTCGACATCCACCACACCGCCAGGGAATCCGGCCATCCCACCGTCAACGCACAGCCGATCCGCTACTCGATGGTGATCACAGTGCGCCACGCCAAGGTCGACGACCTGTACGAGCGGGTGCTCAGCGCCTATGTCACCCAGCTCGAAGCGCTTCGCCCGACGATCGAGATCCCACTCGATGTCTGAGTTCCCAGCGGAGATCTTCGTCGACCCGATCGCGGCGCGGCGGCTGAGTTGTCAGAGCGTTTACCGGCTGCAGCACCTGGGCGCGCGGCTGTTTCCGTGGCAGGAGGAGACGTTCACCGAGATCCTGCTCGGCCATCTCACCGGGGTGGACTACCGCATCGACGCGCCGTGCCCCGATTGCGTGCCGCCGCGGGGGTGCACGTCGTGGGGGTCGGCGACGCAGGCGGCAGGATCGGGCGGGCTCCGGCTGCTGACGCGACCGGAGGAGGGCGGTAACCGGGCCCGTGGCAGGCGCGGAGTCGGTGCGGATTTCATCTACAGCGTGCAGGACCCTTCGGGTGCCGGCGAAGTGCGGTTACTCATCCAGGCCAAGCGGGCCAGACAGGGTGAACCGATCAAATCGGCTGCCCTGCCCTCCGCGCAGCGAGCCGATCTACAGGACGCCGCAGAGCATTTCGGCGCCACCGCGTACTACCTGTTCTACGCCGAGTCCGAGTCGGCGCACGTCGGTCACCTCACCCGCTGCGCCGAGCACACCAGCCCGTCGGATACCTCGATCGTGATCGTCCCCGCACAGGTCCTCGCCCGCGCGTTCGACGAGGAGAAGCGGGGTTCGATCGCGGCGGATCTCGTCTTCGCACTCGGCCGCACCCTGCTGTGCCTGGACGGTTGCGCCCCCGCACCGGGCCTGTCGGCCTTCGATCGCGTTCTCGGCTTCGTCCGCGAGGACAATCCCGGCTACCAGCCCGTGGACCCGGCTACGCGACTGCCCGGCACGCCGGCCGTCACCGTCATCGGCACACGCGCCAAACCGCCCCGGCGGCCGCCGTCACGCCGCGTGACCCGCGCGGGCCACCAGGTCGGCGACGGCGAGATCCTGTGGGTCGACCTGAGCGCCGCCGACCGTTGGGCACAGGCGGGCAGCTCCTCGCCGATGATGGAACCCAGCTGGTACGACGGCGTCGATGCCGATCGATTGCGCGAGCGAACCAGCAAGTACTGGCGACTCGCGCTGCACCGGGCTGTCGCGGTGCAGTACGTCGCGGCCTGGGCCGAAGGTGAAGTTCGCGCGGTCTACCGCGTCCTCGACGATTCCCTGGTCATCCACCACGACCACGGCGGCAAGATCTCGTTCGAGCTCGCCGATCTCGATCCCACCTCGAGCATCCACGCTCAGGTCCGGCGCCGCGCCGAGACCTATCAGTCCGCGCGCTCGCCACGCGCACGCAACGTGGTCGGCTACCCCTGACCGATTGCCCCCGAGTTGCCTGATCACACCCAGTTTCCAACCATCTATGCACCCCATGATGGATACCCAAGATGATTGGGCAGCTCCACTATTTGCTAGAGTTCCCTCTCATGTCCACGAACACGAACTCCGTCCGCGGCCTGCCGCGCTACCCGGTGTACGCGCTCGGACGGCTCACCAAGGCGCTGCACGCCGAGATCGGCTTCCCGTTGCGCGATCACTGGGTGCTCACCTTCATCGAGGAAAACGCCGACCTGACGCAGAAGAAGGTGGGCGATGCGCTCGGTATCGACCGCAGTGAAGTCGTCCGCCTCATCGACGCGCTGGAACGCGCCGACCTGGTAGAGCGCACCCGCGACGGCAAGGATCGCCGCAAATACCGGCTGCGGATCACCGAGGCCGGGCGCAAACAGTGCAAACGCACCGACAAGCTGATCGCCGAGGCCACCGCCCGCGTGCTGAGCAGCCTGGACGAAGACGAACAGCGGACGCTGCACCGGCTGACGGTCACCGCCCTCGGCGAACTGCCGGAATCACCTTCGTGAACAGCGCCGACGGCACGCCTTTCGCTGCCGTCCGGCAACACCCGCACCGAGTACCGTTGGCATCTGGTGACCATCCTGTTTGCCCTCCGGTAACCCGCTCATGAAACAACAGACACCACCGATGGGGGTCAACCGATGAGAGGTGGACTGAGCACGATGCTCGAGCCACACACTGAGGTACCGGCGGTCCTGCGCGACCCGCTGTTGCGCGCGGATCTCGCCGCGCCGCCGCGCACCCTGGTCGACATCCTGACCAGCACCGCCGTGGCACACCCGGACGCACCGGCCATCGACGACGGCACCGTTGTGCTCAGCTACATGGAACTGATCGCCACGATCGAGGCCAGGATGGCCGAGCTCACCGAGGCGGGCGTGCGACCGGGCGACCGCGTCGGCGTGCGGATGCCCTCGGGCTCCGCCGCGCTGTACGTGACGATTCTGGCAGTGCTCTACTGCGGCGCCGCCTATGTACCCGTCGACGCCGACGACCCGGAGGAGCGAGCCAAGCTCGTCTTCGGCGAGGCGAGGGTGAGCGCGATCGCCACCGGCGACGGCATCGAGTCGGCCACCACGGCCACCGGCGACCACGACTGGAACACCCTGCCCACCCCCGCCGACGACGCGTGGATCATCTTCACCTCCGGCTCCACCGGAACCCCGAAAGGTGTTGCGGTAACCCATCGCAACGCCGCCGCCTTCGTCGACGCCGAGGCCCGGCTCTTCCTGCGCAAGGCCCCGATCGGCCCCGGCGACCGGGTCCTGGCCGGCCTGTCGGTGGCCTTCGACGCCTCCTGCGAGGAAATGTGGCTGGCCTGGCGCAACGGCGCCTGCCTGGTCCCCGCGCCGCGCGATCTGGTGCGCACCGGCGCCGACCTCGGCCCGTGGCTGATGCGCCGCGAGATCAGCATCGTCTCCACGGTGCCGACGCTGGCCGCGACCTGGCCTGCCCAAGCGCTGGAATCGGTGCGACTGCTGATCTTCGGCGGCGAAGCGGTACCTCCGGAGCTGGCCGAACGGCTGACCGGCGCCGACCGCGAAGTGTGGAACACCTACGGGCCCACCGAGGCGACCGTGGTCGCCTGTGCCGCGCTGCTCACCGGCGAGATGCCCGTCCGGATCGGCTTGCCGCTCGACGGCTGGGACCTCACCGTCGTCGACCCGCAGGGCAACCCGGTGGGCGAAGGCGAAACCGGTGAGCTCGTGATCGGTGGCGTCGGACTGGCCCGCTACCTCGATCCGGCCAAGGACGCCGAGAAGTACGCGCCGCTGCCCTCCCTCGGCTGGGAACGCGCCTATCGCAGTGGGGATTTGGTACGCAACGACCGCGAGGGCCTGATCTTCCTCGGCCGCGCCGACGACCAGATCAAGATCGGCGGCCGCCGCATCGAACTCGGCGAGCTCGACAACGCGCTCCAGCATCTGCCGGGTGTCAGCGGCGCGGCTGCCGCGATCCGAACCACCAAGGCCGGCAACAAGATTCTCGTCGGCTATCTCACCGGCGCCGGTCCTGATTTCGATGTGAAGAAGGCCAGGGAGATTCTGGCCGAACAACTTCCGGCTCCGCTGGTGCCGCGACTGGCGGTCGTCGCCGACCTGCCGACCCGCACCTCCGGCAAGGTCGACCGCGACGCACTGCCATGGCCGCTGCCTTCGGCCGACGAACCCGAGACGGGACTGTCCGGCACCGCGGCGTGGGTGGCGAACCTGTGGGACGCGATCCTCGGCGCCCAGCCCACCGATCTCGACGCGGAATTCTTCGATCTCGGCGGCGGCTCACTGTCGGCGGCGCAGCTCGTCGGCGCGTTGCGTGAGCGGTACCCGCATGTCACCGTCGCCGATCTCTACGACCACCCGCGGCTCGGTTCGCTGGTCGAACTGCTCGACGGCAGCGCGCCGGTCGCGGCCGTCGACGTGCGCGTCGTGACGCCGACGCCGGTGCGCGCCCAGATCACCCAGGTGCTGGCCACGATTCCGCTGACCACCCTCACCGGGTTGCAGTGGGTCACGTGGCTGACCGTGGTCTCGGGCATCGCGGGCTGGTCGGGTTCGCTGCCGTGGCTGCCACGGCTGTCCTGGTGGTGGATTCTGCTGGCGTTCGTGCTGTTCATCTCGCCGATCGGCCGGATGACGATCTGCGTGGCGGGCGCCCGAATTCTGCTCGCCGGACTTCGGCCCGGGTCCTACCCCCGCGGCTCGGCCGTGCACTTACGTTTGTGGGCCGCCGTACGCCTGTCCGAGGCCAGCGGCGCCGAAAGCCTGTCCGGCGCACCGCTGATGGTTCCGTTCGCTCGCGCGCTCGGCGCCAAGATCGGCAAGGGCGTCGACCTGCACAGCCTGCCGCCGGTCACCGGCATGCTCGAACTCGGCGACGGCGCCAGCGTGGAACCCGAGGTCGACCTGTCCGGCTACTGGGTCGACGGCGACATCGTGCACATCGGCGGTATCACCATCGGTGACGGCGCGGTGATCGGCGCCCGCTCGATCCTGCTGCCCGGCACCAAGATCGGCAAGAAAGCCGAGATCGCGCCCGGCTCCGCCGTCTCGGGCAAGGTCAAGGGCGAACAGGAATGGGCGGGTTCGCCCGCCACCAAGACCGGGAAGGCACCGCGCCGCTGGCCCGACCACTCCCCGGAACGTGCCAGGCACTGGCTGGTCGTGTTCGGCCTGTCGTCGATGGTGCTGGCCGCGATGCCCGTGTTCGGCCTCGCGGTGGGCGGCACCTTCATCGCCTGGTGGGTCCGCGAGGAGACCACCATCGGCGCCGCCGCCCTGCGCGGCTTCGCCATCCTGCCGCTGGCCACCCTGCTCAGCCTCGGCGTGTACGCCGTGGCGACCGTGCTCGCGGTGCGTCTGCTCAGCATCGGTCTGCGCGAGGGCTACCACCCCGTGCGCAGCCGGACCGGCTGGCAGGTGTGGGCCACCGAACGCCTGCTCGATTCCGCCCGCACGTTCCTGTTCCCGCTCTACGCCAGCCTGCTCACCCCGATCTGGCTGCGCCTGCTCGGCGCGAAGATCGGCAAGAACGTCGAGGCGTCGACCGTGCTGATGCTGCCCAAGTTCACCGTGATCTCCGACGGCGCTTTCCTGGCCGACGACACCATGATCGGTAGCTACGAACTCGGCGGCGGCTGGTTGCGCATCGGCGAATCCAAGGTCGGCAAGCGCGCCTTTCTCGGCAATTCGGGGATGACCGCGCCCGGTCGGCGCGTGCCGAAGAACGGTCTGGTCGCGGTGCTCTCGGCCGCGCCGAACAAGGCCAAGGCAGGCTCGTCCTGGCTGGGCAGCCCGCCGGTGCGGCTTCGTCGCGCGACCGAATCCAGCGACACCTCGCGCACGTTCGATCCGCCACTGCGGCTCAAGCTGGCCCGTGCCTTCGTGGAGACCTGCCGGTTGATCCCGGTGATGGTGACCTTCGCCATCGGTCTCAGCGTGCTGCTCGTGCTCGCGCTGATCGCTCAGCACACCGATTACCTTGTCGCAGCGCTTGTCTCAGGTCTGGTACTGATGGCCGCGGGCGCGGTCGCCGGTGCCATCGCGGTGGCCGCCAAGTGGTTGATCGTCGGGCGGATTCGCGCGGTGGAGTACCCGCTGTGGAGCTCGTTCGTGTGGCGCAACGAGGTCTCCGACGCCTTCGTCGAGACCGTCGCGGCGCCGTGGTTCGCGCGGGCCGCCACGGGTACTCCCGTCATGAATCTGTGGCTTCGCGGACTCGGTGCCAAGATCGGCCGCGGGGTATGGTGCGAGTCCTACTGGCTACCGGAGGCGGACCTGGTGACACTCGGTGACGGCGCGACCGTGGAGCGCGGCTGCGTGGTGCAAACACACCTGTTCCACGACCGCATCATGTCCATGGACACGGTGACACTCGACGCGGGCGCCACCCTCGGCCCGCACTGCGTCGCCCTGCCCGCCGCCCACATCGGGGCGGGCGCCACCATCGGCCCGGCGTCGCTCGTCATGCGCGGCGACGTGGTTCCGCCGTCGACTCGCTGGTGGGGCAATCCCATCACGCACTGGACCGATCCCGCCTCGACGCGGGAGTCGAGGCAGCGCGGAGCCGCCTGATGCGGAGCAAGTTCTACGAGGACCCCATCGACGCGTACCTGCCGCAGAACGGCAATCGCGGCTACCGTGTGTCGCGCTACGAGCTGGAACTGAGCTACCGACCCGCCAGCAACCGGCTCGCCGGGCGTGCGGTGATCATCGCGGTCACCACCACGGTGCGGCCGTGGTTCACCCTCGACCTGTCGCAGGCATTGATGGTGTCGAAGGTTCTCGTCAACGGATCGAAGGCGGTGAAATTCGTCCATCAGCAGGGCAAGCTCGCGCTCACGCCGCAGCAGAAGATCCCCGCCGGTGGCGTTCTCGAGATCACCGTCCACTACTCGGGCACCCCCAAGCCGGTGCGCGGCCCGTGGGGCGAGGTCGGCTGGGAAGAACTCACCGAGGGCGCGCTGGTCGCGAGCCAGCCCAACGGCGCCGCGTCCTGGTTCCCGTGCGACGACCACCCGAGTTCCAAAGCTTCCTACCGGATTTCGATCACCACCGACAGCCCGTTCTACGCGCTGGCCAACGGCACCCTGGTCGGCAAGCAGGCCAAGGCCAGCCAGACCACCTGGGTATACGAGATGGCCGAGCCGATGGCGAGCTATCTGGCGACGATCCAGATCGGCACCTACCGCAAGTACCGGGTCGGCGCCGTCGGTGAACCGGTACCGATGCACGCGGTCATCCCGCCGCGGTTGCGGGCGAGCTTCGAACACGACTTCGCGCGTCAGCCCGAGATGATGGCCTTGTTCACCGAGCGGTTCGGGCCGTACCCGTTCGACGACTACTCCGTGGTCGTCACCGACGACGAGCTCGACATCCCGATCGAGGCGCAGGGCATCTCGATCTTCGGCGCCAACCATTGCGATGGCAAGCGCGGCGCGGAACGTCTTGTCGCACACGAACTCGCGCATCAATGGTTCGGCAACAGCCTCACACTGAAGCGGTGGCAGGACATCTGGCTGCACGAAGGTTTCGCCTGTTACGCGGAATGGATCTGGTCCGAAGCGTCCGGTGGGCCGACCGCCGATCAGCTGGCGCGGGCGGCGCGCGCGAACCTGGCGCGTCAGCCGCAGGACATCATCGTCGGCGATCCCGGACCCAAGGACATGTTCGACGACCGGGTTTACAAGCGCGGGGCGCTCACCCTGCACGCGCTGCGGCTGGAACTGCGCGATCACCTGTTCTTCGAACTGATCAGAGAGTGGACCGCGCGGTACCGGCACTCCTCTGTCACTACGGAGGAATTCGTCGACCTGGCCGGTCACTACAGTGTGGCGCCGTTGCGCGGCCTGTTCGCGATCTGGCTCGGGACCAAGCCGCTGCCGCAATTACCGCCGCTGGGCGGGCAGGCGCATCAGAACACCAGATAACGCTGGGCCAATTCCTCGATGAGCGGATCGTCGGCCTGCACCATCTCGAGCGCCTCGAGATCGTCGGCCACCGAGATGGCCCTGGCGTCGTCCTGCTCGGGGTCGGGTCCGTCCTGGGCGAGCTGACGCTGCAACTTCTGCCGGACTCTGTCTTTCAGTGAATCGCCCATACCTCCAGGGTGCCCGGTAATCAGCCCGCGAACCAGCGTCAGACGGGCGTGAGCCACGTTCCCCATGGCGTGTTGCGGAGCACAGAATAGAGGGCGAGCAGGCCGAAGAAGGACCACACGGTCACCGCGCTGAGCCCGGGTACGCGCCACCGTTGTCCGCGACGAGCGCGCAAAATCCAGTCGATGACGAAGACCGCGAAGGCTACGGTCAGCGGCAGGGCCAGCAGATTGCTGTGCAGCGAGTCGACGATGTTGCCGTCGGTGAGGTTGTGCATCGCGCGCATGCCGCCGCACCCGGGGCAGTACACCCCGAACAGCGCGTACACCGGGCACAGGCCGTAGGAACCCTCGACGTGCGGGTCACGGAAATGCAGCAGGGCCAGCGTGCCGACGCCGAGACCGGCGGCGATCAGCGGTGGCGTCATCCGCTGCCAGGTCGAGCGCGCGGTACCCCGGTTCGGATCCGCGCCGGAAAACTCGGCCGTGACGTGCGTTTTGTCCACTCCAATACGGTAGCGGCGGCCGTACGCCGCCGCCAGCGCGACCGATGCCCGATCGTGCCCTTCCGGTGCAATTTTTCGCTGATTTCAGGCGATTTCACAATGTCAGCACGCTCGGTGACCCAGTTCACAACAAGTGGGACACTGTGACCCGCTAACACTAGCTAGCACCCTGGCTTGCACTGTACGGTGGCCTACGACACAAAGGAGTGCCGACAATGCTTGCGAAGTCGATGATGACGCTCGCGGCAGCGCGATCCATGGTCTCTCACCTCGAGACCGGCGCACTGACCGCACAGTTCCGTGCCGGGCTGCGTACCCGCAGTTTCGCCACCGCGAAATTCAACGCCCCCACCGTCGAGCACCGGGTCGTCCCGGTGACCACCACGGACGGCGCGCAGCTCCGGGTCCACGTCTACGGTCCCGATACCGCCCCCACCCTGGTCCTCATCCATGGCTGGGCCTGCAGTATCGAATACTGGAACCCGCAGATCACCGCCTTCGCCGGCGAGTACCGCGTGGTCAGCTACGACCAGCGCGGCCACGGCGCCTCCACCCTCGGCACCGCCGCCCCCAGCGAACACACCCTGGCCGACGACCTGTCCGCCGTCCTCGACGCGACGCTGCGTGAAGACGAGAAAGCGGTCCTGGCCGGGCACAGCATGGGCGGGCTCACCATTCAGGCCTGGGCCAAGCATCACCCCGAACAGGTCTCCCGACGCGCGTCCGCCGTGCTGCTCGCCAACACCGCCAACGCCGCGATCCGCTGGGAAACCGACATGCTGCCGCTGCTGAACAAGCAGCTCACCGTCGCGCAGTACCCGGTCACCCTGCTGGGCGCACCGGTGCGGATGCCGCAGCCGGTCAGCGAGTCGCTGCTGTTCGCGCCGCTGCCGATCCCCGGCGGCTGGCTCACCCAGCAGATTCTGCGCACGCGCATTCTCACCCCCGAGGCCACCGCCGACGAGGTCGACTTCGCGATGGGCATCATCCGCTCCTGCCGCCCGATCGCGCGCGGGCGCCACGCTGCCGCGATGGCCGACATGGATCTGTCGGCAGGCACCGCCAACCTGACCGTCCCGACCACGGTGATCGCCAGCGCCAGGGACCGGCTGCTGCCGCAGCGCCTGTCGCGCCCGATCGTCGACATCCTGCGCCGCACCGGCAACCTGGCCGATTTCCACGTGCTGCCGCACGGCCACCTCAGCAATGTCGAAGACACCGACGCCTTCGATGCCGTTCTGCACCAGATCCTGCGCAGCTCCATGAACTCTCGGGCCACCCGCCGCAATGTCGCTGCCCGCTGACCCGAGCCAGTTCTCCTGAGACCGATCAACGGCGATCGGCTCAGGAGTAACCGCGAAGAAGGCCCCCGACCTCGTCGGGGGCCTTTCTCGTAGGTCAAGGGAGCAGCAGACCCCAGTACAGTGCCCAGAGCACGAAACCTGTTCCACCGCAGAACAACAGGACCCATCGGGTCCGCGCTCCGGCGCTCGCACCGGCGAGGGTGTGACGGGCGCGGGCGAGCACGAAACCGAGCGCGACCACCGCCACGAAGGCGATCACCTGCAATGCCAGCCAGGGCAGGGTCCGGCCGAACAGCAAGGGGCCGAACGAGGTTGCGCGGGTGGTGAGGATGTAGCCGAGCTGGACGATCGTGCCGAGCATGCCGATCACCGTCGTGCACAACAGCACTCGCGCAGGCAGCCGATCGGGCAGTCGCCAGGACCTGACCATTCCGGTGAACGCGTAGCCGGCCAGTGCCAGGATCATGCCGAACAGCAAGGTCAGTTGCACCGTGGTCGATTCCCACCAGGATGCGGGAGCCAGCGCCCGCACCGGATGCCCCTGTGCCGCCGGCTGATCCGCCGTCGGTGGGGTCGCGGATCCAGGAAGCCCGTTGACCCAATCACCCAGGAGCTCGCCGTATCCCGGCGCCAAGCCGGGAAGTTTGTCGAAGCCATCGGTAGTCGGTTGTCCGGCGTGCTGAGCGTTCGCGAGTGTGCGCAGCGTGTAGTTCGTCTTTCCGGCATGCTCGAAGGCGGTCTGGAATCCGCGCAGACTGTCACCGGGTGGGGTCAGACGGTCCAGATCACCCCAGATCGCGAGGACCGGCTGGGTGATCCGCTCCAGCACCGGGATCGGGTCGTAATCGGCTTGCGCGAACTGACCGGCGGCGACCAGCTGACGAATACCGTTGCGGGCCAGCACATCAACCATCGAACCACGCACGCCCGCCGCGCCGAACCGAGTCTCGTTCGCCCAGTTCTGCTGCGCGGCGGGTGCGGCCGAATTCGCGCCGATCGTGATCAAGAACGCCGCGTCGGCGGATCGCGACGCGGCGAGGGGCGCGACCCATCCGCCCTCCGACAGACCCCACAGACCTACTCGCGCCGGGTCGACCTCGGGCCGATTCCGCAGTGCGGCAACCCCTGCCAGCGCGTCGTCGGCCAGGAGGGAGTAGTCACGGTGCGACGGCGTGTAATCCTCGGTGCGCTTGTCGTAGCGCAACGCGACGATGCCCGCGCGGGCGAACGCCTCGGCGACATGGTCGTAGTGCTCGCCGCTGCCGTCGCCCGATCCGTGGACGAGCACGACGCCCGGCCTGCCGGACGCCCCCGTCGGGGCGTGCACGGTGCCAGCGGTGGTCGTGCCGTCCGAGCGGGTGACGGTGATGTCGACGGTGGTGGTGTTCTGCGCGTGCGCCGCAGGGAATCCAGCGACGACGGTGATCATGAAGGTGAGCAGGATGATTCGCCGGAAGATCGAGAGCACGCCAAGTCCTAGTCTGCGGTGTTCGTGCGAGGTGCGGGAAAGGCGAGGAAGCGCGTCAGCACACGACGGGCGCCCGGGCGATCCTGCGGGTGAGACTGCTGAAAACGCTTGAGCAGGGTCATGTAGTCCTCGAAGAATTCTTCGAGTTCGGCCGGCGTCGCGTAGATCGCGCCACGCGAGAAGGGCATCATGTCGGCCCACTCACCCAGCTCGGCACGCTCGGCCTGGAAGCGCTGGAACATCTCGATGTCTTCGGCGATGTGCTGCGCGACAAGACCTTCCATCAGCTCGCGGAGCTCCGGTGACTGCTCGCGGTCCATCCGGTAGCGCAGGTCCTTCGGCGGCGAACGCCACCACCGCTCCTTGCCCTTGGCCAGTTCGGGCGCCTCTTCGATGAAGCCGTGTTCGGCGAGCTGGCGCAGGTGGTAACTGGTCGCGCCGGTGTTCTCGCCCAGCCGAGCGCCCAACGCTGTCGCGGTGGCCGGTCCGTTCTCGGCGAGCGCGCGCAGGATGCGCTGACGCAGGGGATGCGCGAGCGCTCGCAGCGCCGCGGGGTCGGTGATCTCTCTGGGCGGTACCTCGTCGGCCATAGTTACAAAGTACTCTTTGCACAAATATGTGTGCAAAGAACTTTATGCAACATGGGGTCGCGGCCCGTGGCACTATCGACAGCACGCTCATCTCTGGAAACGGAGGGTCCGTGTACGTCTACACCAATCTGTCCGCGGCACTGCGCGACAAGACCTCACCGCTGCGCGAATACCTGCACGAACGGTTTCCCCACACCAGGGGCGTGCAGGCCGAGTACCGGCGAGAAGCCGGACCGCTACTTGTCGACACCGGCGGCGCGCACCCGGCCACGCTCGGCGCCGCGTTCGACTTCGAAATCAGGTTCCTGCTGGTACCCGAACACGCGCCGGTCCTGCCACTACTCGGATTCTTCGGCCATCCGCGAGAGTCGGCCGTCATCGAGTCGGTGATCGAGACAGCTCAGGCCGCGGTCGCCCCGACCGCCACCGACGTCGACCGACTCAGCCGAGCCTGCTGGGCCCTTGCCCTGTGCACCGACGTCTACCGGCGGGGCCTGCTCCGCGAGTCAGCCCTGGACAACCTGCTCAGAACCGGCCGCTTCACCCCCGAGCACCTCCTCGCCCTCGCACCCCCCGACGCCATCCGCCAACTCTGGGAACTCCGCGGCCTCGCCGAAGAACACCTCCTCCCCCACCTGCACCCCCCGACCTTCCCCGGCCCCACCTTCGACGCCTCGGTCCTGTGCAACGCCGACGCCGACCTCATCAGCGCAGGCCTGCTCCTCGACCTCAAAACCCACCTCGGCCCGAAGAACCAGCGCACCGGCATCCGCGCCGACTCCCTGACCTCCAACGACCTCTACCAGGTCATCGCCTACGCCCTCTTCGACCACACCAACACCTACGCCCTCACCCACCTCGGCCTCTACTCGGCCCGCTACGCCCACCTGTCCACCTGGCCCCTGCCCGACCTCCTCACCGCCCTCGCAGGCACCCCCATCGACATCACCCACGAGCGCGTAACAGTCTGGAACCTCCTCGGCGGCCACTAGATACAGCAAAAGACCCTCCCCGGTATCCCGGAAAGGGTCTGATGGCCTCGGAGCCGCCTGGGGGAATCGAACCCCCGACCTTTTCATTACGAGTGAAGCGCTCTACCGACTGAGCTAAGGCGGCGTGCCATTTCGGCGACGCGAGTCTATCGCGGGAAGGGGTAGAACGCGAAAACGGGTGGTCAGGTGGTGCGGGCGGTGATGAGGGTGGCGGTCATGGCGGCGATGGCGAAACGAGGTTTCACGTTGAGGTCGAGGGCTTCGCGGCAGGCCAGGACGGCGTCGATGCTGCGGAGCAGGCCTTCGGGGCGGACGTTGGTGGCGAGGTCGGTGATCTCGTCGGCCATGTCGGGGTGGGTGAGGGTGATGGGGGTGCCACGGCCGGCGAATCGCATGGCCAGGGCGTCGCGGTACATGCCGGCGATGTCGATGAGGGCGCGATCGAGTGCGTCGCGGCCGGTGCGGGTGGCACGGGACTTCTGGCGGCGTTCGAGGTCTTTGAGGACGCCCGCCGAACCGCGGGTGGCGGAGGCGGAACCCTTGCCGGTGCCGCCCGCGCCGAGAGCGGTGGCGAGTTCGTCGCGTTCGCGGTCGTCGCGATCGGCGCTCATCAGTTTGGCTTCGTCGTCGGCTGACTTCACCAGTTCGTCGGCGGCGGCGTAGGCGGCGCCGGGGCGCTCGGTCGCGGTGACCAGAGCGAGGGCGCGCTTGCGTCGTTGGCGGGAGTCCTCGTCGGTGGCGAGGCGGCGGGCTCGACCGACGTGGCCGCCGCTGACCGAAGCCGCCCAGTCGGCGGTCTTCGCGTCGAGTTGGTCGCGCTCGCGCAGAACCTGGGCGATCGCGGGAACGGTCGGCGTCACGAGGTGGACGTGCCTGCAACGCGAGCGCAGGGTGACGGAGATGTCCTCGGGGTCGACGGTGGGAGCGCACAGCAGGAAGACAGTGCGGTCCGGCGGTTCCTCGACCACCTTGAGCAGGGCGTTGGCGGCTCCCTCGGTGAGGCGGTCGGCATCTTCGACAACCACGACCTGCCAACGACCGGTGCTCGGGCGACGTGCCGCGATCTGCACGATGGCCCGCATCTCCTTGGTGCTGATGCTCAGCCCCTCGGGGATGATGCGCCGCACGTCGCCATGGGTACCGGCCATCGTGGTGGTGCAGGCATGGCACCGCCCGCACCCGACGGTATCGGGATCGGTGCACTGCAGCGCCGCCGCGAAACACAGCGCCGCGACGGACCTCCCCGAACCGGGCGGCCCGGTGAACAACCACGAATGCGTCATCGCCCCGGTGACCACACCGGCCCGCGCCGCCTTCGCGGCAGCGGCCAGCTCGGTCTCGACCACGTCCTGGCCGACCAGTCGATCGAAGACACCTGCCACGCGCTACACCCTAGCCGCGGGGTCCGACAGGATTCACCGAGGCCGGGCGGGACGCGGGCGAGCGATCAAGCCTCGTCTGTCCCCGCGGATTTCGCGGCAGCCTTCTTGGCCGGAGCCTTCTTCGCTGCCGTCTTCTTCGCGGTGGTCTTCTTCGCCGCGGTCTTGGTCGCCGTCTTCGTCGCCGTCGACTTCGCCGCCGCCTTCTTCGCGGGCGCCTTCTTGGCCGCCTTCTTCGCGGTCGTCTTCTTCGCCGCCTTCTTCACCGGCCCACGCGCCCGGCGATCGGCCAGCAGTTCGGACGCGCGTTCGTCGGTGATCGACTCGACCTCGTCGCCCTTGCGCAGGCTCGCGTTGGTCTCGCCGTCGGTGACGTACGGGCCGAAGCGACCGTCCTTGATCACCATCGGCTTGTCGGTGGCCGAGTCCTTGCCCAGCTCACGCAGCGGCGCCGCGGCCGCGGCCTGACGCCCGCGACGCTTGGGCTCGGCGTAGAGCTTCAGCGCCTCCTCGAGGGTGACCGAGAACAACTGATCCTCGGTCGCCAGCGAACGGGAATCCGTGCCCTTCTTCAGGTACGGGCCGTAGCGGCCGTTCTGCGCGGTGATCTCCTCGCCCGAGGTGGGATCGTTGCCGACCACGCGGGGCAGCGAGAGCAACATCAGCGCGTCGTCGAGGGTGATCTCGGCCAGGTCCATCGACTTGAACAGCGAACCGGTGCGCGGCTTGACCTCCGCGGCCTTCTTGGTCTTCTTCGCGGGCGCCGCGTCCGGTTCGGGTGCGGGCGGTTCCGGCAGCACCTCGGTGACGTACGGGCCGAAACGTCCTTCCTTGGCGACGATTTCGTTCCCCGACACCGGATCGACGCCGAGCGAGCGACCCTCCTGCGGCGTCGAGAACAGTTTCTCGGCGACCTCGGGCGTCAGCTCGTCGGGCGGCAGATCGTCGGGCAGATTCGCCCGCTGCGAGATCCGATCCCCTTCGGGGTCATCGGGATTGATGATCATCCGCTCCAGGTACGGACCGAAGCGGCCGACGCGGACCACGACATCGCGGCCCTCTTCGTCGACGAACATCTTGATCGAGTTCACTTCGCGCGCGTCGATGTCGTCGAGCTGCACGGAAACCATCTTCTTGAGGCCACCGGACCGCGCGACCGAACCCTCGGCGCCGGATTCGCCACCGAAGTAGAAGCTGGACAACCAGTTTCCGCGTTGCTCGCGTCCACCGGCGATGGCGTCGAGGTCGTCCTCCATCGCGGCGGTGAAGTCGAAGTCGACGAGTCGACCGAAGTAGGCCTCGAGCAGGCCGACCACCGCGAACGCCACCCACGCCGGGGCCAACGCGCTACCGCGCTTGTAGACGTACCCGCGATCGAGGATCGTCTTGATGATCGAGGAGTAGGTAGACGGGCGGCCGATGCCGAGGTCTTCCAACGTCTTGATCAGCGAGGCTTCGGTGTAGCGCGCGGGCGGGTTGGTGCTGTGTCCGTCGGGAGTGAGCTCGACGGCCGTGACGCTCTGGCCCTCTTCCAGTGCGGGCAAACGGGATTCGGCGTCGTCGGACTGACCGCCCGCCTCCTCGTCCACGCTCTCGACATAGGCCTTGAGGAACCCGGCGAAGGTGATGGTGCGACCCGAGGACGAGAACACACACTCCTCGCCGGTCCGCGCCGTGCCGGTGATGCGCAGGGTCAGCGTGGTGCCGCGCGCGTCGACCATCTGCGAGGCGACCGTGCGCTGCCAGATCATCTCGTAGAGCTTGAACTCGTCGTTGTCGACCTTCGAGGCCAGCTGACCGGGCGTCATGAAGGTGTCACCCGAGGGACGGATCGCCTCGTGTGCCTCCTGCGCGTTCTTGACCTTGCGGGTGTACTGGCGTGGCGACGGCGAGACGTACTCCGCGCCGTAGAGCTGGGTCGCCTGCGAGCGCGCCGCCGCGATCGCCGACTCCGACAGCGTCGTGGAGTCGGTACGCATATAGGTGATGTAGCCGTTTTCGTACAACCGCTGCGCGACCCGCATCGTGCGCTCGGAGGTGAACCGCAGCTTGCGGCCCGCTTCCTGCTGCAACGTGGAAGTCATGAACGGCGGGTACGGCTTGCGCGTGTACGGCTTGGCCTCGGCCGAGCTGACCTCGAGCGCGGCGCCGTCGAGCGCCTCGGCCAGCCTGCGGGCATAGGCCTCGTCGAGCACGACGACACCGGTGGCCGACTTGAGCTGACCGTCGGAACCGAAATCGCGACCGGAGGCGACACGGTCGCCGGAGACCTGCACCAGGCGAGCGCCGAACGTGCGCGGGTTGGTCGAATCGGACTTCTCGTCAGGACCCGCGTCGAGCTTGGCGGCGATGTCCCAGTACCCGGCGGAGCGGAACGCGATGCGCTCACGCTCACGCTGCACGATCACCCGGGTGGCGACGGACTGCACACGACCGGCGGACAGCCGCGGCATGACCTTCTTCCACAGCACCGGGGAGACCTCGTAGCCGTAGAGGCGGTCCAGAATGCGACGGGTTTCCTGCGCGTCGACCAAATCGTTGTCGAGCTCGCGCGTGTCGGCGGCGGCCGCGAGGATGGCGGGCTCGGTGATCTCGTGGAAGACCATCCGGCGAACCGGGACCTTCGGCTTGAGCGTTTCGAGCAGGTGCCAGGCGATGGCCTCGCCCTCGCGGTCGGGGTCGGTGGCGAGGTAGAGCTCGTCGGCGTCGGCCAGCAAGCTCTTGAGCTCGGCGACCTTTGCCTTCTTATCCGGGTTCACCACATAGATCGGCTCGAAGTCGTGATCGACGTCGACACCGAGGCGTGCCCACGGCTGCCCCTTGTATTTGGCGGGCACGTCGGCGGCACCGCGCGGCAAGTCGCGGATATGGCCCACCGAGGCCTCGACCGTGTAGTTGCGACCCAGGTAGGGCGCGATCTTGCGGGCCTTGGTCGGCGACTCGACGATCACGAGACGACGCAGGGGTCGGCCCTGGTCGGCTGAACTGCGGTCTCGTGTTGCCACCGGCGAACACCTTCCTTCTAGATCCGCGCGTCGGGAGGTCCGCTCGGTGCGCGGCTGGGGCAGACGGCGACGTTCGGACATCACCACCAGTGACGTTTATACCCTGCGCACTTGGGGTAGAGGCATTTGCGGCGTTTCACGACGCGGGCGCTGTCCTGGGCGATGGTACCCGGAAATGACTCGTCCCCCTCCTCCGCATGCGGAGGAGGGGGACGAGGCGTTGTTGTGTTTCGCAGCTCAGGAGAGCGCGCGAACGCCGGTGGCCTGCGGGCCCTTGGTGCCCTGGCCTACCTCGAACTCGACCTTCTGGTTTTCCTCGAGGGTACGGAAGCCCGTGCCCTGGATCTCCGAGTAGTGGACGAAGACGTCAGCGGAGCCGTCCTCGGGCGCGATGAAGCCGAACCCCTTCTCCGCGTTGAACCACTTCACAGTTCCCTGTGCCATTCTGTTTCCTTCTCTTTCTACCGGAAACGGCGGACAACTGGGTTCGTCCACCGGGCCCGTTCCGACCGCTGTACTGTTGGTCCCCCTGCAAGGAAATCCTGAGCACGGCGTTCGCAACAACGATCCTGCTGATGGTTTGGACCTTGGATCCGTCCCTCGAACACAGAAGCTTGCGACCGAGACCCAGTGAACCATGTCTCTGCGCAATTCGACAGTCGAGTTACCGACTATTTGCAAAATTCATGATCTTGCGAATGTGCAGGTAAGGGACAGATTGGGTGTATCCGTACTTTCGGTCTGTTTGCTTCTTGATAACCGAGTGAGCTTCCAGCAAACATGCTGTGACCCAGATCGCTACTGGGTTACGAAATCCCAGGTAGTGGTTGTCGCACACACACGTTTCACACTTCGCGTGTCGCGTGAGAGAAGGACTGGATGAATCCGACAGACCGGACCGAGGTCCGAGAGCACGATACGGGCGAGAGCTATGGGCGATCGTTGCTGAATCGTGTCCTGACCGAGGCGGCTGCCGGCGGCAACCCGCTGACCCACATCGCCGAGCTGCCCGCACGGCGCGCGCGCACCACCGGGTGGCCGGAATGGGTGCCATCGGACCTGGTCACAGCCCTGGACGCACAGGAGATCACGCTGCCGTGGGAACACCAGACCCGCACGGCCGATCTCGCGGCGACCGGGAACCACGTCGTCGTGAGCACGGGAACCGCGTCCGGGAAATCGCTCGGTTACCAGCTACCGGTGCTCACCGCGTTGCACGACGACCCACGCGCCACCGCGCTGTATCTGTCCCCCACCAAGGCGCTGGGCGCCGATCAACTCCGCGCCGTCGGCAGCCTGATCCATGACAATCCGCTGCGAGAGGCGCATCCGGCGAGCTATGACGGCGACACTCCCGCCGAGGTCAGACAGTGGGTGCGGGCCAACGCCCGCTGGATCTTCACCAATCCCGACATGCTGCACGTCGGGATTCTCCGTTCGCATCAGCGCTGGGCACGGGTACTGCGCAACCTGCGATATGTGGTGGTCGACGAATGCCACGCATATAGAGGAGTGTTCGGTTCGCACGTGGCGCTGGTGTTGCGAAGGCTGCGTCGGCTCGCCCGGTTCTACGGCGCCGACCCGGTGTTCATCCTGTGCTCGGCGACCAGTGCCGATCCGGCCGCGTCGGCGAGCAGGCTGATCGGGGCGCCGGTGGTCGCTGTCACCGAGGACGGATCGCCGCGCGGTGCCCGGACCGTCGCGCTGTGGGAACCGCCGCTGAGCGCGATGCGCGCCGGTGAGAACGGAGCACCGGTGCGGCGGACCGCGACCAGCGAGGCGGCCAAGATCATGGCCGCGCTGGTGGCCGAGGGCGCCAGGACCCTGACCTTCGTTCGCTCGCGGCGCGGTGCCGAACTGATCGCGCTCGATACCCGTCGCGTCCTCGCGGAAACGGCCCCCGAGCTGCAGGAACGGGTTGCCGCCTACCGGGCGGGCTATCTGGCCGAGGACCGGCGGGAGCTCGAGCAGTCGCTGTCGCAGGGGACATTGCTCGGCGCGGCGAGTACCAACGCACTCGAGCTGGGCGTCGACATCGCGGGCCTCGACGCCGTGGTCATCGCCGGTTTTCCCGGAACGGTGGCCTCGTTCTGGCAGCAGGCCGGGCGGGCGGGCAGACGGACGCAGGGTTCGCTGGTGGTGCTCGTGGCTACCGACGACCCGCTCGACACCTACCTGGTGCACCACCCGCAAGCGCTGCTCGACCGGCCGATCGAGGCCACCATCACCGACCCGTACAACCCTTACATCCTCGGCCCCCAACTGCTGTGCGCCGCGATGGAACTGCCGCTCACCGACGAAGAGGCGAGCGAGTTCAGAGCCGACGAAGTGCTCGCCGACCTCGCTGAGCAGGGCCTGATCCGGCGCAGGCCGGGCACCCGCGGCGCGGGTGCCCGCTGGCACATCACCGCGCACACCCACCCGCACGACGACGTGGATGTGCGCGGAGGACTCGGCGCGCCGATCGCGATCGTCGACGCCGAGACCGGGCGCCTGCTCGGCACCGCCGACGCAGGCCGGGCACCCGCCACGCTGCACACGGGGGCTGTCCATCTGCACCAGGGCGAGACCTATCTGGTCGACGAACTGGACCTCGAGGGTGGTGTCGCGTTCGTCAACGAGGTGGATCCCGGCTTCACCACCAGTTCCCGGCAGATCACCTCGATCACCGTCGAGGGGGTGATCGAGGAGCGCGTGCTCGGTGCGGTCACGGCGGCATCCGCGCAGGTCGCGGTCACCAACCAGGTCATCGGCTACCTGCGGACCCTGGTGACCGGCGAGGTGCTCGACCAGGTGGAGCTCGATCTGCCCGCGCACACCCTGCACACCAAGGCCGTTCTGTATACCGTCACGCCCCGGCTGCTCGCCGGCGCGGACATCTCCGACGAGCAGCTTCCCGGCGCGTTGCACGCCGCCGAGCACGCCGCCATCGGCATGTTGCCGCTGGTCGCGGGCTGCGACCGGTGGGACATCGGCGGTGTCTCCATCGCCGAACATCCCGATACCGGTGCGCCGACGGTGTTCGTCTATGACGGCCAGCCCGGTGGCGCCGGCTTCGCCGAGCGCGGATTCGCCCAGCTCACGGCCTGGTTGTCCGCCACGCTGAGCGTGATCCACAGCTGCGCGTGCCAGGACGGCTGCCCCTCGTGCGTGCAGTCGCCCAAGTGCGGAAACGGCAACAACCCCCTGGACAAGGACGCCGCCGCGCGCTTGCTGGCCGCCGTCCTCGGCGAGCTGCGGGCTCATGGGGAGCTACCTGCGGATTCATGATGTACGCACGCTCGCGGCGTGACCGGCGAGACACCGCACTCGAAGAATGCTGGTCACTCGTCCGAATTACTGCTGACCAGCAGCGATATGTCGGCCAGCACCCAGCGCCCGAATAAAAAGGACCACTCTTCTATTAACTGGCACATAGCCAACTGGAGCCACGGGCGCGATTACATCGTTTTTTTCATTTTTTTCTCGCCCAGATCAAAGAATGCGCATGAAATAGCGCAAACGCACTTCCGGTTAATTCGAATTGGTTCGGTGCGGAACAACCACCGGCCAGTGATAACACTTGCGCGTCACTCATTCTCTTCCACCGGACCCGCCCGTGCCGAAGCCCGCACAGTGCGCATACCGAACACTCCCGCTGACACATTCGCCTCGACATCTACAACAACATCCCACTGCGCGACCGAGCACCGCCGTACTCGAACCCCCATCCGCCGGGCGATCTCCCCGGCCTCCCCACATCCCGCCTCCGCGCTCTGTGCCAAGAGACCCGCTGCGGCCAGCGCGCCCAGATCAGCGGCCCCCTGCGCCCGATGCCGAGCCACCACCGCTACACCCACCTGGCCCACCAACAACGTCAGGCAGATCAACCCCGCCAACGCCACACACACGAACGCCGTTGCCCCACCTCCGTCCGCCTTCGACCTCGACCACGACGACCTACGATCCTTCGATTCGCACGGTTTCACCTCGAGAGCCGCTCCCCTTCGCCGGCACAGGCGCATCGCCGTCACGGATCCACTCCCGGCTCGGTGACGGCTACCGCTTCGGCTCGAAGGCGCAGACCGGGAAGGAGCGGGGTGTTCGCGGCGACGGTGGCGACCACCCGATCGCCTTCGGTGCGGAGTTCGACGGTCGCGCCCGATGGGGCGACAGCTCGGCCCGCGGTGATCGCGCGCGAGGTGTCACCCCGGGCAGCGAGGCGGGCGGTCTCGCGGGCAGCGTCGGTACAGCGGACCTGGGTGGATCCGGCGAGCAGTGCGCCGACGCACAGGGCTACGGCGCACACCAGGGCCGCGAGGGCGATGGCGGCCTCGACCGTCACCGCACCCGCATCGGCCCCGAGAGTGCTGGTGTCGCGGCGGTTTACACGCTCGTGTTGAGTGCCTTGTCGATGATGCCGGTCAGCGCGTTGACGATGCTGTCCCCGGTGACGACCCCGTAGAGCACGGCCCCGAAGGCCGCCGCGGCGATGGTGCCGATCGCGTACTCCGCCGTGGACATGCCGTCGTCCTCGAGCAGCAGACGCGTGATTCGAGTGCGAGCCCCCAGGTATACCGCGTGCGCGAACGTCATCGTGATCCCCTCTCTGGTTGCACCGCGCGGCTGATCCGCACGGTGAAGTTTCGGTGGCCCCGTCGCAACCGGTCACAGCAGCCCACCGCCGCCGAGCACGCGGTCGGCGAGGCCGGTAACGACCGGGACGATGCCGAGGCAGACGAAAGCGGGCAGGAAGCACAGGCCGAGCGGGCCACCGATCAGCACACCCGCGCGTTCGGCGCGCGCGACGGCAGCGTCCTCCACGGCTTCGCGGCGTTGCGTGGCGAGTTCGCCGACTGCCGCGGCCAGCGAGGCGCCGGAGCGCGCCGAACGACGTGCCATCCTGGCCAGCGACTCCACGTCATCGGCGCCCGCCGACCCCACCGCATCCGCGGCCGCCCGCTCCCATGCCGTCGCCGCGTCGGCGCCCAGCGCGAGAAGGTCTGCGGCCCTGAGCAATGCCGCCCGAAGAACCGGCGGCGCTGTGGGCGCACTGGCTCGCGCAGCCGCGGCCATCGGCAGTCCTGCTCGGAGGCACGCGGCCAGGAGATCGAACGCGGATGCCGACCCGAGCGGGTCGACCTTCGCGGTGTCACCTGTCGCCCCGGAGACGCCGACCGTCGTCGCACCGAGCGCACGCACCCGTCGACTGACGGCCACTCGCCCTGGTAGCACCACAATCGCCACCGCCGCGAGCAGCAACGCCCCCGGCGGAACAGCACCAGCCATCCCCTGCACAGCAAATCCCCCTCCTCGAAGTTCTGTCCACACCCATCCACACCCCGATTCGAACTGCCCCACGCGGGGCACCGCGGTGTGCGCGTGGTCTTTTCGGTGATCACATCTGTCCACAGGAATTCGGATCGGCGACTACTCCCGCCCTGCCCGTCCGGCCGTGCCGCACGCCGAGTGACGCTGTGCTCTTGCAGCAGCACACATCTGTCCACAGGGCATCCACACGAGTTGTCCACTACCGCCGTCCGTTCGACACCGTCCGGTGCGGATCAGGCTGTGCTCTTGCGGGTGATGACATCTGTCCACAGCAGTCCACAGCAGGCGAGGGCGGCACCCAGTGGGAGAAGTAGTTCCCCAGCTGGGGCAGCGAACAGGATGGTGAGCGGGGCAGCTCCCATCAGTTGTCCTAGGCCGATACCTACCAGAGGAAGGCCGGCCAGGACGGTGGCCGATGCTCGGGCGCCGGCGAGTGCGGCTTCGGTGCGGTCGCGGAAGCGGATGCGGCCGAGTAGGTCGGACCTGGCGGCGGCGAGTAGTTCCGCGAGCGCCAAGCCGTGCTCTTCGGCCACCCGCCAGGCGGCGGCGACTCGCGACAGTTCCTCGGCGACAATCGAACCCGGCTGGACCCAACCGTCGGCTCCGGACCCACCGAGGCGGCTGCGGCCGGCACTGATCGCCAGTACGCGCGCCGCTTCGCCACGCGACTCGCCTGCGGCGGACTCGGCCGCCGCGCTCGGGTGGGCGCCGACGCGGAGCTCCCCGACCACAGCTTCGAGGCCGGCCAGGAGGTAGCCACATTCGCGTCGCCGTTCGCGGTCACCTCGACCACGCCGTTGCCGGACCGCCACCGTGGTTCCCAGCATGAGAGCGGCCAACCCGACGCCGGGTCCGAACAGGAATGCCGCGCACCCCAGCGCGATTCCTGCACACCACTCCACAGGCACGCGTTTTCGCGCACTGCCCCCGTTCGGGGCGAACAGCCGGTTGAATCGCCGTTGACCGCCTGCCACGGGCAGCACCAGCACCGCGATCGCGCAACAGAGCAACGCACTACCCATGAGCCCGCCTCCTCCACACCGAAACCCGCATCTCGTTCGACACTCTCGGCGGCGGCTCCGAGCTCCACCCGCAGCGATCGCCGCTCCGCATCGTCGACCACCGGCCGTCGCCCGGAATGGCGTCTAGACCTGTGAAGCCACTTGCCCGCCCATGGAATTCGCGCGTGACGACACGAATCCCGCACAGCCACCACCGCATACGCGACCGGGTTACTCATCCGAGACGCACCTCGAGTAGTCGGTGCAGTTCACCGGCCGCGGGAGTCGGATGCTTGTCCGACCGCCAGGCCGGGGTGATGTGAACTCCCTCGACATCACGGTGCAGGACACCGATTTCGTGGAGGGTACGGGTTCCGTCGGAGCGGCGCCGAACGTGCAGGACCACCTGGACGGCGGCAGCGAGCTGGCTGTGCAGGGCCGCCCGGTCCATCCCACCTAGCGCGGCCAGTGCCTCCAGGCGCGCGGGAACTTCCTGGGGCGAGTTGGCGTGGACGGTCCCCGCACCGCCGTCGTGGCCGGTGTTGAGGGCCGTCAAGAGATCGACGACTTCGGCACCACGGACCTCCCCGACGACAATGCGATCCGGGCGCATCCGCAAGGCCTGACGGACCAAGTCGCGCACCGTAACAGCTCCTACCCCCTCAACATTGGCCGTCCTGGCAACGAGGCGAACAACATGCGGATGGACCGGAGCGAGCTCGGCGGCGTCCTCCACGCAGACGATTCGTTCGGCAGGGTCGACGGCGGCGAGCAGGGCTGAGAGCAAAGTAGTCTTTCCCGCTCCGGTACCTCCGACAACCAGGAACGCGAGGCGGGCGCGGACGATGTCACCGAGCAGACGGCGGGCGTCCGGGGGAATCGAACCGGCGGCCGCCAGCGCGTCGAGGCCCTGGGTCGCCGGGCGGAGGATGCGAAGGGACAGGCACGTGCCGTCGTGGGCGACGGGGGCCAGTACCGCGTGGAGTCGAACGCCGAACGCATCGCCCAGCGTGGCTTCGGTTCCGGCGAGTTTGCCGTCGACCCAGGGTTGAGCGTCGTCGAGGCGGCGGCCCGCGGCCAAGGCCAAGCGCTGGGCGAGGCGGCGAACAGCGGCTTCGTCGGCGAAGCGGACATCGGTCAACTCCAGGCCGCGGCCACGGTCGACCCACACCGCATCCGGCCCGGTGACGAGTACATCGGCGACCCGGGGATCGTGCAGCAACGGCTCCAGCAGCCCCGCACCGGTCATCTCGGTCTGCAACAGGCGCAGGGCCCGGAGCAGATCGGTGTCGGCGAGCACGCCGCCCGCCTCCGTACGGATCGCGGCCGCCAGCTGCGCGGCATCTGGGACGCCCGGATGCTCGGCGAGGCGCTCACGGACGCGTTCGAGGAGGTCGACGGTCACAAAGGAGGTCATGTCGCGTCGGCTCCGTCCATCCGAGGGGCCGCACGAGGGATGCAGCGTCCGGCGCCGGCGGGGGTAGTCATCCCTCGGCTCCGACCATGGCGAGGACGGCGTCGGCGGCGTCGCGCAGGGGGCCGCGCCGGCGGACGCTCAGGCCACCGCGTTCGAGGCGGGAGGCGAGGCCGGCTTGCCCGCGCACTGCGGCGAGAAGGGGCAATCCGAGAAGTTCGGCGACTTCCGCGCCGCGCAATCCGCCGGGCGCGGGACCACGGACCACCAAGCCGCGGTTGGGGTTTCGCTCTCCGAGATAGGCAGAGACGACTTCGGCCGCGGCGATGGAGCGCAGACGGGCCGGTACGACGAGGACGACCAGATCGGCGGCGTCGAGCATCGCGTCGGCTGCCGGGCCACGCTCACACGACACATCGCAGACCACGAGATCTCCCGCGTCCCTCCCTGATTCGATGACCGCACGGACCGCCGCCGGTGCCAGTCCGACGAACGCGTGCCCCACGGAAACCGAGTCGGACCGTGATCGCCCGGGACCCACCCCGGTGGCGGGTCGCGCTCGGCCACAGGACAACACCGCCAAGCCGGGAGCCCCGACGGGCAACGCGTTGTGCAGCGCCGCAGCCGACACCCGGCCGTCCTCGATGATCAGGTCCGGCCAGCGCAGCCCCGGCACGTTCTCCATGCCCAGCACCAGATCTATCCCACCGTCGAGCGGGGCACCGTCGATCAGCACCGTGTCGCGACGCACCCGCCGGGCGGCCCCGCGCAGCGCGATCGCCGCGGCGAGCGTGGATGCGCCGGCACCCCCACCCGCGCCGACCACCGCGACGACTATCCCTTCGCCCGTGCGGGATTCGGCGTGTTCGGCGAACTGTTCGACCAGTGCGACAGCCGCCGAGGGCAACGCGACAACTCGTTCGGCACCCACCGCCGTCGCCGCTTGCCAGTCGGGCACGGCAGGCTCTCCCTCGGTGACCAGGACGACGCCCGCCCGCCGCGGGAATCCGCCGGCGGCGGCGGCAACAGCGGCGGCGGTATCGAGGATGACTATGCCTGCCCCGGCCCACGCGTGCCTGCCGACCGGCATCACCCGTTCCTCGGTGACGCGCTCGGCGGCCGCCGCGACTCGACGCACCTCCGCGCGCAGCCGTTCGTCACGCACGAGCACGAGAGCGGGCGCGATCTGTGGCGGGCCACCGCGCATCGGGACTGGGTTCATACGACTCAGCGTTGCCGAGCGAGGAGTTCATCAACACCCCGAAAACACCGATTGTGGATAACTCGGGGGTGTGGAGAACTTTGACGATCGTCCCGGAAATAGAGGACGGCCCCAGCCGGGGGGGAGGAGGCTGGGGCCGTCGGGTTCAGCCCCGGGGGGTCGGGCTGAACGCGCCTGGACTAAGTCCAGGTGCCAGCAATACTACACCCACCCCCTGCTGCGGGCGCAAGTAGCATTCGCCGACATTCTTCGGCGATTCGCGCCGTCCGGCGTCCCCGGGGCAAACCCTTTTCCACGGTGCGGACAGTCGATCCTGCGGTGCGCGCAGGTCGTGCCTATTCTGTTGACGTGACGCCAGAACGCGACCAGACCCCGCCTACGGACACAAGTCTCGGCAAAACGGGCCGAGCCCCGGTGCCGGGCGGGCGCGTCGCCGCGTTCTTCGATCTCGATAAAACGGTGATCGCGAAGTCTAGCGCGTTCGTCTTCAGCAAACCGTTCTACGCGCAGGGTCTGCTCAACCGCAGAGCCGTGTTGGAGAGCAGCTACGCACACTTTTTGTTCCTGCTTTCCGGTGCAGATCACGACCAGATGGAACGGATGCGGGCAAACCTCGCCAACATGTGCGCGGGCTGGGATGTGGAGCAGGTGAAAACCATTGTGGCCGAGACTCTTCACGATCTGGTCGACCCGCTGATCTACGCCGAGGCCGCCGATCTGATCGCCGATCACAAGATCCGCGGCCACGATGTGGTGATCGTCTCGGCCTCCGGCGAGGAGATCGTCGGACCGATAGCTGAGGTGCTCGGCGCCTCGCACACCGAGGCGACCCGGATGGTCGTCGAGGACGGCAAGTACACCGGCGATATCGAGTTCTACTGCTACGGCGAGGGCAAGGTCGCCGCCATCGAGAAGCTCGCCGCCGAGCAGGGCTACGACCTGTCGCGGTGCTACGCCTACTCCGACTCGGTGACCGACGTGCCGATGCTGAGCGCCGTGGGCCATCCGACCGCGGTGAACCCCGACCGCGCGCTGCGCAAGGAGGCGGCGAGCCGCGGCTGGCCGGTACTCACGTTCTCCAACCCGGTGTCGCTGTGGTCACGATTCCAGGCACCGTCGACCACCACCGTCGCCGCGACGGCCGCCGTCGGACTGAGCGCGATCATCGCCGGCGCGATCAGCTACCGACTGCTCCGCAAACGACGCTGACCGGCCGCTGTGCAGCACGAATCTCCGAGCGACACGCCGAATTCCTCGGGATTCGGTAATGCCTTAGAAACCCTTGATGTGAGTGCCATCACAGTGTAAGAATGGAGTCACGGAAGGACGGAAGGCCAAGACGGAGCCGGAAGAGAAGGTTTCGCCTCCCATCCCACCCTTCCCAGCACGGACACCAGGCACCCACGCGGAGCGCGCCGCGACAAGGCCGAAAGAGTTGTGGGCCTGCGAAATTCGAGCCAACGTCGGCGAACGCCTCGCACAGGTTGCGGGGATGAACCGGCGGGGTTGGGATGATCGCCGAGGCCACCGAACACAACCCACCCTGCACGCTTGGTAACCGGGTGTTCCGTGCTAGCGGGCGGTGAGGTCGAGCAATCGACAACGCCGCCCGTTTCGACGTGTACGGCCGGGTTCAGCCGGCCGCCGCGTCGGCGATCGAGTTCGCCTCGCGGGCTCCGTCTTCCAACGCTCCCGCACAGAACAGCACCCAGCCACCCACGCCCTCCGCGGTGCCCATGCCGAATCCGGCGGCCGCGTCGAGGTAGGCCTGACGGCGGCGCAGCCAGAACACTTCGGGCACGCCGAGGCTGTGCGGGTCGAGTCCGCTGGATACCGCGACCAGCCGCGAGGCAGCACGCGCGACGACACCGTCACCGGTGCCGAACGGACGCAGCGACAGCAGCTCGCCGTGCACGATCGCCGCGATCACCGGGGCGGGCGCCTTGCTCGACTGGACGGTTTGCGTGAGCATGTCGAGCCGCTCGGCGACGCCGGGAGTCGAGCGCGGGCGACCGAGTTCCCGCTCGTCGGTCACCAGGTCGGCGGCGGCCAGCAGGTGCAGCCGGGCCAGCGCCTGCAGGGGCGCGCGCCGCCAGGTGCCGACGAGATTGGTGAGCGCGTCGCCGTCGAGCGCCTGGCCCACCCGCAACGCGCCGGCCAGCACCGGGTCACTGACCTGGCCGTCGGCGGGCAGGTCGGTGCTCGCGCCTTCGATGGCCGCCGAGGAACGGGCGGCCCGCACGGCGGCTTCGGCGGCGGTCGTCGCCCAGCCACGCCGGTTCGACTTGTGCCGATGCACGGCCGCGAGCGCGTCGCGCGCCTTGTCGGCGGCCTCGCGCACGCCGGGCAGGTCGACCAGGGGCTGGAGCGGATCAGTCACGGCATGGAGGTTACCGCTCGTACAGTGCGACCCCCACGGTCACATACAACCCGCGCACCGTCGGCCAGCTGCGATCCGGCCACGGCACCTCGGCGAGCCGCTTGGCCGCCGGGGTCACCGCCCTGCGCCGCCGCGCTTCCCGCTCGGCCAGCCGTTCAGCATCGATTCGATCCACCGGCGTCTCCAACCCCGCGATCCACACCGCACCACCTCGGACGAATCCACGCTACGCCGATGAGCTGGGCTCTCGAAGGGTTTCGAGAGCCCAGCTGACACCCTTACCCCGTGAGCAGCTCGCGACCAGGAATCGCCTCGAGCAATGCCCGCGTGTAGTCCTCGCGCGCAGACGCGAACACCTCGTCGGTCGTGGCCGCCTCCACCACCTTGCCCTCGCGCATGACCAGCACGTTGTCCGCGATCTGCCGAACAACCGCCAGGTCGTGGGTGATGAACAGATACGTCAGCCCCAGCTCGGCCTGGAGGTCGTTGAGCAAGGTGAGGATCTGCGCCTGGACCAGCACGTCCAGCGCCGAGACCGCCTCGTCGCAGACCACCATCTCAGGCGAGAGGGCCAGCGCGCGGGCGATCGCCACCCGCTGACGTTGCCCGCCCGACAACTCGTTGGGATAACGCCGCAGCACCGACGCGGGCAGCGACACCTTGTCGAGCAGGTCACGCACCACCGCTTCGCGCTCGGCGGGCGTACCGATCTTGTGCACCCGTAGCGGTTCCTCGATCGTGCGGAAGATCGAGTACATCGGATCGAGCGAGCCGTAGGGATTCTGGAAGATCGGCTGCACCCGGCGCCGGAAGGCGAACGCGCCCTTGCTGTCGAGCTTCGCGACGTCCTTGCCGTCGAACTCCACGGTGCCCGACGTCGGTTCGAGCAGGCCGAGCACCATCTGCGCGATGGTCGACTTGCCGGATCCCGACTCACCGACGATCGCGGTGGTGGTGCCGCGACAGACCGTGAAACTCACATCGTCGACGGCCACGAAGTCGGTGGACAGCCACGGCCGCTTGCCGCGAATCTTGAACGCCTTGGACAGGTTTCGCACATCGAGCACGGCGTCGGGCAGTGCGTCGGCGTCCTTCTCGGCGACAGCTACTTCGACAGCCTGCGCGCGCACTTCGGCCCGCTGCCGCGACGACGACATCCGCGATGCCGCCAGCGACGGCGCCGAGTTCACCAGCTTCTTGGTGTACGCGTGCTGCGGATCGCGCAGAATCTGCAGTGCGGGACCGGATTCCACCACCTTGCCGCGATACATCACCACCAGGTGCTCGGCCCGTTCCGCGGCGAGGCCGAGGTCGTGGGTGATCAGCAGCACCGCGGTCCCCAGCTCGGTGGTGAGCTGTTCGAGATGGCCGAGGATCTGGCGTTGCACCGTGACGTCGAGCGCCGAGGTCGGCTCGTCGGCGATCAGCAGTTTCGGCCTGCACGACAGGCCGATCGCGATGAGCGCGCGCTGCCGCATCCCGCCGGAGAACTCGTGCGGGTACTGGTTCACGCGGCGTTCTGCATCGGACATACCGGCCTCGGCCAGCAGTTCCACCGCGCGTTCACGGGCCGCGGCGCCGGTGGCGATACCGTTGGCCACCAGGGTTTCCCGAATCTGGAAGCCGATCTTCCACACCGGGTTCAGGTTCGACATCGGATCCTGTGGAACCAGGCCGATGCCGTTGCCACGGATGGCGACGATCTCCTTCTCCGACGCTTTCGTCAGGTCCTTGCCGTCGAACAGGATCGAACCGCCGGTGACCTTGCCGGTGCCGGGCAGCAGGTTGATGATGGCGTGCGCGGTCGTCGACTTACCCGAGCCGGATTCGCCGACGATGGCGACGGTTTGCCCGGGGTAGACGGTGAGGCTCACGCCGCGAACGGCGGGGATCTCCTTGCCGTCGGAGGTGAAACCGACGTCCAGGTCCCGGATTTCGAGCAGTGGCTCCGGTGCGGATTTGTCGAGGCTCATCGGGTGCGCTCCTTCGGATCGAGCGCGTCGCGCACCGCGTCGCCGAGCATGATGAAGCTCAGCACTGTGATGGCCAGCGCGGTCGCCGGATAGAACAGGATCGGCGAGGTACGGATCTCGGTCTTGGCGCGGTCGATATCGGCGCCCCAGGACACGATGCTCGGCGGCAGACCGACGCCGAGATAGGACAGCGTCGCCTCGGTGACGATGAAGACGCCGAGCCAGATGGTGGCGACCACGATCAGCGGACTCGCCGAGTTGGGCAGCACGTGCTTCATCAGCGTGCCGAGACGCGACACCCCCAGCGCCTTCGCGGCGGTGACATATTCGCTGTTCTTGGCCTCGATCACCGCGCCACGCGTGATGCGCGCGGCCTGCGGCCAGGTGAAGGCCACCAGGATCGCGACGACCGTCATGATCCCGGCGGGCCGCAGCAGCTGCAGCAGCACGATCGCGGCCAGCACCATCGGAATGGCGTAGAAGATCTCGGCGATGCGCGAGACGATCGTGTCGAGCAGCCCACCGTAGAAACCGGAGAGCGCGCCGAGGATGCCGCCTACCAGCAGGAACAGCATCGCCGATGCGATGCCGACGCTCACCGACGCACGCGCCCCGTAGATGGTGCGCGCATAGATGTCACAGCCCTGCTTGTCGAATCCGAACGGATGACCCTCGCGCGGGCCGTCCATGCCGAACTCCCCCAGGCACAACCGCGGGTCCTGGCTGGTGAACAGCGACGGCCACAGCACCACGAGCATGACGAACACGATCAACACCACCGAGACCAGGAACACGGGGTTTCGGCGCAGTCGCCGCCACGCGTCGCCCCAGATGCTGGTCGGGGTGCCCTGGTCCAGGACGCGGTCGGTGGCGAGCACCTCCACCTCGTCGGCGGGGGCCACGAAATGCTGTTGCTTGTCATGCATAGCGGATCCTCGGGTCCAGTGCGGCGTAGAGCAGGTCGATCACGAGGTTGACGATCAGGAACACGACCACCAGCACCGTCACGAACGACACCACAGTGGGCGGCTCGCCGCGGATGATCGCCTGGTACATGGTGCCGCCGACGCCGGGAATGTTGAAGATGCCCTCGGTGACGATCGCGCCTGCCATCAGCGCGCCGAAATCGGCGCCGAGAAAGGTTACGACCGGGATCATCGAATTCCGCAGAATGTGCACGCTCACCACGCGTCGGCGCCCGAGCCCTTTGGCCGTCGCCGTGCGAACGAAGTCGGCGGATTTGTTCTCCGCCACCGAGTTTCGGGTCAGCCGCAGCACATAGGCGAACGACAGCGAGCCGAGCACGAACGCGGGAACGATCAACTCGCCCAGGCTCGCTTTACCCGTGACAGTAACCGGGGCGATCCCCCATTTAACACCGAGAAAGAATTGCGCGAGATAACCGACGACGAACACCGGCAGCGCGATGATCACCAGGCTCGCGATGAGCATGGTCGAATCGAAGAGTTTGCCCTTTCGCAGCCCGGCGATCATGCCGAACAAGATGCCGAACAAGCCTTCGATGAACACGGCGAGAAACGCCAGCCTGATGGTGATCGGAAAGGCGCGTTCGAGTTCTTCACGGACCGGTCTGCCCGAGAACGAGGTGCCGAAATCTAAAGTGAGAATCCCCTTCAAGTAATGCAGATACTGCACGATGAAAGGCTGATCGAGGTGATATCGGGCGCGCAGTACCGCCTCGGCGGCCGGCGTCAGCTGTTTCTCGCCGGCCAACGCCTTGATCGGGTCACCCGGAATCAGAAAGACCATTGCATAGATGAGCAGCGTCGCGCCCAGGAATACCGGGATCATCTGGAGCAGACGCCGAACTACGTACCAAGCCATCGTTTCCTCCGAAAACGACCGGGGCCGAGCCACTTCGCAGTGACCCGGCCCAGCTGTCGAGTTCTATTTCTCGATGTTCTCGAAGTCGAACAGGCCGTTCCAGGTGAGCTCGGCCTTGGTGACCTTGTCCGAGCGGCCCGCGTTGGCGACGTAGTCGAACACTGGGATGTCTGCCATCTCCTTGATCATGATCGCCTGCGCTTGCGCGATCAGCTTGTAGGACTCCGCCTGCGTCGGGGCGGCGAGGGCGGCGTTGAACAGCCGGTCCACCTCGGGATTGTTGTAGTTGACGTTGTTGGTCTCGGAGAAGCTGTAGTACTGCGAACCGAGGAACTGCATCATCGTGGGGTAGTCGCCCTGCCAGCCATAGCGGAACGCGGTACCGATCGTCTTGGCGTTCACCGCGTCGCGAATGTTCTTGAACGTCGGCATCGGGTTGGCGACCGCGTCGATGCCGAGGGTGTTCTTCACGCTGTTGGCGACAGCTTCGATCCAGGCCTGGTGGCCGCCGTCGCTGTTGTAGGTGATCTGGTACTGACCCGACCACGGCGAGATCGCATCAGCCTGCGCCCACAGTTTCTTGGCCTGGTCGGGGTTGTAATCGAACACTTCCGCACCCGGCAGGTTCGCGTCGTAGCCGGGCAGGGTCGCGGCGGTGAAGTCGCGCGACGGCGTGCGCGTGCCGTTGAAGATCTTGTCGATGATCTGCGGGCGGTTGATCGCCATCGAGATGGCCTTGCGACGCAGAATGCCTTCCTCGCCACCGAAATGCGGCACGGTGGTCTGGATGCCGATGTGCTGGTTCTGCGCGGTCGGCTTGGTGATCGCACGGTCGCCGAGGTCGCTCTCGTACGTGGTGATCGCGCTGTCGGGAATGGTGTCGAGGGTGTCGAGATTTCCGGCCTGCAGATCCGCGTACGCGGTGTCGTAGGACTGGTACATCACGAATCGGAGGCCCTTGTTCTTGGCCGGACGGCCACCGGGATAGTCCGGGTTGGGCGTGAGATCGATCTTGACGTTGTGTTCCCAGGAACCGAACGCGTAGGGACCGTTGCCGATCGGCTTCTCACCGAACGCCTTCATATCCTTGAAAGCGGCATCGGGCAGCGGATAGAACGGCGCGTAGCCGAGCGCGCTCTCGAAGTCGATCGAGGGCGACTTCAACTCGACGGTGAAGGTGCGATCGTCGACAACCTTCAAGCCCGACATCGTCTTGACGGTGGGATTCTCGGCGCTCACCTCGTCGAACCCGGCGATCGGGCTGTACACGTAGCTCTGCAGCTGCGCGTTGTCGGCGAGTGCGCCGTAGTTCCACGCGTCGACGAATGATTTCGCGGTGACCGTGGTGCCGTCGGTGAACTTCCAATTCGGCTTGATAGTGATCTTGTACGACTTCCGATCAGCCGTCTCGATCTTCTCGGCCACCTCGTCGTGGGCCTCACCGTTGGCGTCGTAGTACTTCAGCCCGGCGAACAAACGGTCGACGACGCGGCCGCCCATGTTCTCGTTGGTATTGCTGGGCACCAACGGATTCTGCGGCTCGCCCGCATTGGTGGTGACGATGCTCGAATCAGCACTGTCGTCGGACGAGCACGCGGTGAGACCGAGGCTTGTGGCCGCCAGTCCCGCCGCGACCAGCGCGGTCGCTCTGATGAATCTCAACGCTCTCTCCCGGTTCAATTCCGTGGCTAACGGTCGGAGGTTAGCGGCTCCGGCTGGATTTTTCAGCGATCCGAGCCATTTTCAGTTCACATGTATCAGTACGGTTACTCGCTGGAAACGCAGGAAAAATTGCCGAGCCCCTCGCCCTCGGCAGAAAAATATGAACAAATATCGGGAACGCTCAGCTGAACCGTTGAGTAAAAACGATAGCTCGCGACCGTCCGGTCTGTCCGGCGAAGTCATCGGATGAACTAGCCCTATTGACCGCCGCGAAACATCGTCACGACAACGGGACACGCCGTCGCGGGTCCGTTGGCTACTGTCTAGACAGCTGGGCCGCACCCCGGCGACCGACCCGACCGCACCAGGCATGTGAGGCTGAACCGACGTGACCGAAACTGCTGCAGGACACCAGGACTCGTTTCCGCCCAGTGCGGAATTCGCCGCCGCCGCCAACGCGGACGCCACGCTCTACGACCGTGGCGAGACCGACCGCGACGGCTTCTGGGCCGAACAGGCCAACCGGCTGCACTGGCACAAACCCTTCACCGAGGTACTCGACTGGACCGACGCGCCGGTCGCGCGCTGGTTCGGCGACGGCGAGCTCAATGTCGCCTACAACTGCGTCGACCGCCACGTCATCGACGGGCACGGCGATCAGGTCGCCATCCACTGGGAAGGCGAACCCGGCGACTCGCGCGACATCACCTACCGCGAACTGCTGGAAGAGGTCTCGCGAGCGGCGAACTACCTGACCGAGCTCGGTCTGGAGGCAGGCGATCGCGTCGCGATCTACATGCCGATGGTGCCCGAGGCGATCGTGTCGATGCTGGCGTGCGCGCGACTGGGACTCACGCACTCGGTGGTGTTCGCGGGATTCTCGCCGAGCGCGCTGCGCCAGCGGGTCGACGACGCCGAGGCCCGATTGATCATCACCACCGACGGTCAGTGGCGGCGCGGCAAGCCCGCACCGCTCAAGGAGGCCGTCGACGAGGCGCTGGCAGCCAAGGGCGACGTGCCGTCGTCGGTGGAGCACGTGCTCGTGGTGCGCCGGGTCGGCACGGAGGTGCCGTGGACCGACGGTCGCGATCTGTGGTGGCACGAAACCGTCGCCGCCGCCTCGCCTTCGCACGAAGCGCAGCCCTTCCCCGCCGAGCACCCGCTGTTCATCCTCTACACCTCCGGCACCACCGGAAAGCCCAAGGGCATCCTGCACACCACCGGCGGATACCTCACCCAAACCGCCTACACCCACCACAACGTCTTCGACCACAAAGCCGGAGACGACGTCTACTGGTGCACCGCCGACATCGGCTGGGTCACCGGACACAGCTACATCGTCTACGGTCCCCTCGCCAACCGCGCCACCCAGGTCGTCTACGAAGGCACCCCCAACTCCCCCGACGAACACCGCCACTTCCAGATCATCGAGAAGTACGGCGTCACCATCTATTACACCGCACCCACCCTCATCCGCACCTTCATGAAATGGGGTCGTGAGATCCCCGACGCCCACGACCTGAGCACCCTGCGACTGCTGGGCTCCGTCGGCGAACCCATCAATCCCGAAGCCTGGCGCTGGTACCGGGAAGTCTTCGGCGCGAACAAGACTCCGATCGTCGACACCTGGTGGCAGACCGAGACCGGCGCCATCATGATCGCGCCGCTGCCCGGCGTCACCGCGGCCAAACCGGGCGCCGCGATGGGCCCGCTGCCCGGCATCTCCGCGACGGTCGTCGACGAAGAGGGCAAACCGGTGCAGCTCGGCGAAACCGAGGCCAACGGATACCTCGTGCTGGACAAGCCGTGGCCGTCGATGCTGCGCGGCATCTGGGGCGATATGGATCGCTACCGCGCCACCTACTGGGAGCGCTACGCCGAGCAGGGATGGTACTTCGCGGGCGACGGCGCCAAGCTCGACGCCGACGGCGACCTGTGGGTGCTCGGCCGGGTCGACGACGTCATGAACGTCTCCGGACACCGCATCTCCACCGCCGAGGTCGAGTCCGCGCTGGTCGGGCATCCAGCCGTCGCCGAGGCGGCGGTGGTCGGCGCCACCGACGCGACCACCGGGCAGGGGATCGTCGCGTTCACGATCCTCACCGGCGAAGCCGCGGCGTCGGCGGGCCCCGAGCTCGTCGCCGAACTGAAGGCGCAGGTGTCCAAGGAGATCAGCCCGATCGCGCGGCCACGCGAGATCCACATCGTGCCGGAACTGCCCAAGACCCGCAGCGGCAAGATCATGCGCAGGCTGCTGCGCGATGTCGCCGAGGGACGCGAGCTCGGCGACACCTCCACGCTGGTCGATCCGGGCGTTTTCGAGGCCATTCGCACCGGGAGCAACTGACGCGCACCGGCCGGTGACATCGGATGTCACCGGCCGGGTCCGTTAGGATCGCGTAAAGGTGTGCCGGGAAGTCTGGTCGGCATGCGGTCGTGAATCCGAGTCGATGAGCGCCCGCAGTTCCGTCGACCCCTGCCGGAAGGCTTGCCCTTGATCACGCGCGTCCGCTCCGAGCTCACCCGCTATCTCCGCACCGAAACCGTCGGCGGTGCGCTGCTGCTCGTGGCCGCCGCGGTAGCCCTGATCTGGGTGAACTCGCCGTGGGGCGCGAGCTACCAGACGATGGTCGACACCCACCTCGACATTCCCGCACTGCACCTCGACCTCACCCTGGCCGATTGGTCCAAGGACGGGCTGCTCGCGATCTTCTTCTTCGTCGCCGGGCTCGAGCTCAAACGCGAGTTCGCCGTCGGCGAGCTCCGCGACCCGAAACGGGCCGCGCTGCCGGTCATCGCCGCGGTGGGCGGTGTGATCACCCCGGCCGTGATCGCGCTGGTGGTGGGCCACGGCGTGCCCGGCATGGACAAGGGCTGGGCCATTCCCGTCGCCACCGATATCGCCTTCGCGCTCGCGATCCTCGCGATGACCGGTTCGCGAATCCCCACCAGCGCGCGGGTGTTCCTGCTGAGCCTGGCCGTGGTCGACGATCTGCTCGCCATCGTTCTCATCGCGGTGCTGTTCACCGCCTCGCTGTCGCTGCTGTGGCTGGCCGCCGCCTTCGCCTGCTGCGGGGTGTGGGCACTGGCCCAGAAGCTGCGCCTGCACACGCCGCTGTTCTACATTCCGGTCGCGCTGGTGTGCTGGTACGCGCTGCACGAGGCGGGCATCCATCCGACGCTGGCCGGCGTCGCACTCGGGTTGCTCACCAGGGTCCGCAAAGATCCCGGCGAGGAGATCGCGCCCGCGACGCACCTCGAGCATGTGGTGCAGCCGATCTCGGCCGGGTTCTGCGTACCGGTGTTCGCGCTGTTCGCCTCCGGTGTGCCGCTCAACGGCGCAGTGTTCGGATCATTGTTCACCGACCGGCTCGCGCTGGCGATCATCCTCGGGCTCCTGCTCGGCAAAACCATCGGAATCTTCGGTGTGAGCTGGGTCGTTATCAAGCTCGGCTGGGCGAAACGCCCAGCCGGACTGGAGTATCGCGACATGTTCGCCCTGTCGGTACTCGGCGCGATCGGGTTCACCGTTAGCCTTCTCGTGGCGGAACTCGCGCTCGCCGACGTCGGCGACGATGCCATCGATCTTGCCAAGGCCGCCGTTCTGGTGACCTCGATGGCAGCATCGCTGATCGGATCGGCGCTACTGTTGCGCCGAGGACGTGTGCACCAGGCGCGCCGCGATGCAGACCAGTTACCACAGGGAGAAGGGTCGACGAAGTGAGTTACACCCAAGGCGGAAATGACGGTCGGACGGTCACTTCGATCCCGTTGACCGACGCCAATCCGCCCGGATCGGCGAGCATCGGCAGCCTCGTGCGCGATGCCACCGAGCAGATGTCGACACTGGTGCGCGCCGAGGTGGCGCTGGCCAAGGCCGAGGTCACCGGTGAGATCAAGAAGGGCCTCACCGGCAGCGTCTTCTTCATCCTCGCGCTGACAGTGCTGCTGTTCAGCTCGTTCTTTTTCTTCTTCTTCCTCGCCGAGCTGCTCGACATGTGGCTGTGGCGCTGGGCCGCTTTCCTGATCGTGTTCTTGCTGATGGTGCTCACCACTGTCCTGCTGGCCTTGCTCGGCTGGCTCAAGGTACGGAAGGTGCGCGCGCCGGAGAAGACGATCGGTTCGCTCAAGCAGGCCGCCGAGGTGCTGCCCGCCGCGTTCACCCACCGCGACGCGGCCGACGCGCACGCGGCCATCGGATCCAGTGGTGCGGGCGCCACTTCGCTGGAGAAGTCGAGCAACCGATGACGCGCCGGGCGGGCCCGGTCGCAACAGCCGGACCCGCCCACTAGGCTCGATCGGCGTGTCGTCCAATTCATTCCCGGATCCCTCCAGCGTCCGTTTCGACGGACCGTGGACCCACCGGGACGTGCACGCCAACGGAATCCGCTTCCACGTCGTCGAAGCAGTCGCCGCCGAAACCGACGGCACGGACCGCCCCGAGGCGCCCCTGGTGCTGCTGCTGCACGGTTTCGCCGATTTCTGGTGGTCGTGGCGGCATCAGCTGACCGCGCTCGCCGGCCACGGGTATCGCACCGTCGCCGTCGACCTGCGCGGCTACGGCGACACCGACAAACCACCGCGTGGCTACGACGGCTGGACCCTCGCAGGCGACATCGCCGGTCTGATCCGGGCGCTCGGGCACACCGAGGCCACGCTCGTCGGCCACGCCGAAGGCGGCCTGGTCTGCTGGGCCACCGCGGTGCTGCATCCGCGACTGGTCCGCTCGATCGCGCTGGTGAGCTCGCCGCATCCCGCCGCGCTCAAGAGCGCCGTGCTGCGCGATCCGGCCCAGCGGGCGACCTGGCTGCCCGATTTCCTGCGGTATCAGCTACCGCGCTATCCCGAAAACCTGCTCACCCGACGTGGTGGCGCCGAGGTAGAGCGCCTGCTGCACGATCGGGTCGGTGAATCCTGGTCGCGCAGTGCGGAATTCGTCGAGACCGCGTCGCGGATGCGCCATGCCATCCGGATTCCGGGGGCCGCGCACAGTGCGCTGGAGTATCAGCGCTGGGCATTTCGCAGCCAGTGGCGACCGGACGGCAAGCGGTTCATGGCCACGATGCGCACCCCGATCGACATCCCGGTGTTGATGCTGCGTGGCGAACAGGATTCGTATCTGCTGGATGCGACGTACCAGCGGGGGGAGTCGCTGTCGCCTCGTCGGACGCTGGTCTCGATACCGCGAGCGGGGCATTACGCGCATCAGGAGAACCCCAGCAAGGTCAACGAGGCGCTGACCGCGCACTGGCGCGAGCAGAACGGTGTCAACGGGTCACCGCCCCACGACGACTTGGTTTCGCCGTGATCTTGGAGCGCTGGCGCGCTCGAGCGGGGCCCCTGAGGCCCCTTTGGGTACAGACATACAGGGACTACTGGAGCCGAGCTGTATGTGGGGGCGACGACATCGGGGTTACCTGCTCCGGGCTGGGTGATCAGCTCAGTACGCAGGCGCCCGTGTTGACCGGTGTGCTGCTCGGGGCGGCCGCGGCCAGTTCGGACGCGACCTCGTGCAGGGTGAGCACGTAGCCGGTGTCGTCGTCGGTAACTGCCGCGCCGAAGACCACGCCGAGGAGCTGGCCCTCGGCGTCGACCAGCGGGCCGCCGGAGTTGCCCGCGCGGACCTGACCGCGCACCGTGTAGACCTCACGTTCGACGGTGCCGTCGCGGTGGATGGTCGGGCCGGTGAGGTCGAGAGTCTCGCGGACACGGGCCGCGCTGGCGGTGTACGGGCCGCCACCGGGGTAACCGAGCACGATCGCGCTCTCGCCCGAACTCGCGGGCTCAGGGGCCTGGGGCAGCACGGGAGCGGTCAGACCGGGGACGGCGAGGACCGCGATGTCCTTGGACGGGTCGAACAGGACCACGGTGGCGTCGAGCGCACCGCGCGCGGTGTCGACCGACACGGTGTTGGTGCCCGCCACGACGTGCGCGTTGGTCATCACGCGTTCCGGCGCGACGATGAAGCCGGAACCTTCGAGCGCCCGCTGGCAACTGGGTGCGGTGCCGCGGATGCGCAGCACGCTCTGCTGCAGCGACGCCGCAACCGGGCTGGCCAGCACCGAGGGATCCGGCGGTTCGACGGCGGCGATCGGAGCTCGGCCGAACGGGCCGATCACATCGGGCAGGCCCGACGTGTCGAGCAGCTTGGAGAATTCGTTGGGAACCTTGCGCAACCAGTCCGGCGCGACCGAATTGACGTCGGCGAGCACCTTCGACCCGTTGATCGCGGCGGCGACAGCGGGCTGGGACGCGGTGGCCAGCGGCAACGCGAGCAGCCACGCCGCGACCAGCACGGTCACCGCCTGCAAGACCGCGCCGACAACGCTGTCCACGCTGCGCGCGACCGGCTGGCGGATGCTGGTGCGCGCGGCCCGGCCGAGCACCATGCCCGCCACCTCACCGACGATCACCAGCAGCACGATCAGCAGGATGCCGCCGAGTACCCGGCTGCGACCCTCACTGAGGTGCTTGAGGATGTGCGGTGCGATCAGAATGCCCGCGACCGCGCCCAGCGCGACACCGAAGAACGCCAGCGCCGACGCCACCGCGCCCTGCCGCCAGCCGGTGGACGCCGCGACCAGCGCGATCAGTACCACCGCGATGTCGAGCCATACCGAGGCGGTCACAGGGTCATTCCGACCGCAGCCAGCGAGCTCTCCAGGTCACGCACGTCGCCCCGATCCCAGTTTCGTTCCCACCCAGCGGATTTGATGATGCCGGCGAGGATACCGCCGGTGAGTCCCCACACCAGCATGCCGTCGACCTGGAACGCGGGGCTCTGGTAGCCGAGACTGCCACGCACCATGAATCTGTGTGCCGGATCGAGCAATTCGGTGAGCGGCACACGCACGACACGCTCGGTTTCGCCCTGATCGACGACGCGGACCGCGCTGGGTGCCCGCCAGTAGCCGAGCACCGGGGTCACGTCGAATTTCGACGGCGGAACGAACAGTTTCGGCAGCAGGGCGAACGGCTGGACACCGGCCGGATCGAGTCCGGTCTCCTCCGCGGCTTCGCGCAGGGCAGTGCCGACCGGGCCGTCGTCGCCGGGATCCTCGGCGCCGCCGGGGAACGCGATCTGGCCGCGGTGCTGGCGCATGGTCGAAGCACGCTGAGTGAGCAGGACGTCGGCGTCGGCGGGCAGGCCCCCGGGCACCGACTCGTCGGCGTCGGGCGAGCCGCCGAACAGCACGAGGACAGCAGCCTGGCGTGGCCTGCCGGTGATCGACATGGCCCGGCGCAGGGCGCGGGAAGTAGCGAGCGTGTCGTCGGCGTCGGGACCGCCGGATCTGATCGCGGTGCGCAACCACGAGGGAACGCCGGAATCGTCGAGCCTCGCTACATCGTTCACGCCATCGCCTTCGATCCACACGCCACTGTTACGTCCTCTGTCATACCGTGACCCCGAGCTTCGCGGATACCGTATCCGCGATGTCGGCCACGTCGGCAAACGTACGCACCTCCACACTCGCGATGGTGCCGTCGGCCCGCACGAGCACCGAGACGGGCAGCACCGCGGGCGCACCGACCGCACTGCGCACGGCGGCCTGCGGATCCTCGACGCCGGGCAGGGTGATGCCGAGTCCGGTCAGCCGAGACAGTGCCTTCGCCTCGTCGGGATCGCTGTGCACGGTCATGACCGTGAGTGCCGAGCCCGCCCGCTGCGCGAACTCCTGCAGATGCGGCAACTCGGTGGCGCAGGGCCCACACCAGTAGGCCCACAGGTTGAGCAGCGCGGGCTTTCCGGCGAGCGCCGCGGCGAGATCGACAGGCTTGCCATCCGCCAGACAGCTCATCTGGAGACCGGCCAGCGGCCCCGATCCGGTCGCGGATGCGGACGCGGGCGACGGGCACGGTTGCGACCCCGCCGCCGCTCGTTCCTCGGCCGACACGCCCGACGTCTGCTGCGATGTCTGCGCAACGACGCCGGTGGTCTCGGAACCCTCACGCGGCCACAGCGCCACTGTGGCCGCGACGACCAAGATCACCGCGGCGAGCACCCAGCGCACAGCGGGCCGCCGCAGCAGCGAGGCTTCGCTCACAGGCCGACCATGTTCAGCAGGTGATCGCGCTCCGGGCCCTTCACCAGCTCCGCGGCCACCGCCGGGTCGGTGGGGCCGAGCCCGAACGACGGGCAATCGTCGGCGAGCACGCACGCGCCGCAGGCCGGCTTGCGCGCATGGCACACCCGACGGCCCTCGAAGATCACCCGGTGCGAGAGCATCGTCCAGTCCTTGCGCTCGAACAGCGCGCCGACCGCGTGCTCGACCTTGACCGGATCCTCCTCGTCGGTCCACTTCCAGCGACGCACCAACCGGCCGAAATGGGTGTCGACGGTGATACCGGGCACATCGAACGCGTTGCCGAGGATGACGTTGGCCGTCTTGCGCCCGATCCCGGGCAATTTCACCAATTCGTCCAGAGTGTGAGGCAATTCACCGTCGTATTTTTCGACCAGCGCCTGGCCGAGGCCGATCAGCGAACTGGTCTTGTTCCGGTAGAAGCCGGTGGGCCTGATGTATTCCTCCAGCTCCACCCGGTTGGCCTGCGCGTAGTCGTAGGCACTGCGGTACTTCGCGAACAGGGCGGGAGTGGTGAGGTTCACCCGGACGTCGGTGCACTGGGCGGACAGGATCGTCGCGACGGCCAGTTCCAGCGGAGTGGTGAAGTCGAGCTCGCAGTGCGCGTCGGGGAACGCCGCGGCGAGCGTGCGGTTCATCCGGCGGGCGCGCCGGACCAGTCCGATCCGCGTTTCCGCAGCTATCGCACGGTTCTTGCGCTTGCGGGCGGCCGAGATGCCGGTGGGTGCGGCGGCCGAATCCGCTGCCGGATCGGCATCGCCTGCGGCGGCGGGGGCGGGGGAAACGGGCACCGCTTCACCATACGGAACCACTACGACAACATTGCCCGGCCAGTTTGCCCGCTGTGTTCCATCTGAGACCTGGACCGTGTTTACTGCCAGTCATGCAAGGACTCGCTGTGGTGCTCTTCCCAGTGCTGTTGATGCTGTTCGCGCTGGGGATGGAGCGGGTCGAGAATCGGCTCCGAAAGCTTCTCGAACCCGACGAAGAGGTTCAGCAGTACCTGGACAACGCCAGCAACGCCGAAGTGAAAGAGCTGACGAAGCTCGGCCTGCCCGCCGCCGTGGCGCGCGTGCGCAAGCGCCGTTCCCGTACCTCCGAATTGGATGTCGCACGGGCGAGCTAAACGATCGATTCTCAACGCGCAATCCACTCTTTACGTGGTGTCTGTCACTGCGGTGCCGGAATGCCGCGTAGACTGCGCGGTTGGTCGATTCGCTCGACCAGGTTCGCAAGCCATATCCCATAAGGAGCACATTCGTGGACGAGGCCCTCGCCAGAGCAGGCATCTTCCAAGGCGTCGAGCCCACCGCGGTGGCCGCGCTCGCCAAGCAGCTGCAGCCCGTAGATTTTCCGCGCGGCCACGTCATCTTCAACGAGGGCGAACCCGGCGATCGGCTGTACATCATCACGACGGGCAAGGTGAAGATCGGCCGGCGGTCCCCGGACGGCAGGGAGAACCTGCTGACCATCATGGGTCCGTCCGACATGTTCGGTGAACTGTCGATCTTCGACCCGGGCCCGCGTACCTCGACCGCAACCACGGTCACCGAGGTCCGCGCCGTGACGATGGACCGCGACGCACTCAAGTCGTGGATCGATCAGCGCCCTGAGATCGCTGAGCAGCTGCTGCGCGTGCTGGCACGACGCCTTCGCCGCACCAACAACAACCTCGCCGACCTGATCTTCACCGACGTGCCAGGTCGCGTCGCCAAAGCGCTGCTGCAGCTCGCACAGCGTTTCGGCACCCAGGAAGCGGGCGCGCTGCGCGTGACCCACGACCTGACCCAGGAAGAGATCGCCCAGCTGGTCGGCGCTTCCCGGGAAACCGTCAACAAGGCGCTCGCCGACTTCGCTCATCGCGGATGGCTGCGCCTCGAGGGCAAGAGCGTGCTGATCTCGGATTCCGAGCGTCTGGCACGTCGCGCTCGCTGACGTTCGAACACCTGCCGTCCCGGTACGACGGGACCGTTGATGCGTGTGGGCTCACGAGGAGAGGGCCTCGTCCACACCACCGCGGTTTCGTTGTGCCGGGACATCGGCCGTTGTATGCCGGACAGCACTCGATCGCCGACACGGCGAGCGCGTCGGCGATCGAGCGGTGTTCAGTTCTGTTCGGCCCGCAGGTATTCCAGCTGCGCCTGCACGGAACTGCGCGCCGCGGGCCACAGCCGTTTGTCCACGTCGGCGTACACCTTGCGGACCACCGCGAGAGCGCCCGCGCCGGGACCCAGTTCGACCAGCGCGGCCCGCACTTGGTCGAGCCGCTCACGCCGGTGGTCGAGGTAGTACTGCGCCACCGGCGCCGCATCGGGATGGTCGGGCCCGTGCGCGGGCAGCAACGCCTTACCCACGCCCAGCTCACGCAGCTTTTCCAGCGACGCGAGGAAGTTCGCCAGCGCGCCCGGCGCGGATTCGAGCACCGTGGTGCCGCGGCCGAGGACCGTGTCACCGGTGAGCACCGCGTCGTCGAGCAGCAGGCTCACCGAATCGGTCGTGTGTCCCGGCGTACCGAGCACCGTGATCCGCAGGCCCGCGGCCTCGATCACCTCGCCGTCCACCAGCGGCACGACCGCGCCACGCAGATACGCCGGATCCACCGATCGCACCGGCGTCCCGGTGGCTTTCACCAGGTGATCGATGCCGCCGGTGTGATCGTGATGGTGGTGGGTGATCAGCGTCAACGCGATCCGGCCGCCGGTGGCCTCGACGATGTCGGCGGTGTGTTTCTTGTCCTTCGGTCCCGGATCGACGACCACATAGGAATCGCTGTCCGGGCCACGCAGCAGCCAGGTGTTGGTGCCGTCGAGCGTCATTTGATTGGGGTTGTCGGCCAGCAGGACCGATGCCGTCGGGGTGACCGGCCTGACCTGGCTGTACGCGGGATGTTCCAGTGCCATGACGGCTGCCTATCCGACTTCTTGGTCCACTTCGACGATCAATTCCACCTCGACGGGCGTGTTCTTGGGCAGTTCCGAGACGCCGACGGCCGAGCGCGCGTGCACGCCCGCCTCGCCGAACACCTCACCGAGGAACTCCGACGCACCGTTGATCACGATCGGCTGATCGCTGAATCCGGGCGCCGAGGCGACGAATCCGACGACCTTCACGATCCGCACCACCTGGTCGAGCCCGACCAGATCGTGCACGGCCGCGAGCGCGTTCAGCGCGCACAGCCGGGCGGCCTCCTTGGCCTGCTCGACATCCACCTCGGCCCCGACCTTGCCGACCGCCGACAATTCACCGTCGACGAAGGGCAGCTGGCCGGAGGTGTACACCAGCGAACCGGTGCGCACGGCGGGGATGTAGGCCGCGACGGGAGCGGCGACCGGCGGCAGCGTGACACCGAGCCGGTCGAGCGCGTCCTTCCACGCGGTGGCCACGCTATTTCTTCCGCTTCAGGTAGGCGACGTGCTGTTCGCCGGTCGGTCCGGGCAGCACCGAGACCAGCTCCCAGCCGTCGGACCCCCACTGGTCGAGGATCTGCTTGGTCGCGTGCGTCAACAGCGGCACGGTCGCGTACTCCCACAGGGTGACTTCACTCATGGTGTGAGTTTAGGGCTCACCCCGAACGCCTGGGCGAAACGGGTTATAGGCTCGGCGGCGTGGGAGCACCAACAGCAGAGCCGGTTTCGTCGGTTCCGGAACCGTCGACCGGATGGCCACAGCGCGCGGCCAAGGCCCGCTTGCACTACGTGACCGGCAAGGGAGGCACCGGCAAGTCGACCGTTTCGGCCGCACTCGCACTCGCGCTCGCCGCAGGGGGACGCAAAGTGCTGCTGGTCGAGGTCGAGAGTCGCCAGTCCATCGCGCAATTGTTCGATCGGCCACCGTTGCCGCCCACCGAGACCCATATCGCCAGCGCCGACGGCGGTGGCGAGGTGACGGCGCTGGCACTGGACATCGAGTACGCGTTCCTCGAATACCTCGACATGTTCTACAACCTCGGCTTCGCGGGACGGGCGATGCGCCGGATGGGCGCCATCGAGTTCGTCACCACGATCGCGCCGGGTCTGCGCGACGTGATCCTCACCGGCAAGATCAAAGAGTGTGTGGTCCGGGTCGGCAAAGACGGCAGGCCCGCCTATGACGACATCGTCGTCGACGCGCCGCCGACCGGCCGGATCGCCGGCTTCCTCGACGTCACCACGGCCATGGCCGAGATCGCCAAGGGCGGTCCGATCGCCTCGCAGGCCGAGGGCGTGTCCAACCTGCTGCATTCCGACCAGACGATGATCCACCTGGTGACGCTGCTCGAGGCACTGCCGGTGCAGGAGACCGCCGACGCGATCGCCGAGCTCACCGCCGACGATCTGCGGATCGGCACGGTGATCGTCAACCGGGCGGCCACCGCCGAACTCACCCCGGCTCAGCGCGACACGGCCGTGGCGGGCGAGCTCGACACTGCCGCGGTCGCCGCCGACCTGGCGAAGGCCGGCATCACCCTGTCCGAGTCGGACTTCGACGGCCTGATCGCCGAAACGGTCGACCATGCGATCGTGCTGACCGCGCAGAACGCGAGTGCCGCCGAACTGGCGCAGATCGACGTCCCCCAGCTGTCCCTGCCCGCCCTCGGCGACGGCATCGACCTGGGTGGCCTCTACGAACTGGCCGAACAGCTATCCGCGCAGGGAGTCCGATGAGCGAGCACGTTTCCACCCCGCCCGCGCTGGATGTCTCGCAGATCATCGCCGACCCGACGGCCCGCGTGATCGTGTGCTGCGGGTCCGGCGGCGTCGGCAAGACCACCACCGCGGCCTCGATCGCGCTGCGAGCGGCCGAATCGGGTCGCAAGGTGGTGGTGCTGACCATCGATCCGGCGCGCAGGCTGGCGCAGTCGCTGGGCGTGGCCGAACTGGACAACACCCCGCAGCGTGTGGAGCTCGGTGCCGAGGTCCCCGGTGAGCTGCACGCGATGATGCTGAACATGCGCCGCACCTTCGACGACATGGTGCTCGAGCACACCAGCGCGGACAAGGCCGAGCAGATCTTCGCCAATCCGATCTATCAGACGGTGGCGTCGTCGTTCGGTGGCACGCAGGAGTACATGGCGATGGAGAAGCTCGGCCAGCTGGCCGCGCGCAAGGAGTGGGACCTGATCGTGGTCGACACTCCCCCCTCTCGTAACGCGCTCGATTTCCTCGACGCGCCCAAGCGGCTGGGCACCTTCCTCAACGGCAAGATGATCCGGTTGATCATGGCGCCGGGACGCGGTGTCGGCCGGATCGTCACGGGGGCGATGAGCCTGGCCATGCGCGGGGTGTCGACGATTGTCGGCGGGCAGATGCTCAAGGACGCCTCGACGTTCCTGCAATCGCTGGAATCGCTGTTCGGTGGGTTCCAGGACCGGGCCGAGCGCACCTTCGCGATGCTGTCCAAGCCCGGTACGCACTTCCTGGTGGTCGCCGCGCCCGAGCCGGACGCGTTGCGCGAGGCGTCGTTCTTCGTCGACCGGCTCTCGACCGAGAAGATGCCGCTGGCCGGTCTGGTGCTGAACCGGACCCATCCGGCGTTGTCGGAGCTGTCGGGCGACCACGCGCTGACTGCCGCCGACCAGCTGGCCGATTCGAACCCGCTGACCGCGTCGGTGCTGCGCATCCACGCCGATCGGGTGTCGACGGCGGCGCGGGAGCGGCGGCTGCTGCACCGCTTCACCGGTGCGCATCCGCGGGTGAAGATCGTCTCGGTGACCGCGCTGCCCTTCGAGGTCTCGGATCTCGAAGCACTGCGCGCCGTCGGCGATCAGCTGACCGGCACCCCGGCTTCGGCCTGATCGATTCAGACAAATCCGCTATAGCTCACAATCCGGTAACACTCACCAACGGCGCCGATTCCGCAAACCACGCGGTCTCGGCGCCGTTTGTGATAACGGTCCGGTCTCGTCTGCTAGATAGCCACCTGGTGCTGCCGCTGGGCGTTGAAGAATTCAGCCCACGACGTCACGTCGGGATGCTGTTTGAGCAGCGCACGCCGCTGCCGCTCGGTCATCCCGCCCCACACACCGAACTCGACACGATTGTCGAGGGCGTCGGCACCACACTGCATCAGCACTGGGCAGTGACGGCAGATCGTTGCCGCCTTGCGCTGCGCCGCACCGCGAACGAACAGCTGATCAGGGTCCACTTCCTTGCATCGCGCCTGGGCAACCCAAGCGATCCTTGCCTCGGCCTGCTCTACATCCAGTCGAGCGATGGGGGTTGTGATGTGCATTTGATGTGCCCCTTTGCAGTCCGAACACCGTTGTGCGGCGCTCCAGAATCGCGAGCGCGGATCACAGCAACCCAACTACCGCTGCGTCCCGCACCACATTCCACTTTGAGTGTTAGCTCTATCACACTGGGTTCTCAATCTAGGTAAAGGTATGGCGGTTACGCAAGACCGCCCCCCGATTTTTTGGTACGGGCGTCCATTCAAATCGGGCCAGAACCGCGCAGTAGTGCTGATCACCGGCGTGGCCGGTCGCGACACGCCGATGTGATCATTTTGTTGACACGCCCGAGCAACCCCCCTGGCACCGCCCGGACATTCCCCGTCGAGCAGCACAGCCGTGAACCTCACCACCCCACCCTCTAGTCTGGGATCGTGCCGATCACTCAAACGCTCGCGAGGCTGGCCGGCAGCTGCGCGCTGGCCGCCGTGCTTGTCGCTGGGCTGTTGTTCCCCTTGGCCGGTGGATTCGGATTCATCTCCAACCGCGCCGCCGACGCCGTCGACAATGTCTCCGCCGAACTGGTGGAGGGCACGGTCCCCGCCGTGTCGACGATGGTCGACGCGAACGGGTCGCCGCTGGCGTGGCTCTACGAGCAACGCCGCTTCGAAGTGCCGAGCGACAAGATCTCCAACAACATGAAGCTGGCGATCGTGTCCATCGAGGACAAGCGCTTCTCCGACCACAAGGGTGTGGACTGGCAGGGCACGCTGCGCGCGTTCCTCACCAACACCTCCTCGGGTGCCGTGCAGCAGGGCGCGTCGACCCTGGACCAGCAGTACGTGAAGAACTTCAACCTGCTCGTGGTCGCCAAGACCGACGCCGAACGCCGCGCCGCGATCGAGACGACACCGGCGCGCAAGCTGCGCGAGATCCGGATGGCGCTCACGCTGGACCGCGAACTGTCCAAGGACGAGATCCTCACCCGCTACCTGAACCTGGTGCCCTTCGGCAACGGTTCCTACGGCATCCAGGACGCCGCGCAGACCTACTTCGGCATCGACGCGTCCCAGCTCAGCATCACCCAGTCGGCGATGCTGGCGGGCATGGTGCAGTCCAGCTCCAAGCTGAACCCCTACACCAACGTCGCCGGTGTCACCGACCGCCGCAACACCGTGCTCGACACGCTGATCCAGAACATCCCGCACCGCGCCGAGGAGTTCCGCAAGGCCAAGGCCGAACCGCTCGGTGTGCTGCCCGAACCCAAGGGCCTGCCGCGCGGGTGCATCTCCGCCAACGACAAGGGCTTCTTCTGCGACTACGCGCTGCAGTACCTGGCCGAGGCCGGGATCAGCCGCGAGCAGATCGACAAGGGCGGCTACCTGATCAAGACCACACTCGATCCGGTGCTGCAGGAATCGGTGAAGCGTTCGGTGAACGAGCAGGCCGACCCCAACCTCGACAACATCGCCGAGGTGATGTCGGTGGTCGCGCCCGGTCAGGATTCGCACCCCGTCCTCGCGATGGCGTCGAGCCGCACGTACGGCCTCAACCGCGACGCCAACGAGACGCTGCTCGGCCAGCCGTACTCGATGGCCGGTGACGGCGCGGGCTCGATCTTCAAGCTCTTCACCACCGCCGCCGCGATGGAGAAGGGCCTCGGCATCGCCGCCCAGGTGGATGTCCCCGGCACCTACGCCGCCAGGGGCATGGGCTACTCGAACTCGCCGGGCTGCCCGGCCGACTCCTGGTGTGTCAAGAACGCGGGCAACTACCCGGGGTCGATGTCGGTGACCGACGCGCTCGCGACCTCGCCCAACACCACCTTCGTGAAGATGATCCAGGACGTCGGCGTCTCGGCCGCGGTGGACATGGCCGTGCGCCTCGGCATGCGGTCCTACACCAACCCCGGCACCTCCGGGCACGGCAACTCGAGCCTGGCCGACCACATCAAGAACAACAACATGGGCTCGTTCACCCTCGGCCCGTTCGCGATCAACCCGCTCGAACTGACGAACGTGGCCGCCACGCTCGGCTCGGGCGGCAAGTGGTGCCCGCCCTCGCCGATCAAGGAGGTCGTCGACCGCAGCGGCAAGACCGTTCCGCTCACCCAGCAAGCCTGTGAGCAGGTGGTCGACCCGGGTCTGGCCAACACCCTCGCCAACGCGATGAGCAAGGACGACGTCAGCGGTACCGCCGCGGGCGCCGCGCGTGCGGCCGGGTGGTCGGCACCGATGTCGGGTAAGACGGGCACCACCGAGAGCCACCGCTCCTCGGCGTTCCTCGGCTTCACCAACGCGCTGGCTTCGTCGGTCTACGTCTACGGCGACAGCCCGACCCCCGGCGAGATCTGCTCGTTCCCGCTGCGCAACTGCGGCGCCAGCGATGCCTCCGGCCTGTTCGGTGGTAACGAACCGGCCCGCACCTGGTTCAACGCCATCAAGCCGTTGATGGACCGGTTCCCGCCGCCGGGCCTGCCGCCGGTGGACGACAAGTACGTCCGCGGCGCGAACAATTCCCAGGTCCCCGATGTGGCGGGCAAGTCGCAGGGCGAGGCCACCTCGATCCTGTCCGGCGCCGGCTTCCAGGTCTCCGCGGTGACGGGCGCCGGTTCGCAGGCCAAGGGCACGGTGATGGGCAGTTCGCCGAACGGGTCGGCCATTCCGGGCTCGGTGGTCACGATCTACATCAGTGACGGCACCGTCCGGGTCCCCGCGCCGACGACTCCCCCGCCCGCCGCGCCCGCACCGGTGATTCCGGGGCTGCCGCAGATTCCGCGCCTGCCACCGATCCCCATCCCCGTGCCGCGCTAGTCACACGGCAAAGGCCGCCGTCCGATTCGGACGGCGGCCTTCGTTCGTTCTACAGCCGGGCCTTGACCGCGGCGGAGAGCCGCGACCCGTCGGCCTTGCCGTCGGCCAGCGCGGTGGCGGCCTTCATGACCTGCCCCATCTGCTTCATTCCCGGGCGCTCACCGAGCTGCTCGGCGACCTGGGCGATCGCGGTATCGGCGACCTGCGCCACCTCCGCGTCGTCGAGCTGGGTCGGCAGGTACTCCTCGATGATCTGTTCCTCGGCGCGCTCGTTCGCGGCCAGTTCACCGCGACCGTTCTGCTCGTAGATCACGGCCGCCTCGTTGCGCTTCTTGGCTTCCTTCTGCAGCAGCGACACGACATCGGCATCGGAGAGTTCGTGCGCCTCCGTACCGGAGACCTCGGAAGTCTGGATAGCGGCGAGCAGCATCCGCAGGGTCGCGAGACGCAGTTTGTCCTTGGCTTTCATCGCGGTGGTCATATCCGCGCGCAGCTTGGCTTTCAGTTCCGACATGCGGTTTACCGTAGTCGTTCGCTCAGTGGAGTCCCATCACATTTCCGTCGCGACGGAAATTCCAGACCGTTTGTGCGGAAACACACGCGCCGATCCGGGAGGGGGTCGCCTATGCTGGGCAAATGCCCGTTATCTCGACGTCCGCTGTCCGCCGAACCGCGTTGGGAGCCGCCGGGGCCGCCGTCGCAGGCATCGGCTACGCCACGCTGATCGAACGGAACGCGTTCGTCCTGCGCGAAGCCACGATGCCGGTGCTCGCGCCCGGTTCGCCGACGTTGCGCATTCTGCACGTCAGCGACCTGCACATGATGCCGGGCCAGCAGCTCAAACAGCAGTGGCTGCGCGAACTCGACCGCCTCGAACCCGACCTGGTCGTGAATACCGGCGACAATCTTTCCCATCCCAAGGCTGTGCCCGCGGTGGTGCAATCCCTCGGTGCGCTGCTGGCTCGACCCGGCTTGTTCGTGTTCGGTTCGAATGACTATTTCGCGCCGGTGCCGAAGAATCCGCTGAAGTATTTCAAGAAAGATCACCGTCGCGTCTACGGCGATCCGCTGCCGTGGAAGGACCTGCGCGCGGCATTCACCGAGCGCGGCTGGCTCGATCTGACCCACACCCGGCGCGACCTCGAGGTGGCGGGCATCCGCATCGCCAGTGCCGGCGTCGACGACCCGCACCTGCAGCGCGACCGCTACGACACGGTCGCGGGCGCACCGAACCAGCTGGCCCAGCTCAGCATCGGTGTCACGCACTCGCCCGAGCCGCGCGTGCTCGATCGCTTCGCCGAGGACGGCTACGACCTGGTGCTGGCCGGTCACACCCACGGTGGGCAGCTGGTCGTTCCCGGTTACGGCGCGCTGGTCACCAATTGCGGTATCGACAAGTCCCGGGTGAAGGGCGCCTCGCAGTGGGGCGAGCACACCCAGCTGCACGTCTCGGCTGGCATCGGCACCTCGCCGTGGGCGCCCTACCGCTTCTGCTGCCGCCCCGAGGCCACGCTGCTGACCTTGGTCGGCGCCCAGCCCAAGCGGCCGTCCGCCGACACCGGCTTCGGCATTTCGACCTCGGAGGCCGTCGCCCGCTAGGGTCTGGCTCCGAACGACATTGTCATTGAGGTGTCATCAGGAGACGACCGTGAGCAGTGGATCCGACGACAGGCGCGACGACCCGACCGTATTCGGCGGGTCCGGCGCACCGGACCAGCCCGACCAGCAGTGGCAGCGGCCCGGTTCGCCGGATTCGGCTGCGGAACAGCCGAATCCGGGCGCACCAGATCCCACCGCGGTGTGGACGCCGGGCAGCACCGGCCTCCCGCCGACCCTGCGCTGGGACGGATCCGGTCCACCACCCGGACTTCCCGAACCCACGCAGTGGGCACCGGCGGGTCCGCAGGATTGGCAGGATTCCGGTAACCCTCCTGCGGGACAGCAGGTTCCGCAGCCAGGGCAGGCAGACCCCACCCAGCTGCGCCAGCCGACACCCTGGCCAGGGGCGAATCCGCCTGTGGGTCAGCCGGGTTCGAATCAGCCTTGGCAACATGCGCCTGCCGGGCAACCTGGCCAGCAGTGGCACCCTGGGGCCCCGCAGCCGGGCGGACCGGTAGCTCCCGGCGCCAATTTTCCTGGCGGACAACCTGGTTCGAATCAGCAGTGGCAGCCGGGCACGAATCCGACTGCCGGACAACAGCCTCCGGGCCAGTGGGGCGCGCCGGTGCCTCCCGGTCAGCAGTGGGGCGGCCCCTCGGCCGGTGCGCAGCAACAGTGGGGCGGTCCGGCGAATCCGCCCGGTCAGCAGCAGTGGGGCGCGCCGGCCGGGCAGGCAGATCCGACCAGGGTCGGCGCACCGGGCTGGCAGCAGCAGGCACCGCAGCAATACGGCGAAATCCCCCCGCTGGATCACCAAGGCATCCAGACGTACGGCCAGCCCCTCCCGCCCAACCAGAAATCCGGGAACAAGGCGGCGATCTGGGCCGCGGCAGGTGTGGCGGCGCTACTTCTGGTCGGCGGCACGATCACCGCGGTCGCGCTCACCCGCGGCGACGACGCGCCGACCACCACCGCGGGCGGCACTCCTTCGATGGTCAGCGCCCTGTCCACCACCCCGGCGCCGGCCTCGTCGAGCAAGCCCAAACCCAGCACCACCACCCCCGCGCCCTCGGGCGCCGCGTCGAACCGCAAACCCCTGATCGAGGGCTACCAGGTGGTCGCTTCCCCTGACCGTGGCGCCGCCTACGACGTCCCGGCAGGCTGGAAGGTCGCCACCGAAACCACCATCGGCGGCGTCGGTGAACCCCCCGGCGACTCGGTGATCGGCAAGGGTTACGCCTCCGACGGCCGCGACTACTGCCCGAACTCCACCCGCACCATGTCGCTGCTCACCGGCTCCAAGAACGCCGACAACGCCGCGGCGGGCGCCGAACTCGGCACCAAGGCCGCCCCCCTCGCCTACCAGGGCTCGAAGGGCACCGCCGGCCCCGCCCAGCCGCTGAAGTCGATCGACGGCAAAACCGAGGGCATGTTCACCGAGACCACCGGCACCGTCCCCGCCCCCAAACCCGGCTGCGCCGGCACCTACTCCGTCTACACCTACGCCTTCAAAGGCGCCAAGGACGGCAGCTTCGTCATGGTCATGATCGCCGACACCGGCGTTCCCGGCGCCATCGACGCCGCCGAGGCCAAGCGCATCTTCAGCTCCATCAGATCCCTCGACTAACCCCCATCTGACCAGCCAATTTAACGTTTCACGACCCCACGTTGTAAGCTACTTCAGGTTCGCCTCACGGGGTGTGGCGCAGCTTGGTAGCGCGCTTCGTTCGGGACGAAGAGGTCGCAGGTTCAAATCCTGTCACCCCGACGTGTTGGTTGAGACACAGAAGAGCCCCTGATCAGTTCACTGGTCAGGGGCTCTTCGCTTGTCTGTGGGGGTTCGCGGTCGAGGGGGTTCGGCCAGCAGATGGTGATGGCCGTGAGGAAGATCAGGCCGAGGATGAGGGCCAGGATGATGGGGCTCATGGGGGTCGCCCTTCCGGGGTGAGCGGAGGTGGGAGCGCGACGGTGGGCTCGTGGTTCGAGTGTGGGCGTGTCCGTGGCGGGTGGGGTTGCCTGCGTGTTCGGGGTTGGTTGAGAAGTTCTCCCTTCACGAGGCTCTGGATGGTGAGGGTTTCGGTGTGAGCAAGGGATAACGTGGCGCTTACTTTCTGTCACTTGATAGAAATTCGCGGTCGATAGCGTATACACCCATGTCGACAAGGGTGGATGCACCGGCCGAGGGCTCGGGAAGGCCGTTGCGCGACGTCGTGTACTCGACGTTGCGGGGGGAGTTGATGAACGGGGACATCCGGTTCGGGGAACGGCTCACCGAACCCAAACTGTCGGCCAGATTCGGCATCTCCCGCACGCCGGTTCGGGAGGCACTCACCATGCTCTGCTCGGACGGGCTGTTGCAGCGCGAGGAGTTCGGGTTCAGTCCGGTGCGGCCGAGTGTGGCGCGGATTCGCGATCTCTACGAGTTGCGGCTGACCCTGGAACTGGGCGGGATGACGCGGGTGCGGGCAGATCCGCGGATCACCCACGACACCGCCCTGCTCCGCGCCGAGCGGCAGAAGTGGCTGGTTCTGCAGGCCGACCCGCCCGCCCAGGAGCCGGGTTTCGTCGTCGTCGACGAGGAATTCCATGTCGCCCTGCTGACCGCGGCGGGCAATGCCGAGATGGTGCGCGCCCTGGTGGCGGTGAACTCCCGGATCCGGCATGTCCGCATGTACGACTTCATGATCAACAACCGCATCGAGACCACGATCAGCGAGCACCTCGGCATTCTCGACGCCGTCCTCGCCGGTGATCTCACACTGGCCCAGCAGCTCTTGCACACCCACATCGGCGATTCGCTGGATGTGGTGCTCGAGCGGATCTCGCGTGCTGTCGCCGCCATGTCGCTGAGTGAATAGAGGAGCGTTTATGTCTGCCACCCCGACCGCACGGGTCGCCGCCGCCTACGCACGAATCGCCGAGGTGGATCGGCCCGAGGTCTGGATCACGCTGCGCTCCCAGGAGGTGCTGACGGCCGAAGCCGTCGATCTGGAACGCCGTGTCGCCGCGGGCGAGCAGCTGCCGCTGGCGGGGTTGCTCCTCGCGGTGAAGGACAACGTCGACGTGGCCGGATTGCCCACCACCGCCGCCTGTCCTGAATTCGCTTACGAGGCAACGGAAACTGCGTCTTCGGTGCAGCGGCTGGTCGCGGCGGGCGCGCTGGTGCTGGGCAAGACCAACCTCGACCAGTTCGCCACCGGGCTCGTCGGCACGCGCAGCCCCTACGGCGCCGTCCGCAATGCCCTTCATCCCGAATTGATCTCCGGCGGTTCGAGTTCCGGCTCCGCGGCGGCGGTCGCGCTCGGCATCGCCGACCTCGCGATCGGCACCGACACGGCGGGTTCGGGACGCGTACCTGCCGCACTGCACGGAATCGTCGGCATCAAGGCCACGCTCGGTGTGATCCCCGCCCATGGCGTCGTCCCCGCCTGCGCCGACTATGACGCGGTCACCATTTTCGCCGCCGGCCTGGGCCTGGCGGTCACCGCCGCGAAGACGATGGCGGGCAAGGACTCTCGCGACCCACGCAGCCGCGAATGGCCCGCCGACGTCCGCCTCGCGGCATCCGCCGAGCCCGCGATCGCCATCCCCCGACCCGAAGACCTCGAGCCGCTGAGCCCGGCCTATCGAACGGCGTTCACGGAAACTGTCGCGGCCCTGCGTGATCAAGGCTTGCGCCTCACCGAAATCGACATCTCGTCACTTCTCGACGCAGCCCGCCTGCTCTACGACGGCGCGATAGTCGCCGAGCGGTACGCGGCGGTCGGCGAGTTCGTCGACAAGGGCGCACCGGGTCTCGACCGCACTGTCTCCGGAATAATCAGTGCCGCAAGAGAACTCGACGCGCACGCGTTCGCGCAGGACCTGGACGCCCTGGCCCGAGCCCGCACCACCGCGACTACGCTGCTCACCGGCTTCGACGGACTCCTACTCCCCACCACCACCGAACACCCGTCGATCGCCGAAGTCGAAGCCGACCCGCTCGCGATCAACCGCCGGCTCGGCACCTACACGAACTTCTGCAACCTCCTCGACCTCGCCGCCGTCGCGATCCCCGGCAAGCCGACCGCCGATGGCCTGCCGTTCGGCGTGACAGTCGTGGTCCCCGCGTTCGCCGACCAGTCGGCGGTCGACCTCGCCGCGCGCGTCATCGGCACCCCGGCGCCGCTTCTCGTGGAAACCGGTGTGCCCCTTGCCGTGTTCGGCGCCCACCTGCGCGGCCAACCGCTGCACTGGCAACTCGAACAGCTCGGCGCCCGCTTCGCAGGCGAGATCACCACCTCCGACGCCTATCGCCTGACCGCCCTCGACACCACCCCGGCCAAACCCGGACTGGTCCGCCACGGTGCGGGACAGGGCGCGCCGATCCTCGGCGAACTGTTCCTCGTCTCCCCCGCGGGCCTCGGCCGATTCCTCGCCGAACTACCGCCGCCAATGGCCCTGACCAGTATCGATCTCTCCGACGGACGCGCGGTGGTCGGCTTCGCGTGCAGCTACGACGCCGCCGTCGCCGCCACCGACATCACGCGGTACGGGAGCTGGGTGGCGTATCTACGGGATCGGTGACGTCGATGCCGAGCTCGGCGAGCAGGCCCGTCACGCGATGGCCGATGTCGTCGCGGATGGGCCGCACCTGCTCGGTCTCGAGGCCGGCCGGATCGTCGATGATCCACTCCACGTAACGCACCCCGGGCACCAACGGACAGGTATCGCCGCAGCCCATCGTGACGATCACGTCGGCGGCACGGATGATCTCGTCGGTCCACGGTTTCGGGTACTCGCGCGAGATGTCGATGTCGACCTCCGCCATCACCGCCACCGCGGCCGGATTGAGCTGCCCACTCGGCACCGACCCGCCCGACCAGGCCACCGCTCGACCCAGCGCCAGTTCTTCGAAGAAGCCGAGCGCCATCTGCGACCGGCCCGCGTTGTGTGTACACAGGAACAGCACCGTCGGACGCGGCCGGGCCACCTTGCCCTCGATCTTGGCCAGCGCCTGCAACCGTTGGCGCCCGAACCGCTCGGCCAGCAGCGGTAGGTACATGGTCACCGTCGCCCGAGCAGCGAAATTCTCGTAGGAGGAATGCAGGAAACGATGGATCGTCTCCAGCTCGAACATCGTCGCGAATTCTTCGCGCAGCCGCGCCTCGGCACGGTCGAGCGCGTCGGAGTGCTCCGCAATATCGACCACCCCCCAACACTTACCCGAATCCGGGCCATACGCAAACGCCCGGGCCGATCACCCCTCGATCGACCGGCCCGGCACGCGTACTCACCGACACAACGTGGAACATGTTCGGCCCAGCCCGTCGGTGTGGTTACCGTCGGCAGTGCGTCTTCAGCGTCTGGAAGAGCCACCTTCTGGTCTGCACCGCCGGGTCCGACCGATCACCCCTCGAGACCGATCGGACCCGGTTGTTCCGGTGTCTGAAGCAACAATGCGGTGTCGGTCTCTAGAGCTTCTTAAGAACAACTTGTCGGCGAAGTCGGGTTTTCGGCGATGATAGAAGTACCGACGCAAGGAGATCGACCATGGAAACCGCGATCGTCTGGTTGCTGGCAAGCCTTCTGTACTGGTTCAGCAACTTCTGATCCCCTGACACCGTCCACGAGAGAGCCCGGAATCAGGCCCTTCGCCCACCCATGAGACGAGGCAGGTACGCGTAACGCCGTACCTGCCTCGTGTCGTTGTGTGGATCACATCGAGCCGCCGGAATAGTTCACCGGCAGCAGCGGTTGGACTCACTGTCGACGTCCGAACAGCCCCGGGCCTCACCCCATTTGTCGCTACGAGCGACCACCCGCCGAGAGGCGCTTGTGGGGCGTCGGCACCCTGACGGGCCGTCCTCGAGGCGGCCCATCGACTCGAACGCCGCCAGGTCACCCTCATCGACCTGGCGGCGTTTGCCGTATCCGGGTCGCGGGGCACGCGCGCGTGCTCGAGGATGGGTCCATGACTTCGGATGGGCAGTTGCGGCGGGGACTGGGGCTGGGAGATTCAGTAGTGGTGGGATTGGGGGCGATGGTGGGGGCCGGGGTGTTCGCGGCGTTGGGCCCTGCGGCGGGGGTGGGTGGGTCCTGGTTGCTGGTCGCCCTGGGGGTGGCCGCGGTAATCGCCTATTGCAATGCGATGTCGTCGGCGCGGTTGGCTGCGCTGTATCCGGTGTCCGGCGGGACGTATGTGTACGGGCGGGAACGGTTGGGGCCGTTCTGGGGGTACCTGGCGGGGTGGGGGTTCGTGGTCGGGAAGACGGCGTCGTGCGCGGCGATGGCGTTGACGGTGGGGAGTTACGCGTGGCCTGAGCAGGCGCACGCGGTCGCGGTGGGGGCCGTGGTGGTGGTGACGGCGATCAACTATGTGGGAGTGCAGAAGTCAGCGCTGGCTTCGCGGGTGATCGTGGGCGTGGTGCTGGCGGTGCTGGCGGCGGTTGTCGTGGTGGGGGTCGGTGGGAGTCATTCGGAGGCAACGGTTCTCGACAAGGAGATCGGGCCGTACGGGGTGTTGCAGGCGGCGGGGCTGTTGTTCTTCGCGTTCGCCGGGTACGCGCGGATCGCCACGCTCGGCGAGGAGGTGCGTGCGCCGGAGCGGACCATTCCGCGGGCGATCATGCTGGCGCTGGCAGTGGCATTGGCGGTGTACGCGCTGGTGGCGGTGGCCGCGTTGCTGACGTTGGGGTCGGGTGGGCTGGCGGCCGCGCGTGATCCGCTCGCGCAGGTGGTCGAGGCGGCGGGGGCGGGATGGCTGGCGCCGGTGGTTCGGGTGGGGGCGGTGCTGGCGGCGGCGGGTTCGCTGATGGCGTTGATCCTGGGGGTCTCGCGAACCTCACTGGCGATGGCACGCGACGGGCATCTGCCGCGGGCACTGGCGATGATCCATCCGAAATACGCAGTGCCGCATCGGGCCGAGCTCGCGGTGGGTGTGGTGGTCGCGGTGCTCGCGGCGACGGTGGATCTGCGCGCGGCGATCGGGTTCTCCTCGTTCGCGGTGCTCGCTTACTACCTGATCGCCAACCTGTCGGCGGCCACGCTGACCGCCGCCGAGGGCAGGCCGCGGCGCTGGGTTCCGGTGCTCGGGGCGGCAGGTTGTGTGGTGGTCGGGTTCGCGTTGCCGATCGAGTCGGTGCTGGCCGGGCTCGGAGTGCTCGCGGCCGGCGCGGGGGTGTACGGGATTCGCAGTGTTGCGGGGAAGTGAACATGCCTGTGATTAGGGGGTTCAGCGGCCACGCTATACGGGTTACGGTGCGCGGCACGGGCTACTCTCGCCCGCATGCGGCACATCACGGGCGTTTTCGCGGGAACGATCGCTGCGGTGCTGGCCTCGGCGTGCCTATTCGCCGTTCCGGCCCACGCCGCGCCGAGTACGACCTGCGAGGTGACCTCAGGTCGCGACCTGGAGCGCGCCGAGCCCGAACAGGTGGGGCTGGATTCGGCGAAACTCGAAGCGGCACTCCAGTTCGCGGCCACCCGCAACCGGCTCAACGTCCAGATCTTCCGGCACAACTGCCTCGTCGGTGAGGGCCTGCGCAACGACGAGACCGGCAATACGCCGTGGAACATCTGGAGCGTCACCAAGTCGGTGGTGTCGTTGCTGGCCGGAATCGCTTCCGACGAAGGCAAAATCGATATCGCCGCCCCCATCGACCGCTACCTGCCGCCCGGTCTCGGCGACGCGGCGCACCGGTCGATCACCGTCGAGAACCTGCTCACCGAGACTTCCGGCATGCAGGTGGGAGTGCTGTCCGAGGGCATCACCGCGGTGATCCCCATCGACCCGCACTCGGCGGTGCAGGCGCTGTCGGTGCAGCTGACCAATCCGCCCGGCACCACGTTCAGCTACAGCCAGCGCAATGTCGACCTGCTGTCCTACGTGATCGAGCTGGCCGTCGGCGAACCGCTACAGCAGTTCGCGCAGCGGGAATTGTTCGACCCGCTGGGCATCCCGCGCAGCGACTACTACTGGGCAAGTGACCGATCCGGCCATACCTACGGCTACGCCCATCTCCTGCTGCCGCCCAACGACCTGGCCAAGATCGGCCTGCTCGTCTCGAACGACGGCCGCTGGGGCGCCGACCGGGTGATCTCCTCGGATTATCTGCGCGAAGCCCGCACACCGTCGGCGGCGAACAGCTGCTACGGCTACCTGTTCTGGCTGGGCGCCGATTGCAGCGAATCCCCCGACTTCCTGCCCGCCGACACGTTCTTCATGTCCGGACTGGGGCTGCAGAACGTCTTCTTCCTGCCGAGCCTGGACATGACGGTGATGTGGACGGGCCCGTTCGGCAACCAGACCGCCTACGGCCCGAGCGGCATCCTCGCCCACGCCGAAGAGCTCCCCCACGAGTTCTTCCGCCGCCTGTTCGCCGCCATCACCGACACCCAGGCCCCGACCGCCGAACCGTACGTAGAGCCCCCACTGGAGTTCGACGCGGGCAAACTCATCGACGCCAACATCCTGCTGGCCGTCTTCGGCATCGGCCCCGGCGCCTACCCCGGCTGCACCGTCTTCGACTGCCTCAACCAACCCCTGGCCGCCCCGTTCGCCAGCATCCCACCCGGCTGCGCCATTCTCGCCTGCGTAGGCAACGACCCCCGAACCCCCGGCATCCGCCCGCTCCGCTGACCCCCCCGGTCCGCACCCCCAGCCACACCGTGCACCCCAGATCCGCCATGACCACACAACCAGCCCCGCACCCGCGACCCCTAGGGAGCGGCGGCCACGAAGTGGCCGGTCGCGGCCGGGCCGCCGGTTAGCCGCCGGGGCGTAGGCGACGAAGGAGCAAGCCCCGGTGGCTAACCGG